>CANRDO010000024.1 GCA_947629385.1 uncultured Lachnospiraceae bacterium
AATTATATCTGCGATTTTCAAGGTTCTGCGGAGCCCTTTTTCTGACTCCAGATTTTCATAGATTGCTTGACACTACCCTTTTCTTGCCTTTTTATTTACTATTGAATTTCTTTCCACAGATCATCTCGACACGTCGAGCTCCGTGCGGTACACCCGCAAAAGCTCCCCGTCGGTATCCACATACAGCTCCACCGTGATCTCCTCGCCTTCCAGCCTGCCCTTCTCGATATACGCCGCGTAGCCGCAGTCCGTCACCACGTCCTCCGTCTCGATGTTCACGGGGAACGCCTCATATGTATCCTCGCCGTCCACGCAGAGGTAGATCGTGGAATCTGTGTCGATATAAGACTCGTCGATCCTGCCGCCGAGCTTCAGAAACAGGCCCTCGTCGGACGCCTCGCAGGTCGTCTCCCCCGGCTCTTCCGCGCGATCCTTCGCCTGCAGGATCGCGATCTCCCGCTCCGGCGACTGGAACACCGGCGGATTCTTGCTCATGTCCGGCAGGAAACGCTCCGCGCGCTCCACGACGACCGTATCCGCGTCGCAGAAGAACATGTCGTCGACATAGTAAGGGACGCCCCTGGAAAACTTCGCGTTCGCGAACTCCTGCGCCATAAACGGAAGCAGCGCGTTGCCGAATGAATCACGGTACATCAGAAGACCGCCCTGCGCGTCCGGCTGGCTCGTGTCAATCTCCGGGTCGAACGTGCTCTCGATCTCGGTGAGATATTCATACGTGAACGGCTCGTCATAGTAGATCTCGTCCTCCGGCGTGACGTCCTCCGGATACAGCATCACGTCAAGGTCGCCCTCGAAATCCGCGCGCACCGTGTAGTCCGCATCCTCATAGCTGCGGTGCTCCCGGCCAAGCCCGTCCAGAAGCGCCTCCGCGGCCAGCGCCGCCCCCTTGTTGTTCCAGTGGGAATCGCGCGCGTGATACAAAACCTCGTCCTTCGCCTCAAAGACACTGTAAAGGTCGACATAATTGACGCCCTGCTCCTCAAGAACCGGCCGCAGACGGTCGATGCTGTGCGTATCGCTCACCTTGATCCGGTCATAATACGGCATGTGCTCCGGATACAGCGAGTTCTTGTTCGGCGCAACCGTGAAGAGAAACGTCCTTCCGGCGTTCTCGATATATTCCTGCATCATATGAAGCGTGTGGGCGATATTGAAAATCCCCCGGTCGCTTAGGATCTCGCTGCCAAGATAGTCCTCCAGCGAATCCATATAGTAGAGCCACCCGTCGGTGCCCTTGATCACGCCGTCCTCCGTCGAGACGCCGAACAGACTTCCCCGAAGCCTGGCGTCCGCCGTCACCAGCTCCTGCCGGTAAGCGAAATGCTCCTCAAACCAGTCCCCGGCCTCAGACAGAAACTCTATGTTCCACCCGTCCTCCGACTTCAGAGCCGGAAATTCAGACAGCCTCCGGTTCTCCGAGGACTCCGCGCCCTCGTACCAGAGCAGCCCCGCAAGCGGAACCAGACAGATCGCAAGGGTCAGGGCCAGATAAATTGTCATACCAGATCTCTTCATCACAATGTCTCCCCAAACACGCTTCCGTTCAGAACCGGAAATAGATAAACGGATTGTACGTACTTCCCGACAGGCTCAGAATACACAGGACAAGTCCCGCAAGACTGGCGATCCAGGTCAGCGTTTCATAGCCCCTGCATTTTTCCAGACAACGTTTCACCGGCGCGGACGCGACGGCCGAAACAGCCAGAACGAACAGATACAGCGGCGTCAGCTGACGCACCGCAAGGCTCATCGCCGCAGGCTCAAAGTGAAAGCCCGTAAACATTTCCCGGATAAAAAGCAGCCCCTGCCCCATCGTGTCCGCGCGGAAGATCACAAAACCGACCGTCACGACCAGCAGCGCATAGATATGCCCCAGAAAACGCAGAGCCATCCCGCTCCCCGCGTTCTTTCCCCGCTCGGATACGGCCGCCGCTCCCTGAGACGCCTCTTTTTGGGATCTCCTCCCCGGCCAGTATTCCTCAAGCATCAGGAAGAATCCGTGGTACAGTCCCCAGACCACGAACGTCACATTGGCCCCATGCCACAGCCCGGTGCAGAAGAACACGATGAATTTGTTGAGAACCGTGCGTGCGCGGCCTTTTCGGTTGCCGCCGAGCGGAAAATACAGATATTCCCGGAACCAGCCGGACAGCGACATATGCCACCGCCTCCAGAATTCCCGGATGCTGCACGACACGTAGGGATACTGGAAGTTCTCCCGGAAATGGAAACCGAACATCTCCCCCATGCCAAGCGCCATATCGCTGTATCCGCTGAAATCGAAATAGATCTGGAACAGATACGACACCGCCGCGATCCAGGCCGTCAGGACATTGATACTTCCTGCCTCCGCCGCGAAGAGCGTGTCCGCAGTCAGAGCCATCACATTGGAGATCAGAACCTTCTTGGAAAGTCCTGCGATAAACCTGCGCATGCCCCGCGCCGCGTCCTCCGCCGTCGCATGCCGATCCTCGATCTCTTTCTCGATATCGTGGTATTTCACGATCGGCCCCGCGATCAGCTGCGGGAAAAACGATATGTACAGAAGCACCTTCGCGTAGTTTTTCTGCGCCTGCACAGAACCCCGGTAAACGTCTATGACGTAGGACAACGCCTGAAACGTGAAGAAAGATATCCCGATCGGAAGCGCGATCTGCGGCACCGGAAGCCTCACAAGCCCCGTGGCGTTGACAAGCTCCGCCAGAAATCCCGCGTACTTAAATACGGCCAGCAGTCCGAGGTTCAACGCCACCGCAGCGATGACGCCTGCCTTCTTCCAGGCGGGACGGCTGACGACCAGCCCCATGCAATAATTCATCAGGGAGGACGCAACCATCAGGCAGACATAGATCGGCTCGCCATATGCATAGAACACAAGGCTCGCCGCGATCAGCAGTGCGTTTTTCAATTTTATTCCCGGCAGGATCCGGTGAAGCAGGAACACTGCCGGGAGAAAGATACTTAAAAAGGTTATTGAGCTGAATACCAAGTCCGAACCCTCTCAATCATAGATGGTATTTTACCACTAGATTATAGTCAGTTTTGTGATATCGGTCAAGAGGGTGTATTCCTGAATCCTGTTTTCCTGTTATCTGTTTATATTTTCACATGCATAAAGCTGCGTCCCGCGGAAATGGCGCTGCGATAGCCCGGGACAGCGCTGTAGCTTGTCCCGTAGTATTTGTACTTCGTGTTGCGGTACTCTTCCGGATCATAGATCTTTCCGTCGATCTCCGCCCATCCGTGCCCTGTGCTGTTGCACGCGTATACATTCTCGTAGCCGCAGGCCTTCGCCATAAACGCAAACGCTGCCGCGTAGCTGAAGCAGTTCCCGCTCCCGTCAAGGAACATATCGTTCGCGTAGACCACCGGCCAGTCGTCTCCACAGTAATGCGGCGTCCTCGGCCTGCGGCCCGTGTACGTCTTCATCACATAGTCAAAGCAGACCTTAAGCTTCTGTGCCTTCGTCATCTTGTCCGTCGTGATCTGCGCCACGATCGCCTGGGCTCTGCGCATCGTCTTCGTCTTCGCAGATCCGGTCTTGTCGCCGCTGCGGCTTGTATTGACCGTCTTGTTTGTATTCAGGACGCCTTTTTTGCTGAAATAATAGCAGGTTTTCCCGAGCATCTGCCAACCGGTCGCCATCTGGCCGGCGTTCTTTCCGGAGGGTGCAAAGTAATACTTCTTTTTCTCTATGGTCCGCCAGCCGGTCACCATCTGGCCCTTCTTTTTGCCGGACTTCTCAAAATAATATGTCTTACTGCCGATCGTCTGCCAGCCGGTCGCCATCCGACCCTTTTTCTTCCCAACCTTACCGGATTTCAAAAAATAATACTTTTTTCCGCCAATCGTCTGCCAGCCGGTTACCATCTGGCCCTTCTTTTTGCCGGACTTCTCAAAATAATAGCGCTGTCCGTCGATCGTCTTCCAACCGGTTATCTTTTTCCCTTTGGAATTGTAATAATAGACCTTTCCTTTTTTCTCCTTCCAGCCGCCCTTTGACTTTTTGGCTGTATCCGTCTGTCCGGCGCTTTCCGGATTGGAAGTCTCCGTCACCGTACCTGCGGTCGCAGGCGAAAGCTCCGCCGCCTGCGTCAGGGTCTTCTCCGCCGTCGCTGTGGAAAAAAGCACTGCAAATGTCATCGCCAGAATCAGGGTTCTCTTTCTTCTGCGCATGATTGCCACCTCCTCTTTGGATTTTAGTGTAATTCTTTTTGGTGGCAACGTCAAGATTCCATCACACATTTCTGCCCGCCTCTGCCAGATTTCAGTCAAAAAAGAACTGCCGCAAGACGTCCTCTGTCCGAGTCGTTCTTTGCAGCAGTCCTGTTTTTATTTCTTATCCTTTGCCATCCTGCCGTCTTACAGCACGATGCCCTGCGCCATCATGGCGTCCGCAACCTTCTCGAAGCCTGCGATGTTCGCGCCGGTCACGTAGTTGCCCTCCACGCCGTAGCGCTTCGCCGCGTCGGAGATCTTCGCGTAGATGTCGTTCATCATCTGCTTCAGCTTCGCGTCAACCTCCTCGAAGGTCCAGCTCAGCCTCTGGCTGTTCTGGCACATCTCAAGAGCGGAAGTACCAACGCCGCCCGCGTTGGACGCCTTGCCCGGCAGGAACAGCATGCCCTCTGCGAGGAAGAAGTCCGTCGCCTCACGTGTGCTCGGCATGTTCGCGCCTTCAGCCACGGCCACACAGCCGTTTGCCTTCAGCGTCTTCGCGTCATCCAGATTCAGCTCGTTCTGAGTCGCGCACGGAAGGGCGATGTCACACTTGATGCTCCAAATGCCCTTGCCCTCGGTATATACAGAGCCCGGAACCGCATCCGCGTACTCTTTGATTCTGCCGCGGCGCACTTCCTTAATGTCCTTCACTACGTCGAGATTGATGCCGTTCGCGTCGTAAATGTAACCGTTGGAATCGCTCATCGCGACCACCTTCGCGCCGAGCTGCTGTGCCTTCTCCGTCGCGTAGATCGCCACGTTGCCGGAACCGGATACAACGACTGTCTTGCCCGCAAGGTCGATCTTGTGATCCTTCAGCATCGCGTCGAGGATGTAGACCAGGCCGTAGCCCGTCGCCTGCGTGCGCACCAGGGAACCGCCCCAGGTCAGGCCCTTGCCCGTCAGTACGCCCTCATACAGACCCTTCAGTCTCTTGTACTGGCCGTACATGAAACCGATCTCTCTTCCGCCTACGCCGATGTCGCCGGCCGGAACGTCCTGATCAGCCCCGATGTACTTGGAAAGCTCGGTCATGAAGCTCTGGCAGAACGCCATCACCTCGCGGTCTGACTTGCCCTTCGGGTCGAAGTTGGAACCACCCTTGCCGCCGCCGATCGGAAGTCCCGTCAGGGAATTCTTGAAGATCTGCTCGAAACCAAGGAACTTCAGGATGCCCTGGTTCACGGACGGATGGAAACGCAGTCCTCCCTTGTACGGACCGATCGCGCTGTTGAACTGTACGCGGTAGCCCTTGTTGACCTGCACCTTGCCATTGTCGTCCACCCACGGAACCTTGAAGGAAATAATTCTCTCCGGCTCAACGAGACGCTCAAGCAGGCTCACTGCACGATATTTCTCCTCGTTTGCATCGATTACCAGTTTCAGGGAGTCAAGCACTTCCTTGACTGCCTGATGGAACTCCGGCTCGCCCGGGTTCTGCGCTACGACACGCTCATAGATCTCTTCTGTGTAAGACATTCGATATTGGCCCCCTTGCCTGAAATAGATTTGAAATTCTTGTGTATTATACAACGATGTTTCAGGTTTGGCAACAAAAATTTAGCCATGCAGTGAGATAAAGTGCTCAACCTTGGTCTGCGGAGCTGCCAAGCGTCAGATCCAGCTTCACATTCTCGTACTCGCCCTCGTTCGCGCGGCTGACCGTCACCGTAACCTCCTCGCCTGCCGCGTAATAAGCAAGCTTCTCGCGCAGATCATCCATCGAGGACACCTCCTCGCCGTCAAACTTGACGATGATGTCGCCTTTCTTCATGCCGGCCGCCTCCGCCGGGCCGTCTGCCGCTACCTCCTGGACAAAGATCCCCTCCGGAAGGCCATAGAGATATGTGAGCTCATCGGATATCTCCTTGCCGGAAAAACCGATGTATGCGCTCTGATCCTCATCCACGACCTCAGTCCTCGTCTTCTTGTTCATCAGATCTTCCAGGATCGACTTCGCATAGGAGATCGGGATCGCGTAGCCCATGCCCTCGACGCCCGCCGACGCTACCTTCGCGGAGTTGATGCCGACCACATGACCCTTCATGTCGAGCATCGCGCCGCCGCTGTTGCCGCCGTTGATCGCCGCGTCCGTCTGAATCAGCTTGGTGTTGTCATAGCCCTCCAGCTTGATCGTACGGTTCAGAGCGCTCACGATACCTGTCGTCACGGACTGGCCGTAGCCGAGCGCGTTGCCGATGCACACCACCTGCTGCCCCACAACCAGATCATCGGAGTCGCCGATCTTCGCGACCTTGATCTTGTCGAGCGTGTCTCCCGGGATATCGGAAAGCGCCACTGAGACAACCGCCAGATCGTTGTCGTCGTCTGTGCCCTTCACGGACGCCTTACACATCTCATCGTCCACAAAACCGACCGTCAGCTCTGTCGCGCCGTCCACTACATGAAAGTTCGTAGCGATCAGCAGCTCGTTGTCGTTCTGTCCGATGATGATGCCAGAGCCACAGCTCTCGCTCTCATAGGTGTAGGTCCTGCCTCTGCCATCTCCCCAGCCAAAGCCGTACATGCCATACATGCCGAACAGATCCTGTACCTCCTGCACCGACTTGTTCGTGATGGACACGACCGCGGGCTGAACCTCGCGCGCCACGTCCTCCACGCCGGTGATCGTGCCGGTCGCCTGCACCTCTGCATCGTCCACCTCGGCCTCTTTTACTTTTCCCTCTTCGGCCGCATCCTCCTCGGTCGCGTCCTCGTCATCCTCCGCCGTCGACAGAAGCGTGTACTCCCCGCTTCCCTTCGGATCATCCCCTTTATCCGCAAAGCCTGTCAGCCCGGCGACAGCGCCCGCCGTCAACACTCCAGCACACAACAGCGTAATCAATGTTTTCTTCTTCATGGAAATCCCTCCTTGTCATCCCGGACTGCCTCCATGAATTTTTCACAGTCCGTATGCATTTAAACTCTCGCAGCTGCACTTTCACAACTGCGCTTCTATCTTCTTTACAGTTTGCAGTATAAAAACTTCCTTTGACGGATTTGTGACAAATTTGTGGTAAATTTGTGAACTATAAAATGGAGAAAACCAGGCTGTCCACAGCCATTTTCAATGGCTCAATCCGTCTGCCGTCTCCACAGGATCAGCCCGAACCAGGTCACGATATTTCCGCCATTGTCAAATTCGATCCCAGCCTTTTCTGCCAAAAGCGGAACGACAATCCCGAACCCTTCTATGCACGGAATCATGCTCTTCGGATATCGACACGGTCCGTTCGGATACGCGCAGCTTTCGCAGCGCGCGCAGGAATCTCCGGAGAGCGCCAGCGTCTCCAATCCGCAACCCTGAAAAAGCGCCCGAATCCGTCCCGTTACTTCCTCATGTCCGCGCCGCGTCGCAAGAGTTTCCTCCATATTTTCAATGTCGGACACCTCGGCGATCGTCGTGAACACAAACGCCCCGTCATACTGATCGCATTTTCCGCGGCATTCCTGTACCGTCCCGACTCCAGGCGGACAAGCCCAGCTCGTCCCGTAGCGTGGACATTCCTCACGACAAATTTCCCTGACGCGCTCCGAAAATGTGATCTCCCCGATTTCGAGCCAGGCATACTGCACGACCGGAAGCGCAGACAGTCCTTCCTCTATTATTTTCTGTGTCGTCCCTTTTATCATTCATCCAGCCTCGTTCCTGTATTTTCCGTTCTCTGCGTTTTTCGCTCCCGGTATTTTCATTTCCGACATCCTTCGCTTCTGCATTTTCGTTTTCAACCCGACATTGCAAAAACACAGGTAGATATTTGCCTGCTGCAGAGCTCGGACGCTCAGAGACAAGTATAACCACAAATTTATAATTCTTCAACATTCTTTTCAGCGCAAAAGAATCCCTTGATTTTTTTACTGATAATTGATATCGTAACATGCAAAGGATCCGCTGTTGTACGTCTTTCGCGTTTGCGGAAATCAATGACAAGTCAGGAGAATACACATGAGTTTCATTGGAAAAGGATTACTTGCCCTGATATGGCTGATGGCCGTGCCGGCCTTTGCGGGCGCGCTGTTTTTGCACAAGAAGAAGACAGCTACACGGATTGAGTGTCTTCTCACCGGATATCTCTTTCTGTTCTCACTGTTTGAGCTGCTGACTCTTCCCATGATTTACTTCAAAGCGCCCCTCCATATACTCGTCATATGCTTTGGGATCCTGGCCGGAGGAGCGGCCTTTGCCGGCGCTTTTCTTCTCATAAAGGACAAGCGTATCCGCAGACCTGACATTGTCGGATATCTGCGCGGCAGCTCTCCGTTTCTGTGGGCGGCGCTTCTTGTGATTGCCTTTCAGCTCGCTGTCGTGACCGTTTTGGCTCATTTTGACGCAGACGATGCATTCTATGTCGCCGCAGGCACCACCGCTGTCGAGACCGACACGATCTTTGAGATCAACGCGTACACTGGCATTCCATATAGCAGCTTACCGTACAGATACGTCTTATCTCCGTTTCCGATCTTTCTGGCGGTGATCAGCCAGCTCTGCGGCGGGCTGCATGCAGCGATTATGGCACATACCGTCTTTCCTCCGATCTTTCTGATCTGCGTGTACTGCGGAGTGTATCAGCTGTCCCGGAAATGGTTCAAGGATGACCGAAACGCACAGGCTATTTTCCTGTTTCTGACTGCGATGCTGTGCTGGTTCTCCGCTTACTCTGTATACAATGCCGGGAATTTCCAGATGGTACGGCTGTGGCAGGGAAAGGCTGTTCTGGCCGCTTTCCTGCTCCCGCTTGTGTTTTATCTGTCCTCCTCTGTCATCCTGGAGGAGCAGCCACGGTATTCCTGGCTTCTGCTGCTTATGGCGGATATCAGCTGCTGTCTTCTGAGCTCTATGGGAATCATACTCGCGCCGCTGATGATAGGCATCTTCGCCCTGCTCGGACTACTGCGATTCAAAAGCCCAAAGAGAACCTTGTACGCCCTGCTCTGCTGTATTCCGTCAGTCGTCCTGGGCGCCATTTATCTTTTGCTGATCTGAAAATTCATCACAGTTTGTGCCGCCGGATAAAAGGCGGCGGAATGGGGATTCATATGAAGACTATATTAGAATGGATCGAACTTTCATGGAAATGCTACTGGGAGGGCGGATATTACCAGTACCTTCTTCTTGCCGCTGTACTCTATCTGCTCATCTCCCACAGGAAGAAGCGCTATGTCCGGCAGACGCTCGCATTCTGCGTCTGCCTATTGCTTGTCTTTCTCTTTCCACTCACCGCCAAATGTATTTCCTTCTGCATCGGAGAGAATGTTTACTGGCGGGTTCTGTGGCTTCTCCCAACGATTCCAGTCATCGCACTGGCCGCGACAGAATTTCTTCGCAGCAGACACTCCAAGCTTGTGCAGACCATACTGCTGCTTTGCTGCTGCGGCGTCATCGCGCTGAGCGGCAAAGATATGCTGAGCGCAGGTAATTTTACCCGAACGAACAACCGCATGAAGGTGCCGGACGACATCGCTCACATCGCCAACGCACTCCAGGAGGCCGCCGCGAAAGATAACATCTCAGAAATCTGTGTCATGACCGACGATGACTATCCGGTAACCTATCTGAGAGTGTACGATCCTTCGATCAAGCAAGGATATGGGCGGCGCATGGGCGGTGTAAGGAACTACGCCTGTTATCGTGTATACCGCCTGTTGTTAAGGCCCACGCTGAATTATCGCAAATTCGCAAAGCTGTCAAAAAGGGGCGGTTGCAATTTTATCTTGATCCGCGTCCCTGAAAAGAAAATCAAAAAAATCGAACGATTCGGGTATGTGAAGATCGGAGAGATCGGATCGTATTCTCTCTTTGAGCTGAAAGAACCCTAGTCCTACAGCGGCCTCATTCCTTCTAAAGGTACTGCTTCAGCACCTGATACAGGGCCGCTACAGGCAGACCGACTACATTGTTGTAATCTCCTTCAATCGACTTCACCCACGCGGCAAACGCCCCCTGGATCCCGTATGAGCCGGCCTTGTCCATCGGCTCCCCAGTGTCCAGGTATTTTTCTGTCTCCTGCTCCGTCATCGGATACACGTGAACCTTCGTCTCACATGAAAAGACATGGCGCTTCACATCCGCACCCTCCTTCACGAGAATCGCGACTCCAGTGTAGACAGAGTGTGTGCTGCCCTGTATTTGTCGGAGCATCCGGCGGGCGTCTTCCCTGTCTTTTGGCTTTCCCATAATATGGCCATCCTGCCACACAATCGTATCGGAACCGATCACAATCCCTTCCTCAACAGCCGCCGCCACGTCCTCGGCCTTCTGCAGGGCAAGCCCCTCCACCACCTCGGAGGGAAGCTGACCCGCGACCTTCTCTTCTGCCTTGCTCGGTATTACGTCAAATTCCAGCCCTATTTGCCGCAGAAGCTCTCTCCTTCGAGGCGAGGCCGATGCCAATATGATCTTCTTCATAAAAAATCTCCCGAACTCAAACCAAAACCGTACTCAGCTTACTCTAAGGACATCGCAAAGCGCCTGCGCCTACTGCCTGATGTAGATTCCCTGGGACTCAATGAATTCATCGAGATCCGCGATTGTCTCCTCTGCCCAGGTCTCGCTGATCTCAGACCCTTCGCTGTCTGATGTCCGGTCTATCTCTCGTTTTTCCTGCGTTTCCTTCTTCTCCTCTGACATTGCTGATTCCTCCCTCCGGCTTTTTCTATACATTGGCACTCAGCCCCTCCAGAATCCTTCCTGACCGAGCTCAGTCATGCGCACGCGCCCCTTGATCTGGAGCTCCGGGTTCTTGATACTCACCCTGGTGCCTCCCGGAACCGAGGATGTGATAAACGCGTTCGAGCCGATCGTCGCTCCTGCGCCGATGACCGTCTCTCCTCCGAGGATGGATGCGCCCGAGTACACTGTGACATTGTCTTCCAGCGTCGGATGCCTCTTGGAACCGCGCAGATTCTGTCCGCCTCTCGTGGAAAGCGCGCCGAGCGTCACACCCTGATAGATTTTCACGCCCGTGCCAATCTCTGTGGTCTCACCGACGACAACACCTGTACCGTGATCGATAAAAAAATAGCTCCCGATCGACGCTCCGGGATGAATGTCAATCCCGGTCAGGCTGTGCGCGTGCTCCGTCATAATTCTCGGGATCATTGGAACCCCAAGAATATGCAGCTCATGCGCGATCCGATACACCGTGATCGCAAAAACTCCCGGATAGGAGAAGATCACCTCGTCCGTGTTGAAGGCCGCTGGATCTCCATCATATGCCGCCTGCACGTCCGTCGCGAGGATCGCGCGCAGTGCAGGAAGCCGCTCCAAAAACACATCGACGGCGTGCTCCGCCTTTTCGAATGCCTCCTGCCCGCTTTTCGGGAGCTCCGCCCTGTGGTACAGCGCCCTCGTCACCTGCTTCGTCAGCCGATACTTGATATCCTCCAGCAATTCGCCCACATGGTATTCGATGGAATCCCGGTTGAGATTCTTGAATTCAAAAAATCCGGGGAACACAACGCAGCGAATCTTCTCGAGCAGGTCTATGATGACCTCATTGCTCAGCCTGTGCTCCATATCTATGCTGCAGGTCTGCGGGTATTCCTGATAGCTTTCCAGGATCATCCCCACCAGCCTGTCGATCTTTCTTTTGCCGGAATCCTGCATTGTAGAGCTTCCTTTCTCTGGATCGAACTTTTTGGCTTTGTCACTAATATGCCATATTGCAAATCTGGTATAGCATTGCCTCCGTGACCTCATAAGGCACGTTGCGCAGCTTTGACTCATTGGACATGATACCTCTGACTGCGCGCGTCACCAGCTCGTCGTCGGCCTCCAGCGGACCGATCAGATTGTGCATGAACGCAGAGAAATACTGCATGTCCGGGAAGCCGATCAGCCCAAGCACTTTTTTGCGCAGCAAAGGACCGGCCATCGAAAGATAGCCCGGCAGGAAATATCCGACCGCCTTTCCGTGCGGTACACCCTTCTCGTACGTGAAATAATAGCTCAGCCCGTGCGGCAGGGACGTCCCTGTGTGCGCGATCGCCATGCCCGCCAGTGTAGACGCAAACAAAAGTGTGTCACACTCCTCCACCGTAAGGCTGGCCCCAATGAGCACATTCTTGACACTGCTCCAGATCCCCATGCCATACTCACAGAGCATACGGCTGAAATCGGTGGCCTGCGCATTGATATAGCTCTCGATAAAATGTCCGAGTGCATCCACCGCTGTATTGACCATAATCTGCTTCGGCATATGCTGTAGATACTTTCCATCCACCAGCGCGTATACCGGATAGACCTTGTGCGGCAGACTTGCCTTGATGCGCTGCTCATGAATCGTCAATATCGCGTAAGGAGTCACCTCCGAACCTGTCCCGCAGGTCGTCGGCACCTCCACAACCGGAAGCGCCGCAGCCTTCTCTCCCTTCCTGTAGAGGAAGTCTGCTCCCTCGCCCTTCTGCGCGATCATCAGCGCAACCGCCTTCGCCGCATCCATCGGAGAACCCCCTCCGATCCCGATCACGAAATCCGCCTGCTCCTTCACACCCAGATCCCTGAGCTGCATCACCATCTCCACCGATGGATTCTCCTCCACCGCATCAAAGATGACATACTCCACGCCCTGCCCCTTCAGGACATCCGTAACGTCAGCAAGCGAACCATTCCCAGATGAGCTTTTGCCCGTCACGATCAGCGCCCTGCGCCCGAGCGACGCCCACTCAGCACCATGCTTCTTTACGCAATCCCTCTCGCTGTAAATCTTTGTCGGCAAATAAAAATACATTCCTTATCTGCCCTCCCCTTTCTCAGAACAGTTTTTCCACGTCTTCCTTCAGATCCTCTGCCGCTTCCTTGAGCTCGTCAGCCGCATTTCCGGCAATCTCCTTCGCGCCGTCCGCAAGCTCTTCTGCCGTGTCCTTCATCGCTTCCTTCGCGTCCTCTGCCGTCTCAGCCGCAGCATCCTTCAGATCGTCCACCGCCTCTTTTGCCATATCCTTCACATCTCCGGCAACGTCCTCTGCGGCCTCTTTCGCATCCTCCGCCGCTTCCTCCACTTTCTCTGTCACATCCTCGGCGTCCACAATCACGGCAGACTCATCCTCTGCATCGGCCTCCTCGACCGGCTCCGGCATCTTGCCGCCGCAGTTCGGGCAGAAGCGCTCGTCGGCAGATACCTCCGTATTACAGCTCGGGCAGAGTACCACTCCCTTTACCTCGCGTACCTGTTCCTTCAGCTGCTCAATCTCCACCAGCTTGTCGCTGATCGTCTGGACGAACTCCTCAAACCCTTCCGGGACGCTGTCCTTATGGAGCTCATAGAATTTCTTCCCGATCTCAGAATATATATTCTCGATCTGCTTCTTCGCGTCATTGGCCTTGCCGTTGAGCTGCCTGATCTTATTCAGCTTCTGAACCTCTTCTGCCGTATCCTTGCCCAACTGCTTTACTTTGCTTGTAAACTTTTGTGTAAGTTCATTGAAATCCATAATGTTTTCCTCCATGAATTGTTAATTATAAAATTTTGTCCTCTATTACATAACTTTATTCATTGTAGATCAATGCCATAAACACCAGGTCGTCGTCGGAATTGTTCTCGATCGCATGTCCCTGCCCTACCTCGATATAGCACACATCCCCTGGGCCGACCTCATTTCTTGAGCCGTCGTTGTCGACAAAGATTCCATGTCCCTCCAGAATAAAATATGGCTCCGTATCGCCAATGT
Organism: uncultured Lachnospiraceae bacterium; assembly: GCA_947629385.1. Classification (GTDB taxonomy): domain Bacteria; phylum Bacillota; class Clostridia; order Lachnospirales; family Lachnospiraceae; genus Choladousia. The sequence goes on from CANRDO010000024.1 coordinate 13,912, forward strand.
GCTCATGAAATCCGATGCTGCAGCCCGGTCTCAGACGAATGCGCGCATAGAGTCTTCCGTGACCGTTCATTTCCTCCTTCGAGACAATATGCTCCAGCGTCACCTTTCCATTGCCTCCGCGCATATTTTCCCTTTCCTCCACAGTTGGCTTTCTTACCATAGAGACGCCCCCTTTTCCTGATTTATATCTGAGCCATGCCGACTCTTTTCGATAGTTTCATATTAAAAGAGTTGCCACAAAATGTCAACTTGATAAAGAAAGATTTCAGAAAAGTTTCACAGTACAGCCTATCGTATTTTTTTCAAGTTTCTATTAATCTATTGTTTTTCCATCACTTTTCCTGATTATTATTATAGTTTATATAAGAATGCTCAGATAAAAGAGGGGTATACGAACAATGAAAAAGAAGGGAAAATTATTCATAGCATTCAGTCTGTCTGTGCTCTGTGCCAGCTTTGTCGCCGGCAGCTCATCCGCAAAGGACATCGAAGTAAACATCGGCTACTTTAACAACGTGACGCACGCGCAGGCGCTCTACATGAAAGCGCAGGGGACGCTGGAGGAGGCGCTTCCCGACGACGTGACAATCAACTGGACCGCGTTCAACGCCGGACCCGCGGAGGTGGAAGCGCTCTTTGCGGAGGACATCGACATCGGTTACATCGGACCGGTTCCGGCCATCACCGCGAACGTGCGCTCCGAGGGGGACGTGACCGTCCTGTGCGGCGCGGCCCAGGCCGGCGCGATCCTCGTGAAGTCCGCGGACGCCGAAATCGCGTCCGTAGCCGATCTCGACGGGAAGACCATCGCGATCCCGCAGCTAGGGAACACCCAGCATCTGTGCCTGCTGAAGCTTCTGTCCGACAACGGTCTCGCGCCCGTGGAGCAGGGCGGAACCGTCACCGTGGCGGCTGTAGAAAACGCTGACGTCCTGAACATGATGGATCAGGGCAATATCGACGCCGCGCTTGTCCCGGAGCCGTGGGGCGCCACGCTGCTCGATGGAGGAGCCGAAATCGTTCTTGACTACGACGAGGTCTATCGAGATGGCGATTACCCTGTAACGGTCGTGGTTGTGCGCAATGAATTTCTGGAGGAGCATCCGGACATTGTCGATACATTCCTCGAGAAGCACAGCGAGACAACTGCTCTTCTGTCTGAGAATGCCGAGGAAGCCTCCTCTGTTGTGAACGAAGAGCTGAACGAGGCGACCGGCAAGTCGCTGGAGCCGGCGATCCTCACAGACGCGTTCGGGCGCATTGTCTTCTCCGACGAAATCAGCGAGGATGCAATGCAGGACTTTGCAGATATTTCTCTGGAGCAGGGCTTCATTCTAGAAAGCTACGAAAATCTGTTCACCGAGCGCTGAGCGCCACTGTCTGATCTGTAAGAACGTGATCCAGATCTACAAAAATGCCGTCAATGCGACGGCGGAATGGAGTCTGAACTGAAATGTCCCTACAATTAAGGAATATAACAAAAACCTTTCAGGATTCCGGACAGGATGCGGTCCGAAACGTTGACCTGGAGATTGCGGACGGCGAGTTCGTCTGCGTCGTCGGAAAGAGCGGCTGCGGAAAGAGCACGCTTCTCAACCTTATCGCCGGTCTGGAAAAGCCGACGGCAGGGGAGATCCTGCTGGACGGTGCTCCCATCACGGGTCCCGGCGCGGACCGCGTCGTGATGTTTCAGGAGCATGCGCTTTTCCCCTGGCTGAACGTCATCCAGAATGTAAAGTTTGGCATGGAGATCGCCGGACTTCCAAAGCAGGAGCAGGAGGAAAAGGCGATGAAATATCTCCGCCTCATGCAGCTTGAAGAATACCGGGATTACGCTGTCCACCAGCTCTCAGGCGGAATGCGCCAGCGGGTCGCGCTTGCGAGGGCTCTGACTCTGGATTCCAAGATCCTGCTGATGGACGAACCGTTCTCCGCTCTGGACAAACAGACCTCCAACCGGCTCCGCGCAGAGCTTCAGGACATCTGGATGAAAACCAGAAGAACGATCTTTTTCATCACGCACAGTGTAGAAGAGGCCGTCTATCTGGCAGACCGCGTCATCGTCCTGTCTTCCGGCGCAAACAGTGTACAGGATATTGTACCGATCGAACTGGAGCGCCCGCGCCATGTCTACGACAATGCCTTCGTAGAATATCGCCACAGAATTTTGGACGAAGTACAGAAAGAGCTTTGAATACAGGTATCAGAAAGGTATGGAAATATGGCTAAAAATACGCAAAAGGGCAATAGCAAAATCGCAAAACTGCTGCAGCAGCTTCTCTTCCTGCTCGGCATCGTCGTTCTCTGGCAGCTTTTGTATTTCGTCGGAGTCGACGTGCTCGAATTCTGGAAGCCTTACGCGATGCCGTCGCCCGCGGGGGTCTGGAAAAGCCTCCTGCGGCTGATTGAAAACGGCTCGCTGCTCGCTGCCATCGGCAACAGCCTTCTGCGCGGCATGACCGGCTTCGCGATCTCCGTCGTAATCGGAACGCTGCTCGGCTTCCTGATGGAGCATTTCAAATTCCTGCACCAGAACATGCGTCCGCTCGTGATGGGCGTGCAGACTCTTCCGAGCGTCTGCTGGGTGCCGTTCTCCATTCTGTGGTTCGGCCTCTCCGAGCAGGCGATTATCTTCGTCGTGGTCATGGGCTCCGCATTTTCCATCGCCATCGCAACTGACAACGCGATCCGCAACGTGCCGCCGATCTACCAGAAAGCAGCCCTCACGATGGGCGCAAACCAGAAGCAGATCTACCGGAAGGTAATCCTGCACGCCTGCCTTCCGGAGCTGATCTCTGGCCTGAAGCAGGGCTGGTCTTTCGCCTGGCGGGCGCTGATGTCCGGTGAGGTCATGACGACCTGCATCGGCCTCGGCCAGACGCTGATCACCGGCCGCAACCTCGCGGACATCAACCAGGTCATGCTCGTGATGATCATCATCGTGCTCGTGGGAATCCTGATCGACCAGCTCTTCTTCCGGAGTCTGGAACGGAGCATTTACCGAAAGAGAGGGCTGCTCTGAAAATCTGTCTGCAAGACAATTATAATTGAAAAATAAAAAAAGTCCCGATCCAGGGACTTTTTTAAAGGTGCCACCCGGATTTGAACCGGGGATAAGGGTGTTGCAGACCCGCGCCTTACCTCTTGGCTATGGCACCTCGCTATGAGCACTTGACGACCGTACTTTGGTCGTCTACGTGCGATGCATGCCGAACCCTTAATGAGCACTTGTGCGAATTTAGTAGTTCGGCGCTTGACAACCGTATTCCAGTTGTCTATGACTCCTACGGGAATCGAACCCGTGTTACCGCCGTGAAAGGGCGATGTCTTAACCGCTTGACCAAGGAGCCTTATTGGAAAAGATTGCTCACTGGTCTCTCGACAAGCTGTGAAATACGGCTCCTCCCAATCCATATATCTCAGGCAAACCGAACATCCACTGCATCAGCGGCAAACTAGATAATAGCATACCTCAGAACTTTTGGCAAGCATTTTTTATTGCTTTCCATTTCGCGCAATGTTAAAATCATAAAACAATATCTGTAAAAGGGAAAGGATTGATTCTGCAATGAAAGTCATCGCTGCGATCGATTCATTCAAAGGGAGCCTGACCTCCCTTGAAGCGGGTGAAGCAGCCCGGCAGGGAATCCTCCGGGTCTACCCAAATGCACAGGTGAGCGTGAGGCCGCTCGCGGACGGAGGCGAAGGAACCGTCAATGCCCTCACGCTCGGAATGGGCGGACGCATAGAAAAAGCAACCGTCACTGGCCCGCTCGGAAAACCGGTGGAATGCGCATACGGAATACTAGGTGACGGCAGTACAGCTGTCCTGGAAATGTCAGGCGCAGCTGGAATCACGCTTGTCTCCGCAGATGAGCGCAATCCCATGAACACCACCACCTACGGAGTCGGCGAGGTGATCCGCGACGCCATCGCAAAGGGCTGCCGCCGTTTCATCGTGGGGATTGGCGGGAGCGCCACCAACGACGGCGGAATCGGAATGCTCCAGGCACTGGGTTACGGCATGCTCAACGAAAATGGAGAGCAGGTCTCTTTCGGCGCAAAAGGACTCGGAGAGCTTCGGACGATCACAGACGACTCCGTGCTCCCGGAGCTTCGTGAGTGCAGCTTCCGTGTCGCCTGCGATGTGACGAATCCCCTGTGCGGAGAACATGGTGCCAGCGCTGTCTACGGTCCGCAGAAAGGCGCCACACCAGCTATGATTTCTCAGATGGATCAATGGCTTAGCGCGTACGCGAACCTGATATCTTCCAAAAAACATCCCCGCGCTGACAAAAATCAGGCGGGGACAGGAGCCGCGGGCGGTCTCGGATTCGCGTTTCTCACCTTCACAAACGCAGTGCTTGAGTCCGGCATCCGGATCGTGCTGGAAGAAACGCATTTAGAAGACGATATAAAGGACGCCGACCTCATAGTCACAGGCGAGGGCAGGTTGGACGCCCAGACTGTGATGGGAAAGGCCCCGGTCGGCGTCGCGCAGATCGCCAAAAAATACGGCAAACCGGTAATCGCTTTCTCCGGCAGCGCCACGTCGGACGCAGGCGCCTGCAACAACGCCGGCATCGACGCGTTCTTTCCTATTCTCCAGGACGTCGTCACGCTTGAGGAAGCCATGGATCTCGAAACCGCCGCGCGCAATCTGGCCGACACCGCGGAGCAGGTCTTCCGGCTTGTAAAAAAATTTGCTCGGGAATTTACGTGATAGACGAGAAACCTTACAATGATTGTAAGTGGCATTCTGCGCCTTCCTCTGATAAAATGGTGGCAGAAAGGAAGGCGAATCTCTTTATGGATACAAGAAAAGATCTTTTGCAGGTGGAAAGCCTCACAAAAACCTACGGCAAAGGCGCAAATCAGACGGAAGCCCTAAAAGGCATTTCTTTCCGTGTGCTGGAGGGAGAATTTTTAGGAATCATGGGAGCCAGCGGCTCTGGAAAAACTACCTTGCTGAGCTGCATTGCCACCATGCTGAAACCCACATCAGGAAAAATTATCCTCCGGGGACAGGATATCTCCGGCTTCCGCGGTGGAAAGCTGGCGGATTACCGGGGCAAGGAAATCGGATATCTGTTTCAGGAATTTGAGCTCCTGGATAACCTGACGGCAAGGGAGAACATCACGCTCCCGCTGGCGCTGCATGGCGTCACAGCCAGGCAGGCAGAGCAGGAAATCCAGGCGATTGCCTCCCTGCTGGACATTGTCCCGGTTTTGGATAAATTTCCATCCCAAATGTCCGGCGGGCAGAAACAGCGGGTGGCGGCGGCAAGGGCGCTGATCTCCGATCCCGACATCCTGCTGGCCGACGAGCCGACCGGAGCGCTGGACAGCAAAAACTCCAAGATACTGCTGGACAAACTGGCGACAGTAAACAGCACGCAGAACAAGACGATCATGATGGTGACCCACGACGCAAACGCCGCGAGCTACTGTTCCCGGATACTTTTTATCCAGGACGGTCAGCTGTTCCATGAATTGCGCAGGAACGTGGAAAGCGAATCGACGGCCGATTTTTATGAGCGCATCGTGACTGTTATGGCACAGTTGGGAGGGGGCAGCGCAAATGTTCTTTAAGCAGATCAGACGCAATGCCGCCAAAAACCGAAAAGGGAACGGTCTGTTCTTTGGCTCCCTCGTTATCGCCATTGTCGCCTTTTATACGCTTCTGTCCCTCGGGGAACAGGACGTCATGCAATTCCTCGCCACGATAGAGAGCGACGCCGTCGGGAAATTGATGCTGCTGCTCCCCGTCGTGTATGCGGTTTCCCTGTTTTTTGTTTTTTTCCTCGTCTATTTTGCCTGTCGCTACCAGATCGACAGCCGCAGGCAAGAGCTTGGAATGTATCTGATGCTGGGGATGAAGCGGAGCCGTCTGTTTGGGATGCTTTTTGGAGAAACGCTGTGGAACAGCATGATCTCCCTGATCGTCGGCCTTCCCGTGGCGCTGTTTTTGACCGAAGGGATCAGCCTTGCCACGGCAAAGATCGTCGGCCTCGGCATTATCGGGCATCGCTTTTCGCTCTCTCCAACCGCTGTTTTGTGGACGGTGTGCGGCTTTGTCCTCGTGCAGCTTTTCTCCATGCTAATCATCTGCGTCAGCCTCGGCAGAACTGAGCCGGCGGATTTCTTCCGCGCAGGAAATACCGAAAAACAAACCGTCTCCTCTGGCGCAGGGAGCATGGGATTTCTGTGCGCAGGACTTGTCCTTCTGCTTTTAGCATACTACCTCGGCATATTCTGGCTGCGGTCGATGGAGCTTATGGTCGTACTTGTCACTGTCTTCTTCGGAATTTCCGGCACGTTCCTTCTGTACCGTGGTTTGGGCGGTTTCTGGGGACTGCGCATCCGCAGGAAGTCCCCTGACGCGATCGGCCTTCAGACCTTTACAGCCAGGCAGGTGCAGGAAAATGTCCTGTCCCAGCACAAATCGCTGGCCGTATCTTCTCTGCTCCTGATGACGGCGCTGGCCTGTATCTCCTTCGGCATCGCTATGGGGATGATACGCACCGTCAGCAGCCGCAGCGTGGATTTCTCTCTCTTTGGGGAGGAAGCGCAGATTGACGCTGTCCTCTCTCAGGACAAGATCCGTGAGATGGTTGGGGACAGTTATCCGCTGTACCTTTCCCATGTGAAGGGCGGATATTACAGAGATCAGGAAAATGCCTTTGACACCGGCGAGATGGTGGAGGCTCTCACAGGCATCGACGGGTCCGACAACATCATAGAAAATCTGCATTTCGAGTATGTGATCTCCCTGAGCTCCTACAACCGCATTCTGGAAAACACCGGGAAAGCGCCGGTCGACCTGTCCGGCGGGAGAGTCGCCATGTATTCCTCTTTGGCAAAGGAGGGGGATTTCGGAACGATCATCCAGGAGGCCCTGGAGAAAAATATATCCATCGGCATCGATGGGACGGATTACCCTGTCCTGCCCACACTCTATTACGACAACATCGTTGCGGACCGGGCCATCACCCTCTATCTGGGATTGATCGTACCAGATGAGCTGTATTCACAGCTTGCCGGTGAACAGGCGGCGTACTGCTGGAATATGCGGATCCGCAACGAGGATATGGAGAAATCTGGGTTGATGCAGGCTGTGCGGAAAATGGGCGCGCTGCTCGACGACATCGGAATCGAATATGACAGCTATCTCGGTGGAATCGGGAGAAACCTTTTCTATACAGTCGCGGCAAGCTATCTCACGATCTATCTGGGCATACTGTTCTGGCTGATCGCCAACACAGTGATCGGGATGAAATATCTGATCGGGCAGCGCCGGACAAAGCATCGCTACGAAACCCTGGCAATGCTGGGCGCGGATCTGCCGTCCCTGTGTCGCTCGGTTGGAAAACAGATCAATCTTTATTTCTCACTGGTGCTTGTCACGGCACTGCTCAGTGGTACCGCGGCCATCTTCTCGATGTTTACAAGCTTCGCGAAGCTGCCGATGGGCGTGTCGGTGGGAAAAACGATCCTGCTTTCCATCGCAGCGCTGATCGTTTTCGCAGGGCTGGAGATCCTTTATATCCGCATTGTGACGCGGACAGCCTGCCGTGAAATCAACCGACTTGAACCTGCCGAGCGGAGGTGATGCATATGTTTCGGATTGTGATTGTGGAGGATGACGATTATCTGAGGGAAGAACTGATCCATACCTTTCAAAAGGCCGGCTATGACGCCGCAGCACCCGTTTCCTTTGAATCGGTGGAGACAGAAATTGCAGCGCTGCGCCCGGATCTTGTCGTGCTTGACGTAAATCTTCCGGGGAAGTCCGGCTATGAACTGTGCAAAAGCATGAGACCCAGATCCTCCTTCCCGATCCTGATTTTGACGGCGCGCGATACCCTTGCCGACGAGCTGACCGCCCTCGGCCTGGGAGCCGACGACTTTCTCACAAAGCCCTGCCATCCAGACAGACTGCTGGCGCGGGCGGAACGGCTTCTGCAGACATGGAAGCCCCTGCGCTGTGTTCTCACCGTCGGGGAGCTTTCGCTGGATACGGATACCTATAAACTTATTTACAAAGACCGCATGCGTCTTTTGACGGAAACCGAAGGAAAAATCCTGGAGCTGCTGATGAAAAACTCCCCGGACGTTGTTGGAAAGGACGCGCTTTTTCCTGCCGTCTGGGGTACGGCTGAATTCGTAGATGAGAATATTCTCCAGGTCAACATGAGCCGCCTGCGGAAAAGCCTGGCGGAAGTCGGACTGGGTGACGCCATCCAAAATATCAGGGGAAAGGGATATGTGTTAGAGGTGGACAGACTATGAAAAATTTTATTCGGAGGTCGTGGCACTGGCTACTTCTGTTCCTGCTGCTCGACGCGTCGGCGCTCTTTGCCGTGTGGATTATACGTCCCGCGGCATTCGTATATTTATCACTGTTTTTGTCTTTGTCCAGCGTCATTTTCCTGACAGCCGGGATTTTTCTGGAATCCCGCCGCGACAGGAAAGACGCGGCGGCGCTTCAGCGCTTTCTGGAGTTGCCGGAAGAACGGACGAAAGCTGAGCTTCTGGCGCATTTTGCGGGAAATGAAACCGTCGCGGACCTTTGCTCACAGTTTCTCGCCTTGCAGTCTCAGGTGAATGAAAGGACGATTGACCTGGCGGAATACCGCGACTATATCGAGGCGTGGGTGCATGAGGCGAAAACGCCGCTGTCGCTCTCCACAATGGTTCTGGATAACCACAAGGATGAAATACCGCCCTACCTCTACACCCGGCTGCAGTATGTGCAGCATCAGCTGAATGAAGACGTAGAGCGGATCTTATATTACGCGCGCCTGCAGGCGGATCACCCGGACATACGGCTCACGCGCTTCCGGCTGGACGAGTGCCTCCGGGAAGTCCTGTTGGAGTATAAGCCGCTTCTGGAAGAAAAGCAGATCTCCGTCACACTTGAGCTTGAACAGGCAGAAGTGGATTCTGACCGCAAGATTGTTTCCTTCATGCTGTCCCAGCTTCTGTCCAATGCCGTCAAGTATGCAGATGCCAAAAAGGGGAAACTAACGGCCTGCATCTGTCAGACAAAGGACAAGGTCTGTCTGAGCCTATGCAACAACGGTGTCCGCGTACCGCCAGAGGATGAACCGTTTCTCTTTGACAAAGGCTTTACGGGCAGTTATCCGAACCGCCAGAAGGCAACCGGAATGGGCCTGTACCTCGTCCGCAAATACGGGCAGAAGCTGTGTGTCGAAGTACGCCTCAGCGAGAAGCTTCCCTACGAGAGCGGGTTCGGGATCGAGCTGATCTTCACGCGATAGGTTTTCCGTTTGATCCGATGCCGGAACGCAGGCTTTTCATTTATGCGGAAATCTCCTAGCGGTGCTCCTCGAGCCAGCGAAGCGCCATCTGCACATAGGCGGCGCTGCCGCAGTACAAAACGGAATCGTCAAAGCGGGTCTTCGGATTGTGCTGACTGTAGAGATAACCCTCGTTCGAATTTCCGGCTGTCAGGAACATGCTCACCGTCGGCACCTTGTGACTGACGAAAGCGAAGTCCTCGCTGCCTCCGCCGGGCTTTCCGCCGGAGATCGCGTTCATGTCGAGGACGCCCTGTCCGAACAGCTCTTTCATATATTTCATCGCGTCCGCCGAGAGCGCCGGATCGATCATCATGCAGGGGCAGTAATCATAGAATTCCACCTCCGCCTCGCAGCGCAGCGCCGTGGCGACGCCCTTGCAGATCTCAGTCATGCGCGTGCGGATCATCTCTCCCACCGCGTTCTCAGCGTCCGTCGTGCGGATCGTTCCCCACATCTCGGCTGTATCCGGAATGACGTTGGACGTCTTGCCCGCCTCGAAATGCCCGGTCGTGAACACGCCGAACTCGTTTCCGTCCAGCTCCCGGCTGTTGATCTCCTGCAGCGCCAGATGAATATGCGCCGCCGCGGTGATCGGATCGATCGCCAGATGCGGCGTCGAGCCGTGTCCGCCCTTTCCCTTGACTGTGATGTGATACTGCTCGCAGGATGCGTTCGCAATCCCGCCACCGGAGATCATCAGCATGCCCGCGGGCAGCGGCATCCCCGCCACCACATGGATCATCATCGCCGCGTCTACCTTCGGGTTCTCCAGAAGGCCGGCCGCCATCATGTCAAGCGAACCCTGAAAGATCTCCTCCGCCGGCTGAAATTCCAACTTGACGGTTCCCTGGATCTCATCCTCATGCTCCTTCAGAATCCGGGCGGCGCCCAGCAGCATTGCCGTGTGCATATCATGGCCGCAGCCGTGCATCTTGCCTTCGATCCGGCTCGCGAACTCCACGTCCGCCTCCTCCCGAATCTGAAGCGCGTCCATATCCGCGCGCAGCAGGATCGTCTTGCCCGGATGCTTTCCCCCGGCCAGTACGACCAGCCCGCATTTTCCCATCTCCTGCGGGGTATAGCCCATCTCCTCCAGTTCCTTTTTGACAAACGCCTTTGTCTGGGGCAGCTCAAATCCGATCTCCGGGTTTTTGTGCAGCTCCCTGCGGATTTTCTGAATTCTCTCCTGAACTCCGGTCGCTTCCTGTAATAATGCTTTTCCGTCCATCCTGTGACCGTCCTTTCCTCTCTCGCTCAGTAAGATGTCGCATCAAATTTCTTATATCTAAGCCGATTCGTTACTGAATCGTGATACGACCCTCGCCATTCACATCTGCGTAACCTGTCACGTTCGGCAGACCGTCGCCGTCGGTATCCTCAAAGGACTGCACATAATTCGCGAGCACCATATAGTCTTCCATCACATAGTCGATGATATTCGTCGCGCCGTCGAACATGGTGAATCCGTCGCCCTGATCGCGCAGCGTGTAATTGTAGCCCGCAAGATTGTACTTCGCATTCACATCTAAAGGCTTGTATTCGCCGCTCTCGTGGTCGAGGATCTGCACGTCCTTCACGCGGTAGTCGCCCGCAACGCCTGTGAACACGCCCTTGTCGTCCATCGTGACCGTGGACTCAACGCTCGTGTCGACCGTGTATTTCGCACCCGCGATGTGCAGGAAACCGCCGCTTTCCTCTCCACCGCCTACGCCGCGCACGCCGAACTCCAGAGCGTCGAGAAGCTGCTGCCCCGTCACCTCGATCATGCAGGCCACATTGCCGAAGGGGTGCATGTTCTTGCAGGTGAGGTAGCTGATATCACCAGTGATCGCCTCGTTGCGGATGCCGCCGCCGTTCATAACCGCGACGTCCACCGGGTAGCCGTCCACCACATTTGTCTTGTCAAACAAGTAATACAGCGCATCTGCCGTAAAATCGCCGGAGTTTGTCTCCTGCCTGCGCACCAGACGATTGCCGTCCGCGTCGAAGTTGTCAAGCACATCATCGACGGTGCCGATCACCTGCCCCAGTTCGTCGCTCACCTGCGTGATCCACGCGCTCTCAACCTCAGCGACCGCGTCAGCCGTCTCATCCGCGATGACAGCCTCCGTAGACTCGCCCGCAGCCGCCTGCGCCATATAACCGTCAAAAAGCCTTGCCTTCACATTGTCCGCTTCGAGAAGCTCGGTCGTGATCTCGCCCTCCGGAGAAATCGTCATCTGTCCGAGCGCGCCGAAATAGCAACCGGTCTGCGTCAGGACGACCTCGTTCTCCTCCTCATCGAGCACTACTTCCATCGGAAGCGTCGTGTGCGAATGTCCGTCGATGAACGCGTCAAAGCCCGTCGTGTTCGCGATAACTTCCTCGGACGTCCACGGAATAGAGGATGGATCTACGCCCAGATGCCCGAGTCCGATGACGATGTCCGCTTCCTGGGAGGCCTCATCGATTGTCTCCTGCACCGTATCATACAGATCGCTGCCGTCGTTCCCGCCGGCGATGCCATAGATGTAATTGCCGTTCTCATCCTGAAAATAGGCAGGCGTTGACTTCGTGAAGGATTCCGGTGTGGTGATGCCGATCAGCGCGATCTTCTGCCCGCCAACCTCGAATATCTTGTAGGAATCGAGCACATTCTCACCCTTCTCGCCGTTCTCCTCATGGTAGAAGTTGCAGGACAGGTATGGGTACTCCGCCTTTTCGATCGTGGCGAGCGCACCCTCCATGCCATAGTCAAACTCATGATTGCCCAATGTGGCCGCGTCATATTTCGCCGCGTTCATCAGATCTACAATAGACGAACCCTTATCCATGGAGCCGTAGGCCGTTCCCTGAATGTGGTCTCCGGCGTCCACCAGAAGCACGTTGTCAAACGTGTCGCGGTAACGCGCAACCAGGGAATAGCTGAGCTCGCCGTCGATATATGTGTGCACGTCGTTGGTGTAGAGAATCGTGACCTGCTCCGCGCTCGTAACCTCAGTCGCATCTTCAGCGGCCATAGCGGGCAGCCAAAGCGCGGAAAGGATAAGCGGAAGTGTCAAAGCAGCAAATTTCTTCATGTGAGTACCTCCTGTTTTTTATTATGCAGCCAAAATCTTGCTTATGAAAAACATTATACTACAGTTTTCCATTTTAGCCTACAAAATTTTGCGGATGTAAAAGAGTATGCCAATCTGCTCCATGTTTGTACAAAAATCCGCAGGCGCAAACGTACCTGCGGGTTTTAAAATTCCATGTGCTTAGCTAGAATCAAAGTCAATTACAGCGCGAACCAAAATAATATCTGTTTACGATGGACATTATTCCTCAACGGAAAACACCGCCGTGATACTGCCATCACCGAGTGCTTCCTCCCATCCTGTCAGATCGTTGATGTGGCCGATCCTTGTATAGCTCCATGAGTTCGAACCGTAAAACATCACGATATGATCGCCGTTGTACAAAACGATGTCGCCCGCGCCGGTTGTGGTCTGGCGGTTGTCCGTGGTAAGGCTCCGTCCCAGAGAACCCACCTTTTCAAAGCCGGAATAATCGCTCATATCGACGGACACCGGCGCTTCTCTCATCATATCGACCAATTCCCGTACTGCGGCGTTATCCTCCAGCGTTGCGGTAAAGGACTGATCTCCAATCTGAACCTTCATTTTCATTGCTGTATCAACCTCCGTTTCTTCTCTTTCATCCGATGCCACACGTTTCAAATCATTCGATTCCGTCTGTTCGGATATGCTTTCTGTCTGCCGGATCGTTTCTACGGATGTCGATTCTGCTTCTGATGCTTCTGATTCCTGACCGGCCGAGCCGCAAGCAGCGACATTCATCATAAACATAAGCGCCATAAAAATAATCAATATCTTTTTCATGAAAATCCTCCATACAGACCAGGGTTTTCCATCCATAAACGATGATTCTTCGGTCATAAAAATATTTTCGATGTATGGTATTCACCGTCTTATTTCATATATTTGTGGAAGAATTCCTCCAGCTTATCGAACGGAATAGCGTCTTTTCCGCCGCCGTCGTACAGGTCAGTATGCACCGCACCCGGAATCAACAGCAGCTCCTTGTTCCCCGTATATTTGCTGTTTTTTGTCATGGCAGCGTAAGCGTCTTTCCCAAAATAGCAGGAATGCGCCTTGTCGCCATGCATGACCAGGACGGCGCTGCGGATCTCGTTGCTGTACTGGTTGATCGGCTGGTTCAGGAAGGATTCGCAGCCGATCACGTTCCAACCGCCGTTGGAGTTTAGGGAGCGGGCGTGGTAGCCGCGATCCGTCTTGTAATAATCATGATAATCCTTTACGAAGAACGGCGCGTCCTCCGGCAGCGGATCGACCACGCCGCCGCCCAGCGCGTACTCGCCCGCTTTCAGATCCGCAAGCCTCTGCGCACACATCGCTGCCCTTTTCTGGTAACGCGCTTCCTCGCTGTCCTCGGTGTCAAAATAGCCGTTGGCGTTCACCCTCGCCATATCGTACATCGTGGAAGCAACCGTCGCTTTAATCCTGGTGTCGATCGCCGCGGTGTTGATCGCGAGGCCGCCCCAGCCACAGATTCCGATGATGCCGATCCTCTCCGGATCCACGCTCTCGTGCAGGGACAGGTAATCCACCGCCGCCATGAAATCCTCCGTGTTGATGTCGGGCGACGCCATATAGCGAACATTGCCGCCGCTCTCCCCCGTAAACGAGGGGTCAAATGCGACCGTCAAAAAGCCCCTCTCCGCCATCGTCTGCGCGTAGAGTCCTGCGCACTGTTCCTTCACCGCGCCGAACGGTCCGCAGACGGCGATCGCCGGGAGCTTGCCGGACGCGCTTTTCGGCGCATACTCATCCGCTGCCAGCGTGATCCCGTAGCGATTCACAAACGTCACTTTCCGATGGTTTACCTTTTCGCTCTTCGGGAATGTTTTATCCCATTCCTGTGTCAGTTCCAGTTTCTCAACATTTGCCATGTTCTAATACCGTCCTTTCCTGTTTGTTTTCATGATTCTTTTTGCTCTTTTCCATATGCGTGCCCAAACTGCCGCTTGTTTCATGTTCTTACGGCCTCATCACGGCCTGGTCTGAACAATAACAACATAGGACAAACTGTCCCTTGATTTTATTATAGTCCCTTGATTTCTTTTTCGCGAATAGTTATAATTTATATCATGATATGAATTTTAAGAATTTCATTACTGTTCACTTCGTGCCCAGTAATGAGCAGTTTGGGCGTGCAAATTCGCTTCGCGAAGCCCAAACTGCCGCCTGAATCACTTCCTTACGGCCTCAGCAGCAAGTGCTTCGGCCTGGTCTGAACAGTAACGAAATTTGAGAAAGGCGGACGGCTATGGAACTGAGAACCATGCGGTATTTTCTCGCGGTCGCGAGGGAAGAAAACATGACACGCGCGGCGGAGCTGCTGCACGTCACTCAGCCCACGCTCTCCAAGCAGCTAAAAGCATTGGAGGATGAGCTCGGAAAGAAGCTGTTTCTCAGGCACAGCTTCAGCATTCAGCTTACCGAGGAGGGCATTCTCCTTCGGAAGCGCGCAGAAGATCTGGTCAAAATGGCGGACAAGATCACGGAAGAATTTCACACGATGGACGATCTCGCAGGCGGCGATCTCTATCTGGGTCTGGCGGAATCCTACCAGATCCGGTATCTCGCCGCCGCGATCAAAGAGCTGAAAAAAATCTGCCCGAACCTGCATTACCATATCACCAGCGGAGATACGGAACAGGTGACGGAAAAGCTCGACAAGGGCATCATTGATTTTGCGGTGCTGGCGCAGGAGCCCAACACTGCAAAATACCGTTGTCTGAAATTTCCGGGCGCCGATCTCTGGGGCATCGTCATGCCCGCCGACTGCCCGCTGGCAAAAAATGCGGCGGTTTCTGTCGAAGATCTGAAGGGTCTTCCTTTGTTCTGCTCCGAGCAGGGCTGGAACCACGACCTTCCCAGATGGTGCGGCAGCCACATGGATCAGCTTCACCTGGAAGGCTCCTTTCGCCTGTCCTATAACGGCGCTCTTTTTGTGAGAGAGGGGCTTGGCTATCTCCTGACCTTTCAGCACCTGATCGACACAAGCCCAAAGAGCGGACTTGTGTTCCGTCCGCTCACCCCAAGCCTGGAGACCGGGATCTATCTGATCTGGAAAAAGCATCAGGTATTTACACCGGTTGCGCAGAGATTGCTGGAAATCCTGAAATGGTAATTTCACGCATCTGATCCTCGGCCTGATGTGTTGTTCTTACCTCAAAAACATTCAACTTGTCCACTCCTTAATATCACGCTTAAGATCTGCAATCGCGTCCACGACCGGTCGGCTATCATTTACTTTTGCCTCCGAAAGTTCCTTTGCCATCATCGTATTAAATGTGTCCTTTCCCATCTCATCCTGAGCCAGCAGCTCTTTGCTCAAAGATACCGGAAAAGGCACTCCTTTTTTGATAATGATCTGTTTATAAAGCATATTTATAACAACCGAAGCAGGAATACCCAACTGGTTCAGTATATCCTCTGCCTGTTATTCTACATCCGGCTCAATTCTCGCCAGAACGTTTGCAGTTTTTGCCACCATGATATCGCCGCCTTTCTATTATGTATTCTAATTTATCTAATAGATATACAAGTGGATCCTTTATGAAGCACCATGCCGACAATAAGCGGACACCTTAATCACCTTCTTCCAAATCCCATATGCCGCACGATCTTCGGGCGATATGGCGATATGCGCTCCTTATGTGCCACCATAACGATCAGCCGGATTTTTACTCCGGCTGATCGTCAAAACGTCTGTCTTTAAAATAATACACTTCGTCGCGCTCGTCGATCTCGCGGTACACCTTGCAGGGGCTTCCGAACACCACCACGTTTAATGTCGGTATACGACCGGAAGCTTCACGATCTCATCCAGGTTCAGCACAAAATATACCGCGGGCACAGGCAGCTTCCAGAGAAACGCGCACAGGCAGCCCAGCGGGATCGTGACGCACCACAGCGTCACGGTATCGCACAGCAGCCTGAAGCATGCCACATTTCAGAGGAAAAAACTTTCACGATGCTGTGTATTCTATAACAATCCTCCTTTGCTTTCCATTTTTTTCAATTCCTGCCGCCGTGCCGGAACACCTCTTTCAACTCCAGATTCCGATCCAGGATCAGCAGGTCCGCGTATTTGCCCGCCGTCAGGCTTCCGTACTCCCCGTAGATGCCAATTGCCTTCGCCGGATTGACCGCGGCGCATTTGACAGCGCTGGTAAGCGGGATCCCCATCTCCTTCACCGCGACGCGCACGCAGTCCGCGAGATCCGTGACGGAGCCTGCCAGAGTCCCGTCCGCGAGAAGCGCACGCCTTCCCTTCACGAACACTCTCTGCCCGCCGAGCTCGTATTCTCCGTCCGGCATGCCGGTCGCCCTCATGCTGTCGCTGATGAGGATGATGCGGTCGTCCCCGAACAGGCGGAAGGTCGCCCTCACCACCGCAGGATGGATATGAACGCCGTCGCAGATCAGCTCCGCCCGGCATCCCTCAAAGTCCGCAGCCGCAGCGATCGGCCCCGGCTCACGGTGCGACAGGGGCGGCATCGCGTTGTACAGATGCGTTATCTGGGAAGCGCCGTTTCGAAATGCCTCGCATACCGTCTCGTAGTCCGCCGTCATGTGCGCGAGCGAGAGGGTCACGCTGCCCGAGAGCGCCCAGATAAATTCCATCGCTCCCTCCGTCTCCGGGGCGAGCGCCACAGTCTTAAACGCCCCGCCGGACGCCTCCTGCAGTCGACCAAAAAGCGCGAGATCTGGCTTCCGGATGTCGTCCGCTTTCTGAGCTCCCTTCTTCTTTTCGCTGATGAACGGCCCCTCCATGTAGAGTCCCTGCAGGGTGGCGCCGTCCGCCTGTACTTCCCGCACCGCCCGCGCGATCTGCATCAGCTTTTCCTCCGAAACCGTCATCGTGGCAGGCGTGATGGAAGTGATCCCCCGGCTCAGCTCATACCGCGCGATCTCCCGAAGCGCTTCCGCCGTTCCGTCACAGCAGTCGTATCCGGCACAGCCGTGGAAATGGATGTCCGTAAATCCCGGAACCACATAGCCGCCGTCCGCGTCCACCGTCTCCTCCGGAACCTCCAGCGCCCGATATTCTTCCCCCGTCACGATCCGCTCTCCGAAAAAATACAGGGAATCCTCGTGAAAGGATCCCTTTTCGTCAAATATCTGTCCGTTTAGAATGCGAAATTTTCTCATAGTTTATCTCCCATACACCGCCGTCGCGATCGAGTGTGCCGGCAGCGCAAAGGTGGCGGCATCCACCCCGTCCTATTCTTCTCTCAACATAGTTCCGTCCGCCAATGTGATAGTATATCCATTGAAATCGATCGTCCCCTGGTTGGTCAGGCTTGTAAGCGAGCAGTCTCCGGTCAACGTCCAGACGCTTCCGCTCTCCACGGTAACGACCGCATTGTCCCCGACCGCCGCGCCGCCCTGCGCGTTGTCAACGATGTTGATCGTGCCGGTAAAATCACTGTTTCCGGCAAGCGTCAGGTTCAGGGTGGAGACAGTATCGACTATGATATCGCCGTTCATCGTCTGATCGGTCGCGGTGAATTCCACCTGCCCGCCGTTTGCTCCGGCGGTGCCCCAGCCGCGGGACGCGGAATTGCCGCTCACGTTCAGCAGATAAGCGTCGCTGTCCTGATTGACAAGCTCCACGCCGCAGAGGTTCACAGCGCAGTGGGTGTTTGTCACATAGAACATATCTCCGTTTTCAGAAATCAGCATCCCGCCGGTCATGGTAAATTCAGAGGTTCCCACGTCGGCGTCCCCGGACATGGACTGATAAATCATCACATTGTGCACATTCTCATCCGAGCTGCTGCCTTTTGTATCGCTCATATTTCCGATTACGGTACAGTTCTCAAGCGCGATGGAATTCTTTCCTTCAATGACAAGCGCCTCGGAATTGTTGGCGGTAAGCGCGGCGTTTTTCACGGTGATCGCGGCAGTGGAATACACTGCGGGCGAATTGTATCCGTTTGTCGTATAGCTGCCGCCGTCCACATTCACGGTTCCGCCGCCCCGGTCGGAGCGGATCGCCGCTGAGGAATTCCCGGAGGTCTCAACGGTCAGGTTTTCCGCATTCGTCGTGCCGCCGCCGGTCGTCTGAATCCCGCCGGAATTGTCCGCAGTGGTCGTGATCGTAGAATCCGAAATGTTGACCGTCGTCCCGCTGCCGTAGCTGAACACGCCGTTTCCATTTTGCGCGGAGGAACTGACCGAGGCATTTTTGATCGTCACCGTCGCGCCGTTTGTCGCAAGCAGCGCCGCGTTCATTCCGTAAAAATCCCCATCCTCCGTGTTGGAGGATTTGCCTGCGGACTTCTCCACCGTGATTCCCTCCAGGGTAGCTGTCGCGCCGTCTATCCGCAGAGCGTTTTCGTCATCACCGGAAGAAGTATACTCGAAGTCGTTGTATGTTCCGTCCTCAGCAAGCGTGTTGGCGGCGGTTCCCTGTGTCACCTCGCCGGAGCCGCCGAAACCGCCCGGCTGACCGCCGCCCATGCCGCCTGGCTGCTCTCCGCCCATATCACCCGGTTTTTCTCCATTCGGGAGTGCAGGTGGCGTCTGTCCGTCTCCCGGCTGTTCACCGTCTGGAAGTGCAGGCGGCGTCTGCCCGCCATCCGCCTGCTCATCCGGCGAAAGTTCTTCCTCTGCCGAAAGCTCTTCCGCCGACTCCCCACTCTCCACAGAAAACAGCGGTTCAAGGGCGTCCGCATGTTCCTCAAAAATATCAAGCAGATACGTATCCCAGTGCCGCGCGTCCTTTTCGGCGCTGCCGAACACATAATCCTCCTGTCCGTAATCGATCACGTCAAAACCAGGCATCGCCTTGCTCGCGCCTTTCGTCCTGTAAGCCGCAGCGTCAGAAAGACTGAAGGATACAGCGGTCGTATCCTCATCGTTCACCCATCCGCTGATATCCGTACCGGTCGCCGTTTCTGCTGTTCCGTTTGCCGTCTGCTTTGTCGCCGCAGCTTTTTCGATCGCGACCGCACCTTCCACATACTTCCCGTACATCTGGTCGACATAGAGGGAGAAGGAATTGCCCAGTATCTCGGAGGGAACATGGCCGCCGTCCCACTGCCATTCGATCACCGCGTCAACCCCGGCATTCAGCCACGCGATCTGCAGGTTCAGGGAGGAAAACATCGACATATCTCCCTCTGAAGCGCCCATAACGATCTTTGTCCAGACAGGATCGGAAGTATCGTCCGCTCCGATATAGTTCAGCGGATTATAAAGCGAAACAATATTATTTCCGTACCGGTCGCCCTCATATACCTCCTGAATATCAGCCTTGTACGCCGCGACCATGTCCGCATAAGACTCGTAGACCGCCGTATCACCGCTGCCGGTCGCAGACTGTGTCGTGCCTCCGTCGGGCGTCCCGACAAACATTCCCCTGCCGCCGGGCATCTTCCCGTCAGGGACAGCTCCTCCGGGACCGCCGCCCATTTCCGCGAAATCTCCGTTCATTTCAGCCAATTCATCGCCCATTCCATCCGGCTGCTCTCCGTCCGGAAGCGCCGGCAACATCTGCCCGTCTCCCGGCTGACCATCGCCAAATCCAGCCACATCTCCGTCTTTCCCAACCGGATCAATGCCGTCTCCATCCGGCATCTTCCCCTTCGGAAATGCTCCGTCGAAGCCGCCTCCCATTCCGCCAAAACCCGCGCTGCCCTTGGCATAACGGCCCTCCACAAACGCCCTCGCTTTCTCCTCACCGGTCATCGCCGCAACCGCATCGTCGCTGAGCGCGTTTCCGTCCTCATCAAACCACGTCCAGTCCTGCGCGTAGTCGAGATTGTCCAGATACCACTGGAGATTCTGCGTGAATTCCGCCAGATACAGGTCGAGGTAGGTGCCGTAGTAGCCGTTGGTATCCGCGTGGTTCTCGGGATCGTATTCGATGGTAAGGGCGACCGTCGAGTCAAGCTTGCCGTCGCCATCCAGATCAAACCCGACGTCGCTTTCTTCCACAGACAGGTTCTTCCCGTTGATGTAATCCATATAGCTCTCGGACAGATATCCGGCAAGCTGCTTCTGGAACGGCGTCTTAAAGGAATACTCCGGATCCAGATAATACTCAAAGGCAAGCGCCATGTCCGCCTCGTATAGGGATGTGATCGCGCTGTATGCGACGCAGCCCCACGCGCCGTCGGATAGTTCATAGTCCTCACCATTGATCGTGACGGTAGTAGAATAGGAACCATCTTCGTTTTTATACACTCCAACCGCGCCGGCTTCGATCTGGTAATCGTAATAGTCCGGGTGATCGGAGGTCGCCGCGAACATAGACGCATGCGCGCCGCCGCCCGAGCCTCCGGTAGAGACAAGATAATCCACGTTTCCGGGCAGATTGCCCAGCAGAATATTGTACTTCACATAGCGGGCCGCCGCCTTCTGATCGACCAGACAAGACGGCGCATCACCGGTAAAGGAAGTATTTCCGTCGTCATCCGTCACGCTGTCCTGCTTGCCGCGGTTCCCGCAGGAAACATTGATGTATCCGTCCGCGGCGTAAACGGCGGAGGCAGCCTGATTGCTCTGCGAGCCGTAACCCGCCGCGCCGGTATTCAAAATGACAGGAGCGGTGGCCGCGGTATAAACCTGTCCGTTGGTGCTGGTGATCTGCGCGTCATAATCAATGACCAACGACCCTTTCACCGCTTCGGAGACATCCTTCGCTTCGAAGACATTCTCCGCTTCGGAGACATTCTCCGCTTCGGAAATATTTTCCGCCGCAATATTGGCCGCTCCGTCGCCGTCCGTGTCAATACCGGTCACATAAGCTCCCGGAACACATACCGACACTCCCTGCTGCTGTGGCAGCTCCGGATAAGCCACTGCCAATACCGGGGAGAGCACCCACGCGTCGGCATCCGCCGAGTAAGTCCACTCCTGATCCTCATTATTTGCAAGGTTTAAAGTTTTCTCGATATACTCCCTGTCGGAAGTTCCACTGTCTTCCGCCTCCGCGCAAACGCAAAGCGGCGCCATAAGCGCCATTGCCAAAACAACTGCTGTGAACCGTATCTCCCGTTTCATAAATAAACCTCCTGCTCATTTTCTGAACTGCATCAGCTATGACAGGATACCCGGTGTTTGAGGAAGATTTGTGATGAAAATTTGAAATCTGTGTGAACGGATACGCTCTCTTATTGCTTCATTCGATCTGCATCCGTCAGCGTTCGGATGACACGGCAGGGGTTCCCCACCGCAAGGCTATGTGGAGGAATGTCCCGTGTAACCACACTGCCTGCGCCGATCACACTGCCCGCGCCGATTGTCACGCCTCCGCAAACTACGACATTTGATGCCAGCCAACAGTCGTCCCCGATTCGAATCGGTTTTGCATACTCCAGATTGTAATAACTGCCGTCCGTTCTCTGCCTTACATTGCGTTCTTCCGGCAAAAGAGGATGCATAGGCGTGGCCAATGTCACATTCGGGCCGATGAACACATTATCCCCGATATGGACAGGACACACATCGAGACAAGTGAAATTGAAATTCGCACCGCTGAACCTGCCGAAATAGGTATTGCATCCATAGTCAAAATAGACCGGTGCCTGCAAGCTCGGCAAAAATGGAGTGTTTGGCAAAAGTTCACGAAGAACCGCTAACCTTTCCTCTGGTCGATCCTCATCGATCTGATTATACCGTCTCGCAAGCTTTCGCGCTTTCACCAGCAATGCACCCAACTCCGGATCAGATGGGTCATACAGCAGTCCCGCAAGCATTTTTTCTTTTTCTGTCATATCGTTCCTCCTCAGCTTTCAATCTCACATTTTCACCATCTGACAAACGAATGCCGATTCTTTTTTGAGTATATCAAATACACTCCCCTGCTTTCAACTATATCTTGTTCTCTCATTCTGATCTTTACGGCTAAGATCAACACGGAACTGTTTTTCACAAAAAAGACACAGGCAAGCTCGCAGCCTCTGAGAGCGATAACATAAGTACCGTAATCAAATTTACATGCAAAGCACTACTTGTGTCGTTTATGTTTTATTTTGCAACAGGGAAGACCACTGTAATTGTCGTGCCCTCCCCTTCTGCACTCTGCAGTTCTATTTTCGCGTTATGCAGGCGGGTCGCATGTTTGACGATAGACAAGCCCAGACCGGTACCGCCAAGCTCTTTAGACCGGCTCTTGTCTACCCGGTAGAAACGCTCGAAAATGCGCTCCCGATGCTCCGGCGAAATACCGATCCCCGTATCAGCTACTGAAAGGCAAACGCCATCCGAAAGGCGTTTTACTGATACCTTTACGGTTCCGCCCTGCCGATTGTACTTGATCGCATTGTCCGTAAGGTTATAAACGATGCTCTCAAGAAGCTGCGGAATGCCGTATACCACGGCGCTTTCGCCCTCCATGCTGGCGGAACCATCGGCGTTTTCACCCCGGTCGCTGACGGAGACATCGGTATTTTCGCCCTCAATACTGACGGAGACACCGGCGCTTTCCGCCTCGCGGGAAAGCGACGCCACCGTTCCGGCAGCCAGAGCATAAAGATCGACGCGCTCCCGCTTCATATCTTCCGCACCCTCGTCCAGATGGGAAAGGCGGATAATATCTTCCACCAAAGCGATCATGCGGCCGGCCTCACCGCGAATCTGGGAGTAGAACCTCGCCGTATCCTCGGGGCGCACCATGCCGTTCTCCAAAAGCTCCGCACACCCCGCAATGGTATGCAGCGGCGTTTTGAGCTCATGGGACACATTCGCCGTAAACTCCCGGCGCAGCTGTTCCGCCTGCTCTTTCTCCGTGACGTCAAGCAGGAGAAGTACGGCGCCGGAGACATTCCCGCTCTCTCTGACCGGGTTCAGCGCAAGCTGATATTTCCCGCCGTTCAGGTCTATGATCTTTTCTGTCCGCGCACCGCTTTCTATCCCCGAAAGAAGCTCCGACAGTTCGATGTTTCGATTGACCGATAAAATATATTTGCCGATGGAATTTCTGCCTGTCCCGAAAAGGGTACTCGCAGCTCGATTGATTCCCAAAATCACGCCCTTTGTATTCAGAAGGAGGATGCCCTCGGCCATATTTTCTGTAACGGCTTCAAATTCCTCCTGCTTCTGCCGAAGTTCCTTTTCCTGTTTCCGGATCTGGTGTTGCTGGGCGTCGATCCGGCGAAGAAGCGGGGAAAGCTCATCGTATCCCTCGTTATTCAGCGGATCGTCCAGATTAATCTGATTTAAGGGCGCGGTAATGTTTTTGGAGAGACGATGCGCCAGCCAGAAGGAAATGCCGATGGCAATCACAATGATAATGAGGATGGGCTGCGTCATTCCAAGAAGCAGCGTCAGAAGTGTATGCTGTGCAACAGACAGCCGGACTACCGTTCCATCGGACAGCCTTTTCGCGCTGTAAAGTGTGCGTTCCATAAGCGTTGCAGAGTAGCGCGAGCTTTCTCCGTAGCCGGATTCCAGGGCCTCCCCGATTTCCTCGCGAGCAAGGTGATTTTCCATTTCGGAGGAATCCGCCTCACTGTCGTAAAGCACTTCACCGTCCGCACTGATCCATGAGACACGGTATCCCTTTGGGGAAAGTCCTTCAAAATAGTCCGCGCCCACAGACTCGACGCCCTGCGCCGCCAGCTCGGTCTGCGTCTTTAATTGATTCTGCTGGACATTTCCGAAATAATCATAGAGCACGCAGAGAAAAAGCGCCACGGATGCAAGGAAGACCGCGATCGCAACAAGACAGATGGATCTAAAAATTCGTTTTGTCATTTCACCGCCCCCAGCCGATAACCAACGCCCCGCACGGTTTCAATGCAATCGCCGCAGCGTCCTAGCTTTGTCCGCAGCGTACCGATATGAACGTCCACCGTTCGGGTTTCCCCTGTGTAAGAATCACCCCATACGCTCGCGAGAAGCTGGTCGCGTGTAAACACCCGACCGGGATTTTCCATAAACTTCCGGAGCAATTCGTATTCCTTAAAAGTAAACTCAGCCCGCGCCCCGTCCACTGTCACCATGTGCTGTGCCGTGTCCATCTGTATCCCGCAGTGCGATAACACCTCATTTCGGGAAACAGGAGAAACGCGACGGAGCACCGCTTTTACACGGGACACCATCTCCATCATGCCGAAGGGCTTTGCAAGATAGTCGTCCGCACCGAGATCGAGCCCGATCACCTTGTCATATTCGGCTCCCTTTGCGGTAGCCATGATGACCGGCACCTGATTGCCGTCTGAGCGCAGCCATTTCAAAATACTGATGCCGTCCTCGCCGGGGAGCATGATGTCGAGCAGCACCAGCTCCGGGGTATCCTCGCGCAACGCCTCCCAGAAGGACGCCCCGTCCGGAAAGCCCTTTGCTTCAAAGCCCGCGGCATTCAACGCATATATCATCAGATCACGGATTCCGTTGTCATCTTCTACACAGAAAATCAAGAGACTCACCTTCCTCATGTGATATTGTACCATATTTCCGCGCTTTTTCAATCGGCCAGCGGCTGCGCGCCTTTCTCGCCGGTAACAGAAAACAACACCCATCCGGCAATATTCGTGGCATGGTCTCCGATGCGTTCAAAATACTTCGCCACCATCAAAAGGTCAAGGGCATATTCTCCCTCGGTGGGATTTTGCGCGATCAGGGAGATCAGGCTGCTCTTGATGTCAATGAAGTAATCGTCTACTATGTCATCAGAGGCAATGACCGCTTCGGCTATGGAAGTATCCTGCTTCACATAGGCGTCCACGCTGTCTGTTACCATCTTGATGGTCGCCTTTGCCATCTCCCGGATCTTGATATGCTCGGGCAGCGTTCTGTCATTCAAAAACGGCAGGATTTCCGCAATGTCCTCCGCCTGATCTCCGATTCGTTCCATATCCGTTATCATTTTCAGGGCGGCCGATATCTGCCGCAGATCCCCCGCTACCGGCTGTTGCTGGAGCAGCAGGCGCAGACACATAGCTTCAATCTGCCGTTCCTTTTCGTCGATCTCATGGTCGAGCGGTGCGATCTTCGCTGCAAGCGCGTCGTCCTTCTGAATGAGGGCAGAAACCGCCAGAGAGATCACTTCTTCGCACAGCGCCCCCATCTTGATCAGCTCCTGTCCCAAGGTATTAAGCTGCTCGTCAAACCGTGTCCTCATCATCCAAACCTCCCTGTGATATAATCCTCGGTACGCTTATCTTCGGGCTTCGAGAACATTTTTTCCGTATCCCCGTACTCTACCAATTCACCGAGAAGGAAAAACGCCGTCCGGTCTGAAATACGTACCGCCTGCTGCATATTGTGGGTGACAATGATGATCGTATATTTTTCTTTCAGCGTCATTGCCAGCTCTTCGATTTTTGAGGTCGAGATCGGATCGAGCGCTGAGGTCGGCTCGTCCATCAAAAGGACCTCCGGCTCCACAGCCAGCGCGCGGGCGAAACAAAGCCGCTGCTGCTGTCCGCCGGAAAGCCCCAGCGCGTTCTTTTTTAGCCTGTCTTTTACTTCGTCCCAGATGGCCGCGTCCCGCAAAGACCGCTCTACAATATCGTCCAGCCTTGCCTTGGCGCGGATTCCATGCGTGCGAGGCCCATAGGCAATATTGTCATAGACCGACATCGGAAACGGATTTGGTTTCTGAAATACCATACCGATCTCTTTGCGCAGTATGTTGACGTCGACGCCGGGAGCGAAAATATCATTTCCCTTGTAGGAAACTTCTCCCATTATCTTCACTCCTGGGATCAGGTCGTTCATGCGGTCCAGCGTTTTCAAAAAGGTGGATTTCCCGCAGCCGGACGGCCCGATCAGCGCCGTGATCGTCTTTTCGGGGATATTCAGATTGACGTGATGGAGCGCCTGCGCGCTGCCATACCAGAGGTTCAAGTCCCGGACAGTTATTATATCATTCAAAGTTTCCGCCTCCTTTTAAACCAGCGCCCTGCAAGCATGGCGAGGAGATTTACCAAAAGCGTGAGTATCATCAAAATAGCTGCGATCGCAAAGGCCACGCCAAATTCGCCCTGCTCCTTCGCATAGACATAAAGGGAGACGGTCAGCGTTGCCCCGGCGCTTCCAAGCCCTTCCAAAAATCCGTTTAACGCATGGGCAAATCCCGCCGTAAACAGAAGTGCCGCCGATTCTCCTAAAATACGCCCCACAGACAGAATACAACCCGTGATGACGCCATCGATGCAGCCGGGCAGAACGACCGTGCGTATCACACGCCATTTTCCGGCCCCAAGTCCGAAGGCTCCCTCCCGGTAAGACTGCGGCACCGTCTTCAGACTTTCCTGTGTGGTGCGCATCACAGTCGGCAGGTTCATGATCACAAGCGTCAATGCTCCCGCCAGAAGGGAGGTCTGCATATTCAGGAACTGGCAGAAGAACAGCATCCCTACCAGGCCGTAAATAATGGACGGAATCCCGGAAAGCGTCTCAGCAGCGTATTCGATCACCGCGACGATCCGCTTATTTTGGGCGTATTCCGTGAGATAGACCGCTGCTCCCACGCCGAGCGGCAGCACAAAAACAAGTGTCGCGACGATCATATAAACCGTATTCAAAATGTCCGGCAGGATGCCGATCGTCCTGGAAAGATAACTCGGCTCTGTGGACAGCAGTTCCCATGAAAGATTCGGGATGCCCTTCGCGAGTATGTAAACCATAAGGAACAGCACGAGGGCGCAGGTGAAAGCCGCGCTGATCCCGCATAAGGCCTGCAGCAGCACAATCTTGATTTTTCGTTTTGCGTTTATTTTACTGTTCACAGTTTTCATCACTCCTTACTGCGCTTCAAAAAGAAATTCAGAGCCGCATTGATCAGCATAATGAACAGGAACAGTACAAGAGCGATGGAGAAAAGCGCCTGCCTCTGCAATCCGCTGGAATAGGACATTTCGCTTGCCACCGCCGTCGTCAGGAAGCGGACGCTTCCGAAAAGCTCCGGCAGATTCGGCGCATTGCCGGATACCATCATGACAGCCATCGCTTCTCCAATCGCCCGGCCGACCCCCAGCACCACCGCTGCGGCGATCCCGCTTTTCGCCGCCGGAACCGAGACTTTAAAATACGTTTCCACCGGTGTCGCGCCGAGGGCGAGCGACGCGTCCTCATATTCCTTTGGCACAGCCTCCAAAGCTGTGATCGACACATTGATGATCGAGGGCAGGATCATGATCGCCAACACAATGATCGCCGCAAAAAGGCTCGCTCCGTCCGGGATATGGAACAGTCCGCGGATGCCTGGGACAAGCACCATCATCCCCACAAGACCATAGACCACAGATGGGATGCCCGCCAACAAACTGACCGCTCCCGATACAAGCGTCCTGATCTTTGCAGGGGCAAGCTTTGCCAGATAAACCGAGGTCAAAAATCCGATCGGTACGCCGACCAGAATCGCTCCCGCCGTGCCGTAGACGCTTGTCAGAATAAATGGCAGTATCCCGTAGGACGGTTCACTTGCGGTAGATGCCCACTTTGGGTTAAAGAGAAAATCCCGAAGCCCAATCTTACGGATTGCCGGAATTCCCGCGACAACCAGATAAAGCGTGATCAGCAACACACATCCGACCGTGATCAGTCCTAGGATCAGAAAGATACCGTGAATAAAATTCTCAAATGCATTTTGCTTTTTCATTCCTGCACTCCCGCTTTATCTTATTTTACAGGCACCGCGCCCGCCTGCGAGATGTACGGGGCCGCTTCGTCTGAGGTCACAAAGTCAAAGAATTTCTGCGCCGCATCGGAAAGCTTTGCGCCATCCTTCGTTACCAACACGAACGGACGTTGAATGACGTAGCTGCCGTCCTTGACGGTCTCTTCGCTGGGCGAAACACCGCCTACAGAAAGAGCCTTTACCTGATCGCTGACAGCGGCGAGAGAAGCATAGCCGATTGCATCCGGGTTTTGGGAAACGGTGGTGATCACATCGCCGGTCGAGGTAAGCTCCTGACGGTACTTGCAGGCGTCCTCCGTGCCTGTAATGGATTCAAAACCGTCTCTGGTTCCACTGCCTGCCTCGCGCCCGATCACAACGATTTCGGCGTCATTTCCACCGAGTTCTGACCAGTTCGTGATTTCCCCCGTATAGATCTTTGCGATCGTCTCTACATCGAGATCGCCCACTTCATTTTTCGGGTTCACGATCACGGCAATTCCGTCATTAGCAAGCACCGTCTCTGTGAGGCCGTCCGCCTTCTCTTCCTCCTTCAGGCTGCGGCTGGATAGACCGATGTCACAGCGCCCTTCTTTGGCCGCCTGAATCCCGGAGCCGGAACCTGTGGGATTGTAAGTAAATGTCATACCACTGTACTTTTCCTGAAACGCTTCTCCCAGAACGCCGATCACTTCCTCCATCGAAGTGGAGCCGTCGGTGGAAACCGTTCCTCCCTTTTGCTTCGACGAACAGCCTGCAAGCGCCGATACCGCCAGAACAGCGGAGAGGACTAATGTCATAAATTTCTTCATCTTTAAATTCTCCTTTGCTTTTATTTTCCTTTCGTGTACAGCTATATGTTAATCCCGCAAAATCAAATCCGTTATCACGCTAATGTAAAAAGGATGTAAAAGACAAAAAAACCCTTGTTCCCTGCCCATAAGGACAAAAAACAAGGGGAAAAGGCGCTACTTGCGTCGTTTATATTCAACTGTTTCATATTCACTTTTGCCAACGGCCATATCTAATCAAGGACAAAATTACGCTGTCTTCCGCACCCATGTGCAGAAATAGTCGAGCAGCAGCATTTCGTCCTCCCGCCTCCGGGCATAGATTTCATACTCTTCCGCCCTCTCGCCAAGCAATGCGGAAAGCCCTCTGGTCCGCGTGGATTGCTCGGTCAGATCTATCTTCTCCCCGTTTGGAGACTCAATCCATACCTGCCCGCAGCAACGGTTGAGCATTTCGTTAAACGCCGCCAATTCTCTCATTGATCTGATCTTCATTCTGATCCCTTCTTTCTAAGATTGAGTGGTCATGTCTGTTTTCTTGTGCTATAATAATATCGCATAATCAAACTTTACAAAATAATAATTCAGCCATATTTTGTAATTATACAGACAAATACAGAAGGGAAATGGCGATATGATTATAAATCAGCTCACACTCAGTGACAATCTGCAGGAAATGCCGGTCAATAAGGGAAATGCGTTTCCCCTGTCCACCCATTATGTCGATCTGGGAAAATGGCGTACCTCCGCGGTTCCGTGGCACTGGCACAGCGAACCGGAATTTCTGTATCTGATCCGCGGAAGCCTGAAGGTTCTCACCGCGCATCAGGAGTACACACTGTCAGAGGGCGAGGGCTGTTTCGTGAACCACAACGTCCTGCACCGCATGGCCCGACTCCCCAAAACACAGGCGGTCTTCCTCGCACAGCTCTGGGACATATCGCTGCTCGGCGGCGCGCGCGGCAGCATCTTTGAACAGAAATACCTGAATCCCGTCCTGGAAAGCACGGAAGTGGAAGTGCTGCCCTTCCTGCTGCAAAACGCGAATCAGCGTAAAATCCTGGAACATATCCGAACCTCCTGCGACGCGGTCGACTCCGAAGAAGACGGCTATGAGATGATCGCCCGGAACGAGTTGTCGTCAGCGTGGCTTTTGATGATGAAGGAAATCCCCCAGGAAGCAAGGCAGAGCCAAAACAGCGAAAATCCCGCGGAATCGCGCGTCAAAAAGATGATGCTGTATATTCAGGAACACTATCAGGAAAAGCTGTCTCTGGAAGAGATCGCCGCCGCCGCGAACATCAGCACCCGGGAATGCCTGCGCAATTTCCGGCAATGTCTGCATACCACTCCGTTTGGCTATCTCATCGATCATCGCCTGAACGTCGCGGCTGACAGCCTGCTGACTTCCGGGCTCCCGGTGACGGAGATCGCGATGAACTGCGGCTTCTCCTCCGGCAGTTACTTCACAAAACTGTTCCGGGAAAAGTTTCAAATCACCCCGCTGGAATACCGCAAGGCAAAAGATCGGCAATCTGTCCGCTAAGCCGGACTTAGCGATCCAATCCTTCGAGAAAATTAGAACTTGCTGCTGCAAAAGGGGTGCTTACCGCACCCCTCGCTCCTATTTATAAAACGCCTCAATCGCCTCTGTAAAAAATTCCGCGGCTCCTTCCCCGTACTTTTCATCAATTTTTGATTTTACCATCGAAGCCTGATAGGAATGCGCGACGGAGAGCATCATTCCCCGCTCCTCTTCCATCTGGCTGAACTGCTTCATCACGAATCCATATTCGGCAACAAGCTCCTTTACCTCGAAGGAATCCACGGGACAGCCAATTTTTTTGATCAGTTTTTCTAAAATTGCTTCTATCCGTTTCACATAGCTATCTGCAACTTCTTTGCTGACAGGATTTTTCGCGACCCTTAAAGTTGGGCTTTTGCTGTTTTATAAAATTGGGAACACGAAGATTTTAGTTATACAACCGGAATTTACTTATTTCTTTTTAGCAAACTTGTCAATGATATTATCCACCCAAAAAGTAATAAAGAAATCAGCAATCTCCGCAAACAATTCAGCAATGAAATCGATCATGTAAGTTTCCTCCAAATCCCGATTTACAGCTCAGCAACAATTTCGGAAACCGCTACCAAAGCAGCCTCCCCGCTGATGGTGATCCGGTTGTTTTCCTCTATTCTGCAACGCAGATAACCGCCGCGTTTCGACGCCTGATAAGCATAAATTTCCTCCTTGTTCAGCTGTTTTGCCCAAAATGCAGCTATCTGGCAATGCGCCGAACCGCAGACAGGATCTTCCGCAATGCTCAGCTTCGGACAGAAACTGCGGGACACACAGTCGGTTTCCGTTCCGCGTGCCGTGGCATTCTGAATTCGACCCTCAATGCCGGTCAGGAGCATCTGATCCGGATTCATATTTCTGACGGTGTCTTCAGAATCAAAAACGCAGACCAGATCAAGTCCAAGTACCGCTTTGACCGGGCGCGCTCCAAATGCCTTTTCCATCGCGTCCGTAACCGGAATTTCCTGCATCTCATACGTTGGGAAATCCATCTCATACAGATTTTCCCTTCGTCGGATTGTCAGTTCACCGCTGAGCGTGTTGAATTTTACTTCATTGCTGTCCGGCTCATAGAAGCTGAGAATCACATACGAGGATGCCAGCGTCGCGTGTCCGCACAGCTCAACTTCCGTTCCCGGCGTAAACCAGCGCAGATGGTAGCCCTTTTCTTCCTTCACGATAAAAGCTGTCTCCGACAGATTGTTCTCCATCGCCAGCTTCATCATGGATTCTTCGGACGGCCAGCTTTCCATGACGCAGACAGCGGCCGGATTGCCTGCAAACGGTTTATCGGTAAATGCGTCTACGATATATTGTTTCATGATAAATAGATCCCCTTTATAAGTCATATTTTCCCCTCAGATCGCGTGAAACTTCCGCCGCTTCTTTATACATGCCCTGTGCCGCATGCTCGCGGGATTTTTTTAACTTGTCTAATATTTCCTGCTCCGTTAATGCTTCATATGGGTTTGCTCTTACCTGAATCGTGCTTGCCATTTACGCCATTTCCTCCTGTATCTGTTCATTTTCATTTATGCTGTCAGGATAACAAAAACGATAATGCTAAGTCAATACATTTGTAATGACTTAGCACATTAAGTTCGAAAGCTATTGAAAGCTATAAACTTTGCTCATTTTTGACGATTGGAAAAAATTCTCTTAAACACCGTTCGGATCAGCGGCTGGATAAAGAAAAGCTGCGAAAAAAAAGCAAACGGAAAATTGAAGCACACAAGCCTGAGCCAGTTCGCTAACAGGGTAACGACGCTGAAACCCATATAATACGGGTAATACATCCACGCCGCCAGAAAACTCATCGCCGGGCACATGATTCCCACCGTCGCGCAGATAACCGCCGTCTCAAACAAAACCGGATGTGTGCTGCGCGGGTCAAATACCTTCGAGGCAAGCTTAAAGGAAAACGGGCTTCCCAACGCAAGCTCCAACGTGTACGCGCAGGCAAATTCGATCAGAATGATCGCCCAGATCGGAAGCATCCTCCCGAACATGGAAACCCCACCCTGCTTATTGATCGCGGCAAGGACGCTGCCTGTGCCGTTTGCCGCCATTAAGCTATTCCCGTTTACGACATACAGGCTAAAAAATACATAGGCATGGACGGTTACAACAACTGTGAGAAAGGCAAACACCATTCTCTGAAACTGATTCTTAGGCATATCTTGTTCCCTCTCTTTCTGATTTTCGCGGCTGAGATCAACACGGAACCGTTTTTTCACAAAAAAAGACACAGGCAGGCTCGCAGCCTCTGAGAGCGATAACATAAGTACCGTAATCAGATTTACATGCAAAGCACTACTTGTGTCGTTTATGTTTTACTGTTCCATATTCACTTTTG
>CANRDO010000025.1 GCA_947629385.1 uncultured Lachnospiraceae bacterium
GTTGCGAACGAGCTGGGCGTGCCGCTTACGGACGGCTACAACGGAAACCTTACCTCCAAGCAGAACGGTTCTGTAGGTGGATATATGGTCAAGAAGATGATTGAGGCGCAGGAGCGCCAGATGTCCGGCACCAGCCAGATGTCCGGCATGAGCCAGACTTCCGGCAGCGCGAGAATGTAAGGTATTTGCAGACTGAAGTGAACTGATGAAAAAAGAAAACAGAAAGGGATGCTGTGTAAAAGCAGCATCCTTTTTTCTTGCAGTACATGAGGCAGACATACATCAAGACAGGCGTACAGCGAGACGGGAGAAAATAGATGTTTGATATTGACAGCCGTAAATGAAATCTTTATAATGATTGCGAATTGTGAAGGGTGAGAGTTGCAGCATATGCCGAACGCCGCGCAGACAGCTGTAGATTCAGGTCGAAATTGTTTGGATATTGCAGGGACGGCAGGAGACGATGAATGAGAGTGATCGCAGGAAAGGCGCGGAGGCTTCCGCTTAAGACGGTTCCCGGACAGGACACCAGGCCGACGACGGATCGGATCAAGGAGACGCTGTTTAATATCTTGCAGGGGAATCTGGAGGGGATTCGATTTCTGGATCTTTTCAGCGGAAGCGGAGGAATCGGCATCGAGGCGTTGAGCCGCGGAGCGAAATATGCGTGTTTCGTGGAATCGGCGCGTGCGGCTGCGGACTGTATTCGCGCGAATCTGGCTTTTACCCATCTTGCAGAGCAGGCGGATGTCATGCAGTGTGATGTCCTGTCAGCGTTTGTAAGGCTGGAGGGACAGGAGGCGTTTCAGATCATTTTTATGGATCCTCCCTATGGCAGAGAGCTGGAACGCTCGGTGCTTGAGATGATCGCCCGGAACAGACCGTCCTTTGTGACAGAGGATACAACGATCATCGTCGAGGCTGATCTCAGGACAGATTTTTCTTATGCTAAGACACTCGGATATGAGATTCTGCGTGAAAAAGAATACAAGACAAACAAGCATGTCTTTCTGAGACTTGCGGAGGGAAGCGAATGAAACGTGCAGTATATCCGGGCAGCTTTGACCCGGTTACGAAGGGACATCTCGACATCATTGAGCGAGCAGCGGCGCTGGTAGACGAGTTAATTGTCGGAGTTTTGAATAATAATGCAAAAATACCGTTGTTTTCTGTCGAAGAACGTGTTAATATGTTAATTGAAGCAACTGGACACATACCGAATATTCGCATAGAATCCTTTTCCGGCTTGTCTGTTGACTTTGTCAAAAGCTGTGATGCAAAGTTTATCGTGCGTGGTCTGCGCGCGGTTACAGACTTTGAGTACGAGCTGCAGATGGCGCAGACGAACCGGAGCATTGATCGTGGGATCGATACACTTTTCTTCACGACGGCACTCCAATATGCGTATATCAGCTCGACGATCGTTAAGGAAGTGGCCTGGTACGGAGGGGATATCTCCGGTTTTGTCCCGGAGAGCGTAGTGGGTCACATACAGCGCAGAATTTCGGAGAAACAGAGGGAAAACAAAGTATAAATAATCAAGAGGTAAGGAGAAAAAGTTATGAGCAGTAGAATCGAACAAATCATTGAAGAGATCGAAGAGTTTATTGACAGCTGTAAGTTCCAGCCGCTTTCCTCGACCAAGATTGTCGTGAACAAGGAAGAGCTCGAGGAGCTTCTGCGCGAGCTTCGCATGAAGACGCCGGATGAGATCAAGCGCTATCAGAAGATCATCAGCAACAAGGACGCGATCCTTGAGGACGCACAGACAAAGGCAGACAATATCATTGCAGAGGCGCAGGCGCAGGCGCAGAAGATCGTCAGCGAGAGCGAGGTTATGCAGGTGGCGCTTCAGCAGTCGAATCAGCTGATCGAGCAGACGAACGCGCAGGCGCAGGAGATTATGGATAAGGCGACCGAGGATTCCAACAGCATCCGCATGAATGCGATTCGCTATACGGACGAGATGCTGGAGAATCTGGAGAAGATCATGAGCCACACGATTGACTCTGCGGGCACGAAATACAACAACTTCATCAATTCGATCCAGTCGTGCTACGATATCGTGAGCAAGAATCGTTCAGAGCTTTCGCCGCAGGCAGAGCCGTCGAGCTACACGACGGTTCCGGAGACGGATTCAGAGGAGACAAAAGCGGACGCATAGGATAGACGCGAGAGCAAGGATTGCTGAGAGCAGGGTGATTTTCACCCTGCTTTTTACGTAGTGCAAAAGCAATCGGCGATCCATCGCGGCGATTGAGGCAGTCTGTGCCAGTGCGGACAGTCCGCCAAAGGCTCCAAGCATGGTCACGAGCAGGTAGCGTGTGTAGAGTGGATACGCGGAACCGGCGATCAGATGGATACCGCTGCTGACTTCAATGCACGCAGTAAGAAAGAGAAGCAGTGGATTCTTGCTCGGAAGAAGCAGCACTGCTCCGGAGAGCAGGGAGAACATAACAATATAGGCTCCCAGACGCACCGTGTTCTGGATCGTGTCGTAGATGCAGTCGTCGATTTGACGAAAGCTTTCCTGTACGTCAAATTTGGAGGACGAGAGCTGCGTTTTTGTGCCGGA
Source organism: uncultured Lachnospiraceae bacterium (assembly GCA_947629385.1). Classification (GTDB taxonomy): domain Bacteria; phylum Bacillota; class Clostridia; order Lachnospirales; family Lachnospiraceae; genus Choladousia. The sequence continues at coordinate 2,576 of CANRDO010000025.1, forward strand.
TGAGGATGGCCGACAGGATGAAGGCATGCCATGCGACTGCATACTGCACGGGAATGAATGCTGACGGCGCAGACTTCTGGAGCTGAAAAATCCGTAAAGGAGCGCGGAGCCGAGGATATTGCAGAGAAAGAGTCCACCCCAGGTGGGAAGCTGCATCTGATCTGCGGCGAGAAAAGAGAGGATAAACGACGGACTTAGATTGTTGACAAAGCCATATAGGACGTATGCCTCCTGTTCGCTGATCTTTCCCTGCTTTTGCAGGTCGCTGGTGATCTTTGCTCCCATCGGGAAGCCGCAGAGAAAGCCGGTGAGGATTGCGAAGGCTCCGTATTGCGAACAGCCAAACATAAACCGAAAGGGTGCACTGATCCGCGGAAGGATTCGCTCCAGCAGATTGAAGCGAATCAAAAGGTTGCACAGGAGCATAAAAGGAAACAAAACCGGAAGCACAGAGTGGTACCACAAAAGCAGTCCTGCCCTTGCGTCGGAGAGCGCACGCACTGGAAACAATAGAAGATAGAAAAGCAGAAAGAACAGGCTCCAGAATACTTTTTTCATTTTGCCTCCGGAAAACAGCTGTTGTTGCATCGTATGATTTTTGGGGAGGAAATATACGTGGTATGAGCGGCATATACTGTTGCGAAAAACGAATCCGGGGTGTGCAAAGATGAGACAGCTTGGCAGTTACCTTGCGTTTCTACTTTTCCTCATGACAGTGAATGTCTATTTCTCTGATGTGCTGTTTCAGCAAGCTGTTGCGTGGCAGCTATCCGACGTGCGTCCTGAGACTGGGAGCTTTCGACAGCTGTCGCTTTCAGATACACTTTTGGCTGAACTCACAGCGGCACAGCAGTATACCGAATTGCCGCCAGGGGAGCTGATGACGATTTTGACCTCGGGCGCCGGGCACAGTGCGCGGCCGCCCGGGCAGGGACGGACTGAGGGTTTCGTGAAGTGGAAGCTTCTGATGCTCCGGTACAATCAGCAGGGATATGACAGGCTCAGCGCGCTGTATGGTGCGATCTTGAATGATATCGAGTGTTTTCCGGTAGCCTCAGATGGAATTGTGTATGAGAATAGCTGGATGTTTGAACGCAATTACGGTGGGAAGCGCGGACATGAGGGCACGGACCTGATGCCACCGCAGAATCTGAGGGGTTATTATCCGATCGTCAGCATGACTGACGGCATCGTGGAGAAGGTGGGCTGGCTTCCTCTTGGCGGTTATCGCATCGGGATCCGCAGCCCCTCGGGCGGGTATTTCTATTATGCGCATCTCGACAGCTACAGTCGGAGCTTTCATGTGGGCGAGATAGTCTCGGCGGGGACTCTGCTCGGAAGGATGGGAGACAGCGGCTATGGCCCGGAAGGGACGCGAGGGAAATTCGACGTGCATCTGCACCTGGGAATCTACATTCGCACAGAGGCCAAAGCGGAGCTCTCCGTCAATCCGTACTGGGTCCTTCGCTATGCCGACACAGTATAAAACTCGACAATGACCTGTATGAAAAAAGCTGCCGGCAAATACTTGACAGAAAGCCCGACAAAATCAGCGAAAACGTTTCGTTGCATCTTTTGCGCGGATATGCTAAAATTGTATCAGTAATACCGCTGGAGGTTTTTGCCTTATGGAAATACAATTATGGCGTGAGATTCTGACACCATATGATCTGGCAGTAAAGGAACTGATCGTCAAATTTGAACACCTGATTTACGAACACAGAAGCAGGGGACTGTACTCGCCGATCGAGCAGGTCTCAGGGCGTGTGAAGACGGTTGCCAGCATTCTTGAGAAGGCGCAGAAGAAGAATATTCCGATTGATGAGATTGAGGATCGGCTGATCGACATCGCCGGTGTGCGGATTATCTGTCAGTTTGTGGAGGACATCGAGCGCGTCGTCGAGATCATCCGGCGCCGCACGGACATGGAGGTCATCCATGAGCGCGATTATATCAACCACATGAAGGACAGCGGATACCGGAGCTATCACATGATTGTCAACTACTGGGTACAGACTCTGGAGGGGGACCGGCAGATCAAGGTGGAGATCCAGATCCGTACGCTCGCGATGAATTTCTGGTCGACGATCGAGCATTCGCTTCAGTACAAGTACAAGAAGAACATCCCGGATCACATTCGCGAGAAGCTGACGAATGCGGCGAACGCGATCATTCAGCTCGACAATGAGATGTCTGCGGTGCGCAGCGAGATCATGGATGCGCAGAATTCGTCGCAGATCCATTCCAGGCTGATCTCTGATATTCTGAACAATATCCAGAATCTTTACCGAATCGCCAACAAACGCGAGGTATTAAAGATCCAGGATGAGTTTTATCGGATTTATGAGTTGGATGACATCGATCAGCTGAAGCGCTTCAGCAGGGAGTTGGACAACATTGCGGAGGGATATCGTGCGCAGTCGATCAACAGGGATGTCTGACCTGTTGTGAGGCGCGTACGGATTTCGGGGTGACGTCACGACAGGGACATGAGGATGCTATGACGAATTTACCACAGGATTATATGGAACGGATGCGCTCGCAGCTTGGCGGAGAATACGAACAGTTTCTCCAATGTTATGCGAAGGAGGGATATGCCGGGCTGCGTGTCAACACGCAGAAAATATCGGTAGAGGCCTTTCTTGAGCGGGCGCCGTTTCAGCTGAGTCCGGTTTCGTGGACGGATAATGGCTTTTACTATCAGCGGGAGGAGCCGGTCACGCGCCATCCCTATTATTTTGCGGGACTCTATTACATTCAGGAACCAAGTGCCATGCTTCCGGCCGCTCTGCTTCCGGTCGTGCCGGGAGACATGGTTCTGGATCTCTGTGCGGCTCCTGGCGGAAAGGCCACGGAGCTTTCTTCGCGTTTGCGAGGTGAAGGCTTGCTCGTCGCCAATGATGTGAGTGCGAGCAGAGCAAAAGCGCTTCTTAAGAATCTGACTGTCTGGGGCGCCGCAAATTGCTGTGTCACAGCGGAGACTCCGCAGCGGCTTCTGGAGTCGTTCGGCTGCTTTTTTGACAAGATACTCGTTGATGCTCCCTGCTCGGGCGAGGGAATGTTCCGCAGGGACGCGGGCTTGGCGGAATCCTGGCAGGAGCGCGGCCCGCAGTACTACGCCGGTTTGCAAAAGGAAATTTTGTCCTGTGCGGTCCGTATGTTGAAGCCGGGCGGCTATATCGTCTATTCTACCTGCACGTTTTCCGAGACGGAGGATGAGGCTGTGATCGAATGGATTCTGGAACAGTATCCGGAGCTGGAGCTGGTCTGGATTCCAAAGCAGGATGGATTTGCAGCGGGCAGGGCGCCGTGTGAAGCTTGTGTGCGTCTTTGGCCGCATCGTGTGAAGGGCGAGGGACATTTTGCTGCGCTCCTGCACAGGCGTGCGGACGGGTATGAGAATGCGAAGCATGGTGGTCTGCAGACAGAGGAGGAGAGAGCGGCCGCTGCGTGCAGCACGAAGCTGAGCCAGAGGCACAGAGCCGGAGACAGGGTGGAGTCCGCTTTTGCTGAGAGAATCCCTGCGGAGGTTTTCGAATTTCTGAGCCGGCTTCCAGAGCGTCTGTGGAAGAATGGTGCTTACAGACAGATCGGGGAGCAGTGCCTGCTACTTCCGCCGTATCAGCTTCCGCAGAAGCTTCGCTGCCTGCGCAGCGGGATTCTCGCCGGAACGCTGAAGCGTGGCCGCTTTGAGCCATCGCAGGCAATCGCCATGCTGCTTGATGCAAATTCTTATCCGAATGTTCTGGATCTGCCTGCTGGGGACACGCGCATTGTGCGTTATCTAAAGGGTGAGACGATTGACCTCGCACCGGGGGATCCGCCGGTGAATTCTGGGTGGACTTTGGTGTGCACAGATGGCTTCGCGCTCGGCTGGGGCAAATGCGCGGACGGCAGGATCAAGAATAAATACTATCCGGGTTGGAGAATGTGAACCGAAGGAGACAATGGGACGAGATGCAGTATGCAGACGATATGTTCGGAGCGCTTCCGGAGGATACAGTGATGAGTGGATTGGAGTATGATATGCTGAGCGGAAAGAAAGCCGTCCTCTTTGACCTGGACGGCACATTGATGGATTCGATGTGGGTCTGGGAGGATATAGACATCGAATATCTCGGGCGTTTTGGACATGCTCCGACGAAGGACATGCAAAGAGCGATCGAGGGCATGAGCTTCACAGAGACGGCGCAATATTTTAAAGAGCGCTATAAGATACCGGATCCGGTAGAGGAGATCAAGGCGGAATGGAATCGCATGGCTTACGACGTGTATGCGAACCGCGTGAAGCTGAAGCCAGGCGCTTTTCCTTTTCTGCGGGAAATTCGTCGAAGAGGGATATCCACCGCGATTACAAGCAGCAACAGCCGAGAGTTGATCCGGGCGTGCCTCGCGTCGAATCGGGTTGAAGACTGTTTCGACTGCATCACGATCTCCTGTGAGGTAAACAAGGGAAAGCCGGCTCCGGATATCTATCTGCACGCGGCTGACAAGCTCAAAGTGACGCCGGAGGAATGCTTTGTGTTTGAAGATATCCCGATGGGAATTCTGGCCGCGAAAAACGCAGGGATGAAGGTCTGCGCGGTGGAGGATGATTTCTCGGCGGACCAGAGGGAGAAGATTCGCGGCCTTGCGGATTATTACATAAAGTCTTACGACGAGGTTCTTGACGGACGATATGAGACGCTCGGCTGAAGAGACGGATAGGAAGGCAGATCTTTGACGACAGGCCAGAGAAAAATATATGACGGAGAGCGTATGGAGAGACGGTTTCTTCCGACGACGAGGCGGGAGCTTGAGGAACAAAATATCGACCAGCTCGATTTTGTGTATGTGATCGGGGATGCGTATGTGGACCACCCGTCGTTTGGGCATGCGATCATCAGCCGGGTGCTGGAAGCCCGCGGATATACGGTGGGAATCATTCCACAGCCGAACTGGCGCGACACGGCAAGTGTCATGGCGCTTGGGCGGCCGAGGCTTGGCTTTTTAGTGAGTGCCGGCAATATGGATTCGATGGTTAACCACTATGCGGTTTCCCGCAGAAGAAGGAAGAGCGACGCGTACACGCCGGGCGGAGAGACGGGCAGGCGCCCGGATTACGCCGCGACGGTCTACTGTAATCTCATCCGGCAGGCCTACCGGGATGTGCCGATCATTGTCGGCGGCATCGAGGCGAGCCTGCGCAGGCTCGCGCATTACGATTACTGGTCAGATTCGCTGAAGCGCTCGATCCTTATGGACAGCGCGGCAAATCTGATCTCCTACGGAATGGGAGAGCGCTCAATAGTGGAGATTGCGGATGCATTGAATGCCGGGATCGACGTTCACGATATTACGTTCGTGGATGGGACCTGTTATCGGACAAAGAAGCTTGAAACGGTTTATGATTATGAACTCCTTCCGTCTTACGAGGAGCTCTGCGCGGATAAAAGGAATTATGCACAGAGCTTCTATATCCAGTACCGTAATACGGATCCATTTACCGGGAAGCGCCTTGTGGAACCGTACGGGACAGTTTATGTCGTGCAGAATCCTCCTGCGAAGCCGCTTAGCGTGCAGGAGATGGACGATGTCTATGATCTGCCCTACTGCGGGACTTATCATCCGATGTACGAGGAGGCAGGCGGGATCCCGGCTATCGCCGAGGTGAAGTTCAGCCTGGTCAGCAACCGTGGCTGCTTCGGCGGATGCAATTTCTGTGCGCTTACGTTTCACCAGGGGCGAATCGTCCAGGTGCGCAGCCATGAATCGATTCTGAAGGAGGCGCGTGCGCTCACGGAGGATCCAGGCTTCAAGGGATATATCCATGATGTCGGCGGGCCGACTGCGAATTTCCGGCAGCCTGCCTGCGAAAAGCAGCTTGAGAAGGGGGCGTGCCGAGATCGACAGTGCCTGTTTCCGACTCCCTGCAAAAACCTGCGCGCAGATCACAGCGACTATGTCGCACTGCTTCGAAAGCTGCGTGCTCTGCCGCGGGTGAAAAAGGTTTTCATCCGCTCCGGCATCCGTTTTGATTACCTGCTGGCGGATGGGTCGGACACATTTTTCCGGGAGCTTGTTCAACACCATGTCAGCGGGCAGCTAAAGGTCGCGCCAGAGCATGTCTCGAATCGGGTGCTCGACAAGATGGGCAAGCCGCGGCACAGCGTTTACCAGAAATTTGTCACCCGATATGAAGAGATCAATCGTGACTGTGGGATGGATCAGTATCTGGTGCCGTATCTGATGTCATCACACCCGGGTTGTGAGATGGAGGATGCGGTTGAGCTGGCCTGTTATCTGAAAAAGACCGGACATATGCCGGAGCAGGTGCAGGATTTTTATCCGACGCCGTCCACGATATCGACCTGTATGTACTACACGGGCCTGGATCCACGCACGATGGAACCGGTCTACGTCGAGAAGAATCCGCATCGCAAGGCGCTGCAGCGCGCACTGATCCAGTATCGCAAGCCGGAGAATTATGAGCTTGTGGAAGAGGCGCTGATCCTTGCCGGCCGGAAGGATCTGATCGGATACGGTTCGGAGTGCCTGATCCGGCCGAGAGAGGACAGTGCCGTCAGACGCCGAGGGACAGAAGCAGGACATGCGGGCACGCAGGATCTGCCGGTCGGAAGGGGAAAGGCGGCAAAGACAACAAGGACGCCAAAGACGACAAAGACGCCAGAGACGACAGAGACGCCCGGAAAGCGCAAGAAGCGAACGATTCGCAATATTCACAAGAAGAAGGCATAAGAGCCGCCGAAAAGAAGAACGAGAAGGCGGAAAAACGGAGGCTGACCAGCATGAAAAAAGTGAAAAAGGGCAGTTACGGCTACATCAAATACGCAAAAATCAAGACTTTTCTGATCACATTCGTTCTGTTTGCAATCCCACTCGTTATTTATGTGACGGGGTACATTCAGACGAAGACGCGACTGAATTTGTTCACGTTTGTCGCAATCCTCGGCTGCCTTCCGGCGTGCAAGTCGCTGGTCGGGCTGATCATGATTCTGATGCAGAAATCGATGCCGGAGGAGAAATATCGGGAGGCCTCAGCGGCGGCGAAGGATCTTGTGGCAGGGTATGAGCTGGTTTTTACGGCGTACGAGCACACAACTCCGGTCAATGCGCTTGTGGTCTGCGGCGACCAGCTGGTCTGCTATACGCCGGACGAGAAGACAGATCTGGCTTACATCGAGAAGCATCTCTCGCGGATCCTGACGGTGAACGGATTCCCTTCTGTGCAGCCGAAGGTGATGAAGGATTTTCGAAAATATCTGCAGCGCGTGTCGGAGCTTGCGGGACGTGCGGAGCATTATCGCGAGGGCATCGAATTTACCCCGGATGAGCGTTATCCCAAGCTGTCGCGGGAGGAATTGATCCTGCACACACTGTTTGCCATTTCTCTGTAATAGGTTCGGAGGGGACACAGGACGATGAGACAGATCAAGGTGACGCCGAGGGAGGCTGGGCAGCGTCTCGACAAGCTGCTTGGGCGGTATCTGAACGAGGCGCCGAAGAGTTTCCTGTACAAGATGATGCGCAAGAAAAATATTACACTGAACGGGAAACGTGCGCAGGGAAATGAGATCGTGCAGTCGGGGGACGAGGTTTGCCTGTATTTAGCGGAGGAGACGATTGAAAAATTCCAAAGTGCTGCAGCGCCTGGAGTATCGAACCGATCTTCTGAAAAATCATCGAAAAGGCTTCCGGATATCATCTACGAGGATGAGCATATTCTGCTGATCAATAAGCCGGCGGGGCTGCTCTCGCAGAAGGCGCGCCCGCAGGATGTTTCATTGGTCGAGTATCTGACCGCCTATCTGTTGGATTCCGGGGCGATCACAGCGAAGGAGCTGGAGCTGTTTCATCCGGCAATCTGTAATCGGCTTGACCGTAACACCAGTGGGATTGTGATAGCCGGGAAGACGCTTACGGGACTGCAGGAGATGAGCCGTTTGCTGAAGGAGCGGACGGTCCGCAAATATTATCGCTGCGTGGTCGCTGGGAAAGTAGAGGGAAGCAGATATCTGAAGGGATATCTCAGGAAGGACGAAGCCGGGAATATCGTCACAGTGACACAGAAGGATAGGCCAGACAGCTTGCCAATCGAGACGGAGTACCGCGCGGTCGCGTCGCATAATGGGCTTACGCTCCTTGAAGTGCATCTGATCACAGGAAGAAGCCATCAGATCCGCGCGCATCTGGCGTCCATCGGTCATCCGATCCTGGGCGACCCGAAGTACGGCAATGCCGGGATCAATCGTCGCTATAAAGCCTCCCACGGGGTAAAAGCACAGCTGCTTCATGCCTGCCGGATAGAATTTCCCCAGATGGAGGGAACGCTTAGCTACCTCTCCGACAGAACCTTCTCTGCGCCGGAGCCGGAGCTCTTTTGGCGTGTACTGTCAGAAAAAGATGCTGCTCTGGTTGGCATAGTTGATAAAAGCGTTTAATGTGCTGTTGAAAAGGTTTTTGCTGACCGGGACAAGGTCGCCGGACGAAAGCCTGATCTGATAACGTGTGATCTCTGCAATGTGCTTGAGGTTGACCAGGTAGCTCCGGTGCGGGCGAACAAAGGTCATATCCGGAAGAAGCTGCTCAAGTCCCTTGAGCGTGCCAATGCAGATCTCCTTCGTATTGTTCGTGAGATGGATGACGATCTCATGTCCGTAGATTTCAAAGAACAAGATATCATCGATCGGTGTGCACAGATGTCCCCGCGTCGTCATAAAGTGAAGCTTTTGCGGGGCGTTCTTTTCGAGAAAACGATCCAGCGCAATGTCGAGCTTTTCCGGATCGATTGGCTTTAACAGATAGTGAAGCGGCGCCGCATCGTAGCTCTCCAACGCGTAGCTGGTAAGCGCCGTCATGAAGACAATGTCCGTCTGGTCATTGTTCTTGCGCAGGGATTTTGCAAACTGGATTCCCTTTTCTGTGTCGTAATAGATATCCAAAAAGAGAAGATCATATTTTTCATCTTCCTTCATCGCATGACTTAAATTGTCCGGGTCCGAGAAGACGGAGACGTGATAGGACACGTTCCGCTTTGTCAGAGCATCTTCTAGCATAGGCCGGAAGGAGCTAAGAAAGACTGCGTCATCGTCGCAGATAGCGATCTTATACATGTTGTTATCCTGCCTTCTTTTGCATTTCTTTTTATCATACGCCTCAGATTTCTCTAATGCAAGTTATCTTTTGGTCTATTCGTGTTCCTGAGAGGACGATTCGTGTGATAGGATTGTCTTTTTTCGAATAACATGATATTTTATTTATAATTATGCAATTTTTTCGTAGTTTTTTCACAATTTTCACTGTCGAAAAGGAGAAGGAAAATGACAGAGCAGATAGAGAAGATCGATGTCCTTATCGTGGATGACAGCGCGATCAACCGAAAGTTTGCGGAGCGGATCTTGAAGGATGACTACCGTGTCATATGCGCGGATTCGGGCCGTCAGGCATTAGAATTTCTTGAAATTTACGAGCCGAAGCTGATTCTGCTCGATTTCCGCATGCCGGAGATGGACGGCGCGGAGACGATGGCAAAGATTCGTGAAAACCCGGCCTGGGAGAAGATTCCGGTCATCATTTTGACAGCGGATTCTGCTCCCGAGACAGAGAAGGAATTTTTCGAGATGGGAGCGGCGGACTTTATCGTCAAGCCTTTTGTCCCGATGACGGTCAAAAGCCGGATCGGGCGGATGATCGAGCTGTACGGTCTTCGGGTGGAGCTCGAGAGCAAGCTGGAGGAAAAGAGCAAGCTGCTTGAGAAGGTATCGCTGAATTCAATCCTGGCGATTGCGAACACGATCGACGCCAAGGACGCTTACACCTCGGGACATTCGGTGCGCGTCGCCAAGTGCTCGGAGGAGATTGCGAAGCGGCTGGGCTGGAGCGAGGAGGAGGTGCGCAACATCTATCACATCGGTCTGCTGCACGACATCGGAAAGATCGGCGTGCCGGACTCGATCCTGAACAAGCCAAGCCGCTTAAGCGACGAGGAGTTTGTGCAGATCAAGAAGCACCCGGTGATCGGGGGGCGAGATTCTGAAGAACATCCGCATGATCCCGAACGTCGCCGACGGGGCGCTCTATCACCATGAGCGCTACGACGGAAAAGGCTATCCGTTCGGTCTTGCTGGTGAGGATATCCCGTATTGCGCGAGGATCATCGCAATCGCGGACGCCTACGACGCGATGACCTCCAACCGCATCTACCGGACCAAGCTTCCGGATCTGAAGGTCGTGAACGAGTTTGAGCGTTGCTCCGGGACACAGTTTGATCCGCATCTTGCCCATGTGTTTGTGGGGATGCTGAACGAGGGCTTCTATCTCCCGCCGGAGACCAGAAGAGAGGGCGACAACGCGGTAAACGAGCAGTGGAACATCGTGGATGACAACCGCACGCTGCTGAACCGCATTCTCTCAGAGTACGGCTCTGGAAAGAACGCGCTGGATTCCCTGACCGGGCTGCACAACCGCGGCTATGGCGAGAAGGCAATCGAAGGGCTCCTCGCGGAGGGTCACAGGGGCGCTCTGATGATCACAGATCTGGATAATTTCAAGAATGTAAACGATACATATGGGCACCTGATGGGCGACAAGATACTGAAGTTGCTTGCGGCGGCTTTGTCCTCCAACGTGGCGGACAAGGATGTTCTGTGTCGTCTGGGCGGAGACGAATTTGTCGCCTTCTTTACGGATGATGTGGACAGAGAAATGCTGCAGGAGAGGATCCGACACATCATGGACGCTTTCGCGGCAAGCCTTGTAGATATTAATTTTGAAAATCTCACGCACATTTCCGCCGGGGTCGCGCTGTGCCCTTCCGACGGCAAGAGCTTTTCCGCCCTGTACAGCAACGCGGACAAGGCGCTGTATTTTGTGAAGAAGAACGGGAAGAATTCCTGCAGCTTTTATCAAGGCACCGCTGTCGGCACACCGAACCAGAAGCCCGGCACGGATCTCGATCATATCCGCCACATGCTGGAGGGCAGTATGGATGAGAGCCGCGGCTTGTTCAAGGTACCTTATGAGGAGTTCCCGAACCTGTACAATTATCTGTCTCGCTGTGTCAAGCGAAAAGGGCAGATGGTGCAGACTATTCTCTTTACAATCGGGAGTGAGAATCAGGATTATCTAGACAATTCGGTTTGCGAGGACGCAATGTCGACACTGGAGGTGGCCGCGGCGTATTCCCTGCGCATGGTGGACGTGGGCAGCCGCTACAGCAGCCTGCAGTATATCGTGATTCTAGTTGATACAAACATCGAAAACGGAAGAATGGTGGCAGACAGGGTGGTAAATCAGTTCTACAAGATCTATGCCGGTTCGAACGTCACCTTGTCCTATGATATTCAGACGATGGTGGTAAACGCTTAGCGCCAAAGCATACTGTGATTGGAGCTGTTTGGACTTCGCGCGGTCGAAGCAAATCTGCCTGTGCCTGAAGTTGATGGATCGCACTGTGGACGGATCCGATAGACGGAAAAAGGAAGAATGAGGAATGGCTATGGATAAAACGGTATCTTCTGGAAGATCAGGTTCAAAAAGATATTACATTCTGGTCACGTGCGTCATCGTGCTGCTTGCGGTCATTATGTTTGTAAACATGCGCGTGATGTATGATCTCGCTGCCCGGCAAGCCGAGGAGATCGGTAGCATGCGGATGGAGAACATCGTGACGAATCTGCAGCAGACGCTGAAGCGTGCGCAGAACGCCGCCGTCCGCGTGGGCGCGAACCTGGTGGAGCTCTTGGAGAACAACGCCGATTCAGACGAGATCCGTGAATTTCTGAGCGATCAGAAGGCGATGGAGATCGAGCTGTCGGGCGGCAGCTGCATGAATGTTTTCTGCGCGACCGGAAATCAGATTTACATTTCCGACATGGAGGTTCCGGAAGGCTACGTACTCCAGGACAGGAACTGGTACAAGGGACTGATGGCATTGAACCGCGGTGAGGTGTACATCTCGCAGGTTTATGACGATGCCTTTACTGAAAATATGTGCTTTACGGTCGCCCAGATCCTTGAAGACGGACGGACGATCATCGGTGTGGACTACAGTGTCGCGGATATTCAGGCCTCTGTGGAGGCGATGAGCGAGGACGGCTCGGGAGATGCGCTGATCGCGGACAAAGACGGGACGATCGTCGGTTACCAGGACACCTCTCTGCTCGGAGAAAAGCTTTCCTCCAAGCTTCCGGAATATCAGAGTGTGTTCACGAAGGCGTTGACGAGCGGCGGTTCTGACGCGTCGTTCAGCATGATGTCCGGCGAGGGGCAGGACACGGTGTTCTGCAACCGCACGGAGAACGGCTGGTATCTGATGCTGCGTGTCAACAACAGGCAGCTCTACCGGGACAGCTATATCCAGTTCTTCCGCAATCTCATTCTCATGGTGATCATGGTAGTGATCTTTCTGGCGCTCTATCTGTACGCCTGCCGGAAGCGCACGCGCGCGGAGCAGGAGCTTGCGCTAAGAGACGAATTCCTTTCTTCCATTCCGGAGACCTTTCGGGCGCCGTTTGAGAAAGTGAACGATGAGAACAGGCGGCAGAAGCGCGCGGCGAAAAAAGAGCGGAAGCGCGCAAGCCTCACTGTGAAGGAGCGGCATTGGTTCGAGACGTCGATCATCGTGGCGCTTACGCTGACGATGCTTTTGACGATCACGATCACGACCATGATGACATCGCGCTGGGGGCGTTCCAGACTCGAGGAGGAGGCGCGCGGCTACAACTACGAGGTGAGTGCGTGGATCCTGGAACAGAAGAGTATCCTGGATCTGTTTTCCTACACGGTGGCCGCAAAGCAGGAGATGCTTGAGGACTATGAGGGAATGGTCGTCTACCTTGACCAGATCACCAGGCACTATCAGGGGATCTCCGCGACTTATATCGCGAATCCTGATTTCCCGCACGGCCATCCGATGGTGATGAACAACGGCTGGGTTCCCGAGGAGGATTATGTGGAGGAGGAGCGCCCGTGGTACGTCGGGGCGATAGAGACAGACGATTTCAGCATCACGGAGCCGTATTATGACGCGCGCACGGGGAAATACTGCATCACCTTCTCAAAGAAGGTGGAGACAGACAGCGGTGAGTTTCTGGGCGTGTTTGCGATAGACTTTTATCTGGACGTTCTGATGGAGATTTTGGGCGACGGGTATTCCGGAACCGGCTACGCGTTCCTTGTCGACCGGGACGGAAGGATCATCAATCACCCGAATCCGGAGTATCAGTACACGGGAGAGGGCACGCCGAACATCCACGAGCTGGTGTACGAGAAGATCTACAATTCATCAAAGATCGTGATCCTGCGCGATTATGACGGGAAGCTGAAGGCGTGCAGCTCCATGGAGGAGAGCCTTTCCAACTTCAAGGTTATCGTGGTGAATGACTTCTGGATGATCTACGGCGATGTCTTTAGGTACGCGCTGCTGTTTCTCGTCCTCTTTGGCGCCTGCATCGGGGCTGTCGTCCTGCTGATGAACAATATGGTGCGCTGGCAGCACGAGACGGACGTGCAGCTGCAGGAGGCCGCGGATGCTGCGCGAGCGGCCGATCAGGCGAAATCTCTCTTCCTCGCGCAGATGAGCCATGAGATTCGCACGCCGATCAACGCCGTGCTCGGCATGAACGAGATGATCCTGCGTGAGAACAACGATGAAAATATTCAGGAATACGCGGTGCAGATCCAGAGCGCCGGTGCTACGCTGCTCTCTTTGATCAACGGAATTCTCGATTTTACGAAGATCGAGAGCGGAAGGATGGAGATCCAGCCTGTGACTTATGAGACGAGCATGATGATCCTGAATCTTGTAAATTTGATCTCGGACAGGGCGCAGTCAAAGGGACTCAAACTGGAGCTTGAGATCGATCCGACGCTCCCGGAGGAATTGTACGGGGACGATGTGCGCGTGCGCCAGATCATTACCAATCTGCTGACAAACGCGGTGAAATATACCCAGGAGGGAAGCGTCACTCTGAAAATCGAGGGCAGGCGTCGGGAAGGAGACGACATCACCCTCTATGTGGAGGTAAAGGATACCGGCATTGGCATCCGCGAGGAGGATATGGAGCGCCTTTTCGGCATGTTCCAGAGACTGGATCAGGAGAGAAACCGCAACATTGAGGGGACGGGGCTCGGGATTCCGATCGTGCAGAATCTTCTGCATATGATGGGGAGCGAGCTGAAGGTCGAGAGCGTCTATGGGGAAGGCTCTGTCTTTTCCTTTGAACTGGTGCAGCAGGTGATGTCCTCACGGGAGATCGGAGACTACCGGCAGAGCTTCCAGAAGCTGATCGGGCGGGAGAGGAAGCAGCAGTATGTCTATGCGCCGGACGCCCGCGTCCTGGTGGTGGACGACAACGCGGTCAATCTGCGCGTGACACGCAATCTGCTTGGGAGAAACGGCGTGCAGATTGATACGGCCGGCAGCGGTATGGAATGTATTGAGCTCGTGAGAAAAGCGAAATACAATATTATTTTCCTGGATCATATGATGCCACAGATGGACGGGATTGAGACATTTGTCCGGCTGCACGAGGAGAAGCTGTTGCCGGAGGATACGGCTGTGATCATGATGACGGCGAACGAGATCGTGGGAGCGAGGGAAGAATACCTGCGGCAGGGCTTTACCGATTATATTTCGAAGCCGATCGCGGTGAAGGAGCTCGAGGAGAAGCTCGCGAAGCATCTGCCGCCGGAGCTGGTCAGCTATCGTGAGATCACTAAGACTGCGGGCGGGACGAAGAAGCAGGAGAAGACATCGGCGGCCGAATCGAGTGGATCCGCAGCGGAAGATGTGAAGCGAAGCATTTCAAAGCAGGATGACACGGAATTGCAGCAGGGGCCGGATGCTGCGGATGCTGCTGGAGGACAGACTACGAATAATTCTCAGGAAGAGGAGACAGCGACCGCCGACAATGGCCCGATTCCGGGCATCGATCTCTCGGTCGGGCTCACCTACTGTGCGGACGATCAGGAATTCTATCGCGAGATGCTTGAGGAATATGTTGCCGACAGCACGGCGGACGAGTTGGATGCGTACAGAGAGAAGGAAGACTGGAAGAATTATCTGACCAAGGTGCATGCGTTGAAGAGTGCATCCCGCACGATCGGCGCCAGCGCGCTCGCCGATGAGGCGTTTGCCCTTGAGACGGCGGCGCGGGAAGGCGATCATGAATTTATAAAAGCGAACCATGAACAGCTGATGCGTGACTATCGGAAGCTGCTTTCAGGGATTCGGGATTATATCGGCACTCAGCAATAAAATCATGTTTTATATTTTCTTCAGGCTTCTTCCTTCCGGTCGATCAGCTTCAGATTCAGGATCGTTTTGACGGAAAACCGGCTGGAATCCTTTTCGATATTCAGGATACTTCCGTATTTCTCTGCGATGTTCGACATGGCCTTCAGCCCGTATCCGTGTCCATGGCGTCGACCTGTCCTTTGACTTTGCGGTGCGCTGTCAGAAGCCTTTTCCTGCTCTGGAGATATGCTGTTGGTGCAGCCGATTGCAAGATAATTTCCATGTACGTTCATATTGATATGAATGTATCGCTCGGAGGCCGGGGCCATGCGCTCACAGGCCTCCAACGCGTTCTGGAGCATATTGGAGAGGAAGACGCTGAGATCCTCGTCAAGGATCGCCAGTGTTTCCGGCACAGAAAGCTTGTGTTCGATCCGGATTCCCTCTTTCGCCGCGCGGTCCAGATAGGATCCGGCAATCACATTCACGATTGTATTCTGGCTGTAGCGGAATACGGGCAGGCCGTTCAATTCTTTCACAACGGATGCAATGTATTCTTCTGCGCGTTCGTTTTCACCCTCTCGGAGAAATCCCATGAGAGCGGTCAGGTGATGCGACATCTCATGGCGCAGGGAATGGGTCGCGTTTTCCGCATCCAGCATCCGGTGATATTCTTCCCGTGTGGCGCGGCTGCGCTCCTCCAGCACGGTGACCATAGTCCGGGTCTCTGTACTTCTTCGCAGGAATTCCACCACGAGGACAATGATCGCCATCGCCGCGCAGGTATTCTGTATCAGCGACATCAGTGCGATAAAATATCCGGCAAACGCCAGAGAAAAGACGAGCTCGAGACATTCGAGTATATCGCCATTGTATGCGCGGCGTGCCTCCGAGAAAACGCACAGCGCAAAGACGGTCATCGCCAAAACTGCATACATGAGCGCGCGTTTTCGGTCGACCTGTTTTCTTTTGCAGACGATGAAGTCGAGGAGAAAGACTAGCAGAAACAGCAGCGCGAGCAGGAAAGATCCCTTGCCTTCGGCATCCGCTGCGAAATAACCGCTTCCTGCGGTCGTCCTCAGCTGAAGGGCGATGTACACGCTCCAGACAGCTGTGCCGCCTAGGAGTAGCCAGCGCTTCCAGTCGCCAAAAAGCAGCGCGAGGTAGAGACACAGAGGAAGGATATAATACTCTCCGAGGATCTGAACCACCGCATGGTCGTCTGTCTCCGCGACGACGCTGACGGTCGGCCCCTTCAACGTGTAGATAAACAAAAAGAGAAAATATAGGGCAAGGAGAAAGATGCGCACATCTTTCCTGCCGTTTGGAATGTCCAGCACGAACACTACGATCAGGAGAACAATGCAGACGGCGTAGAGGATCAGGGCCGCGATTGGCATCACGAGATCCGCCAGGTACGGGGCGTATCTGGATTCATAGCTTCCCAGAGACGGGTAGACAGGTTCATAATTCGGCACTTCTCCGAAAATCGGCACTTCTCCGAAAAAGTAGGTAATGATCCTCAGAGTTTTGCCCTGATAATCGTCCGGGAGAGAAAGACGCATCGTATTTCCATACGGGTAAAACTCGTGCTTCAGCGAAGCTTTCTTCTGAATAACCGGGTTCGTCCCGTCAAGGAGCAGGAACCCTTCTTCGTTTCGCTCTCCATCTGGCAGCTCGGAGAAGAGCAGAAGATCGTCCAGGAAAATCTCGATCAACTGGTAGTTATAGTGTACTGTCTCGATCTCCGGCGCGCGCGGGATTTCCTCCGTCATGACGCGCGAGATGCTCACGGCTTGTATGGATTTCTCAGGAAAGGAGATCGCGTCATACGCGCCAAATTCCGGCGTTTCGACCGTCACATCCCCGTCCGAGAGAATTTCATATTCCCAGCCGAAGCTCTGGTAGGAAGTGTCCCGCAGATAGAAATCCGCCTTGTCAGTTTGGGCAAGTCCCAGGAGGATATTAAGAAACAGCAGGATAATAATCACAATAGAGACGAGTCCGATCATGTACTGCGCCTGATATTCAAAGCGATTTTTCCGCATAGCAGATTCACCTTCCAAATTATAAACATACATCGACATTATAATATAGCTGTCCGGATTTTACAACAAAAAGCATCTTCTTTCTGGCTTGACGAAAACAGGCAGGAAAGGCATAATAAGGGAAAACAGAACTGACAGGCTGAAAAATAAAGGGAGAGCTATGGCGACATGGAAGACGCGGGGGCTTCGGGGCTCCACGCTGGAGGAATTGATCAACCGAACAAACGAGCTGTATCTGGAGAAGGGGCTGGCGCTGATCCAGAAGGTGCCTACACCGATCACGCCGCTTCAGATTGACAAGGACAGTCGGCATATTACGCTGGCTTATTTCGATCAGAAGAGTACGGTAGACTATATCGGCGCGGTGCAGGGAATTCCGGTCTGCTTTGACGCGAAGGAGTGTACATCGGACACCTTCGCGCTGCAGAATATTCACCCGCATCAGGTGGAGTTCATGACGCAGTTCGAGAAGCAGGGTGGCGTCTCTTTCTTGATTCTCTTTTATACGATGCGCAATGAGCTTTTCTATCTGCCGTACCGCGATATGATGCGCTTCTGGAACCGCGCACAGGAGGGTGGGCGCAAAAGCTTCCGCTATGAGGAGCTGGATCAAGATTACTACATCGAGCCGCATCATGGCTTCTTTGTCCCGTATCTGGATGCGCTGCAGATCGACCTGGACGCGCGGGAGGATGCATGAGCCGGATATCGTGTAGACGAGCTCTTTGTTCGACTTTATCGGGATAGCAAAGAAAAGTTTGACACGGGCGGCGGATGATATTAAGATATATCCGTAAATTTGAAAAAGATTCAGATATATTCATAGGAGAAGAGCTATGCAGAGGATTTTGCACACGCCGGAGGGCGTGCGGGACATATACAGCAGGGAATGCGAGCAGAAGCTTTCCCTGCAGGACAGGCTTCACGCGGTCATCAAGTCTTACGGATACCGCGATATCGAGACGCCGACGTTTGAGTTTTTCGACGTGTTTAGCAAGGAGATCGGGACGATCCCGTCGGCGGAGCTCTACAAGTTTTTCGACCGGGAGGGCAACACGCTGGTGCTGCGCCCGGATTTCACGCCGCCGGTCGCGCGGGCCGCGTCAAAGTATTTTCTGAACAGCAATATGCCGGTGCGTTTGACGTATCTCGGGCAGGCGTTTGTCAACAACTCGAGTTATCAGGGTCGCTTAAAGGAGACGACGCAGATCGGCGGCGAGCTGATGGGCGAGGACAGTGTGGACGCGGATGCGGAGATTGTCGCGCTTGCGGTACAGATGATGCTTGCATCTGGACTGAAGGAATTTCAGATTACAATCGGACACGCGGGCTTCTTCCACGCGCTTGCGCAGGAGGCAGGATTTGACACGCAGATCGTCGCGGAGCTCAAAGAGCTGATTACCAGCAAGAACACGTTCGGTGTAGCCAAGCTGGTCTCAGACCAGACAGTCAGCGAGTCTCTCGCGAAGGCTTTCACGGCGCTTACCGGGCTGTTTGGCACGGAAGAGATGCTCACACGCGCGGAAGGTCTGACTGACAATCCGCAGGCGCTCTCGGCGGTTGTCCGTCTGCGCGAGGTCTGGGAGATGCTGAAGCTCTATGGCGTTGAACAATACGTGTCCTTTGACCTTGGCATGCTGAGCCGCTATATGTATTACACGGGTATTATTTTCCGCGGCTACACTTATGGGATCGGCGACGCGGTTATCAAGGGAGGACGTTACGATGATCTGCTCGGCTATTTCGGACAAGATGCTCCGGCGGTCGGCTTCGTGGTGGTCGTGGATCAGCTTTTGAATGCGCTCTCCAGACAGAAGACGCCGCAGGAGAAGGCGAAAGATCGCTGCGCGATCCTCTACGACGAGGAACACCGAGCCGAGGCGGTACGCCAGGCCTCCGAGCTGCGTGCCGATGGGAAGAACGCGGAGCTGGTGCTTGTCGCGCCTGGACGCACGCCGGAGGACTGCCGCGCTTATGCGCAGGCGTCGGACTGCGAGACGACAATCGAGTTGTTTCGTGTTTAATGCACAGCCCGGCAAAAGGGACTTGCTGTGTCAGGGCAGATCATTGAGGGCCGCCGGTGCTTAGTGAGCGCAAGCGAACTTATGCACCGCTGCGTGCCCGATTAAGCGCGAGCGGGAGTCGGAAAGCAACGCGAAGCGTTCTCAAATGCTTTCCGACGATATGCCGCTGAACGAATGTGAGGGGGCGCTTCCGCACGGCCCTGACATTGCAAGCCCGTGCAGGGCGTCCGGGTAGCCAATATGTGAATTATATAGAATAAGAGGAATGTGTTAAATATGGAGAAACAAACAAGATATCTGACGTTTGCACTTACAAAGGGTCGCCTTGCGAGCAAGACGATGGAGCTGTTTGAGCGGATTGGGATCACCTGTGAGGAGATGAAGGATCCGGATTCGCGAAAGCTAATCTTTGTAAATGAAGAACAGAAGCTTCGCTTTTTCCTGTCGAAGGGGCCAGACGTTCCAACTTATGTGGAGTACGGGGCGGCGGATATCGGCATCGTCGGCAGAGATACGATCCAGGAGGAGAGTCGGAAGATCTACGAGGTGCTCGATCTTGGCTTTGGCAAGTGTCGCATGTGTGTATGTGGACCGGAGTCCGCGCGTGAGCTGCTGAAGGGACAGGAGCTGATCCGCGTGGCGACAAAGTATCCGCGTATCGCGAAGGACTACTTTTATAACCAGAAGAATCAGACGGTGGAGATCATCAAGCTCAACGGCTCTATTGAACTTGCACCGATCGTCGGGCTCTCGGAAGTGATCGTCGATATCGTGGAAACTGGCAGTACATTGCGGGAGAACGGATTGACCGTGCTCGAAAAGATCTGTCCGTTGTCTGCACGTGTTGTGGTAAACCCGGTCAGTATGCGGATGGAGCATGAGCGAATCGCCGGACTGCTGTCCAGACTGAATGAGGCGATTTCGAAGGGAGGAGCAAACCCATGCAGATCATAAAATTGACATCAGAGACCAGAAAAAATATACTTGAACAGCTCTTAAAACGCAGTCCGTCCAGCTATCAGGGCTTCGAGGAGCGCGTGAACGCGATCGTGGAGCAGGTGCGCGAGAAGGGCGACGAGGCGGTATTCGGATACACGAAGCAGTTTGACGGCGTGGAGGTTTCCGCGCAGACGGTGCGCGTCACGCAGGAGGAGATCGACGAGGCCTACCGGGACGTTGAGCCGGGCTTTCTCGATGTGGTGCGAAAAGCGCTGGTCAACATCCGCGGTTATCATGAGAAACAGAAGAAATACAGCTGGTTTGACAGCACAGAGAACGGCACAATGCTCGGACAGAAGATCACGCCGCTTGCGACGGTCGGCGTCTATGTGCCCGGAGGCAAGGCGGTCTATCCGTCGTCCGTGCTGATGAACGTCGTGCCTGCGAAGGTGGCCGGGGTGCCGCGCATCGTGATGACGACGCCGCCGGGGAAGGATGGGAAAATTCCGGTGAATACTCTGATCGCGGCCAACGAGGCCGGCGTCGACGAGATCTACAAGGTCGGCGGCGCGCAGGCGATCGCGGCTCTCGCGTTCGGCACCGAGAGCATTCCGAAGGCGGACAAGATCACCGGGCCGGGAAACATTTACGTGGCTCTCGCAAAGAAAGCGGTTTTTGGGCATGTCAGCATCGACTCCGTGGCTGGCCCGAGCGAGATCCTCGTGCTGGCCGATGAGACGGCAAATCCGCGCTATGTGGCGGCCGATCTGCTCTCGCAGGCGGAGCACGATGAGATGGCGTCGGCGATCCTGGTGACGACAAGCGAAGAGCTCGTAAAAGCGGTTGCGGAGGAGATCGAGGGATTTCTGAAGACGCTTTCCCGCGCGGAGATCATCCGGAAGTCTCTGGAGCAGTACGGATTTATTCTGCTGGCGGACAGCCTGGACGACGCGATCGGGACGGTCAATGAGATCGCCTCCGAGCATCTGGAGATCGTCACGAAGGATGCGTTCCAGGTCATGACAAAGATCAGAAACGCAGGCGCGATCTTTGTCGGGGAGTACAGCAGCGAGCCGCTGGGCGATTATTTCGCAGGGCCGAACCATGTGCTTCCGACGAACGGCACCGCGAAGTTCTTCTCGGCGCTGTCCGTGGATGATTTTATCAAGAAGTCAAGTATCGTTTATTATTCGCGCGAGGCGCTGGAGCCGATCCATCAGGATATTATCGCGTTTGCCGAGGCGGAGCAGCTCACGGCGCACGCGAACTCGATCCGGGTGCGGTTCGAAGAGCAGGACTGATGCGAAACAGATAAGGAGAAAGTTATGGGAAGACAGGCGGAAGTAGTCAGAAACACGAAGGAGACACAGATCAGCGTGAAGCTGGATCTGGACGGAACAGGCACATACAGGATCCATACAGGCGTGGGGTTTTTCGACCACATGCTGGAGGGCTTCGCCCGACACGGCCTCTTTGATCTTGAGATCGACGTGAAGGGAGATCTTGAGGTGGACTGCCACCACACGGTGGAGGATACCGGCATCGCGCTGGGGCAGGCGATCCGTGAGGCGCTCGGCGGGAAGGCCGGGATCCGCAGATACGGAAGCCGTATCCTTCCGATGGACGAGGTGCTTGTGCTGTGCGCGCTCGATCTTTGCGGACGCCCGTATTATCGCTCAGATGTGGAGTTTTCGACCGAGCGGATCGGCGACTTTGACACGGAGATGGTGCGCGAGTTTTTCTACGCCGTGTCTTACTCCGCGGCGATGAACCTGCACTTCAGGTTGCTCGGCGCCGGAAACAGCCATCACATGGCAGAGGCAATGTTTAAGGCCTTCGCGAAGGCGCTCGACGAGGCGGCTGGGATCGATCCGCGCATCACGGACGTGCTCTCGACGAAGGGAACGCTGGCTTAAAGATACTGCAGACAAAAGGCAATGGACAGAAGAGACAGAAACGCCGGAATTCCGGCAGAATGGATGAGATGACGGATATGACGAAAAAGGAAATCATCGTGCCGATTTACATCAAGGCGGGTCAGGCGGTCAACGGCCGAAAGGAGCAGGAGGCGTATGCGTCCGGCGATCCGGTCGCCCTGGCGGTATCCTATGACAACGCTGGGGCGGACGCGCTGCTCGTGTTCGACCTGTCGGAGGGAGACGCGGAGCACGATCAGTCGATCGGCCTTATAAAAAAGATGGCGCGCACGACGGACATTCCGCTGTATGGAGGCGGCAACATCCGCCGCATGGAGGACGTAAAGAAACTCCTCTACGCAGGCTGCCGCAAAGTTTTCCTGAATTACGCGAAGGAGGGCAATGCCGCGCTGACAGAGGAAGTGTCAAAACGTTTTGGCAGAGAGAAGATCCTGGCCTGCGTCAGGAATGAAGACGAGTTTGCAAGGGCCGGGACAAATACAGAGCTGCTCGGGGGCATTGTGCTGCCGGAGCATCTTCTTTGCGATGGGGAAAAACCGGACGCATCGGTGGATTTCGCCGAAGTGATCTGTGTGTGCGGCGGGTCTGAGGAGTCAGGGAACTGCGCCGGAACGCCGAAAGATGTGGAAAAAATGACCGCTCGTCTCCGGGAGATGATCTCTGCGGATCGTGTTACCGGTCTGTGCGCGCCGGAATTCATGACGCCGGACTATCTGCTCATGGAGTTTAAGCATGCGCTGAAAGCACGGGGCATTCCCGTGAATGTCTTTGAAGCTTCCATAGCATGGACGGATATTCGCACGAACAGCGACGGTCTGCTCCCTGTGGTCGTGCAGGATTATAAGACACAGGAGGTCCTGATGGTGGCCTACATGAACCGCGAGGCGTTTGAGACGACGGTGGCGACCGGGCGGATGACCTATTTCAGCCGCAGCCGGCAGGAACTTTGGGTCAAGGGTCTGACCTCCGGCCACTTCCAGTATGTGAAGGAGCTGCGCATCGACTGCGACGACGACACGCTGCTCGCGAAGGTGGCCCAGGTGGGCGCGGCCTGCCACACGGGGAACCGGAGCTGTTTTTACCGTACGGTGCTGAAGAAGGAGTACGATGAGACCAATCCTCTGAAGGTATTTGAGGATGTGTTTGCGGTGATCGAGGACCGGAAGCTTCATCCGAAGGAGGGTTCCTATACAAATTATCTCTTTGAGAAGGGGATCGATAAGATTCTCAAGAAGGTGGGCGAGGAGGCGACCGAGATCGTGATCGCGGCCAAGAACCCGGACCCGGAGGAGATCAAGTATGAGATCTCTGATTTCCTCTATCATGTGATGGTTCTGATGGCGGAAAAGGGCGTCGCATGGGAGGATATCACCGAGGAGCTGGCGCGGCGCTGAGTCTGCCGGTTATACCGGATACACTTCAGGAACCGCTGCAGAAAGGTAACAGGAAAGGGAAAGATCATATGCTGCAAAGGAGTGAGAGCATGAAAAAGAGAAGATGGATCATTGGTGTGTTTGGCGTACTGTGCATGGCATTCTTCGGAGGGACATACGCGCAGGCCGCGTTTAATCCGGATGTGGAAAACGCCTACAATATGGCAGTGCAGGGGCAGGATTCGCTGGATGGTCTGGATGTGAGCGTCAGCGAGACCACGGTATCCTCTGAGACAAATCTGTCCGCGTCGAAGAGAGTGATGATAAAGGTGTCAGGGATCAAGAGCAATTCTCTGAAGGCATCTTTGGAAATGCATACAGACGAGAGCTCGTCCAAAAGCTATTATCTGAACGGATATTACTACACATCGACGTCGGACGGAAAGCAGAAGCGCGCGATGGAGCGGGCGGATATCTGGACGATGATCAATTCCGAGATCTATCTGGACATGACGAGCAATTATCTGAAAATGCTCTACTCAAAGGAGGATCAGAGCGGCGCGACCTACTATTTTGCCGCTACGGAGGAAAGTCTCGGAGATTACGCGAAGAAGCTGCTGACCGGCATCGGAGTCAGCGAGGGGATCACGATCGATTCTCTGCAGGGGACAATGGATACAGATGCGGACGGGCATGTGCTGCAGCGCAGTCTCCAGATCGTTTACACGGTGTCGAACGGGGAAAATACGGAGACCTTTTTTACGCAGTCTCTCGCGCAGTTTCATCAGAGCGAAGAGAATGTGACGATCGAGCTTCCGGACCTGTCCGATTACAAGGAGCCGGAGCCGGAGGAGCCGGTCGTGACGATCACGCCGCTGGTCCGCACCGCCTATGTGACGGATGATGTAAATGTGCGTGCTGCAGGAAACCTGAGCGCTGTGATCCTCGGAGGACTGAGCGCGGGGAGCGGCATTACGCAGACCGGGTACACGAGCGACGGCTGGGTGCAGATTCAGTATAAGGAGTCGCCCGGCTATGTCTGGGGCGAGTACGTGAGTGAGAAGAAGCCGGTGCTCACAAAGAACTCGAGCGGCACGATGTACGCGACCACCAGCGTCAATGTGCGTGCCAGCTACGGGTCGGATTCCGCGATCCTGGGCGGTCTGACCAGGGGACAGAGTATTGAGATTACCGGTACGACGAACAATGGCTGGGTGCGCGTGAAATACAACGGGCAGACCGGTTATGTCTTTGCGGATTATCTGTCCTGGTCGGAGCCTGTTGTGGACACCTACGTGAAGAACGGGTACGTGAACGGTACGGTTCTGGACGCGTCTTACGGCACACTGCGGATACGGAAAAACGGCGGCGGAGAGATGATCTTCAATACCATATACGCGGAGATGAATCTGGCAGACACGATCTTTACAGGCGACTGGGTTGAGATCATTTATTCCGGAGCGGGAACCCCATACACGGCAGGAAAGGTCAGCGATTATACCCGCCACGAGGGCGTCGAGGAGAAGTCCTACAGCGCGGAGGGCGTCGTGGCGTTCTGCTCGCCGTCGAAGCTGGAGCTCTCCGGTTCGGACGGCGTGTACCGCACGTTTGTGCTTTCAGATACTACAGATATGGAGATGAACGGACCGCTCTGCGAGGGTCAGGTTGTGACGGTCACCTGGATGTCCGCCGCGAACGGGATCGAGACGAGAAACATCGACGCGATGCGGATTCGGGGATAGATTTGGTCAGAGGATTGGTAGCAGAATGAGAAAGCTGGCGTTAAGCGACGAGATTTTGCTGAGCATCGAGAAGCCTGCCCGCTATATCGGCGGGGAGGTCAACTCGGTGATGAAGGAGAAAGACGAGGTGGAGATTCGCTTCGCGATGTGCTTCCCGGACGTATATGAGATCGGGATGTCGCACCTCGGGATACAGATTCTCTACGACATGTTCAACCGGAGGGAGGACGTCTGGTGCGAGCGTGTCTATTCGCCGTGGGTGGATCTGGACAAGCTCATGAGGGAAAAACAGATTCCGCTCTTTGCGCTGGAGTCGCAGGATCCGATCCGCGAGTTTGATTTCCTCGGGATCACGCTGCAGTACGAGATGTGCTACACAAATGTCCTGCAGATCCTCGACCTGAGCGGGATTCCGCTGCTGGCGGCGGAGCGGACGCAGGATTGTCCGATCGTGATCGGCGGCGGTCCGTGCGCGTACAATCCGGAGCCGCTGGCGGTCTTTTTTGATCTGTTCTACATCGGAGAGGGGGAGACAGTCTACGATGAGCTGTTTGACCTCTATAAACAATGCAAAGGAAACGGCGTATCGCGGAAGGATTTTCTGCGCAGAGCCGCGCAGATCCCGGGCATCTATGTGCCGTCCCTCTATGAAGTGACTTACAACGAGGACGGGACGATCGCGTCCTTTGCGCCCACTGAGCCGGACGTCCCGGCTGTGATCGAGAAGCAGGTGCAAATGGACATGACGGACGCGCCGTATCCGGACGCACCGGTCGTGCCTTTTATCAAGGTGACACAGGATCGTGTCGTGCTGGAGATCCAGCGCGGCTGCATCCGCGGCTGCCGTTTCTGCCAGGCCGGGATGATCTACCGGCCGCTCAGAGAGCGTAGTCTTGTCTGCTTGAAGGAACATGCGGATAAGATGCTTGCAAGCACCGGGCATGAGGAGATTTCCTTAAGCTCCCTAAGCTCCAGCGACTACAGTGAGCTGCCCGGGATCGTCAATTATCTGATCGACCGGTATCAGGATGAGAAGATCAACATTTCCCTGCCGTCCCTGCGCATCGACGCGTTCTCGCTCGATGTGATGAGCAAGGTGCAGGATGTGCGCAAGAGCAGTCTGACCTTTGCGCCGGAGGCCGGCTCGCAGCGCCTGCGCGACGTGATCAACAAGGGTCTGACGGAGGATGTGATCCTGCAGGGTGCGGACGAGGCCTTTCACGGCGGCTGGAACAAGGTCAAGCTGTATTTTATGCTCGGACTTCCGACCGAGACGGAGGAGGACCGGAAGGAGATCGCGCATCTGGCGGAGAAGATCGCCGAGAAATATTACGAGATTCCGAAGGATCAGCGAAACGGCAAGTGCCAGATCACGGTGAGCACCTCGTTCTTTGTGCCGAAGCCGTTCACCCCGCTTCAGTGGGCGTCTATGTTCCAACCGGGCGATTATCTCGGCTTCGCGAAGACGGTCAATCATGAGATCAAGGAAATGCTGAATCAGAAGAGCATCCGCTATAACTGGCACCACGCGGATGTGACGCTGCTCGAGGGCGTGTTCGCGCGCGGCGACCGCAGGATCGCGGATGTGATCCTTGAGGCATACCGGCTCGGGGCCCTGTATGACGCGTGGACAGAATACTGGGATTACGACCGCTGGCTGCAAGCGTTTGAAAATGCCGGCGTCGACATGGATTTCTATACGATGCGGGAGCGTGGTCTGGACGAGATCCTGCCCTGGGATTTTATCCGGGTCGGTGTGACAAAAGAGTTCCTGAAAAAAGAATGGCAGAAGGCGCACGAGGAAAGCGTGACGCCGAACTGTCGCGAGAAATGCTCCGGCTGCGGGGCGGCGGCTTATCGGGGCGGCGTCTGCACGATGCGGCGCGCGTGAATCCGAGTGCTCATCTACGTGCTGGCTGATTGTCTGCACGATGTTTTCAGGATGGGCAAGGAAGATGAGAAAACCAGGAAAACAGGCAGGCCGGGACATTAAGAACAGCAGGGAAATGAAATCAGAAGGAGTTTCCACAGTGAAGGTGAGAGTAAAATTCTCCAAGCAGGGAAATATGAAATTTATCGGCCATCTCGATGTGATGCGGTATTTTCAGAAGGCGATCCGCCGGGCGGGGATCGACATCGCGTACACGGAGGGCTTAAGCCCGCATATGATTATGTCGTTCGCGTCCCCGCTTGGTGTCGGACTGACGAGCGACGCCGAGTATATGGATATCGAGCTGCGCACGCCGGTTTCGTCCCGGGAGGCGATCGACGCGCTGAACCGCGTCGGCGTCGAAGGGATCACGGTGACCGGCTTTTATGAGATTCCCGAGGGCAAAGCAAACAAGGCGATGACGCTCGTGGCAGCGGCGGACTATCTTGTGCGCTTCCGCGCGAGGTATGAGCCGGATAAAATTGATCTGCCGTCTGCGGTAGAAGAATTTTACGCGCAGGACGAGATTCTTGTGTGGAAAAGGACAAAGAAATCCGAGAAAGAAGTGGATATTCGGCCGATGATCTACGAGATGCGCTATGTGCCGGATGCCGTATTTCTCAGACTCGCCTCGGGCAGCGCGGCCAATTTGAAGCCGGAACTGGTAATGGACACGATGCTCGGCAGATACGGGATCAAGCCGTCGCCGTTCGCCTATGAGATCAACCGCTGTGAGCTCTATGCGGATACCGGAAGCGAAAAGCTGCAGCATCCGGCGGAGCATGACAGTGAAACGGAATACGAAGCCGGAGCAGAACGGGTCCTGACGCCGCTTGGCGCGCTCGGCAGGGAGATCTTATGATGGACAGAAAATATCTGATCACCCGCATGGACGGAAGAATCTGTTCCTTTCTGATGGATGGACATAAAACGGTTGAGATCCACTGCGATCCGGCGGAGACGGCGGATTACGCTCTGGAAAGTATCTACATTGGAAAAATAAAAAATATCGCGAAAAATATCGGAGCCGCCTTTGTGGAGATCGCGCCGGGTGTGGTCTGCCATCTGGCGCTTGATGATATGAAACAGCCTGTGTATACGAAGAAGGGAAGCTCAAAACTGCCGCAGGCCGGCGATGAGCTTCTGGTCCAGATCTCGCGCGAGGGGATGAAAGCAAAATATCCGTCCGTGACGACAAGGCTGACGTTTCACGGGAAGTATGTACTGCTGACGACTGGAAAGGGAAAAAATTCCGTCTCTTCAAAGCTGCCCAAAGCAGAGAAGGAGAGGCTTTTGTCTGTTGTCGCAGACCGGAGAAAAGCTGCGGCGTACAGCTGGCTGTTCCGGACAAATGCGGGAGGCGCGCCGGAGGAGCTGCTTGTCCGCGATATGGAGCGCTTAAGCGCCAGATATGAGGCAATGATGGCGCATGCGCAGTATCGCGGCTGTTTTTCCTGTATTCAGAAGGCTCCGGCGGCATATCTTCGCCGCCTGTCCAACCTTTACGATTCGGAGGCGGAGCAGATACTGACGGATAATAGGGACTTGTACCGCGAATTGGAAGTTTATCTGGGGGAATACCAGCCGGAGGATCTTGGCAAGCTATCCTTTTATCAGGATGAACTTCTTTCTATGGAGAAGCTGTATTCTCTCGAGACTCAGCTTTCAGAGGCTCTCAGGGAACGCGTCTGGCTGAAGTCGGGCGGTTATCTGGTTATTCAGCCGACGGAGGCCTTGACGGTGATCGATGTCAACACCGGTAAATTTGAGGGCGGAAAGAAGCGCGAGGAAGCTTTTCTGAAGATCAACCGGGAGGCCGCCGCCGAGATTGCGCGACAGCTGCGAATCCGTAACTTGAGCGGTATTATCATTGTTGACTTTATCAATCTGGAAGAAGATGCTTCCAGAAAGCTCCTTCTTGACGAATTTGAGTCGGAGCTGCGAAAAGACCCGGTCCGGACGACCCTCGTGGATATGACAAAGCTTTCGCTGGTAGAGCTTACCCGGCAGAAGCGGGAACGTCCGCTGTCGGAACAGATTCATGTGCGGATCAGCGGCGCTTTGATGAATGAAGGAACAAGATAGTTTTGAACAAAGATAAAAGGAGAGATCAAATGCCAAAGCCTTCTGTTTTGTATGTTATCATACCGTGTTACAACGAAGAGTCTGTTCTCCCGGTGACGGCTCCGGTATTTCTTGAGGTAATCCGCGGGATGATGGAGAAAGGACTGATCAGCGACAAAAGCCGTATCATGTTCGTAAATGACGGGAGCAAAGATCGTACGTGGGAAATTATCTGCGATCTCGCGAAGCAGGACAGCCATTATATCGGAATTGCGCAGAGCCGGAACCGCGGTCATCAAAACGCGGTGCTGGCAGGATTGATGGAGGCAAAGGATCGCTGTGATATCACAATCTCGATCGACTGCGACGGACAGGATGATCCGAACGCGATGGAAGAGATGGTGATGCGCTATCATGAGGGCTATGATATTGTCTACGGCGTGCGCAGCCGAAGAGATTCGGACAGCTTCTTCAAACGTTTCACGGCGGAATCCTTCTACCATCTTCTTTCCTGGATGGGAGTTGAGGTCGTGTTTAACCATGCGGATTACCGGCTTTTGTCAAACCGGGTGTTGAATGAACTGCAGGGATTCCGCGAGGTGAATATTTATCTGCGCGGTATGATTCCGCTGATAGGCTTCCGCAGCACAGAGGTGGCTTACGAGCGCCATGAGCGTATTGCCGGAAAAAGCCATTATCCTCTGAAGAAAATGCTTGGTCTGGCGTTTGACGGGATTACCAGCCTGAGCATCAAGCCGATCCGGATGATCGCGACGCTCGGCGTACTGGTATCCTGTCTGAGTGTTGTGCTGATCATTTGGAGTGTCATACAGTTTTTTATCGGAAATACTGTGCCGGGATGGGCAAGCCTCTGTGCGATCGTATGCATGATCGGAGGAATCCAGCTGATCAGTCTTGGCGTGATCGGAGAGTATATCGGAAAGATCTATCTTGAGACGAAAGCACGTCCGCGCTATATCATCAGTGAGAGGACGCAGGAGCAGGAGACGGAGCCTTAAAATATTTCAGGGCAGTCTTACGTCCAGATAGCTTTTGCCGGTGAGCGTGCGGTTTGTGCACAGCAGCACCAGAAGAAACAGAACGCCTGCGATAAAACCGGGAAGTTCGAATGCTGCCGTCAGGATCAGCAGGATGATCCGCATGAATTTCAGGGCGTATCCGAGCTCAAAGTTCGGCTCCGTGTAGTTGGCGATCGCCACGAATGCCATGTAGAGCATGACTTCCGCGTTGAACCAGCCGGATTTGACAGCAAACTCTCCGAGCACGAGGCCTGCGAAAATGCTGAGTGGAGTACTGAGCATATTTGGCGTGTTAAGCGCCGCCAGCCGGAGTCCGTCGATCGCGATCTCCAGGATCAGAAACTGATAGATGAGCGGGAGGTTGACGATATCCTTGACGGCGACGAAATCAAGCGCTGCCGGGATCCACTGCGGGTGATCCATGAGAAGCAGGAATACAGGGGTCAGGAAGACCGTCATAAACAGGATGATCACCCGGGAAAGCTTCAGATAGAGAGAAGTCCACGCCGGGAAATAATAGTCGTTTGCCTCTTCGATCATATCAAATATGGAGGTGGGAAGGATCATTGCGGATGGAGAGTTGTCGACGAGGATCGCGATCTTGCCTTCCATGAGACATGCGGCCGTGGTGTCCGGGCGCTCGGTAAATTTGAACTTGGGAAACGGATTATACCATTTTGTCCCGATCAGAGCTTCCGCCAGACTCTGCTGGTTCATGCACAGGGCAGGGACTTTGATTGCTTTGATCCGCTCCCGCAGCCTGATGAGCATTTCGGGATCTGCCAGATTGCTCATATAGCTCAGTACCACGTCGGAACGAGAGGAATCCCCCACTTCTAGCATTTCCATGACAAGATGCGGATCGCGGATCCTGCGCCGGATCAGCGCGGTGTCAAATACAACCGTCTCCACAAAGCCGTCCTTAGAGCCGCGCAGAGATTTGTCTTTTTCCGGCTCATCGACATTTCTTGCAGGGTAGGCCCTGCAGTCGATCGTGATCCCGGCCTCGTAGCCATCGATGAATAGCACCGGAACTCCGGACAGGATGTTCCGCAGGAGCTGGTCATAGTCCCCAAGGATGTCAACCTCAGCATAGGGGATCTGACCCTGGGAAAAACCAGTGGCATCCTGCGGCATGTCGCTGTCCTTGATCTTCAGAAATGAGTCCATGATCTTGAACATCACTTCGTCCTTCATCATGCCGTCTATAAAATAGATCGAGCAGTCTCTGCCTCCGATCTTTAAGTCGCGCTGAATCAGGTCAAAGCTCTCCTGAATCGGGAGAAGCCGGCTCATATTCTGTCTGTTGTCCCGGATACCGGCGCAGACCTTCTGGGTAGCTTCCATAAAACATGCCCTCCGTAATTTGAACTGTGGGCATAGAATGCCCGGAAAGCATAAGTTTTATGCATGGAAGGCTGCCAGGCGATCCTTTGTCGCCGGTGGATCAGGCTTCTCCGTTGGCCACAACCGGAGTAGGGCGGCGCGAGTCAAAGACCTGCGAGGCGAGGAACATATCGTCGATCACGGTCGTCTCGCCCAGGCTGGACTGATAGAGCATGTAGCCGTCCAGATCGATGCGGCCCTGGCGCACGTAATTGCTGCGAATCTGCACCCAGTATGGCTGCGAGCCGTCTACATTGCAGAAGAAATTGTAGCCGGCGCTCTTGAAATACTGATATTTCTCATTGTCGCTGCTGTAATCCTCCCAGTTGCCGATGTCGTTGCCGTGCGCGAAGATGATCGTGTCCACCGGACCGACGATATTCTGCACGTTATTGACCCATTTCTCATTGTCGACGCGAAGCTCGTCCACGGTCTTGTTTGTGACGCTCAAATGACCCCAGGTGTGGCTTGCGAATTCCCAGCCGTCCTGTTTGAGCGCTTCGGCGATCCTCGTGGCCTCGGCGATCTCGGTCTGACGGTTAAAATCCGGATGCTGAGAGAGCCATTCGCTCTGGTCGGACATCAGATTTTCCCGCAATTCATAGTCGGCGTCGGTGCGGTAGCCGAAAACGCCGTTGTAGCCGGTCAGCGCAATCAGGCCGCGCGCGCCCTTGTAGGCCCCGTCCGGATGCGCGTCCAGAAAGCTGTTCAGACGCGGGACGACATCGTAATCCCCAATGTGCTCCACGCCGTCTGAGGTCACGTAATGGCATTTTACGTCTCCGTTCTCATCCAGGACCAACTTGTCCGGATAGCCGGCAGCCTCATAGGAGTGATAGTAGCTCAGATCATCCACAGAGAGCACGACCGGCTTTTTGTCCGGCGGGAGCAGCAGATTTGTATTTGGCGTAAACGTCACGTTGCCGTTCTCATCCACAGATTGTACGACGAGATCCCGCAGACGCACGAAGACGTAGCCGTTGTCGTACATGGTTTGTGTGATCTTGTCAAATTCTTCCACAGTCGTCATCCAGGCGTTCATGCCGTCCACCGCGCCCTGGCCGAGCACTTCCACATTGAATGCCCGATCCGTGTCGTTGATCAGAGAGTGGTAGAAGATATGCGGCACCGTCGTCACATCGACCGCCACACAGGCATTTTTGGATTTCCCGATGTCGGCGATCGCGGCTGTGATCTCCGCGCTTGACTCATAAGATGGTATACTCTGCAGATACGAGATCGCCCCGTCGTAATCGTAGCCTGCCGCGAGAAGGCGCGCTTCCTCAAGTGCGGAAGCAACCTCTGCGGCACTGAGAGGCGCCTCCGTAACGGCCGTGGTCTCCGTCTGCATCGGTTCTGTCTGCACTTCCGTCTCAGTTGCCGGTTCGACGACGATATGCTCTGTCTGGGGAGGCTGTGTCAGACCTCCTCCACTTCCGAATAGGAAACTTCTGCCTTCCGGCAGCGCCCAGAGCGCGACGACCACCGCTGCGGCAGCCGCCGCGAGAAGAAGCGTGATAAAAGCGGCCTTCTGAATGGCTACGTTCCGCCTGCGCTTTTGTCTTCTGAGTCTGCGCTGCTCCTCCAGCTGACGATCGGCCTCTTCATAGTCAAATTCCTGATCGTAAGCCGCAGCTTCGTCCGGCTCCTGCCCGTAATTTTCATTCAATTCCTGCTTGTTCGCTTCGTTTTCATCCATCTTTCGTACTCCTTTATTAATATTTATATTTCCCCCGAATTTACCTGTTAACAGTCTATCACAGATAGAAAGATGTGGCAAATCATTTCTCGAAAGAGAGGTGTAAGAACATGAAACAGGTATTTGTTGACAGGGCAGGATAATACGATTAAGATGTATCATATAAGCGAAAGGAGCCTGTTCTATGAAAAAGCACAGAGGACGATATATACCGGAAACATTTTTCCTGGTTCTTTTGATCCTGTTTGTATCCACGCTGCATTCCCAGGCCGCGTCGTTTTCAAAGAAAGCGCCGGAGCCGAAGATACGGTTCAGCGGAAACAATCTTGTAATCAGCTGGAAGAAGCGATCCGATCTGACCGGCTATGAAGTATACAGGTGTAGCGAAAAAGGAAAAAATCGCAAGCTGGTCAAAACAACAAGCGCGCGCAAGGCTACGATCAAAAATCTAAAGGCCGGCAAAACTTATTATTACCAGGTTCGAGGATATCGCCGGAAGAACAATAAGACAAAATATACGAAATACAGCAAGGTGCTCAAGGTCCAGGTGTATCGGAAATCGACCCTCAAGGAGCTGCTTTTGACGGCGCTGCAGCCGGTCGGAAGTACGATGTATGTCTGGGGCGGAGGATGGAACGAGGCCGACACAGGGGCTGGAACAGAGGCGAGGACGATCGGCGTCAGCAGACAGTGGAAGGCTTTTTTTGAGAAGCAGAACAGCGGCTACAACTATCTGAATACAAAATATCAGATCCACAACGGTCTGGACTGTTCCGGCTACATAGGATGGTGTATCTATAACATAATGGAGACCAAAAACGGCAAGACCGGATACGTGATGCTGGCGCAGCAGATGGCGCAGAATTTTGCGATGCGCGGCTGGGGGACTTACACGTCGGCAGGCAAGGTGAGAGACTACCATGCCGGCGATATCATGAGTACCTCCTCCGGACACGTCTGGATGGTCGTCGGAAAGTGCAACGACGGCAGTGTGGTGCTCGTGCACGCCAGCCCGCCCGGAGTGCAGCTTGCAGGGACCCCGACGCCTGGCGGAAAGACGGAGAGCAAGGCGGTTGAGCTCGCCCGGAAATATATGAAAAAATATTATCCGGAATGGTACGGAAAATTCCCGAATTGTGCGAAAGGATATTCCTATCTGACCGATTACAGCCAGATGAGCTGGGATGTATCCGGGAATGTGGTCATGTCCGATCCGGATCATTACAGGAACAAGGCTGCGGGGCAGATCCTGAAGGATCTGTTTCGAAAATCTTCTTGAAGTTTTCAGACATATTGTGTATGATAGAAGCATCAATTGGAAAAATCAGGTTCGCACCGGTCTTGTGTGCAAGTATAAAAATCGGAGGTATCTTTTATGGAAAGCAGAGCGACAAAGATTCATTCACAGGTTAACCAAAATGCAATCATCCGCGTGATACCGGGACATTTTGCGACCAACCATTCTCATATCAATTACTATGTGGATATGACGATCATGAAGTCGAGGAAGAGCGAGGCGGCCGCCGCCGCATCCGTGCTTGCGAGAAAGTACACCACGAGCACTTATGTCGATACGATCATCTGTATGGACGGCTGTGAGGTGATTGGTGCGTACCTTGCGGATGAGCTGACGGCTTCCGGTATCATGTCGCTGAACCAGCATCAGACGATGTACATTGTCACACCGGAGATGAATCCGGGCGGACAGTTGATCTTCCGGGACAATATGCAGATGATGGTCGATGGCAAGCACTGCATCCTGCTTCTCGCGTCGGCGACGACAGGCCGTACGATTGCCCGGGCGATCGAGTGCGTGCAGTATTACGGCGGCATTGTGGACGGCGTTTCCGCGATCTTCAGCGCGAGCGACTGCGTGCAAGGCATCGAGATCAATTATATTTTCGGCGGCGCGGATCTGCCGGGATACAAGACCTACGAGGCGACGAACTGTCCGATGTGCGCGCACAAGGAGAAGATCGACGCCATCGTAAACAGCTTTGGTTATTCCAAGCTGTAAGGCATGGTATATTATCTGATCGGAAAATTACGGGATTGAGAATAATAAGAATGATTGAGAATAGTAAGAATGTGTGTGGGAAATGAGTAAGATAAAGAAGAATTTATTTGCGATCATCATATGCGCTGCGTTTCTCTGGCTTCCGCTGTCTGCGCACGCGAAGGTAACCACGCTGAAAAGCACGTCGCTGAAAAATGTGACGAAAGCGGAAAGCGTGGAGGGAGAATGGATACGGAAGGGAAAGAGACTCCGTTTCCGCACGCTGGACGGAACATACGAAAAAAATAAATGGTTTAAGGTGAACGATAAGATTTTTTACGCGGATGCCAAAGGATATCGTGTAAAAGGCTGGGTAAAATACCGGGATCATCTTTACTATTTGAATTCTAAGGGAGTCCTGCAGACCGGATGGCTTGAAAAGGGCAAAAAGCTTTATTATCTCCGAGAGAATGGGCGAGCAGCTGTCGGACTTTACTCTGTCGGGGAAAACAGCTACTATTTCAACCGAAAGACAGGTGCGGCAACTGCCGGCTGGGTTCAGATCGCGAAGAAAACTTATTTCTTCTCCAGGAAGAACTTTTGCATGAAGAAAAGCGCCTGGATCAAGACAAACGGGAAATATTATTATGTCGATAAGAATGGCTGCAAATGTGACGAGGGATGGATAAAGGTCAAAGGAAAAAAGTATTATCTGGACTCCGACGGCGCGAGAGTGACGGGGGAGCAGTATATCGGTGAAAAAGGTTATTATTTCACCAAGGAGGGCGTCTATGATCCCTCCGTCAAGGTGAAAGCGGAGATCGATCCGAAGAAGCCGATGGTTGCGTTGACCTTCGACGACGGACCCGGCCGATATACGGACAGGCTTCTCAACTGCCTGAAGAAGAATAATGCGAAGGCAACGTTTTTCATGGTCGGCTCCAGCGTGCCGAATTATAAGGCGACGGTTAAGAAAATGGCGGATATGGGCTGTGAGCTGGGCGCTCATTCCTACAGTCATGCTGCGTTCAGCGGCTTATCGAACTCTTCGATCGCGTCGGAGGTGTCCAGAACGGTCAATAACATCAAGGCCGCGGCCGGAAAAGGGCCGACGCTGTTCCGGCTTCCATATGGGGACGGCTGTTCAAACAGCAGGGTACTTTCGGCATTGGGGTATCCGTCCATCTATTGGTCGATCGACACGAGGGACTGGGCGAATACGGGAAATCCGACTCATACGGTCAATGAGGTTCTGAATCATGTGCGAAGCGGGGATATCGTACTGATGCACGATATTCATTATTCGACGATCGTAGCCGCGGAGCAGATCATTCCGGCGCTGAAAAAGAGAGGATATCAGCTTGTGACAGTGAGCCAGCTCGCGAAGTACAAAGGAAAGACGACGCTTCGCACGGGAAAGACATACTATAATTTCAGATAGGATACGAAAAGACAGGGATGCCGTAAGAATGCGGCGTCCCGTATTTTCGTCAATCCGGATCGAAAGGAATGGCGGATATGGTTGCGATCATCGATTATGACGCGGGTAATCTGAAAAGTGTAGAGAAAGCGTTTGCTTATCTCGGGGAGGACGCAAAGATCACGAGGGATCGGGATGATATTCTGTCCGCGGACAGGATCGTTCTGCCGGGCGTGGGCGCCTTTGGCGACGCGATGGACAAGCTTCGGCAGTATCAACTGATTCCGGTGATCCATGAGGCGGTGGAGAGAGAAATCCCATTTCTGGGGATCTGTCTTGGACTGCAGCTCTTGTTCGAGTCGAGTGAAGAGTCTCCTGGCGTGGAGGGACTTGGTTTGTGTAAGGGTAAGATCGTGCGCATTCCAGGGACGCAGGGTCTGAAGATCCCGCATATGGGCTGGAACTCTTTGCAGTACGATCATCCGGGCAGGTTGTTTGCAGGAATTCCGGAGGGATCTTATGTGTATTTCGTGCATTCCTATTATCTGCAGGCGCAGGATGAGGAGATTGTGAAGGCGTCCACGCAGTATGCGGCGCATATCCATGCGTCCGTTGAGCAGGGTAATGTGTTCGCCTGTCAGTTCCACCCGGAGAAGAGCGGGGACGTCGGGCTGGCGATCCTGCGGAATTTTATCGGGATATCATAGTTGAGGAGTCAAGGATATGTTTACAAAGCGAATCATCCCATGCCTCGATGTGCATAACGGGCGTGTGGTCAAGGGAGTCAATTTTGTCGATCTGAAGGACGCCGGAGATCCGGTCGAGATTGCCGCGGCTTACGATAAAGCCGGTGCGGACGAGCTGGTGTTCCTGGATATCACCGCGTCCTCCGACGCGCGCGATACCGTTGTGGACATGGTGCGTGAAGTGGCGAAGAAAGTATTTATCCCGTTCACGGTCGGCGGGGGCATCCGCACGGTGGACGATTTTCGCATGCTGCTGCGCGAGGGGGCGGACAAGATCTCCGTCAACTCTGCCGCGATCATGAATCCGGAGCTGATCCGTCAGGCGGCGGAGAAATTCGGACGGCAGTGCGTGGTCGTCGCGATCGACGCGAAGCGCCGCGCGGACGGAACTGGCTGGAATATCTACAAAAACGGAGGCCGTGTGGACATGGGGATCGACGCGGTCGAGTGGGCGATGCAGGCCGACCGCCTCGGCGCGGGTGAGATTCTGCTCACCAGCATGGATTGCGACGGCACGAAGGCCGGCTACGATATTGAGCTGACGCGCACGATCGCCGAACATGTCTCGGTGCCGGTGATCGCGTCCGGCGGCGCCGGCACGATGGAGCATTTCTATGACGCGCTGACCGAGGGAAAGGCAGACGCGGCGCTCGCGGCGTCTCTGTTCCACTACAAGGAGCTGGAGATCCGCGAGGTGAAGCAGTATCTGCGCGGACGGGGTGTGTCCGTGCGCCTGTAAAATTTGCTTTGGAAAGGACAGCAAGTATGACTTTAAATGAGCTTAACATAGGGAAGAGCGCGCGGATCACCGCCGTGGGCGGAGAGGGCGCGCTGAGACAGCATTTTCTGGACATGGGGGTTATTCCGGGTGCGGAGATCACACTGGTGAAATATGCGCCGATGGGCGATCCGATGGAGCTGCTGATCCACGGGTATGAACTGACGCTGCGCCTGGCGGACGCGGAGAACATTGAGATTGAGACGCTTGCGGAGGATGCGAAAGCGAAGGACAGCGGGGCAGGGGTGGACGATACTGCCGGATCGCTGAAGGGAAAAATTGCGCAGAACGGGTATGGGAGGCAAACCGCGGCTTCGCTCAGACAGCAGCGCACTCCGCACCGTTATGCAGAGCATCCGGGTCTCGGCGAGGGCGGACGCTATCATGTAAAGGCGGACGAGAATCCGCTCCCCGAGGGCACTGTACTGACGTTCGCGCTGGCGGGTAATCAGAACTGCGGCAAGACGACGCTCTTCAACCAACTGACCGGTTCGAACCAGCACGTCGGCAATTTCCCCGGCGTGACGGTGGACCGCAAGAGCGGCGCGATCAAGGGATATCCGAACACAGAGATTACAGATCTGCCGGGAATCTACTCGATGTCTCCGTACACGAGCGAGGAAATTGTCAGCAGACAGTATATCATCAATTCAAAACCGACCGGTATCATTAATATCGTGGACGCGACCAATATCGAGCGAAACCTGTATCTGACGATGCAGCTTATGGAGCTGGACACGCCGATGGTGCTCGCCCTGAATATGATGGATGAGGTGCGCGGCAACGGAGGTTCCATCTACATTAACGATATGGAGCGCATGCTCGGCATCCCTGTGGTGCCGATCTCGGCGGCAAAGAATGAGGGCGTGGACGAGCTGATCCGGCACGCGGTCCATGTGGCGCAGTATCAGGAACGCCCGGGCAGGACAGATTTCTGCAGTCAGGATGAGGACGGCGGCGCGGTGCACCGCTGTCTGCACGGCATCATGCATCTGATCGAGGATCACGCGAAGGCGGCCGGGATTCCCGTGCGCTTCGCGGCGACAAAGCTTGCCGAGGGCGATGAGAGGGTTCTGAAGCTGCTTGATCTCTCGCAGAACGAGCAGGAGATGATCGAACATATCATCTGCCAGATGGAGGAGGAGCGCGGGCTGGACCGCTCGGCCGCGATCGCGGATATGCGCTTTGACTTTATCCGGAAGCTGGTGGACGCGACAGTCATCAAGCCGCGGGAGAGCAAGGAGCATTTGAGAAGCAGCCGGATCGACCGCGTCCTGACCGGAAAATACACGGCAATTCCGGCCTTTGTCGGCATTATGGCGCTGATCTTTTATCTGACCTTCAATGTGATCGGACTCTGGCTGCAGGGGATTCTGGAAACACTCATTGACCGTCTCACGCAGGCGACGGACGCGCTGCTGACGTCCTGGCACATCAACGCGGCGATCCATTCGCTTGTGATCGACGGGATCTTCAGCGGCGTCGGGACGGTACTGAGCTTCCTGCCGATCATTGTGACGTTGTTTTTCTTTCTCTCTCTGCTGGAGGATACCGGATATATGGCGCGAGTGGCGTTCGTGATGGACAAGCTGCTGCGCAAGATCGGCCTGTCAGGACGCAGCATCGTCCCGATGCTGATCGGCTTCGGCTGCACGGTGCCCGGCGTCATGGCGAGCCGCACGCTGCCGTCGGAGCGCGACCGCAAGATGACGATCATGATGACCCCCTTCATGAGCTGTACCGCGAAGCTGCCGATCTACGGCTTCTTCACGGCGGCTTTCTGTCCGCAGTACGCCGCGCTCGTGATGGTCGGCCTGTATTTTCTTGGAATCATTGTCGGGATCATCGTGGCGATGATCTCGAAGAACACGGTGTTCAAGGGGGAAGCCGTGCCGTTTGTCATGGAGCTTCCGAATTACCGCATGCCGGGAGCGAAGAACGTGGCCCAGCTTCTCTGGGACAAGGCGAAGGATTTCCTCCAGAGGGCGTTCACCGTGATCTTTGTCGCGACGATCGTGATCTGGCTTTTGCAGAACTTCAGCCTGCAGCTCAGTATGGTGACCGATTCGCAGGACAGCATCCTGGCGGTGATCGCAGGCTTTATCGCCCCGATCTTCGCGCCGCTCGGCTTCGGCGACTGGCGGATCTCCACCTCGCTGATCGCGGGCTTTATGGCGAAGGAGAGCGTGGTCTCCACGATGACGGTATTGTTCGGGAGTACGGCGAACCTGCAGGCGGTGCTGACGCCGCTGTCCGCAGTGTCTCTCCTTGTATTCTGCCTGCTGTACACGCCTTGTGTGGCGGCGATCGCTTCCGTGAAGCGTGAGCTCGGCGCAAGGTGGGCCGTGCGGGTCGTCCTGCTGCAGTGCGCGATCGCGTGGGTTTGCGCGTTTCTCGTGCATCTGGTGGGGAGCCTGGTGCTGGGGCTATTGTGACAGAAAGGATCTGATAAAATGGCACAGAAAACAAACGTGATGCGTGTGCTGGAGCAAAAGAAGGTCGCGTATAAGGCTCACGACTACTCCGCGAGCGGCGAGACAAACGGCGTTGAGGTGGCCCGGCTGCTGGGCGAGGATGTACGTCAGGTCTTTAAGACGCTGGTTACAGTCGGCGCTTCAAAGCAGCATTATGTGTTCGTGATCCCCGTAGCGGAGGAACTGGATCTGAAGAAAGCTGCCGCAGCCGCCGGAGAGAAGAGCGTTGCGATGATAAAACAGAAGGAACTGTTTCCGCTGACCGGTTACGTGCATGGGGGCTGCTCTCCGATTGGGATGAAAAAGGCGTTTCCGACGTTTGTCGATGAGAGTGCCGGAACGCTGGACAGGATTTTGTTCAGCGGCGGAAAAGTCGGATTCCAGGTGGAGATCGCGTTCGCGGATATGGAGAAAGTAGTTGCGTTCCGACTGGCGGATCTGACGAAATCATGATATACTTAATAGCGCAATAAGGATAAATGCGAAAGGAGAGATACCTGTGCCGGCGATTTCGAACGACTGGCTTGCTCCGCTGAAGCCGGAGTTTGGCAAGCCTTATTATGCAAAACTATATAAAAAAGTGAATGAGGAATATCGAACGACAGTAGTTTATCCGCCCGCGGACGACATTTTCAATGCGTTCGCGTTCACGCCGCTTTCGGAGGTGAAGGTGGTGATCCTCGGGCAGGATCCGTACCACGAGCCCGGTCAGGCGCATGGACTTTGTTTTTCCGTGAAGCCGGACGTGGAGATTCCACCGTCGCTCGTCAACATCTATCATGAACTGCACGAGGACTGCGGCTGCTATATCCCGAACAACGGCTATCTGACGAAGTGGGCAAAGCAGGGTGTACTGCTTTTGAACACGGTGCTGACCGTGCGCGCGCATCAGGCAAATTCACACCGGGGTATCGGCTGGGAGGAGTTTACCGACGCGGCGATCCGCATCCTGAACGAGATCGACCGTCCGATCGTCTTTATCCTCTGGGGATGTCCGGCGCAGATGAAGAAGGCGATGCTGAACAACCCGAAGCATCTGATCCTTGAAGCCCCGCATCCGAGCCCGTTGTCCGCGTACCGCGGCTTTTTCGGGAGCCGCCCGTTCTCCAGGACGAACAAATTCCTGGAGCAGCATGGGATCGCGCCGATTGACTGGCAGATTGAAAATGTTTGAACAGGAATTGACGTAAATGGAAAAATGAATTAAAGTAAATATTGTAAACAGGAGGGATACCGGAATGAATGACGTATTGAAGGCAATCAACGAACGCTTTTCGACGCGCGGCTACAGCGACGAAAAGCTGACGAAAGAGGAGATTGAGACACTGGTGAAGGCGGGTCTTCAGGCGCCGACCGCCGCGAACAAACAGGAAATCCACATTACGGTGATCGAAAAGGGCAACCCGGTGCTTAAGGAAATTGAGGACACCAAGAACGCGGGCAAGACCGCGCCGGTCAATTTCTATTATGACGCGCCGATCGTAATGATCTTAAGCGGCGACAGCAATTTCTACTGGAGCCCGGTAGACGCCGGAATTGCCGTGGAGAACATGGCTCTGGCGGCGGAAGGCCTCGGCCTCGGCAGCCTGATCATCGGCTGTATCAAGGACGCCCTGCGCGGGGAAAAGAAAGACTATTTCGCGAAGGAACTGCATTATCCGGAGGGCTATCAGTACGAGATCGCGATCGCGTTCGGACATAAGGCAACGAGCAAGGAGCCTCACACATACGACTGGGAAAGCCATGTGACGATGCTGTGAAAGGAATGAGGCCGCTCCCGGACAAAGCGGAATGGAATAAGTTCGAACAAGGCGAGATAAACTGAGGAGCCGAACTGTGAAATAACAGCCCGGTTCCTCTTTTTTTGAAGTCGCGATTGTGGTGGAAAATATCAGACTTTTTTGATATACTCAAAGAAAGA
Source organism: uncultured Lachnospiraceae bacterium (assembly GCA_947629385.1). Lineage (GTDB taxonomy): Bacteria > Bacillota > Clostridia > Lachnospirales > Lachnospiraceae > Choladousia. Next base: position 45,331 of record CANRDO010000025.1, read on the forward strand.
AAAAGGATATATGTACCGGATCTGATAAGGGCAAATACAAGGGAAAATCGCAGAAAGAGCAGGAATGATAAATGATGATAAAAATCATCGGCTTGAAAGCATGGACGGGGAGATTCCATTTGAAAATTACATGAAAATTGACAATACAAACCTTGCGCCTGACGTTGCTGCGCAGATGATCAAAAATCGATTTGATCTTTGATTCTGACATCAGATATTTTTTGAAAATTTTCCGAAAGCTGTTTATAACAACCCGGATAAAAGCAGTGCGTTGCGGATAAAATTGCGGAAACTCAAGAAATTACAGATTATTGACAAATAACATATTATATGTTCTAATAATAACAGCTATCCAAAGGTAGCTGCTTGATAAAGATGTTATTTATTCAGAATGAGAGATTTATCTGAAAACAAACGCATATATGCGGTACATTATAAGAAAGCTGTGAATTTATGAAACGAGCAAAAAGCAAACATTTCTATGTATTATTCATTTGTTTTGTAATAATCGTATTCTTTTTGGCGATCTATGTATATTCGATTGTGACAGGAAATATCCTCGAAGATGCGGCAGTCGACAACATCAGGGAAGTGGCTGTGCATGACCGAAATACAATCACTATGTTTATTGAATATAGCTGGAAAAACCAGCAGCGCATAGGCGAAAGACTGAAGCGAAACAGTCAGAGCCTTCAAACTGTAAGCCAAATAAACGAATATCTGGGAATTGAAGCGTATGAATCAACATTCGACAAAGTCTATCTGCTTATGGAAGACGGTTCCTACTATACCGATGTTACTTACAGAAAAGGCAGCGAAGACGCGGATTATTACCCGTATATGGATCTGTTCGCAGATACTGAAAGTTACAAAGTCATCGGTTATGATGCGCTTCCTGTAATGGGCTCCGATAAAGTTGTAATTTACGGTTACAGACTGCAGGACAATCC
>CANRDO010000026.1 GCA_947629385.1 uncultured Lachnospiraceae bacterium
ATGCCAATGCACAGCCCGGCAAAAGGGACTTGCTGTGTCAGGGCAGATCATTGAGGGCCGCCGGTGCTTGGTGAGCGTAAGCGAGCTTATGCACCGCTGCGTGCCCGATTAAGCGCGAGCGGGTCTGCCCTGACATTGCAAGCCCGTGCAGGGCGTCCGGGGTTTGTGCACTAAACAAGAATTCCATTTACGAAGAGGATGGGAAAGATGACTGGCAGAAAAAAACAGGAGAAGTGGGTTGTGGCGGCGAAGCGCGCGGATTTTCAGGCGATCGCGCAGAAGTTCGGGATCGATCAGGTGACGGCGCGCATCATCCGCAACCGCGACGTGGTCGGCGATGAGGAAATCCGGAAATACTTGCAGGGTACGCTTTCGGATCTGTATGCGCCGGAGCTTTTGAAGGGCTGCGTAGAGGCGGCGGAGCTTCTAAAGGAGAAGATCGGACAGGGGAAAAGGATCCGCATCATCGGCGATTACGATATTGACGGGGTGAACGCGACTTACATTCTCTACCGGACGATCCAGAGCTGCGGGGGCGATGTGGATTATGAGATCCCAGACCGCATGAAGGACGGCTACGGGCTGAATGTGCACCTGCTGGAGCTGGCGGTGCAGGAGGGCGTTGATACGGTCATTACCTGTGACAACGGGATATCGGCGATCGAGGAGATCCGTTACGCAAAGCAGAACGGCTTGACCGTGATCGTGACGGATCATCACGAGCCGAAGTATGAGGAGCAGGAGGATGCGGCTGAATCCTGGGAAACCGGTATTTATGATGAGATTGAGGGCGTGAGCATTTGCGTTGGGACACGCAGATACCTTCTCCCGGAAGCCGATGTACTCGTGAATCCGAAGCAGCCGGGCTGCGGCTATCCGTTCAAGAAACTGTGCGGCGCGGCGGTGGCATGGAAGGTAGCATGCCTGCTCGGCAGGATCTGCGGGATCTCATCAAGTGAGGAAGAGGCGTTGTTGCCGTTTGTGGCCTTTGCAACGGTTGGGGATGTGATGGATCTGGAGGACGAGAACCGTATTCTCGTGAGAGAAGGATTAAAGCGGATCGCCGTGGCGGATAATCTGGGGCTTCAGGCTTTGATCCGCATGAATGGACTGGATGCGGCGGATATCAACGCGTACCACTTCGGTTTCGTGCTCGGTCCGTGTATCAATGCGAGCGGAAGGCTTGATACGGCAAGGCGCTCGGTGCGGCTGCTTCTTGCGCAGACTGAGGAGGAAGCGGAGCAGCTGGCCAAGCAGCTGAAGGAGCTGAACGATGATCGAAAGCAGATGACGGAGCAGGCGGTCGAGGAGGCTTGCGCGCTCATCGATTCCGGTGCGTATGGAGACGACCGGGTGCTGGTCGTCTATCTGCCTGACTGTCATGAGAGTATCGCGGGGATCGTAGCCGGGAAACTGCGGGAATATTATTACCGACCCGTGTTTGTCGTGACAGACGCGAAGGAAGGCGCAAAGGGCTCCGGCCGCTCCATCGAGACCTATTCCATGTTTGACGAGATGGTGAAGTGCGACGATGTGTTTACGAAGTACGGCGGACATCCGATGGCGGCTGGGTTTTCCCTGGAGAGGGAACAGATCGACGAGCTGCGACGCAGGCTGAACGAGAACTGCACGCTTGGCGAGCAGGATCTGATCGAGAAGATCTGCATTGACGTTCCGATGCCGATCGATTACATAACGGAGGATCTGGTGGAGCAGCTCGCGCTTCTGGAGCCGTTCGGAAAAGGCAACGAAAAGCCGATCTTCGCGGAGGCAGGGCTTACGTTGCTTGGCGCGCGCATCCTCGGGAAAAATGCGAACGTGCTGAAATTCCGCGTCTGCAACCGCGCGGGGAGGATCATGGACGCGATGTATTTCGGGAATGTAGAAGAACTGCGGGGTTATCTGGAGGACCGCTATGGGGTACAGCGCGTGCAGGAGCTTTTCTGGGGACGCGGTGAGGGACTGTCGCTGGACGTGACCTACTATCCGTCGATCAATGAGTATATGGGAAACCAGACGCTGCAGATTGTGATTAAAAATTACAGGTAATGGAAAGATGTAATCACAAATTTGACTTGCGTTTGTACGCACAAATAGATATAATGTATTTGATCGGTAGCTTTGGTTATGCATATTAAGAAGGGGTATTCTTATGGCAGCTAAAACAGCTAATTTATATGCGAGGATAGAGCCGGATGTGAAAGAACAGGCAGAGAGGATACTATCAGCGCTTGGCATTCCAGCTTCTAATGCGATTAATATGTTCTACAAGCAGATTATTCTGCAGAAGGGGCTTCCCTTTGCAGTAAAATTACCAGTGACAAAACCTGTGGAAATGGAGGTGCTTTCACAGGAAGAGTTAAACGCAGAAATCGAGAAAGGGTATACGGATATGCTTGAAGGACGAACAAAATCTGCCGATAAAGTGTTTGCTGATATACGCAGGGATTATGGTCTGTGAAATATATGGTAGACATTACTGCGCAGGCAGAATCAGATCTGCGGGGTATTTATGAGTATATTGCGTTCGAACTGCTTGAGCCGGAGACTGCTGCAGGCCAGCTTGAGCGTTTGGAAAAAGGTATTGGCAGTCTTGAGTCTATGCCATACAGATTCAGGAAATATGAGTCAGAACCGTGGAAAGCAAGAGGGCTGCGTGTTATGACTGTGGACAATTATGCGGTTCTGTATATTCCAGACAAAGAATCTGCTGTGGTGGCTATTCTCCGTGTAATGTATGGTGGAAGGGATATTGATAATCAGCTTAATGAGCATACAGAGTTTACAGAGAATGTCTAGAATCAATGTCTCTTTGCGCAAGCTTATACAACATTTTACAAACTGGTTACATCTTCCGCGTTGCGTGATCGAAAGGAATATTATAAGATAGTAACGGCGGCAGGTCGGCAATTTTCGAATCGGCTGATCTGTCGCTGTTATATTACGCTGAAAGAGAATCATGGTATGAACGCAGATATTTTGGTTATTGAAGATTCACGACCGATCAACGAGCTGATCTGTATTAATCTGGAGACAGCAGGCTATCATGCCATCCCGTTCTATGACGGCGACGAGGCGAGTCGGCATCTTGCCGAGGGAGAGGCTGCTTATGACCTGGCGCTGCTCGACGTCATGCTGCCGGGCAAGGACGGTTTTGAGCTGCTGCCGGAGCTGCGGGAAAGACAGATCCCGGTGATCTTCCTGACCGCGCGCGGGGATCTGCCGAGCAAGATCAAAGGGCTGCGCGAAGGAGCGGAGGATTACCTCGTGAAACCGTTTGAGATGCTGGAGCTTCTGGTGCGAGTGGAGAAGGTGCTGGAGCGCTGCCGCAAGCCGGAGGAGCAGGAGGAATGTCTGCGCGTGCTGGACGTCGAGATCTGTCCGAAGGAGCGTATCGTCCGCAAGGCAGGCGTGGAGATCCCGTTCAAACCGATGGAGTTTGACTGTCTGCTCCTGCTTGTGAAGTATAAGAATATCGTAATCCGGCGAGAGGAATTTCTGAATGTATTGTGGGGCGTGGACTTCGAGGGAGAGACGCGGACGATCGACGTACATATCGCGCGCATCCGCAAGAAACTGGATTTCGGGGATGTGATCAAAACGGTGCCGCGCGTCGGGTACCGGCTGGAAGCACATGAGAACTGAATGCGATAATGCGAAAACCATGTTTACGGAGGAATATCGGCTATGAAAATAACTACGAAAATCTCGGCAGCGGCCGTCGGCCTGCTGCTTCTTTTTTCACAGATCTTTTCTATCTGGAATCTGAGGGAGACGCAGCGGATGCGACTCGGTAGTGTTATGAGCAGCGAGCTGACACGTCTGAATATATCAGCGCGGAATTTTTCGGAGGAAATCAGCCGTAACTGGAGTTATCTCAAAGATGAGAAAGGGGAGCGCTTCTGGGGACGCAGCTGCTTTCAGAATCACTATAGCGCGAACGCAGTGCTCTATTATGATGGAGAAGAGTTGTCCAATATCTCCGGCCTTGAGTTTGACCTGGACTATCTGAAGAAGCATGCGGACGACTTGTCCGAGCTGCAGAAATATCTGGATGACGCTGTGTGGTATGGCAGTCTTTCGGCGATGATCGGGGAGACGGAGGGACGGAAGCTGTTGATCCTGAGTGCGCCGATCAGCGATACGAAATTTGAGCTTTTGCAATATCGGGATATCACAAAGCTGTATGAGGAAAACCGCAAACTGTTTCTGCGCGGCGGCGGGATGGCGCTTGTACTGGCAGTCATTTTGCTCCTCGCATTGTCGCTGGTCGTCCGGCACATCCTACGTCCGTTTCGCCATTTGAGCAGCGCGTCGACAAAGATCGCGGGTGGGGATTACAGCGTGCGTGTGGAGGAGCGCGGGCGCGATGAGCTGACTGAGGTGGCGAAGAGCTTCAACGAGATGGCGCGTCAAGTGCAAGGACAGGTGCAAAGCCTTGCGGAAACGAACGAGAAGCAGAGACGTCTCCTGGGCGCTCTGGCGCACGAGCTGAAGACGCCGATGACCGGAATACAGGGCTATGCCGAGCTTTTACAGCGCGTCGAGCTTCCCGAGGAACGGCAGCAGGAGGCACTTTCGTATATCGAGCAGGAGTGCAAACGTCTGTCGCGCCTGTCCGCGAAGCTTTTGCAGCTGGAGGAGCTGGCTGGGGAAAGCGAAGAAGAGATCAGTGCGGAGAAAAAGACACTGGAGGTGAAGAAGCTGTTCGCAGAGACGGAGAAGCTTTTGCACCGCCGGCTTGCGGAAAAAGAAATTTGTCTGGAGACAGAAGTTGCGGAGGGCGCGGAGACGGTCGAGGGAGACGCGGACCTGCTGGTCAGCCTTTTGACGAATCTGGCGGACAACGCCCTGAAGGCGAGCTCGTCTGGCAGCGTGGTCCGTCTTGTGGCGACGAAAGAGGGACTTTCTGTGTCGGACGAGGGGAAAGGAATCCCGAAGGAGGAGCTTGCGAAGATCACGGAGCCCTTCTACATGGTAGACAAGTCGCGCTCGCGGCAGGCGGGAGGCGCGGGGCTCGGGCTGGCGCTGTGCGATCAGATTGCGCGGCTGCACGGCTGGAGCCTGAGAATTGAGAGCGAGCCAGGGCGGGGAACAAAGGCAGAGGTCTGCTTTTTGGGGCGACAGGCTGGCAAGATGGATCAGCCGTGAATAGGATGGATCAGCCGTGACTTTCCGATGCAATCATTTGCCGTTCAATGGTTTACAACTTATTTACATTGCGGCAAGGACATGGAAATCACAGCCGCATTATACTGTACCTGTCCCGATGGGGAAAGGATGGCAGAGGGGAGATTTCATATGCAGAACAAGGATATAAGAATTTTGAGACTGTCAGCTGCGGCGCTTACGCTGCTTTTGTCGGCGGGCTGTGCAAAGACGCCGGATCAGGCGGTGGTGCGGCAGAAGGGAGGCGATAGCCTCGCGCAGTATCAGGAGGCGGATACTGCGGAAGCGGATATGGGAGAAACAGCGCCGGAGAGCGACGGCATTTCCGAGGGGCAGACCGCGACAGATGCGGATATCAGCGGCACGAACATGCTCGCACAGCGCCTGCAGGTTCCGGAGCGATACATCGCCTCGGACAGCGAGGGCATCTATGAGCTTGTCTGTGACGCGCAGGTGATCGTACCGGACGTAGAGAAGGTGTCGGTGTGGAAGGTATCGCAGCGAGAGTTTTCGCAGGAGTTGATCGACCGGGTGACGGAGGTGTTCTTCGGCGACCTGCCCGTCTACAACGGTTATACGTATTTTGATACCACAAAGGCTGAGGCGCTGGAGCAGCTCAATAAGCTGAAGGCATGGCAGGCGGAGGGCAGCCATCCGTACGGCTCCTATCTTACAGATACGTCGGAAATAGAGGTCGGGGTAGCCGACGGGGAGGATGAGTTTAGCCTTCCCACTTTACAGGAGCAGATCGATATGTGGGAAGAGATCTATGCGGCTGCTCCCGAAGAGCGGGCGCGGTATGAGGTTGAGCCCGCGTTCGGGACAAGCTATTACCAGGATGAAGCAGGCGGGAAGGATTACCTTGACGGACGTTTTTACGGTGCGGTAGAGACGGACGACGGGGCGGCCTACAGCTACCGATTGGAGAAAGACCCGAATTCGTCAATGGATATCTATATCGAACGGCAGCATGGGATTTTCTGGAACGGCATTCTCAACTGGTATCAGCCGGAGGAGAGCGACGACGCATCAGATCTGCCGCCGCGCGAGGAATTGACCGCGATGGCGGGAATTACGTCGGAGGAGGCGCGGGCGCTTACGGATTCCTACATGGAGCAGCTCGGATTTGCGGAGGAATTTTCGGCGAAGGCGGTCAATCTGTCCGTCTGCAAGGTGAGTGAGGACATGGATGGAACGACGTATCACCTTGATTCCGCAGGCTGGCAGGTGGATTATACCCGCGATGTGGACGGTTTCCCGGTCACGGACGAGGAGGACTGGGGCGGTTCTCTGGAATCAATTGACGATATGACGACGGAAACCTGGGGCTATGAGCGGATTGAATTTACGGTGAACGGGGATGGGCTTCAGGAAGCGCATATAATGAATCTGTATGATGTGGGAGAGCGGCAGGTCGAGAATGTGCAGATGCTTTCCTTCCCGGAGATTGCGGGAATTTTTGAGCAGATGCTGCGGATTCAGAACGCGGATCTGGATTATGATACCCATATCGGCTATCAGGTCGACCGGGCAGAACTCGGTTATATGCGCATCTATGATCCCGGCACGGACAGCCGGTCGGGACTTCTTGTGCCGGTCTGGGATTTCTTCGGACAGGAGACACACGAGTACGATTACGAAGGGGAGATCGGAAGCTACACAACCAACCGCTCGCAGTACAGTTTCCTGACGATAAACGCGGCGGACGGCACCGTGATCAACCGGGGTCTTGGGTATTGATACGGGATGTAAACAAGAGCAAAAACAATGTGGATTGAGACAGGGAAGTGAAGGAGTGGACGGTCATGAGACAGATATGCGCGGCGGTGCGCTTCAATTTCCTCGGGTTTTTCCGAAACTCGCGGACCGTGATCGTCTTTCTCTTAAGCGCGATCGTCTGCTACCTGCTGAGCGGGCGCGTGTACGAGGTGGTGGTTCACTTCGACACGCCGATGCAGGCGGCGGAGCCGTTCATCTGGACGTTCGGGGACACACAGGCCGTCCTGCTCGTCTCGCTGCTGCTGATCTTCCTGTTCTCCGATCTGCCGAAGCTCTCCGCGTTCACGCCGTTTTACCTGCTGCGGATGACGCGGCGCAGGTGGCTTACAGCGCAGTTTGGCTATATCGTTCTGGTGACGGCTTTGTATGTGGCGTTTGTGCTTGCGGTCACGATCGCGCTGTGCATGAAGAATGCGTTTCCCGGCAATCTCTGGAGCGAGACGGCGGCGATCCTCGGCTACTCAAAGACCGGGCAGGAGCTTCACATACCGTCCACGGTCAAGGTGATGGAGAGTGTCACTCCGTACGGCTGCATGCTCCAGGTCGCGGCGCTCATGTTCGGCTACAGCCTCACGCTCGGCTTTTTGGTTCTGCTCGGCAATCTGCTGCCGGGAAGGAAATACGGCATGCTGCTGGCGCTCGGCTACAGCCTGTACGGATTCCTGCTGGAGCCGGAGGTGATCGGGAAACTGCTGGGGTATGAGGAGTATCAGCTCTATCAGATCCGCAGCCTTGTCGGCTGGATCAGCCCGCTCAACAACGGTGTCTACGGAATGCATGACTTTGGGTATGACAATCTGCCGACTGTCGCGCAGTCGATCTGGATCTTTGCAGGGGTGCTTGCGATGCTGATTTTCCTGAGCGGGCGCGCGGTGCGGCGGTACAACTTCACTTTTCTGGGGACAGAGTAATGTAAGCAGAAAATATTATAGTGAAGCAGAGCGCTTATGTGGAACAGAAGGGTGCGCGAAACTGAGAAGAGGAAATTTATGAAATGGATCTGAAACGAATGCTCCGGGACAGAAAATTTTATCTGGCGGTATTGCTCTCTTTCGTGGGACTCCTGGCGGGAACAAAGTGGCCTCAGACGGAGAAGAAGACGGTGCTCGAAGCAGGAAGCTTTCTCAACATGACGACGGACGCGCTGGGGTCGCAGACGGTGCTTTTTCTGCTGCCGGTGACGGCGGTGCTGCCGTACGGGGACGAGTATCTGCGGGAGAGACAGGGAAGATTTCAGCGCTTCCTGCTCGTGCGCAGGGGGAAGAGGGAGTACTGTCTCGATAAGGTGTTCGCGACCGCGGTGTCAGGCGCGCTTGTGTGGGTTTGGGCGGTAATTGCAGGCACGTTTTTCTTTTTTTTGCTCTTTTTTGGGCGTGAGGCGGTCTGGAACTGGCCGGCGGAACGGATCTGGGAGCTTCTGAGGCTGACGGGGCGCGTGTGTCTGATCGCGAGCGCGCTGGCTTCTTTCAGCGCAGTTTGCGCGATCATGGGCGGCACTGTCTATCTGGCGTTTGGCCTGCCGTTTGTCGCGTTCTATGCCTGTGTGATCTTGCGGGACCGCTATCTGGAGGAGCTCTACTGTATCGATCCCGCGGAATGGATCGGCGCAAAACAGAACTGGGGAGAGGGAAAGCTTGGGCTGTGGCTTTTTCTGCTGCTTCTGGCGGTCGGCTGCGCGGCGTTGCACGCTCTGGTGTTGGGGCATGCCTTGAGGGAAATATGAGGCCGAAGCAGTATTATGCTGTGTATGCTGCGATGTGAATTTGTATTTGCAGTTTGCTTTCGGATGTGCTGCGAAGCGGCGGATGGGAGGCGCGGCATGGATAACTACATTGAACTGACCGGCGTGCGCAAGTGCTTCGGGCGCGAGGAGATTCTGAAACGCCTGGATTTCTCTCTGGAGCGCGGAACAGTCTGCGGTATCGTCGGGAACAACGGCTCCGGAAAGACGGTGCTGATGAAGTGCATCTGCGGGTTTCTGCCTGTCACGGAGGGACTTGTGCGGGTGGGCGGAAGACTGATCGGGAAGGAAATCGATTTTCCGGAAAGCCTCGGAGTGATCATCGAGACGCCGGGGTTTCTGAGCAATCTGAGCGGAAGACGGAACCTGGAGATCCTCGCAGACCTGCGGGGAAAGGCAACGCGCGGACGGATCACGGAGACGCTGCTGCGCGTGGGGCTTGATCCAGGATTGAAAAAGCCCGTGGCAAAATATTCACTCGGAATGAGGCAGAGGCTCGGCATCGCGCAGGCGATCATGGAGCAGCCGGAACTCCTCGTGCTCGACGAGCCGTTCAACGGGCTTGACCGGCATGGGGTGGAGGAGATCCGCAGCCTGCTTCTGCAGGAGAAGGAAAAGGGGCGGACGATCCTTCTGGCGAGCCACAACAGCGAGGATATCCGTATCCTCTGCGACCGCGTATTTGAGATGGACGCGGGAGTGATGAGCGAGGTGCAGACCGGATGAGGGAGAGAGCAATGCGCGAAGGCAGAAACGGAAAGAGAAAAAGGAACAGGAGAAGGATATTCCAGATGGTATTGATGTCGGCCATTCTGGCCGGATCAACGGTGTTTGCTGCAGAGACGGACATGGGAACGACGGAAGCGTCCCGTGTCTATCTCGGTATTGACACAGCGCACGTCTATGAAAATATGGATAGCTCCTATTCGCAGGGCTATATTCCGAAGGTAGAGAACGGAACTGTGCATCTGGTTGTCCCTTTCCTTGCGAGCGGACCGCTCAAAAATGACTGCCTTGCCGTGGAGCTTGACCTGGGGGAGAACGCGCCCTTTGTGTACGCGAACTACCGCAAGGAGGTGAGGAAGTCAGAGTTTCATTCCGGAGAGACCCCGGATCCTGTGGAGACGTATCTGTTCTGCTGTGATATTGCGCTGGAGAGCAACAGAAGGAACGGCAAGTATCCGGTGACGGTAAGGGCGGTCGGCTATTCGGAGGCAGGATACCGCGCAGAGCTCACCAGCCGGATTTTTATCACGGTGGCGGACGGGAGAGATCCCGGGTCGGATCAGACGGAGGCGCCGGAGCCGGGGACGCAGACGCCGCCGGGGCAGACCGATCCCGGAGAGCCGGACACAGAGGGACCGCCGCTCATCGTTCCGGATGATCCGGGCGGAGACAGCGGCTCTGCCGGGTCAGGTGATGAGGGCGGCGGGCAGGATCCCGGACAAAACGGAGGACAGAGTGGAGAAACAGATCCCGGAGGGTCGAAGCCGGGGGAGCCGGGCACGGAAGAACCGGGCATAGAGCAACCGCCGACAGAAGAACCGCCGGCGGAAGAACCGGGCACAGAAGAACCGCCGGCGGAAGAGCCGGGGACAGAGGAGCCGCTGACCGAGGAGCCGGACACGGAGAAAACCTTGCCGAGTGATCTCGGAGCAGGCGGCGGGTATTCCGGCGGCGGATATGCGGGAGGCGGGGACACAGGCGGCAGCGTGGAGAGGGTTCATCGCCAACCGAAATTTCTTCTGCTCTCAGACAGTCTGGACGGCGAGCAGCTCACGGCCGGACAGGAGTATGCGTTTACGTCTGTGTTTCAGAATGCGACGGGGGACGAGCCGGTCTACAACATGAAGGTGACGCTGAAAACTGAGTCGGAGGCAATTGATTTCAGCTGCTCGTCTTTTTATTTCGGGAAAGTCCGGGCGCAGGAGACGGTTTCCCTGCCGACCTGCCTTTCGGTAAAGCCGAACGCGCAGGCCGGAAAAGCGGTAGTGCTGTTTGATTTTGACTATGAGAACGATCAGGGCACTGCATATACGGCGACGGAGGAGGTGGAGCTGGATATCTACCAGCCGTCGCAGCTGGTGCTCGAGGGTTTCCGGCTGGCGCCGCAGCTGTACTCGACGGATACGGTTGACGGGAACTTTGCGGTGCACAATGCCGGGAAGGCGGCTGTCTACAATGTAAGGATCGATTTCGCCGGACAGGGACTGTTTTCGATCGGAAGCGCTTTCGCCGGGAATCTTGAGGCGGGCGCGTCCTATGAGGGCGCGCTGCGGATTTATGTCGGCAATAAGACGATGAAGTCTCTGGGAGATACGGGGACAGCAAGCCTGGACGGCGCAGAAGAAGGAGATGCAGGAGCAGCGAGTTCGGACGACGCGGCAGCAGGAAACACGGGGAGTGCCGACGAAAAATACGGGCAGACTACGGGCACCTTGACGCTGACCTACGAGGACGCGTATGGAGAGGTCTACACGCAGACGCAGGAGTTTGCCACAGAGATCCTGGAGCCGCAGGTGGTGAAGCTCTCCGTTGAGAAGCCGGAGGAGCAGACAAACCAGTGGCAGGCCGCTGTTCTTGTGCTGACCGGCGTCGTTTTTCTGCTGATCCTTGCTTTCATGGGCTGGCGGCTTCGCAGGAGCAAAAGCGCGCTGGCAGATCTGCTCGCGGCGCAGAGAGACAGAAACGCATAGGATAATGATCGAACCGGTATAGGAGGCTGCGGCCGACCGGGAGTGTGAGCGCAGAAAGAGACTGAGAGCAATAGAAACGATGGAGAGAAAAGGGGAGGGACATGCCACGAAAAGAGAGCTATCTGAATTACATCAAACCGCTGCTTGTCGGGCTTTTCCTGCTTGCCGGCTGGCTTGCGGCGCAACTGTGGAAGGCGGATATGCGGGAGCAGGAGCTTTTTCGGATCGCTGTCACAGCGCCCTCTGCCCAGTCAGGGGCGTCTGCGCCTTCCGGTTCTTTCCTGCGCGCAGGGCGGTCCGGAGAATTTTCTGAAGCGGGTCTGGAGCAGATAGATTATCTGCCCGGACTTCGCAGGCGCTGGGCGATCTATTGCGCAGATGTGGAGCTTTGCATCGATAAATATCGTACGTCTGCACAGTTGTATGGCGTCGAACTGTCCGAATATCCGTTGACGATCATAAAAAGTGCAGGAGAGCGGCAGACGGGGACGCGGCCTCTTTTGATCGCCGGAGATGGTCTTTTTAACAGTTTGTCGGATGAATACGGAAATCTGATCTCCAAGCGGCAGGCGGAGATCCTGAGAGAACAGATCGGCTCATTGGCCGTATGCCTTGATGTGCGGGGCGTTGCGGGCGCTGGGGAAGGTGTTCCGGCCGGCGGAGGAGAGGAAGACAGTCTGCCGGGAGGCGAAGGAACTGACAGATCGCAGGCCGCGGGCTTTCTGGGAATTGCCGGGGAGGACGGACTCTATATGGACGCTGACCTGATGAAGCGCTGGCTCGCGCAGCTGGAGCTCCCTTGTGAAATCCGGCGCGTCGAGCTGGAGATCCGGGGCGAAAGAAACCTGCAGAAAGCGCAGGAGAATCTGGAAAAGGCGGGATTGAGCGTAGAGCGGCTGGACAGCTCCTCTGACGCGCTTAACCCGTCGATTTTTTTTGTTCCATCCGGCGATCATTTCTGACGTTGACAGCGTTTCCCAGTCTTGGTAGAATATGCGTTGGACTTAGAGAGACAAAGGATTTGCATAGAAGACGAGACAGTGGAGGGAATTGCTGTGGGTGATTTGAGGGAAGAGATCGGCAAGAGGAGGACGTTCGCGATCATCTCGCATCCGGACGCCGGCAAGACGACGCTGACGGAGAAGTTTCTGCTCTACGGCGGCGCGATCAATCTGGCGGGCTCGGTCAAGGGCAAGGCGACGGCGCGGCACGCGGTGTCGGACTGGATGGAGATTGAGAAGGAGAGAGGTATTTCGGTTACATCCTCCGTGCTGCAGTTTAATTACGGCGGGTACTGCATCAACATTCTGGACACGCCGGGGCATCAGGATTTCTCGGAGGATACGTATCGCACGCTGATGGCGGCGGATTCCGCGGTCATGGTGATCGACGCGTCGAAGGGCGTCGAGGCGCAGACGCGCAAACTGTTCAAGGTCTGCGTGATGCGGCATATCCCGATCTTTACGTTTATCAACAAGCTGGACCGCGACGCGAACGACACGTTCGAGCTGCTCGACGATATCGAGAAGGAGCTGGGGATCGCGACCTGCCCGATCAACTGGCCGATCGGTTCCGGCAAAAATTTCAAGGGCGTGTACGAGCGCGCCTCCCGCAAGGTGACGACGTTCACCGACACGCAGAAGGGCACGAAAGCGGGCGTCGCCACGGAGATCGATGTGGACGCGCCGGAGCTCGAGGAGTTTATCGGGACGCAGAACAAGGAGACGCTGCTCGAGGAGATCGAGCTGCTCGACGGAGCCTCCGCGGAGTTTGACCAGGAGCTCGTCAGCCAGGGCAGGCTTTCGCCGGTGTTTTTCGGCTCGGCGCTGACGAATTTCGGTGTGGAGATCTTCCTGAAGCATTTCCTGCAGATGACGACGTCGCCGCTGCCCAGGATGGCGGACTGCGGCGTGATCGATCCGATGGAGGAGGATTTCTCGGCGTTTGTCTTTAAGATTCAGGCGAACATGAACAAGGCGCATCGTGACCGTGTGGCTTTCATGCGCGTCTGCTCAGGCAAGTTTGACGCGGGCATGGAGGTCTATCATGTGCAGGGCGACCGCACGCAGCGTCTCTCTCAGCCGCAGCAGATGATGGCGCAGGAGCGGCACATCGTGCAGGAGGCGTACGCGGGGGACATCATCGGCGTCTTCGACCCTGGCATTTTTTCCATAGGAGATACGATCTGTATGCCGGGAAAGAAATTCGCCTACGAGGGCATCCCTACCTTCGCGCCGGAGCACTTCGCGCGCGTGCGGCAGCTGGACACGATGAAGCGCAAGCAGTTTGTCAAGGGGATCAACCAGATCGCGCAGGAGGGCGCGATCCAGATCTTCCAGGAGTTCAACACCGGTATGGAGGAGATCATCGTCGGCGTGGTCGGCGTGCTGCAGTTCGACGTGCTGAAATACCGCCTTGAGAACGAGTACAATGTGGATATCCGGCTGGATCCTCTCCCATATGAACACATCCGATGGATCGAGAACGAGGACATCGACCTGAATAAGATCGTCGGCACCTCGGATATGAAGAAGATCAAGGATCTCAGGGATCGTCCGCTCCTTCTGTTCGTCAACAGCTGGTCGGTCGGCATGGTACTCGAGCGGAACGAGGGGCTGAGGCTGTCGGAGTTCGGGCGCTAATCATAGCAACAATATGTGGCTATTTTGATTTTGCGCTTGAAAAAATGCGTGCTAATCTATATAATATAACTATAACAGAAAGACTGTGCGACGTGTTTTCGATGGGGCAGAGAAAATACAGAATAAATGCAGCATTTGTCAGAAAATGGAAATGTGTCACTGTAGGATATAGGCATACAGTGGCATCCTGCTTTTTGCGCGGCGGCGGAGCTGGAGCTGTCTTCCAATCGGCCGATGCTGGATTTCCAGCGTGAGTATAATTTGAGCAAGAAGCCTTTGCAGATCGACCTGCTTGTGGTTAAAAAGCGGAAATGACTTTTTTAAGACGATCGGTTATGCATGCATTTATAAAAGTCTCGGAGAAAAGACAGATCAAGTGCCTATCAGTCAGCTGACAGTATCCCTTTTCCGGGAGAGTTACCCGAGGGAAATGTTCCGCAGCCTGAAGGAATATGGGCTTGAGATTAAAGAGAAATACAAAGGAATATATTACATAGAAAGGCTTTTCATCCCGGCGCAGGTCGTTGTGACAGGGGAGTTGGAGGGGCGAAGGCACCGGAGCCTGAAAATACTTTCCCGGAATGTAATGTCGGAAGATGTCCGTGGATTCATTGAGGACGCGCAGAAGCTTACCGGGCAGGGGGAGCGTGCGAATGTAGATGCTGTCCTGCAGGTGAGCGTGTCGGCAAATAACGAGTTATATAAAGAGATGAGGAGGTCATCAAGTATGTGTGAAGCGCTGAGACAACTGATGTGGGATGATATACAGGCCGAAGTACAAAAGGGGAGACAGGAGGGTATGCTGAGACGTTCCAGAGAGACGGCGTATGAGCTCTGCGACATGGGACTGCCCGTAGAGCAGATTGCGAAAGCAGTCAAAGTCAGTATAGAAACTGTGCAGGAGTGGTTTGCTGAGCGACCGGTTCCGACCGCTTAAATGTTACGGAAATTCTGAGGAATATCAGTGAAAGAAAGTATCGAGGCGATTCCCTTACCACCGGGAGGTGGCAAGGGATTTTTGCTTATAGTGCGTGGGCGTGACAATTACACTATTTGTGAAAACGTCTTGCAAACTCTGCCCGTTTTCTGTATAATAAATTCTAAAATATAATGAATCAATACACTCACGCGGATTTGTAATTTTGGTAAGGAGGCTGTCGCTATGGAAGCAACTATGGAAAATACAGAACTTCACACGCATAAGCTGGAGAATGAGGAGCAGTTCGGAGAGGTACGCATCGCGGATGAGGTGGTCGCGATCATCGCGGGGCTGGCGGCTTCAGAGGTCGACGGCGTCGCCTCAATGGCCGGCAATGTCACGAGGGATCTGATCGAGAAGCTCGGTATGAAGAGCCTGTCGAAGGGCGTGAAGATCACGATGGATGAGAAAACCGTCCATGTGGCGCTCGCGATCAATATCCAGTACGGTTACAATGTGCCGGCGACCTGTTCCAAGATACAGGAGAAGGTCAAGACAGCAATTGAGACGATGACGGGACTTGAGGTTGCAGAGGTAAATATCAAGATCGTCAACGTCGCGATGGATAAGAAATAAAAGACCAGCGGAGAAGTGAACGATGAAGAGAAGCGAGATCAGGGAACATATATTCAGGCTTGTGTTCTGCGGGGATTTTCATCCGAGCGAGGAGATTCCGGAGCAGGTGCGGATCTATTTCAAGGAGTTCACTGAAGAGGCGGCAAAGGAGCAGATGCGGATTTATTTCGAGGAGCTCCCCGAGGCAACGGAGGAGGAGCAGGGTTACATTGCGGAGAAAGTCGGCCTGATCAAGGAGAAGATCCCTGAGATTGACAGCAGAATCAACGAAGTGGCGCAGGGCTGGAAGACGCAGCGCATGGGAAAGGCCGAGCTGGCAATCCTCCGTCTGGCGGTCTATGAGATGCTGTTCGACGAGGATGTACCGCTGAAAGTTGCGATCAATGAGGCGGTGGAGCTTGCCAAGAAATATGGAGGGGATGATTCTCCGTCGTTTGTGAACGGGATTCTGGCGAAGCTCGCCTGAATATGATTATGCAGAAAGTATATTCGGTCAGTCAGATCAATCAGTATATCAAAAATATGTTTACGCAGGATTTCCTGCTGAATCGGGTCAGCGTTCAGGGCGAGGTGTCAAACTGCAAATACCACAGCTCGGGACACATTTATTTTTCGCTCAAGGATGCGGCCGGGACGATTGCGTGCGTGATGTTTGCCAGTGCCAGAAGGGGACTGGCTTTTCAACTATCTAACGGGCAGCAGGTGATCGTGGACGGGAGCGTGAACGTTTATGAGCGGGACGGCAAATACCAGCTGTACGCGAGCCGGATCCGGCAGGACGGGGCCGGGGCGCTCTATGAGCGTTTTCTGGCGCTGAAGCGGGAGCTTGAGGAGATGGGCATGTTTGCCCCGGAATACAAGAAGCCGATTCCGAAATACGTGCGCAGGCTCGGCGTTGTGACGGCGCCTACAGGGGCTGCGGTCCGCGATATCATCACGGTCTCCCAAAGACGCAGTCCCGGAATTCAGATCATTCTCTATCCGGCGCAGGTACAGGGCGAAGGAGCGGCCGAGAGCGTGGCGGAGGGTCTTCGCGTGTTGGACGGACAGAATGTGGACGTCATCATTGTCGGGCGCGGCGGGGGCTCGATCGAGGATCTGTGGGCGTTCAATGAGGAGATCGTCGCCCGGGCGATCTTTGCGTGTAAGACGCCGGTGATCTCGGCGGTCGGCCATGAGACAGACACGACGATCGCGGATTTTGTGGCAGATCTGCGTGCACCGACTCCTTCGGCCGCGGCCGAGCTTGCGGTCGCGGATGCGGGGGCGTTTTACCAGCAGCTGTTGGATGTGCAGGCAGGATTTGGACGCTTGATGCGCCAGAGGATCGGGGAGCAGCGGGGACGCATGGAGAATCTGCAGATGCGTCTGCGCTACATGAGCCCGCAGCAGAGGGTGCTTGATCAGCGGCAGAGAGCTGCGGATCTGGACGAGCGGCTGCGCCGGGGGATACAGGAAAGCCTGAAGGACAGGAAGCGCCGGATGGCTCTTGGCATCGAGCGGCTGCGCGGACTGTCGCCGCTTGAGAAGCTGGCGCAGGGTTATGCCTGTGTGACGGACGAGGAAGGGAAACGCATCTCCTCGATCAGCCAGGTACAGGCGGGGGATCAGCTGGAGGCTTATGTTGCGGACGGAAAGATAACTTCAAGGGTGGTTTCGGCAGAAAAACTGACGATATAAAGACGTGGAGGGAGCGACTGCGATGGACAGTTTCAGAAAATGGTTGGAAGAGCAGGGCGCAGGCCCGGAGTTCGTAGCGGAGTACGACCGCCTGTATGCTCAGTACGAGGCGGCGCAGGAAGCCGCCGCACATGAGACGACGATCGAGGAGTCGTTTGCCCTCCTCGACGAGATGCTGAAGAAGCTGGAGGACAGCAGTCTTCCGCTGGAGAAGGCCTTGGAGCTGTATCAGCAGGGGACAAGGCTTCTGGCAAAGTGCAACGAAAAAATCGACAGAGTGGAAAAACAGATCCTGGTGGTAAACGGAGAGGGTGAGCTGAGTGAATTTTGACGAGCAGATGAAGAAACGCGTGACGGAGATCAAGAGTGTGATTGCCGGGTATCTGCCGGAGGAGGATGGGTTTCAGAGGACGCTTCTCGAGGCGGTCAACTACAGTATGCTGGTCGGCGGCAAGAAGCTGCGGCCGCTTCTGATGCAGCAAACCTATGTGATGTTCGGCGGGAAATCCGCGGTGATCAAACCCTTTATGGCGGCGATGGAGATGGTGCACACGCATTCGCTGATCCACGATGATCTGCCGGCGATGGACAACGATGAATACCGGAGAGGCCAGAAGACGACACATATCGTGTACGGGGAGGCGATGGCGATCCTCGCGGGCGACGCGCTTCTGAACCTGGCCTATGAGACCGCGGCGAAAGCGTTTGACATGGAGCCGGACAATCCGCGCATCGGCCGGGCGTTTCAGATCCTTGCGGGTAAGACCGGGATCGAGGGAATGATCGGCGGCCAGTCGGTGGATGTGGAATATGCGGGGAAGCCGCTCAACGCGGAGCAGCTTCAGTTTATCTACCGGCTGAAGACGGGAGCCCTGATCGAGGCGTCCATGATGATCGGCGCGGTGCTGGCCGGCGCTTCGGAGGAGGAGCTCGAGACGGTGCGGCAGGTGGCTGCGAACGTAGGCTTTGCGTTCCAGATTCAGGACGATATCCTCGACGTGACCGGGGATCAGGAGACGCTTGGCAAGTCTGTGAACAGCGATGAGAAGAATGAGAAGACGACGTACGTGACGGTGAATGGGCTTGACAAGGCGCGGGAGGACGTGGCGCGCTACTCGAAGGAAGCGATACGGCTTCTGGACGAGCTGCCATATGAGAATGAATTTTTGCGGGAGTTAATTCTCCATCTGATTCACCGCAGCGCATAGGGCGGAGAGTCTGCCTGAGAATTTTGACAATTTGATCTGCCGTACGGGCACCAGTGAAGGAATCAGGAGAAAGCCGAGGCTTGCAGTAGGCAATGCGTAGGAAAGGTGGCGTTTATTTTGTTAGAGAGAATCAATGAAGTAAACGATATCAAGAAGATAGAGAAAGAGAATTTGCCGGAGCTGGCACAGGAGATCCGGGATTTTCTGATTCAGAAGATCAGCCGGACCGGAGGACATCTCGCATCCAATCTGGGCGTGGTGGAGCTGACGATGGCTCTGCATCTGTCCTTTACGCTTCCGCAGGACAAAATCATCTGGGACGTCGGGCATCAGTCATACACGCACAAGATTCTGACCGGACGCAAAGCGGGTTTTGACGAGCTGCGCAAATTCGGCGGGATGAGCGGCTTTCCGAAGCGCAAGGAGAGTGATTGCGACGCATTCGATACGGGGCACAGCTCGACGTCGATCTCGGCGGGGCTGGGCTATGTCTGTTCGCGTGACGTGCTGGGCGAGGACTATTATGTGGTCTCCGTGATCGGGGACGGAGCGCTGACCGGCGGGATGGCCTATGAGGCGCTGAACAATGCCTCGGAGCTGAAGACGAATTTTATTATTGTACTGAATGACAACGAGATGTCCATCTCGGAGAATGTCGGCGGGATCTCTGCATATCTGGGAAATATCCGGACGGCGGAGTCCTATACCGGACTGAAGATGGGCGTTGAGAATACATTGAACAAGATCCCCGTCTACGGGGACAAACTGATCCGCGGGATCCGTAACACAAAGCAGGGTATCAAGCAGTTTCTGGTGCCTGGCATGTTCTTCGAGGAGATGGGGATTACATATCTGGGGCCGGTCGACGGACACAATATTTCAAAGATGACGCGCGTTTTCCGCGACGCGAAGAAGGTAAACGGTCCGGTGCTTGTGCATGTGCTGACGCGCAAGGGTAAGGGCTTCGGACCGGCGGAGCGCATGCCGTCAAGATTCCACGGGGCGGAGCCCTTTGAGATTGAGACAGGGCTTCCCAGCGTGCGCAAGAAGAAGGCTGCCTATACGGACGTCTTCTCAACAGTCATGTGCAAGATGGGCGCGCGGGAGCCGAAGCTTGTGGCGGTCACGGCGGCGATGCCGGACGGCACGGGACTCAAGCGCTTCCGCAACATGTATCATGACCGATTTTTCGATGTGGGGATCGCCGAGGCGCATGCAGTGACCTTTGCGGCCGGGCTGGCCGCAGGCGGGCTGAAGCCTGTGGTCGCGGTGTATTCCTCTTTTCTGCAAAGGGCGTTCGACCAGATCATTCACGACGTCTGCATCCAGAACCTGCACGTCGTGTTCGCGATCGATCGGGCCGGTCTGGTCGGGAGCGACGGGGAGACCCATCAGGGGATTTTCGACCTGTCGTACCTCTCGATGATGCCGAATATGTGTGTGATGGCTCCAAAGAACAAGTGGGAGCTTGCCGATATGCTGAAGTACGCGATTCAGTACGATGGGCCGATCGCGCTGCGTTATCCGCGCGGAGAAGCGTACGACGGCCTGAAGGAGTACAGGGCACCGATCGTCCTGGGAAAGAGTGAAGTCCTGTACGATGAGGACGGGCTTGCGCTGGTCGCGGTCGGCAGCATGGTGCAGACGGCGCTCGCCGTGCGCGAGATGCTCAAAGAGATCGGCTATCAGTGCACGGTCGTGAACGCGCGCTTCGTCAAACCGCTCGACGAGGAGACGCTTGCCTATCTCGCGAAGGATCACCGGCTGGTCGTGACACTGGAGGAGAATGTAAAGAGCGGCGGCTTCGGCGAGAAGGTGCTGGAGTATTACAGTGAAACGGGAGCCGGCGTGCAGGTGCTGCAAGTGGCGCTTCCGGACGACTATATCGAGCACGGGAACGTGAATGTGCTGCGCGAGGAGACCTGCATCGATGCGGAGTCGATCTTCAAACGGATCATCGCGCGGTACCGGCAATAGTTCTATTCAGAACAGTCAAAAAGGGAGTTGCCAAGCCCCTGCAGGGCGTCCGGACAGCCATTATGAATGAAGCACGAAGACGGAGATTTGTTATGAAGGAACGATTGGATGTGCTGCTTGTGCAGCGAGGCCTGGCTGTCTCCCGCGAGAAGGCGAAGGCCGTGATTATGGCGGGCAGCGTGCTTGTGAACGGCCAGCGCGAGGATAAGGCAGGGACGATGGTCGACGAGAAGGCGGAGATCACCGTGAAAGGCAGCCAGCTGCGCTATGTGAGCCGGGGCGGACTGAAGCTGGAGAAGGCGATGAAAAGTTTCGGCGTCACGCTGGACGGGAGAGTCTGTATGGACGTGGGAGCGTCGACCGGCGGCTTTACCGACTGTATGCTGCAAAACGGCGCTGTCAAAGTATACTCGGTGGACGTCGGACATGGGCAGCTGGACTGGAAGCTGCGTAACGACGAGCGTGTCGTCTGTATGGAAAAGACCAATATCCGCTACGTCGTGCCGGAGAATATCGGGGAGCCGCCGTCTTTTGTATCGATCGACGTATCGTTCATCTCGCTGACGAAGGTGCTCGGCCCGGTGCGGGAGCTGATGACGGACGAAGGAGAGATCGTCTGCCTGATCAAGCCGCAGTTTGAGGCAGGGCGAGAGAAGGTCGGCAAGAAGGGCGTTGTGCGGGATCCGGCTGTGCATGAGGAAGTGATCCGCAAGGTGATCAAATACGCCGCGCAGCTCGGTCTGGAGAAAGCCGGACTTACGTATTCCCCGATCAAAGGGCCGGAGGGCAACATCGAGTATCTTCTGTATCTGCGGAAGCATGCAGGATGTGAAGAGACAGAAGCGGAGGCTGCGGAGACGAAAAAAGTAAAGCCGAAGGATACAGAACCGGAAAGCGCAGTGCCGGAGGGGACTATGTCCGGAGGTACAGAGCAGGAGACGACGGTGCGCGCGGTCGTGGAGGCTGCCCACGCTGAGCTTGACTGAGATCTGACGGATGTTGTCCCGGGAGGCGGAACCGTGCATCGGAGCCGGTCTGCCTGCGCGGACAGAACGGAGCATGACTTATGAATACATTTTATGTGATCACAAATTACCAAAAGGATCCGGAATTTCAGACGGCGGGTATGATCCGGGATTATCTGGAGAGCAAAGGCAGGAAGTGTTGCATCCAGCAGTGCGGGAAGGACCATCCGACCGGACAGTACAGATACACGGACGCGCAGAAAATACCGAAGGACATCGACTGTGTGCTGGTGCTCGGCGGGGATGGGACGCTTTTGCAGGCGGCCAGAGATCTTGTGGAGCGTTCGCTTCCGCTTCTGGGCGTCAATATGGGGACGCTCGGCTATCTCGCTGAGATCGAGCACACAAATGTTTATCCGGCGCTGGACAGGCTGATATCCGGTGATTTTTCAATCGAGTCGCGCATGATGCTCCAGGGCACGGCGCTCCATCAGGGAAGGCGGCTTCTGAAGGATATCGCGCTGAACGATATCGTGATCCGGCGAAACGGCAAGCTGCGTGTTCTCGATTTCAATATTTATGTGGACGATGTGTTTCTGACCGCCTATTCGGCGGACGGGATCATCGTCGCGACGCCGACCGGCTCCACGGGTTATAATCTGTCCGCGGGAGGACCGATTGTAGCTCCGCAGGCGTCTTTGATCCTGCTGTCAGCAGTCGCCCCGCACACATTGAATTCGCGCTCGATCGTTTTGCCGGACGATGTGGAGGTTACGATCGAGATCAGCGCGAGGCACGACACGGACATGGACGGAGCGGAGGCGACCTTTGACGGCGACACATCCGTGAGGCTGAATTCGGGCGACCGGATCGTCATCTCAAAGTCCGACCGAAAGGTACAGATGATAAAGACGAAAAATACAAGTTTTCTGGAGATTCTTCGCCTGAAGATGGCGAATCCGTAAGCGCGGATCCGGGGAGTACAGGAGATGAGACATGAAAGCCAAAGGAGGCAGCAGTTCGAGCATAGGGAGCGACGTGGTATGCTATGTCGTATAAGGATCATTCGAGGCGGTAGGGAAAGGAGATCGAAGAAGGATTATGAAGAATGCGAGACAGGAAAAGATCGTTGAGCTGATCACGAAATATGAGATCGAGACGCAGGAGGAGCTTGCGTCGTATCTGGAAAAGGAAGGCTGCCGCGTCACGCAGGCGACGATCTCCCGCGATATCCGTGAGCTCAAGCTGACAAAACTGACGACCGCGGACGGAAAGCAGAAATACACGCTGATGCAGAACCACACGCCTGAGATCAACGACAAATATCTGCGGGTCCTGAAGGAAGGTTTTGTCTCGATGGACATGGCGCAGAATATCCTGGTCGTGAAGACTGTCTCCGGCATGGCGATGGCGGTCGCGGCCGCGATCGACGCGATGCACTGGCCGGAGGTCGCAGGCTGCATCGCGGGGGATGATACGATCATGTGCGCGATCCGAAGCTCGGAGGACACGCTGCGGGTGATGGACGAGATACAGAAGGTTGTTCGTGTTTAACCGGGGAGAGACAGGGCAAAGCTATGTTGGTAAGTTTGCATGTGAAAAATATGGCGCTGATCAGGGAGGCGGAGGTTGAGTTCGGCGAGGGATTGAACATCATGACCGGCGAGACCGGAGCCGGGAAATCCATCGTGATCGGGTCAGTCAATATCGCGCTGGGGACAGGCAATTTCCGGGATTATGTCCCGGAGGACGCGGACTACGCGCTTGTCGAGCTCGTATTTTCTTCGGAAAATGAGGCCGTCCGCCGGATGCTGGAGGAGCAGGACATTCCGTTCGAGGACGGGGAAGTGATCATCGCGAGACGGTACAAGGCCGGGCGGAGTGTCAGCAAGGTCAACGGAGAGACCGTGCCGGTATCGTTTGTGCGGGAGCTTGCCGCGGAGCTGATCGATATACATGGTCAGCACGAGCATCAGTCGCTGCTGTACGAGAAGAATCATTTGAAGATCCTGGATGGATTTGCCGGAGAGCAGATAGAGGAGAAGCTGGCGCTTTGCCGTGAACAGTACCGCGCGTTTCGGCAGGCGAAGAAGCAGCTTTCGGAGGCGGACGCGGGAGAGGCTGAGCGGGCGAAGGAACTGGATTTTCTGAAGTTTGAGCGAAATGAGATCGAGTCTGCCGCACTCGTGCCGGGAGAGGACGAGGAGCTGGAGAGCGAATACCGCCGCATGTCGAACGGCCAGAAGATCATGGAGGCGCTCTCAGAGACTGCCGCCCTGACCGGTGCGGGAGACTATTCCGGCGCAGGGGACGAAGTCAGCCGGGCAATGCGCGCGTTTGGCACGGCCGTTCTCTATGACGAGTCGCTCGGCGATCTGGAGCAGACGCTCGCGGATATCGAGTCGATGCTCAACGATTTCAACCGCGGTTTGTCCGGGTACATGGACGATTTCGTCTTTGACGCGCAGAAGCTGCGGGAGACGGAGGAGCGGCTGGATCTGATCAACCGTCTAAAGACAAAATATGGAAATTCGATTGAGCAGATCCTGGAAGCGGGACGTGCGAAGGCGGAGAGGATCGAGATTCTGACAAATTATGACGCATATCTTGCGGATCTTCGGAAAAACTATGAACAGAGCAAAATCGTGCTCCGGAAGACCGCGGACGAGATCTCTTCGATCCGAAAAAAATGCGCACTGCAGCTTTCGAAAGAGATTCAGGACGCGCTGGTCGATCTGAATTTTCTCGATGTGCGATTTGAAATTTCGTTCCGGGAATTGGAAGAACCGGGTGAAAACGGCAGGGATGAGGTGCGTTTCCTGATCTCGATGAATCCGGGGCTTCCGCTTAAGCCGCTTGCGGACGTGGCGTCCGGAGGCGAGCTTTCGAGGATCATGCTCGCGCTCAAGGCGGTCATGGCGGATCGGGATGAGATCGGGACGCTGATCTTTGACGAGATCGACAGCGGGATCAGCGGGCGCACGGCGCAGAAGGTTTCCGAAAAAATGGCAGTGATCGCCAGGAAGCATCAGGTTCTGTGCATCACGCATCTCGCGCAGATCGCGTCGATGGCGGATCACCATTTCATTATTGAGAAGAAGCCTGCCGACAGCAAGACCGTGACAAACATTGGTCTACTGAGCGAGGAGGAGAGTGTCGAGGAGCTCGCGCGCATCCTAGGCGGCGCGAAGATTACGCAGACGGTGCTCGACAGTGCGCGTGAAATGAAAGAACTGGCAAAAAACGCAAAAAAATACTAGAGTCAAACGATGAGAACTCCACATACTGAATGCAGAGACTGGTGACACAGTGCTCTGCATTTTTCGTGAAAACAATGTTCATTTGATCATATACAGAAGTGGGGTGCAAAAGATGAATGTCAGGCAGAAATACAGGGGATTTGTGTGCGTTTTGCTGGGATTTGGGATCATCGGTCTGGGCGTGTGCAGTCTGGCGGCGGTGCGCGCGCAGATTCCGTCGCAGATGCAGGTGGCGGACGCGGGCGAGCTTCCGGAACTGTTTCACAATGCGTTTGACCGTCTGATCACAAAAGAGATCAGCGCGCGTGAGCCTGCCGCTTTGGAGGAAAAACAGGGAGGAACGACTCTGGTGGAAGTGGGAGAGTCCCTGAATGAAAACGCCGTTCCGGAGACTTATAAGATCATGTACCGCCTGTTCGGAAAAATCCCCCTGAAGATGGTGACGGTAAGCGTTGTCCCGAGAAAGCAGGTCTATGTGGGCGGCACGCCGATCGGAATCTATCTGAAGACAGACGGAGTCATGGTCGTTGAGACCGGCGAGATCCAGAGCGCGGACGGGGATGTGTGCTGTCCGGCAGAAAATATCGTGAAGTCCGGGGATTATATTAAAGCTGTCAACGGCGTTGAGACGGATACAAAGGAGAGGCTCGTGGAGTGCATCAGCGCCTGCGGCGGCGAGGACGTGGTGCTGGCGGTGGATCGCGCGGGCGAGCAGATCAGCCTCAAGGTTCATCCGGTGCAGGATGAGAGCGGCACATACAAAGCGGGCATCTGGGTCCGCAGTGATACGCAGGGGATCGGCACGCTGACTTATGTCGACAAGAACGGGAAGTTCGGCGCACTGGGGCATGGGATCAGCGATATTGATACCGGCAAGCTTCTGGACATCAGCGGGGGCATTCTGTACAATGCCGATGTGATCTCGATCATTAAGGGTTCCCAGGGCGTGCCGGGCGAGCTGGCCGGCGTGATCCACTACAGCGAGGGCTATAGGATCGGCGAGATCGAGGAAAATCGGAAGGATGGGATTTACGGTGAGACAGTCGGATTCCCGGCAATGTCGGAGACGATGAAGCTCTGTGAGACCGCCTATAAGCAGGAAGTCGTGCAGGGCCCGGCGACGATCCTGTGCTCGGTGGACGGCGCATGTAAAGAGTATGATGTCGATATCCGGGAGATCCGCCTGAACGGAAGCGACGTCAACAAGGGAATGGTGATCGAGGTGACAGATCCCAGGCTGCTGGAACTGACCGGCGGGATCGTGCAGGGAATGTCGGGTTCGCCGATCTTGCAAAACGGCCGGATCGTGGGCGCCGTGACGCACGTGTTCGTGCAGGACGCGAAGAAAGGTTATGGAATCTTCGTGGAGAGCATGCTGGGACACTGAGTTTGAACAAAGAGAGAAAACAGACATGATCGGAAGCTTGCCTGCCGCTTGCGGGATTGTCTGTTTTTGTATCTGTTTTTGTTTTGCCAAAAGAATAAAAATGCTCAGACCAAAAGTGAAAAAAGTATTGACACGTTTTCCTACGATGGTAAAATTATGATTGTGATTAAGTTACAGACTATTTGAGAAGGTATGTGGGGGACGTTAAGGTGAAACGGAGAAAGAAGATTCTGGCTTTGACTCTGGCATTTGCATTGATCCTTGGATCGGGGGCGCGGCTTCAGACGCTGGCACTGGATACGGAGGAAGGCGCTGTGGATACGGCGGCGGAGGTCTCGACAGGGATCCAGGTGGTTGATGGAGAATTTTGTTTTTATTCGGAGAACGGCGAGCTCGATGAGGAGAAGACGAACGAGCTGCGCGAGGCCGCTCAGGTGGAGACGGAAATTGATCCTCTGCTGAAGCTGATCGGAGAGCCGAACGACACAGAGTATTTCGGACAGGGCTGCTGGTTTGGAGAGAGCGGTGAAGAGACCGGCGAGGATGGCGCGTGGTATTATGACAATTTTCAGGTCTATGTCTACAAGACAGAGGACAATACATATTTCATGGGAGCGGAAGCGCTGACAACACAAAAGTCGGATTTCCGGAGTATGCTGGCGGCGTTGGTTGAACACGAGACGGCGGCAGCCAGCAGCCCGGAGGTAGAGCTAAAGGCGTTGTTTCAGTACGTAGAGGATGAATACAGCTATGAGAGGAAGGTCGGTTTTGAGCCTTATGACGGATGGCAGGAGGATTATGCCGCCGAGATGCTCTCCGATATGGCCGGAAGCTGTTATCACTATGCTGCCCTGTACGCTTTTCTGGCGAAGGAAGCCACAGATTATGAGGTGAGAATATGCACCGGAACGACGGACGGCTTTTCTGCGACGTCCTGGCAGCCGCATGCCTGGACGGAGATAGAGATTGATGGGAAATGGTATGTTTTCGACACAAATCTGGACAAGTACGAGGCAGATTCGGCTCTGAAATATTATATGCTGGATACCGACTCGGATCTCTACGAGGAAATCTATAAGGTCGAGGACGTCTACGAGGTATCGCTGGAGACGACGGCCGAAGACGGCGGAGCGTCTGGAGCCGGAGCAGACACGGAGGATGAGTCGGAGGCGCTGACGGCAGCCGCGACAGAGACAGAAGATACAGCGGAGGACGAGACGGAAGCTGAAACAGAAGATGAGACAGAAGCCGAGACAGAGAGCGAGACATCAACGGAAGTAAAGGTTGATGAGGAGGGCGAGGACGTCCTGACGCTGGACAACCGCACAGGGCTGACATTTACGGAAGCGCATCTGGCGGGCGACGTGCTGACACTGGTAGACGAGGAGGGTGAGGAGCACACTTTCTCTGAGGTGGACAAGGACGATATCGGATCGCCGCATCTGGTTGTGTATGGGAGCTTTCTGGCGATCAAATATACTTCCGCCAAGACCGGAAAGGCGGGCAGGCTTACGGAAGAGGGAGACGAGATCGTATTCGACGTGCCGCAGACCATGACAGTCATCAGCACAGCGTATGTGCGCTCCGGCGCAGGTCTGGACTGTGATAAGATCACAGTGGCAGACAAAGGGGCGGAGATCAAGGTGCTTGCCGAGACCGGAAAATGGTTTAGGATCTCCCTCAAAGACGGACGGGAGGGCTATATCTCCAAGGTCGCCGTGATCGTGGAGGAGAATCTTTCTTCCACAGAAACGTCGCAGGGAGAGCAGGAGACCGAGACGGAGACGGAGCCGGTGCCGGAGATGGTGGTCGTGGAGGAAGACGGAGAGTATTATCGGTATCTGAGATTCACTCCCGCAGAGGACACCATCGTGAAAATCAACGGAGAACCGTGCTATGTGATGGCAGGAGGCACGGTTTCGGAGGGCTGGAAGGTCCTCGGAGACAAGCTGTATTACTCTGACGCGGAGGGCAGGCTGAAAAGCTCTGAGACATATGAAGGAATCCGCTTCGGAAGAAACGGAGCTGCGCTTGACAGCACAAACGTGAGCCTGAAAAAGCTGACGCTTCAGATCGTGAATTCCATCACGGACGACACGATGACCCAGAGGGAGAAGCTGTCCGCCTGCTGGAGCTACGTGACAAGAGGACATATCTCCTATGCGGGCAAATATCCGGATCTGAATGCAGAGGGCTGGCAGAGAGCCATGGCGCTCAACGTCCTGAGCAGCGGCAGCGGAAACTGCTATGGCTTTGCCTGCGCGTTTGCCGCTCTGGCAGAAGAGATCGGCTATGATCCCGAGGTGGTCTGCGGCAGGGTTTCCGGCTCCAGGGACGGGGCGGCAGACGGCATGACCAGGCATTCCTGGGTCATGATCAACGGATACCATTACGACCCGGAGGCTCAGTGGGCGGGGTGGTGCGCCGGAATCTATGGATACGGTTCTTATCCGGTAGCACATTCCGTACAAAAAGTTGTGGCTTTTTGATTTCAGATATCATTTAGACGGGAGGGAAAAGAATGCGTGTGAAAAAGCGCGGATACGGCATATTTTATGCTTTGCTTCTGGCCTTTGTCGTGCAGTGCCTTGCGGGGACAGGCCTTTGCCTGCGGGCGTCCGCGGACGACTTTTCTGCAAGCATCTCCGGCGCTACCGGCTGGGGAACCACTTCCCTCACCGTGTATCAGGAGGACATGAGCGCTATCGGGACGATCGAGGCGAAAGAGCCGTTTCGGATCCTGGGCAGGTACAACGAGAATCTTTTGCAGATCGAATACAATGGAATGACCGGATATGTGGATACCGGCAATGTCCTGATCAATCTGCCCGACGTGGAGCCGGATATTATCTACAACCTGACAAATGCCACGGGGTCGGTCTTTACGGCGACGACCGAGAGCGGAACGACAAACCTGAAGCTTAGTATTTTCGGCGACCAGCTGTACTATAACGGCGACGTCCTCGATTTTTATGATAAGACTTCCGCCGCGGACAAGGCAGGAAAGGTGTGGAATGAGAAACTGGGGAAATATGAGTTTATCGTTCCGATCCTGTTTACCGCCGCGGAGCGGATTTCGGCGGCCAGGAGCATGGCGGCGGCGGACGGCTACAATTTCAAGATCTACGACGCCTACCGGACGAATACGGCCACGCACTTGATGAGTTCCTCGTTTAACAGTCTCTACGAGCAGAGCAGAGGCGCGCTGGTGCTGGGCGGCTATGACACGAGCTTTTATGTGGCGTCTGCTCTTTCGGCGCACAACATCGGCTGCGCGATCGACGTCACCATGGTGAGAGGCGGGGAAGAGGCGGATATGCCTACGAAGATGCATGTGCTCTCCGGGGACGCTGTGCTGCTGAACTATTCCTCCGGAGGAAGAATGGCGGCGGATCTGTATGGAAAGCCGTACAGCTATTACGAAAACAACTTTGCCGGCACGATGACAGAAGAGGCAAAGCGGCTCTGCGCGTACATGATCGAAGCGGGGCTGACCGGCCTGGGATCGGAGTGGTGGCATTTCCAGGACCAGGCGGGATACAATCGAAACAGCGGCTACTTTACCAATCTGGCGACATGGTATCCTTGCCGGCTGTATGCTCCGGCCGGGGATCCGGACGCGCCGGATATCGTGACGACCAGGGCGGACGCGGTCTATCAGCTCTGGGCGGCGGCAGGCTTTCCGAAATCCGAGGGAGAGATCATGTTCACGGATGTGTCGGAGTATGATTACTATTACAACGCTGTGCGCTGGGCTGTCTCGAAGGGTATCATATCCGGAAGCAGCGCCATGACCTTTTCTCCGGATGACGCCATTACGAAAGCCGGTTTCCTGAACATGCTCTATCAGGCTTTTGGAAATCCGGAGGAGGCTGCTTCTGACACGGCTGCTTTTGATGACGTCAGCACCAACGCATGGTATTATATCGCGGTGCAGTGGGCTGCCGCGCGGGGGATCGTGACGCAGACATCCGGCGAATTTCGTCCGGCTGCGGTGCTGACGCAGAGACAGATGCATGAATTTCTGACACTGGCAGAGCAGACTGGAATCAGTCTCGGTACGAATTATCTCTGACGATGTCACTCCGGCAGATTATGGCCGGAACAATGCGGGAGGAAGATATGAAAATGAAAAAATGGAAATACAGAGGCATGTCTTTTCTGCTCTTGTGCCTGACGCTGCTTCCTTCCTTTGTGGTACACGGGGAGACAGAGGACGCCGAGACGATGCCGGAGCTTTCCGCGAAATCCGCGGTAGTGATGGATCTGGAAACGGGAAACGTCATCTGCAGTAAGGCAGAGAACGAAAAGCTGTATCCGGGTGGTCTGACGAAGATCATGACGGTGCTGCTTATGGCTGAAAACTGTGATCTGACAAAAACGGTTTCTTTCTCGGAGATCATCTATGATCTGGAGGAGGACAGTATGAAGCTTGAGCTTCAGCCGGGCGAGGAGATCACTCTCTACGATGCTGCCTGCGCGATCATGCTGAGCTCGGCCAACGACGTCGCTAACGGCGTCGCGGAATATATGGCAGGAAGCCCGGAAGCCTTTGCCGCAATGATGAACGACCGGGCGGCGGAGCTTGGCTGCAAAAACACGCACTTTTCAAATCCGCACGGCCTTTACAGCGAGGAGCTTTATACTTCTGCTTACGATTTTGCCCTGATCGCCAGGGCGGCCTATGAGAATGAGACCTTCCGTGAAATATGCAGGCTGACGGAGTACACGATCCCGGCTACCAATCTGACGGACGGACAGAGGCAGCTTACGAATTACCATCAGATGCTTCAGGAGGATTCCGGTTATTATCAGGAGTGGTGTCTCGGGGGAAAGAGCAGCTATACCTCGCAGGGGTTGAACTCGATTGTGACCTTTGGCAGCGACGGAAAAAAGAATCTTGTCTCCGTGGT
This sequence comes from uncultured Lachnospiraceae bacterium, assembly GCA_947629385.1. GTDB lineage: Bacteria > Bacillota > Clostridia > Lachnospirales > Lachnospiraceae > Choladousia. The sequence goes on from CANRDO010000026.1 coordinate 30,973, forward strand.
GTTGGAAGTACCTGAAGCCGACGCGGCTTATGCAGAGACGATTGATCTATTATACTATGGATTTGGAGATGCGTCTGACGACAAGAAGAACGACGGAGAATCAGAGATACAGACGCTTGGGGTGACCGGGCTGGAGCCGATCTCGTCCTCGCAGGAGCCGGGCGAAACCGGGCAGGAGCCGGGAGAAGGCTCATCATCGCAGACGGAAGCTGTGTCCAGTGAGACGGACGGCACACCGCAAACGGCAACGGGCACGGAAGAAAATATTGCGGAGAGCGGTGCTGAATACGCCGGAGAAGAAACAGAGGGAACCCGAAAGTCTGAGAACAGCATTGACGCGGTGCTGGAGCAGGTGGAGAAATACTGGAATGAGGGACGCGTCGCTGCTTCTGAATATGCGAAAGCGCATTTTGAGCAGGTGTTTGCTCTCGGGTGTCTGTTTATGCTGTTTTTGTTCCTGCTGATCCTGGTTCTGCTGCGGCGGGCGATCAGAGGCTCCAGAAGCCGGAGAAAGAGAGAGAGGACGGAGAGGATCCTGCGGGAAAAGGAATCCATGATCGATAGTCTGTCGCTCGAAGAGCTTGTGGAGGAGCTGCACAAAAGAGAAAGACTCGAGGCGGAGATGACCGGAACCAGGGTGAAAGAGAAGGGCGCCGACGGGATCGATCCGGCAGGCTATCCAAGAGGGGACGAGTGAGACCTGTCAGATCTTTACCATAGAGAATGAGAAACATGAGGAAAGAGAGGAAAGAAATATGTTGAGAGAAAAAAAGAGGACAATCCTGTATTCACTGGGGCTGGCGGCGTGTCTTGCCGCAGGGATTACCGGGCTGACGGCGAGCGCTGACGAGGAGAATGCGGGCGGCGTGAGTATTACGGATATGAAAGGCCGCGAGATCACACTGGAGCAGCCGGCGGAGCGCATCGTGGCGCTCACAGCTTCGGACTGCGAGATCTTCTATGCAATCGGCGCGGGGGACAAGCTGGTCGGCCGCGGCACCTACTGCGATTATCCGGAGGAGGTTCTGGAGGTGCCGGAGGTGAACTCCGGCGAGGATATGAACATTGAGGAAGTGATCGCGCTGGATCCGGATGTGCTGCTCATGAGCGATATGGCGCAGACGGAGGAGCAGGTGCAGATGCTTGAAGACGCAGGCATCAGGGTGGTTGTCAGTGAGGCGAAGGATATCGAGGGCGTATATACGGCGATCAAGATGATCGGTGCGCTGATGGGACAGGACGAGAAGGCGGCGGAGGTCATCGACGGGATGAAGGACACGTTTGCACAGCTCTCCGAAAAGGCGACAGGAGACGGGACGCAGACAGTTTATTTTGAGGTGTCGCCGCTGGAGTATGGCCTCTGGACGTCGGGCGCGAATACATTCATGGATGAGATCGCTACGATGCTGGGCGTGAAAAACTGCTTCTCGGATGTCGACGGCTGGGGAGAGATCTCAGAGGAGCAGGTGCTGGAGCGCAACCCGGATTTCATTGTGACGATTACGATGTACTACGGGGAAGGCCCGACGCCGACGGAGGAGATCCTTTCCCGCAAAGGCTGGGAAAATGTGAGCGCGGTAAAAAATCAGAAAATCCTGAACCTGCAGGACGATGAACTGTCTCGCCCGGCTCCGCGGCTGGCGGACGGCGCGAAGCTGCTGTATGACTTTATTTATGGTGGGACTGAGGAAGAGTCGGAAGTCGCGACGGAAGTGACTCCGGCGGAATCTGTGGAAATCGAGTAGTACAGAACATAGAGGGACAGAGCAGACGATAGGGACCGAACGCTGGGAAACGCGTGAATATGTGAGTTACAGTGGATGACCGGAATTAGGAGAAGCATGGATGAGAAAGCGCCCGGAGCATTTTCGGCCAATTGAATATGTGATGTTCAGTCTTGTCACGCTGGCTGTGATGTGTCTCTGTGTCTGCGTCGGCAGCGTCAGTATTCCTTTGCCCGAGACGGTGCGGGTGATCTGGAGCGCGCTGACCGGACAGGAGCAGACCTCCGGGCTGTCGAATTCGATCATTCTCTCGGTGCGGCTGCCGCGTGTATTCTGCGTAGCGCTCTCGGGAAGCGCGCTTTCTCTGGCGGGCGCGGCAATGCAGGGACTTCTGAAGAATCCGCTGGCGGACGGTTCCACGCTCGGGGTTTCCTCCGGCGCGTCGCTCGGCGCGGTGCTCGCGATTGCGCTCGGGGTCACGATTCCGGGGCTGCCTTTTTCCGGGACGATGGTCATGGCGATTTTGTTTGCCTTCCTGTCGCTGCTGGTGATCCTGGGTCTGGCCTACAAGCTGGACTATTCGCTGTCGACGAACACGATCATCCTGATCGGCGTGATCTATTCCATGTTCATGTCGAGCCTCATGAGTATCGTGATCACGTTTGCGGCAGACAAGATTCAGAGTATCACGTTCTGGACGATGGGCAGTCTGCAGAATTCCAGTTACAAGAACGCGGCGATCCTTCTGGTGGCGTTTTTGTTGTGCGGCGGCGTGCTTTTCTTTCACGCGAGGGAGCTCAACGCGTTCGCGGTGGGGGAGGACAATGCGCGGCACGTCGGCGTGGATGTACGCCGGACGAAGCTGACGGTGCTGATTATGGTGTCTATATTGATCGGAGTCTGCGTCTCAATTGGAGGGACGATCAGCTTTGTGGGACTGGTTACGCCGCACATGGTTCGCATGATCGTCGGACCGAATCACAGACGGCTGCTTCCGGCTTCGGCCTTTGGCGGAGCCGTTTTTTTGCTGTTGGCAGATCTGGCGGCGCGCATTTTACTGAATCCGCGTGAGCTGCCGATCGGCGTCGTCACCAGTCTGGTGGGCGCGGTGGTTTTCGTGTTCATTTTTTACCAGACGAGGAAAAATTAAATGTGGGCAGCATGCCCTATGAAAATTGTGCTGTGCTATATTAAGCCCAAATAGATCGGAAAGGGGTGACCGCATGCTGGACGTGAAGGAGCTCTCCGTGGATATCGGTCGTATTGTTGCTCATAGGGGTGACCGCATGCTGGACGTGAAGGAGCTCTCCGTGAGCTATGGAAGCTGCACGGTGGTAGACCGGCTGAGCTTTCATGTCTCGGAGGGACAGTGGCTGATGATCGTCGGGCCGAATGGAGCAGGTAAGTCCACGGTGCTGAACGCGGTCACACAGGGCGTCGCCTACAGCGGGACAGTATCTCTGCGCGGGAAAGATGTGAAGAAGATCTCCGCCGCACAGCGGGCGAAGGAGGTAGGAGTCCTCGCGCAGAATCACTTTGTCGGCTATGAGTTCACGGTAGAGGAGGTTGTGCGACTGGGCCGTTACGCCTACTCCTCCAGGGTGCTTGCAGGGAGAAAGGACGAGGATGAGAAAGCGGTGGACGACGCCCTTGCGCTGACCGGGATGGAGGCGCTGCGGGGGCAGTCGGTGCTGAAACTCTCGGGCGGTGAGCTGCAGAGGACATTTCTGGCACAGGTGTTCGCACAGGATCCGAAGCTTTTGCTCCTTGACGAGCCGACGAACCACCTGGATCTGGTCTACCAGAAGCAGGTGTTCGAGCTGATCGCGCAGTGGGTGAAGCAGCCGGGGCGCGCGGTCGTCTCGGTCGTGCATGACCTGTCGCTTGCGAAGGCGTTTGGCAGCGACGCGCTTCTGATGAGCAGGGGAAGGCTTGTCGCACAGGGCGAGATCGACGAGGTGCTGCGGCCGGAACATCTCGATCCGGTCTATCATATGGACGTCTGCGCATGGATGCGGGAGATGCTGTCGCAGTGGAAAACGATGGAATGAAAAGAACGCGTAAAAGGAGACGGCAATATGACTAATTCCGGGATGATCTTACTGACCGGGGGTTCTGCCTGCGGGAAGAGCTCCTACGGGGAAGAGCTTTGCATGAGACTTCCGTTTCCGCGTTATTACATTGCGGCGATGCGGCCCTTCGGGGACGGCAGCGAGGAGAAGATCGCACGTCACAGGCAGCTGCGTAGCGGAAAGGGCTTTGAGACGATTGAGCGTTATACGGATTTGCAGGGACTTGTACTCCCGGAGCGGGGCACAGTCCTGCTGGAGTGTATCTGCAATCTCACGGCGAATGAGATGTTTGACGAGGAAGGCGTGTGGATTGATCCATATGAGACGGTTGTCGCCGGGGTCGAAGCGTTGCGGCGTCAGAGTGATACGCTGGTTGTGATCACAAATGAGGTCGGCACGGACAGCCGGACGTACGATTCGGGAACGCAGGCTTATATGGACGTGATCGGGCGCATCAACCGGACGCTCGCGCAGCAGGCAGACGTGGTCTGCGAGCTGGTATGCGGGATTCCACTGGAAGTAAAGGGAAGCATAGCGGATGTCGTTTGAAATGACGTAGAGACGGGCGATGTTTGTTGTAGCCGAGTAATAAAGATCCCTCATATGAAGATAAAAAAGAGAAGTCGGTCGGAGGATTGAGATATGATTCTGATTATCGGAGGCGAGGGCTCCGGGAAACGGAGCTTCGCGAAAACGCTTGGGTATACGGAACAGGAGATAGCAGACGCAGTGATCGACGAGCGCCCCGTCGTATATCATCTGGAGCGGCTGGCCTTTGCGCAGCCGGAGCGGGCAGATGCGCTTCTGGACAGCTTGCTTGAGAAAGAGGTTGTGATCTGCTGCGAGGTGGGAAGCGGTATCATACCTGTTGAACGGAATGAGCGGCTGGGGCGCGAGGCGACGGGAAGGCTGTGCGTGCGCTTAGCGCAGCAGGCGAAGGCGGTCGTGCGCATGGTGTGCGGGATCCCGACCGTGATCAAGGGCGAACTTCCATAGAGATTATAAGATGCAAATCTGGTCAAAATAACAAAATTCATGTTACGGCGTATCAAAAAATAAGAAACCAAAAGCGACAAAAGGAGGGTAAGCTTATGAGCGGAGAGGTTGTTGAGAAATTGAAAAAGACAAAGTCGGTGGAGGATGTCCTGGATATCGTGAAGGAGTACGGCGCAGAGGTGACCTCAGAACAGGCACAGGAGCTGTTTGATCAATTCCATGAGCAGGGAGAGCTTTCTGACGATGAGCTGACTGCGGTTGCGGGTGGAGAATATGCGTCAGTATATGTGAAGGACGTGGGTTATGTACTCTATGAGAAAGACAGAAAGTCAGCCGAATGCACAGCGACTTGCTTTTGGTGCGGGGTTGACCAGAAGTCTGCCGCGGCGAAGAGTCCCTGTACATTTTTTCTTTCAAGAGGGGTACATTCGTGGATGTATTCAGGCGGCTGCTGATTAAAAAGAGAAATTTTCAGAATTACAGCGCGGAGGCTTCAGATGTTATACGGGAAAAAAGTGATTGCTCTTTGTACGTCAAGGGTATACGACACGCAGGTCAATGAATTTATACGGACCTTAAACAGCCTGCTCGACCACAGAAAATACATATTCTTCATTTTCAGTATCAACAATGATATGTACTGGGAAGACAACAACGTCAATGCGGGGACGTCCGTGTACAGTCTCATCGACTTTTCGGTCACAGACGTTGTGATTATCATGGATGAAAAAATAAAGAGCAAGCCCGTATCCGGGAAGATCGCTGCCGATGCGAAGACCTGTTCGGTTCCTGTCATTCATCTGGACAAAGATGGCGACGGCGATGGAGAGGATGGACAGGAAATATGCATTAATTTTGACTTTGAGAAGGGCTTTGAGCTGATCGTGCGGCATGTGATCGAGGAGCATGCCGTCCGCCGGGTGCATCTTATCGCCGGCTTCCGGGACAATCCGTTTTCTGACGCCAGGGTAGAGATTTTCAAGAAGGTGACCATCGAAAACGGGATTCCCTTTACAGATGATATGGTCAGCTATGGGAACTTCTGGGCGAAACCGGCGGCGGAGGCTGCGCTGAAGCTTGTCGAGAGCGGCCGGCTTCCGGAGGCGATCATCTGCGCGAACGACGTCATGGCGCTCGGCGTGTGCGCGGCGCTGGCGGAGAAGGGCATACGTGTTCCGGAGGATGTGATCGTGACAGGATTTGACGGTTACGATGAGATCTATTTTTCCATGCCGACAATCAGCTCGGTTCGCTGCGGCAATGATACGATGGCAGGGGTGGTCTTTGACACGCTCATGGAGCTGTTTGAGGACAACGGACCCGAAGAAAATATGTACACAGGCAATCTGCCCTCAGGCAGGATCATGGTAACTCCGGAGCTTGTGCTCAACGGCTCCTGCGGCTGCCCGGATTCCGAGCCGCCCGCGGACGTGTACGGCAGGATGAACGCGGGCTTTTACCGCTATCAGGACGATATCCGCCGGATGTTCAACATCTCCGAGGTCGTGCAGATGAGCGATTCTTTTGAGAAGATCGCGGAGTGCATGAAAGACGACCTGCTTCTGGATACCTGCTGTATCATCAACAGGAGCTGCCTGTGCAGGGAGAACGACTACTTTTCTGCGGAAAGCATCAGTATGGAGAAGCATTTCGAGGAGGAAAGGATCCTGCTTTACGATCACAATTCCGATACCTATGACCTCCGGCCGATCGGGAGCTCTTCGCTGGCGCCGAACCTGAAGAAGCTCAGCGAGGGAGAATATCCGGTCATATTCACATCTATTACGTACATGGACAAGCCGATCGGCTATGTCTGCTTTTCCTACAACAGCTGTGAGATGCCCGATTATTTGAAGACATTTCAGATTTCTACTGCGCTTGGCATCGGCCTTGGCGGATTTATCATAAGGCAGTACCAGCGATATCTGAATGAAAAGGTCGAGGAAATGTATAAAAATGATTTCCTCACACAACTCTACAATCGCAACGGGTTTTTCGCCGCGTTTCAGAACCTTAGGGCTGAACGCGCGTACGAGGGACAGACGGTTTCTCTGTTTTCTGCGGACCTGGACGGACTGAAATACATCAACGACCATTTTGGGCACGACGCGGGAGACGTCGCGATAAAGGCCGTCGCGGATGCGCTGAGAACATCCTGTCCGGAAGGCTCGCTCTGCGCAAGATTCGGCGGCGATGAGATGATCGCACTGGTCTTCGGGAATTCTCCTGCCGGGGAGATCGCTGCGAAGATCAGTAAATATCTGGATCGTTTCAATGCGGACGCCGACCTCGATTACACGGTGAGCGCAAGCTGCGGATACTGCACGGCGGTTTTCGACGAGAGCTTTGACTTCGCTCAAATCTCCAGGCTTGCCGACGAGAATATGTACAAGATCAAAAAGAACAGGAAAGATGACAAATGATATAATTCATTTTTTGAAAGCGGTAGAGCGATGCTGCCGGAAATGGAGGAAATTGTGAATCGGTCAGGGATCAGCCGGGAGATGAACAGAAAAATGATGTGGACAGCATTTAGAGCTGGAGCAGTGCTCTTGCTGTGTCTGTTTTTGTGCTTTGCCATGGAAGATGCGGCGTCTGCAAAGGGAAAAGCTTATGTCGCGGTATTCTATCGGACGTTCAAGGATGAGGAGGATCCGGAAGCGGCAGAGGTGCGCGCGGCGCTGAATGAAGCGCTTGAGGACGCGGGAATCGTGTATCGGGAGTATGACGGGGAAGATGATCCGTTGATACAGCTGATGCAGATTGTGCAGGAGAAGGATGCGATGCTTCTCATTGTGAATCCGGCGGAGCAGGGCCTCGGAGGCGCAGGACAAAAAGCAGGAGAGAAAGCAGGAGAGAAAGCAGGAGAGGAAATTGAAAAAAATGCCGTCGCGGATACAGAGGCGGATGTCACCGCGGATATCATTGTGCAGACAGATGGAAGACCGCTGATCTTCTTCGATTGTGAAATCAGAAAGGAAACGGAGGAGATGACAGAAGAACTGTGTGTGCTGGTGAACGCGGAAGAGCCTGAAATGGAGACGGCGGGAAGTGAAACCGAGGTATGCACCGAAACCGAGGCAAACACCGAAACCGAGACAAACACAGAAAAAGAAGCTGAGAAGGGGATCGAAGCAGAAACTGAAAACGAAACTGAGAAGGAGATCGAGACAGAAACTGAAGCAGAAACCGAGATCGAGCCGCCGAAGAAAAATATTCAGGGTATGGCAGACGCGATTGCCATCATTGCAGGGAACTATATGACCGGCGCCGGATTTTTTGAAGGGATCGAGGAGGACTGGATTACCGACGAGTGGCGTGTGGATGTGCCGTGTCGGTTTTGACGTAGGTACTTATGGGGGATTTTCGATTATTGACTTAGAAACTTATAGCAAATTTGCCTTATGTAATACATTTGCTTGCAATTGGCATACGATAGTATTATAATATTGAAAGATAGAATACGAAAGGAGAGAATCTTATGGCGTTAGCAACTTTAACCGCAAGAGTAGATGAAAAAGATAAGTCCAATTTTGACAGCTTTTGTTCGAATGTTGGATTAAACACTTCTACTGCAATTAATCTGTTTGTGAAAGCTGTTTTACGGGAAAACCGTATTCCGTTTGAAATCACCCAGACTCCTGATCCATTTTTCTCCGAAATGAACATGGCTTATGTCAAGAAGTCGGTGCAGGAATTGAAAAATGGGAAAGGTACTGCTCATGAATTGATCGAGGCGGATGATGAGTGAAAAAATTTGGTCGGACGACGCATGGGAGGATTATCTTTACTGGCAGGCACAGGACAAGAAAACTCTAAAGAGAATCAATCAGCTCATAAAAGATATAGAGCGCAATGGCTGCAGTGACGGAATCGGGAAACCAGAACCCCTGACTGGTGATTTGCAGGGAGAGTACAGTCGCCGCATCAATGAAAAAGACCGCCTTGTGTATCATATGGAAGGTAGGAGACTATATATAGCACACTGCAAAGGGCATTACGGAAACAAATGATTTTCCAATATAAGTGCAAAACTACAGAAGAAAGAGGAACGCTATGAAGGTTGTATTGCAGAATCTGACGAAGATATTTCCGGGGCACGGGCGGAAGTCGAAGGGGGACGTGGTCGCGGTCAGCGATTTCAGCTTTGAGATTCCGGACGGGAAGCTGATTGGGCTGCTCGGGCCGTCCGGCTGCGGCAAGAGCACGACACTCAATCTGCTGTGCGGGCTGGAGCGCCCGACGAAGGGCAGGATTTTCTTCGGGGAGGACGACGTCACGGATCTCCCGGCCGAGAATCGGGGCGTGGGCATGGTCTTCCAGAATTACGCACTCTACCCGCATTTGACCGTGAAGCAGAACATCCTGTTTCCGCTTGAGAACCTGAAAGGGGAAGCGAAGCTCTCAAAGGAGCAGATGCTTACGAAGGCGCAGGAGGTCGCGAAGCTGGTGCAGATCGACGAGCTGATGGAGCGAAAACCGGCGGAGCTTTCCGGCGGGCAGCAGCAGCGTGTGGCGATCGCGCGGGCGCTTGTGAAAATGCCGCGCATCCTCCTGATGGACGAGCCGCTGTCAAACCTGGACGCAAGGCTGCGGCTGCAGACGCGCGAGGAAATTCGAAGGATCCAGAGGGAGACACAGATCACGACGATCTTTGTGACGCACGACCAGGAGGAGGCGATGAGCATCTCGGACATGATCGTCGTCATGAAAGAGGGTGTGATTCAGCAGATTGGGAAGCCACAGGAGGTCTACGACGATCCGGTGAATCTGTTCGTCGCGAAGTTCCTTGGGACGCCGCCGATCAACGTGTTTGACGGAAGCGTGAAGGGCGGAAGACTGTGGATCGGAGAGGAGGATGTCCTTGCGGCGGACGGGATCGCGGATCAGGAGGTTTATGTCGCGATTCGTCCGGAGGGCTTTATTCTGAATGAGCAGGGCGCGTTTTCCTGTGATCTGAAGCGCGTCGAGGTGATGGGGCGCGACATCAGCGTCGTGTCCACGCACAGGGCGAGCGAAAATGAAACGATCCGCTCGATCATCGCGTCGGAGAACAGGGTAGACACAAAGGCCGCGAAGGTGCGCTTCGATCTCAAGCCGAATAAAGTGTTCGTCTTTGACCGGGAGACGGAGAAGCGGCTGTTGTAAAGCGATCTATGGACATATCGTTATATTGTGGTCGAATGAAGAATCAACAAATCGAAACATGCCGATCTGCCTGTTTCGGAAAATGAAGCACTAGGGAGAAGTTGAACATATGGAAAGAAGAAGCATGAAGGGCTGGCTGTATCTGCTGCCGGCGATCCTTTTTCTGGGACTGTTTCTCGTGTACCCGCTGGTCGACGTTTTTGTCTATTCTTTCGAGGAGGGGTACAATTTCGCGTCGCAGACCTATCACGGCGTCGGCGGCTACAATTACGCGTATGTCCTGCGCGACCCGTACTTTCTGCAGGCGGTGCGCAACACGTTCATTCTCGTGGTGATCACGGTGCCGCTGTCCACGGGCATCGCATTATTGATCTCGGCGGGTTTAAGTTCGATCAAGCCGCTGCGGAACCTGTTTCAGACAGTCTATTTTCTGCCGTATGTGACGAATACGCTGGCGGTCGGACTGGTCTTCATGATCCTGTTCAAGAAGACGCCGTACACCGACGGGCTGGCGAACCTGATCCTTGGCTGGTTCGGACACGGGCCGATCGACTTTATTGACGGGCCGTATGCGGCGAAGATGTTCGTGCTGTGCCTGTACACGATCTGGGTCGTGATGCCGTTCAAGATCCTGATCCTGACGAGCGCGCTGGCCTCCGTGAACCAGAGCTATTACAACGCGGCGAAGGTGGACGGTACCTCACGCTTTCGCATCTTTGTGCGCATCACGCTGCCGATGATTTCGCCGACGCTGGTCTATCTGATCATCACCGGTTTTATCGGGGCATTCAAGGCGTACAGCGACGCGGTAGCTCTGTTTGGGACGAATCTGAACGCGGCCGAGATGAACACGATCGTCGGCTACGTGTACGACATGCTGTACGGCAACAGCGGCGGCTACCCGTCCTACGCGTCGGCGGCCGCGATCATCCTGTTTGCGATTGTGCTGACGATTACCTGCATCAATCTGCTGGTGAGCCGGAAGTATGTGCACTACGATGTCTAATTAGTTTCGTGTATAATTCACTTAAAGTGTAATCCGAACGCGTGCTCTGTCTGCGGATGTTCCGCCGCAAACACGTTGTTCTCCTAGATTCGCTCCGCCGCCTATGGACAGCTGTCTACGCAAACTCGCTTCGCTCAGACATGCTCCGACAGCTGTCGCTATGCTCGCGAATCCTGCGTCGAACTGCCTATCGTTTGCGCACGGAACACCGACAGCCCATTGCACGCTGTTTCGTTTCGCAATTCAACGCACAGCCCTGCAAAAGGGACTTGCTGTGTCAGGGCAGATCATTGAGGGCCGCCGGTGCTTGGTGAGCGCAAGCGAGCTTATGCACCGCTGCGTGCCCGATTAAGCGCGAGCGGGTCTGCCCTGACATTGCAAGCCCGTGCAGGGAGTCCGGGTTTTGTGAACTAAACACGAATTTCAAGTAAATGCCAGAAAAAGGTAGGAGTGCGTAATATGGAGCACAAAACTGAGTATGAAAGATTAGAAAAACAGGATAGGGCAAGGCGCGTGGCCACTGGCGCGGTCACTTACGTGCTGCTGGCGTTCTGGGCGCTGGTCGTGCTGTTTCCGTTCTACTGGATGGTGCTGACCTCCGTGAAGAGCTACAGCGCCTACAATTCCGAGTACATACCGCAGCTGTTCACGCTGTCGCCGACGCTGCAGAACTATGCGGATGCGTTCACGGCGGTATCGCTCGGGCGTTATTTTGTGAATACGATCGTGTTCACCGTGGCGACCACGCTGCTGATGCTTCTGGTGACGGTGCTCGCGGCGTACGCGTTCGCGCGGCTTGATTTTCGCGGGAAGAATCTCGTGTTTACGCTGTTCCTCTCGCTGATGATGATCCCGAACGAGCTCGTGGTCATCACGAACTTTGTCACGATCACCAATATGGATATGCGCAATACCTTCCTCGGCCTGATCCTGCCGTCGGTGACATCGGTCTTTTACATTTACCTGCTGAAGGAAAATTTTGAGCAGGTACCGGATCAGCTCTACTATGCGGCAAAGGTGGACGGCACCTCGGATCTGAAATATTTGTGGAAGGTCATGATGCCGATCTGCAAGCCGACGATTGTGACGATCACGATCCTCAAGGCGATCGAGTGCTGGAATTCCTACGTATGGCCGCGCCTGATCACGGACGATGAGAAGTATTTTCTGGTGTCGAACGGCATCCAGGAGATCCGCGAGAACGGCTTCGGACGAGAGAACATCCCGGCGATGATGGCGGCAGTCGTGGCGATCTCCGTCCCGCTGATCGTGATCTTCCTGATCTTCCGCAAGAGCATTATGGCCGGCGTGTCGAGGGGAGGGACGAAGGGATGAGAAGTTCACTGATGAAAAATACGAACGTTTCTCCGAAAGAAAAAGCTGCTGCACGATATGGGGATTTCGGCTATAGAGGCAGAACAAAGAAAGCGTGTGCAAGAGTGGTAAGTCTTTTCCTGTTAGCATTGACTGCCCTTTCTGTTCTCACCGGCTGTCACGGCAAGCGGGAGCAGCGCACATTTGAGATCCCGGAGACTTTCGACGAGGCCGGAAAATACGAGATCACGTTCTGGGCGAAGAATGACACGAACAAGACGCAGACCGCGATCTACAAAAAGGCGATCAGCGATTTTGAAGCGCTGTACCCGAACATCACCGTGAATCTGCGGCTGTACACGGACTACGGCAGGATCTACAACGACGTCATCACGAACATTGCGACGGACACGACGCCGAACGTCTGCATCACCTACCCGGATCACATCGCGACCTATCTGACAGGGCAGGACAGCGTGGTGCCGCTCGACGAGCTGTTCGCGGACGAGAAGTACGGACTCGGGGGCAGCGAGCTGAAATTCGACTCGCCCACACAGGAGGAGATCATCCCGCAGTTCCTGAAGGAATGTGCGTTTGACGGAAATCATTACGCGATTCCGTATATGCGCTCCACGGAGGCATGTTATGTAAACAAAGATTTTGTTGAAAAGCTCGGCTACACGCTGCCCGAGACGTTGACCTGGGACTTTGTCTGGGAGGTCTCTGAGGCCGCGATGGAGAAGAACGCGGACGGTACGTTTAAGCTCAACGGGCAGAATGTCCTGATCCCGTTCATCTACAAGTCGACGGACAATATGATGATACAGATGCTGCGGCAGAAGGATGCCGGTTACTCGACGGATGCCGGGGAGATTCAGATCTTCAACGATACGACGAAGGAGCTTCTGGAAACAGTTGCGCAGCATGTGAAGAGCGGAGCATTTTCGACCTTCAAGATTTCCGGCTATCCGGCGAACTTCCTGAACGCGGGGCAGTGCATCTTCGCGGTTGATTCCACGGCGGGCGCGACCTGGATGGGCACGCACGCGCCGCTTCTGGATATCAGTGAGGACAAGCTGGTCGAGTTTGAGACCGCGGTTATGGAGATCCCCCAGTTTGACCCGGAGCATCCGCAGATGATCTCACAGGGTCCTTCCGTCTGCGTGTTCAACAAGGCGGATAAGCAGGAGGTGCTCGCCTCGTGGTTGTTCGCGCAGTACCTGTTGACGAACGACGTGCAGATCGCCTACTCGCAGACCGAGGGCTATGTGCCGGTGACGAGCAAGGCGCAGGAGAGCGAGGTTTATCAGGACTACCTGCAGCGGGAGGGCGAGGACAATGCCACCTATTACGACGTGAAGCTGAAAGCGGCGAAGCTGCTTCTGAGTCATACGGAAGACACGTTCGTGACGCCGGTGTTCAACGGCTCCGCATCCCTGCGCGACGCGGCCGGACAGCTGATCGAGACGACGACCAAGTCGGTTCGCAGAAAGCAGACAGTGGACGATGCCTATTTCGAAAAACTGTATGAGGACACGGCGTCTCTGTATCATCTGGATCAGGGAAGCGCTCAGATGGATCCCGACGCCGCCGGCCCAGGGGCGGGAGAGCTCGGGCCGCTGCCGCTCACCTCGAAGCTTCTGCTCGCGGCTCTCGCGGCGGCCTGGGTGCTGATCGCGGGATATTTGCTTCTGGTGGGTTTCATAGGTAAAAGCAAAAAATGATATTCGTGTATAATTTTGTATAACTTTGTTGTATTAGGTCTTTCACATTGCAATATTTTAGTGTATAATTAAATTATCACATATGAAAGAGGTGTTTTTTTGCAAAGAATATCATATGACGAAATTCAAGCATATTCTGATTGGGTAAGTAAAAAATGTGAATTGAAGTTTAATCCTACTTTAAAGAGATTCCCAATTATACATAACTGCATATATTGGTGTTTTCTTGGATGCAATATAGGCTCAGAGGAAGGCAAACATAGGCCAGTTTTGGTAACACGTACTTATCCTAATTCGCCAACAGTTGCGATTATTCCATTGACTTCACAACGGTTAAATGATAATAAGCAGTATCACATAGATTTGGAAGCGGAGAATTCAACAGCATTAGTTGAGCAAATGCGAATTATTGATATTTCCAGGATAGACAAGCCTATGCGTCGCAATGGCTTAATTGTTTCAATTACTGAAAACGACAGAAATTTAATTAATGTACAAATAAAACGTGAATATCTTCTCGCCCCAATTAACGGACAAAATTAATTCATCAAAATATGGTTGGCAATAATTAAAATTGATTTTTTAAGTGTGTAAGCATATTTTTGATTGACATATATATAATACCTGACTTTGGTATCAGACATTAAAAAATGGCGTTAACCCATCGAAAAATTAAAGCTGTTGCAGTAGATTTGCA
>CANRDO010000027.1 GCA_947629385.1 uncultured Lachnospiraceae bacterium
AGCTCTCCGCCCGTCAGTTTTACCTTACATTTTCCGCAAGCTGCATTTCCGCTGCATGGCGCGTCGATCGCCACGTTTGCTTTTCTGGCTACCTCAAGAAGGTTTTCGCCGGGACCTGCGAATACCTCTACGGGATCGCCATTCTCAAACTTGAACGTTACCTTGTACATAAGTTCCCCCACTGATTATTTTTCATTACAGTTCATACTGAATTTGAAGCGCCAGTCTCCGAACCCGCAGGTGTGATGCAAAAAGCAGTTCAGACTTCGTGCCATCGATCATGCGATGAACCGCAGCGCTTTTAGTGATACACCCGGATACCGAAACGGCTCCGGGTGTACGGTTTCCGCCCCGGCCGATGCCCTACCGCCGAAGCCGTAAGCCTATGACCGGATGCATTATGTTCTGTGATCAGATCTCAAGATAAGAATCCGCATACAGCGTATTGTTCTTGAATACGTCGCAGGACTTGATCGTCTCCATCAGGCGCAGATCGTTCGGGTTCACGATCGCGGAGGTAAGGCCCTGCATCATGCACATCGCGACAAGCGCGGAGTCCATGATCGGACGGATGTGCTTCGGCATACCGTTGGAGTTGTTGGAAAGTCCGCCGGTGGAATTCAGACCCATATCGGAGAACATCTTGATGCACTCCAGGATCTCCATCTGCTTGTCCTGCATGCCCTTCACAACGAGGAACAGCGGATCGAACCAGAGGTCGGTCGGCTCCATGCCGTGCTCAAGGCCTCTCTCGAGCAGCGTCTGGCAGTAAGCCATACGCTCGTCGTTGTCCTTCGCGATGCCTTCGCCGTTGCACAGCGCGATAACGATCGCGTCGTTCGCCGCAGCGAGGTCCACGTTCTCGATCCTGCCCGCCGCATCCGCGGAGTTCACGATCGGCTTACCCTTGGAACGATTGTAGACAGAGATACCAGCCTCGATTGCCTTCTTGTTGGAGGTATCCAGCGCAAGCGGCACATTGTCGAAGTTGCTCTGAAGGAGCTGAACCGCCCATTTCATCAGGTCCTCGCCGTAGCCCTCTGCCGGTCCGATGTTGACGTCAAGGTAGACAGCGCCCGCGTCAAGCTGCTGCTTCGCACGCGCAAGGATCGGCTCCGGATCTCTCTCCATAAAAGCCTTGTTGACTGCCGGGGCAGTCGTGGAAAGTCTCTCACCAATTGTAACGAATTTTCCCATTGCAAATCACCTCTCTTAGTTTTTTATATTTTTATAATTTCTTACGCTGTCAGGTCCTTCATGAATTTCACGAGCTGTACCGCCTCGTTCGGAGCGATGATGATCTCCCAGCCCGGAAGCTTCGCCTCGAGCTCGCCCTTCAGAACAGCAACCTTGCCCGGGATGACAAGCCTTCTGGACTTGATCTTTCCCTCGATATCCTGCTCCTTGAAGAACTTCTCGATCGTACCTGCAGAGAACTTGCCCGCAGCCCAGGACGTCAGAACGGAAAGTCCGCCCGCGTCGTTGATGATCAGATTAAGCGGCACGCCGGAACGCTCCAGCTCGCCGGATACTACGAAGTAGGTCAGCGCAAAGTCTACCGTCGTGACACAGATCGAATTCTCGTCCGCGCCATTCAGCGGGTAGATGCCCGGCTCTACCTTCATCGGCTTCTGCGGGTCGGTGAACAGGTTCTGGCGCAGGCCGTACAGCGGAAGCGCCTCCGCGTAGCCGAGCTGCTCCATGACAACGATCGAACCATACTTCATCGTGAACAGGGAAGCCAGAGCCGCCTGCAGATGCGCGTTGCCCTTCGCCAGGCAGCAGGCGCGCACGATCGACGGATAGCCGCAGGTACGGTCGCCGTCCTTGATCGCTGCTTTACGGAACTGTACCGCCGTCGCGAACGCATCCTTGATGGAATTGCTGCCCGCATCGATCAGCAGGTTCTTGTTGCCGAGCTTCTCAAGAGCAGCCACCGTATCGTAGAGCTCGTTGATGTCCTTGCCCTGCACGCCGAGCGCAATGCCCGCCCCGGTCGCCACCGCGTTCATCGCTTCGTAGTTGGAAGCGTTCGCGCCGTTCAGCACCGGCTTTGTATCCTTCACCAGCTCAACAGCCTCTTTCGCAACGTCCGCATCGTCGCAGCCGAGGATCAGCAGACGGCCGACAGCCGCAGCCTTCTTCACCAGCTCAAGGTACTTGTCCTTGCCCGAAGCCGCGTCATAATTTACATAGATCATCTCTACGAACATTCTCTCACCGATACGCTCGTAATCTACCTTCGGAACCGCCGCAAGCTTCGCGTCGATTTCAGCGTCGTCCATGCAGCTGCACACAGACACCGCGTATCTCGTCTTATTCACGAACGTCTTCTCGTGACGGAACAGCACCGTCTCGCCGCCGAGCGTCATCTCGTTCTCGCCCGCGCCGATCTTGACGGTCTTCATGGGCGGAGCGGTCGCCTCGTTGAGCTGAGCCTTCGCTTCCTCAGAGAAGTACGGGCAGGCGTCCACGGATACCGCGCCCTGCGCGACCTTCATGGAGAACGCCATACAGGTCGGGCTGCCGCACTCCTTACAGTTTTTCTTCGGTGACAGTTTGAAAATATCAAGACCTTTCAATGCCATATCATTTTTCCTCCTTATGCTTCAGTTTGCTTATACTAATTCCTTGACCAGGGTTGAAATCGTCTTAACAGATTCCGGATGTCTCAGGATGACAGCGTTGGAACCGGCCGCGAGCACTGCAGCGGCGGTCTCGATCTCCATGTCCACGCCACGCTCTTCCTGATTTCCCCATTCAGGCATATCAGCTTCGGAAGCTGCCGCTTCCTTTACATTCCAAACCTCAGAAGCTACCGGGGTAATGATCGGCATCTGAAGCGTCGCATCGCTCTGGGACAGCGCCGCGGCCTTTACACGGTCCATCGTGGAAACCACGTACTCGAAACCGTAGCCTGCGGAAGCCGTACCGACGTTCATGACAACGCTCTGTCCGCTCACGCCGAGCTGTGTCAGCAGAACGTTCAGCTGCTTTGCAAGGTTGATATCAACAGCGGACTCCGCGCCGACGACCTGTTTGTACGCAAGGCCCGCCGAAGCGCCCACCGTCTTGTAATTCTCTTCTTTTGCCGCAAGGATCACAGCGTTCTTTCCGGCAAGGGCAGCCGCCGCCTTGTCGAGCAGCTCCGCGTCCTTCTCCACATTCTTGCATCCGCAGACGACAAGCGGAAGGTCAACAGCCGCCGCAACATCGTTCACCAGAGCGATCAGCTCCTCCGTGGATTTGTTCTTTCCGTTCGGGTCTCCGCCCTCCAGACGGATACTGAGGAAATCAACGCCCTCAAATGTGGCGGCCTTCTTCGCCATGTCGACGACAGATGCGCAGCCCTCGTAGCACTTCTGGATGCACTCCGGCTCTGCCTCCATGCCGCCGTCCGTGATCTCGATGCCTACCTTCGGCGCGTTCTCGATCGCCTCGTCAAAGGTGTAGAACGGAAGTACGTTCTCTCCTCCGATCGTGATCGCCTTGTCGCCGGTACCCATCGTGACAGCGTTGATCTTTGCATTGAATTTTCCTGATTTTGCAGTAAACGGCATTTCTCTTTTACCTCCTCGTGATTATATACCGATGCGGACGCCTGGGGTGACAGACCGCAGGGGTAAGATTATTTTTTTCGGGTAATAGATACCCGGTACCGCACTTAAATGAAAATTATCAATGGTTCAAAAGATAAAGCAAAATAAAAGTCCACTGTATTGAATCATTGTGGTTTCTAATTTATAAAAATCTTTAAATGATTCACGTAATTTATCATTTTAGACTCGAGAAAATGCTCCGCATTTTCCCTCGTTAAGAAATCCATGACGTTCTCATAGGAATTGCCATAAAATGGCAATTCCTATGTCGATCGTCAATCGTCGGTCTGTCTTCGCTTCGCTCGACATACCAGCTCTAAAAAGTTCAATTGCTTTCTGTCAACTGCGTTGACGAAGCTACGCTTCCCGCAATTGAACTTTTTATCGCTAAGGCCCCAGGGAATGCCTGTGCAAGCACGCATTCCCTTTGCGGGCCTTACATCATCGGTTCCATGGACAGTGCCGGATGGCCCTTCTCCTCAAGGAAAGCCAGCAGGGTCTCGGGATCTTCCGCAACGGTCTCGTCACCGATCATATCCGTGAAGTTGTCGATGCCGTAGAGCTCCTTCGCGGTCGCGTTCAATCTGTCGGCCACCTGCTCCTTCAGATCCTTCGGCATCCACACGATACGCTCGATACCGCCCTCAGCCTTCATGAACTTCTTGGAAGCGATGAAGTGCTTGCCGTGGCCCATGAAGCCCGGTGTCTGCACGCCGCCGCCCGTCATGGAAGCCAGCTCCGGGAAGGTCATGCCGATCGGGGTCATGCCCGCGTACTCACGGTTCGCGATACATACGCCGTTCGACAGCGGCTCGATACCGCAGATGCACTCGAAGCATCCGCAGGAGGTCATCGGCTTCTCGATGATAGAATACAGGGAAACATCCTCCAGCGCGCCCTGGGAGAACTTGCGGACTGCCTCGTTGACATCCTCGTACTCACCGATACGCTCGTCGATCGGACGCTCCTTCGTGATCACCTGGCACGGTCCCTGCGGATCCAGCTCGTTGGTCGCCTTCGCGTCCAGCCACGAAACGGCGCCGCAAAGTCCGAGTCTCTCCGGCGTAACCACGCACACATGGCTCGGGGAGAATGCCTGGCACATGATGCAGCTGTAGTATACGTCCACGCTCTCGTCGGTCAGCGTGTTCAGACGCTCGTCGCGCTTGTCAAACGTCGGAATCGCCACCTCGTGGCGAAGCTTCGTGCACTGCTCAGCCTCGGTGTAGATCGTCACCTGGCACTTGTCAACGACCGCGGCGAACTCGCTCTTTACTCTCGCGTAGAGCACTTCGCCGAGATGCTTCAGGCCAAAGCCCGCGTTAAAGGTATCCTTGCTCACACGAACGCGGATCATGTCGCGCTGTCCGGTGTGCATCATGCCCTCGACACAGTTCAGGTAGGAGTGGAACTTACGCTCGATAACCGGCTCGAAGTCGGACTGCATGTTCTTGCCTGCCACCTGCACGACATAAGCGATGCTCTGCTTGCTGCCCTCCGGGAAATCCTTGATGTCCGGCCCGATGACTTCGATCTTGTGATCCTCGACCTCGTTCGCTTCCTTCGTCTGCACCAGCTCGAAGCAGTCCACACGGGAGCCGTCGAACTCGATCTGCATATCGCCGCGGCGAATGATCTCGCCCTCGAACGCGGACGCGAACGCTACCGGGATATCGATCTTCGTGATCTTGATCTTGATGTCGCGCGCCTCCAGGGACGTCGCATTCCACTTGTCCACATCCGGCTGCACGATCAGGCTCTTCGGAACGGTGAACGGATAATCGTTCGTGATTGCCGGGAAGCCCATCGCGATCGCGCCTGCGCCGCAGGCAAGCGTCACATTGTCAAGCGGAGCGAACGCGTTGACGAACGCGAACACACGCTTCATCGTGTACTCGTTCAGACCCTTGGCATCGCCCGGTGTGATGTTGCCGAAGATCAGTGCCGCGCGGACCGCTACGGAAATGACATGCGCAACGCTCAGGATGTCGTCGCCCAGCGGAAGGATACGCACGCCCGGGCCTGTCTTGACGCCCTTCTCGACGCACTGGTCGATGATGCCGCCGATCATGGCGACGAGCATGCCCTGTCCCTGATAGCTCTTCACGAGGGCAACGCCCTGCTCCGCCGTCGGAGCCGGCCCGATGATAACCGCTACGCCCGGGATATCGCCGGTAACAAGCGGAACGCCCTGCTCACGCACATAAGCGTCGCTCAAGTGCCCCGTGTACGGAGCCTCGTACGGCGTCGCGCCGTCGATGTACTTCAGAACTTCATAAAACTCTGCGCACAGCAGGGTCGCCCAGCCGGACTGGAATCCGTCGTGCAGTCTCTGGTTTCTCGTCATCATGGACTTCACAACGCCGAGCGCTTCCTTCAGCTCGCCGAGATTGCCGACCTTGTTGCCGGTCATACCATAGTAGCTCGGAAGGCTGTAAGCCGTATCCGGGAAAGCAACCGCCTTGTCAGCACCGTACTTCTCAACAGCTTCGTTGACCGCTTTCTCTACGCGCTCATACACTGTGTCGTTACCGTTAAATATAAGATCTAATAATCTCACTTTCTCTACCTCCACTTTTTTAGTTATCTTTTAGATCGCTATTACATTTCTCTTCTTCTCAATGTCCGCAATGATCGCGTCGCCAAGCTCCTCCAGACTCGCGGATACGGTATGCTTCGCCTCCGCGCCGTCCTTCAGTCCGCTTGCGGCGATCACATCCTCAAGAGAACCCTCATAAGGCATGATGCCGATAAAGGTGTCTACACCGAGCCCCACGAACGTGTTGCCAAGCTCGACCGCCTGCGCCGATACGCCCGCCGCATCGCAGCCGACCACCGGAAGCTGCGGAACCGTAAGCCCGGAATCCGCCGAAAGCGCCTGCGCGATCGTCACGACATTGCCAATGTTCTCCAGTCCGCCAAGCGGCAGCACCGGAGGAATCTCAGCCAGCTCGCAGACCCGCTTCAGCCCGTCGCCGCAGAGCTCTTTCGCCTCCGGGTTCAGAAGCCCCGCGTTCTGCGCCACTGTGACCGGATACCCGATCGCAAGGATCACGAGATCGCTCGCGATCAGCTTCTTCATCAGCGCCACATACTCATCCGTGTCCCGAACCTCCGAGCCCTCTCCGCCGAGCATCACGACCGCCCCGCGCAGGACGCCGGAGACCACGCACGCCAGCAGCGGCTTCGTCGTACCGGTTGCATCCACCTGAGAATTGCACACTCCGTCGAGTGCCTGGATGATATCACCCACCTCAAGTTTCGGTAATGCTGAATCACTCATTTCTATCGCCTCACTTTTTTAAATTTATCTCGTAAACCGGACTCATTCTTCCGATTTGTCGATCAGGCTTTTAATGTTTCTGATTTCATCGACCGTAGTCTTGCTGAAATCATAGGGTGAGGAACCATTTCGATCCGCGTCGATGACTTCGGGATTGTAATGGACAAATCCGAGCAGGTCCTCCGGCGGGATCTTCGCGCGAATGAATGCTTCATCCTTCTCATCCCGAACCTTGTTGGCCACTACACGCACCTGCTTCACCCCAAGGCCGGAGGCCAGACGCTTCACATTCTGGTACGTCTGGATGCTCCGCGCGCCCGGTTCGATCACCACAACAAACTGATCCATGCCCTCGGTTGTGCCTCGCCCCAGATGTTCCAGCCCTGCCTCCATATCGAGGATCACGACGTCCTCGCGGTGAAGCACCAGGTTGTTGATGATGCGCTTAAGCATCACATGCTCCGGGCAGACGCAGCCGCTTCCGGCCGTGTCGACCGTGCCGAGCACTAAGAGCTTCACCCCGTTGCATACCCTTCCGTATGTGTCCGGGATATCGCTCACCTGAGGGTTGATACGGTAAAATTTGTTGTCGGCGCTTGCTCCGGTACGCTCCTCGATCAGTTTGCGCATCTTCGTGATGGGAGTGATCTGCTCCAGCTCCTCCTCGGAAAAACCGAGCGCCAGGCCCAGATTCGCATCCGGGTCCACGTCGGCCGCCAGAACAGGTCTTCCCTCATCCGCGTACAGCCTTGCAAGAGTCGCGGCGAACGTGGTCTTGCCCACGCCGCCTTTTCCGGTAACAGCAATCTTCATTCTTACGTCACCTCATGTAATATAACTTAGATCCCTAAATGATCTCTCTTCTCCTCGATGCGCTCGATCATCTTGTCGACGAGCTTGTCGATGTCGGTCTCGATCGTATAAGCAGCCTCGACCCAGTCTCTTACGCCGTTCGTCAGCAGATCGTAAACCTTGTCAGAACCACTGATATACGGATCAACGCCGAGGAAGGTGTCGATGCCGGTCGCCACTACGTAGTTGCCGATGGAGACGGCCTTCTCGGACATCCACTCAGGCGCGCAGCCGACTACCGGGAGCTCGGAGATCTTCCAGCCGGAATCCTTCGCCAGCTCAGCGACAAGGATCATCATACGGCTGATGTCCACGCAGGAACCCATGTGCAGCACCGGCGGGATGTCCGCCAGCTCGCAGACTCTCTTGAGGCCGTCGCCGCAGAGATCCTTCGCCCTCTTGTCCATCAGGCCAGCCTTCGCCGCAGCCTGCGCCGCGCAGCCGGAAGCCACGATGATGATATCGTTCGCGATCAGCTTCTTCATCAGCTCGATGTGAGCGGTATCCGGGCGGATCTTCGGGTTGTTGCAGCCGACCATGGCCACTGCGCCGCGGATAACGCCGGACTTCACGCACTCGATGAGCGGCTTCGTCGTGCCGGTCTCGTCCACCTGGGAATTCGTGACCGTGTCGAGTGTCTTGACGATCGCCTCGAAGGAATAACCAACCGTAGCCTTCTGCTTCATATCCGGGATATGTACGAGCTCCGGCTTTCTGTTCTTGAAGTTCTCGATCGCGAGCTTCACGATCGCCTTCGCGTTCTCACCGGCGGTCTCCGGCTCGAAGCGGATGTAATCGGACTCCGGCATCTGAGCGATCTCGGAGGTCGTCACGAACTTCGTGTGGAAGCACTTCGCCAGAGGCCCAAGTGCCGGGAAGATACACTGCACGTCCACAACGATCGCCTCGCAGGCGCCGGTCAGGATGACGTTCTCCTGCTGCAGGAAGTTGCCCGCCATCGGGATACCGCGGCGCATTGCAACCTCGTTGGAGGTACAGCAGACGCCCGATACGGTGATGCCCTTCGCGCCCTGCTCCTTCGCGTACGCGATCATCTCCGGGCTGTCCGCGTACTCGCAGATCATCTCGGAAAGTGCCGGATCGTGGCCGTGTACGACGATGTTGACGTTCTCAGCGTTCATGACGCCCAGGTTCGCCTCGGTATCGATCGGCTTCGGCGTGCCGAACAGGACGTCGGAGAACTCCGTGCCAGCCATGGATCCGCCCCAGCCGTCGGAAAGTCCGGAACGGAAGGACTGACGAATCAGCGCCTCCGGCTTGGAGGAGCAGCCCATGTGCGTCATATGTAAGGAACAGGAAACCTCACGGTCGATGGCGCGCGGAGCGATCTCTTCTCTCTCCCAGATCTCCTGCGTGTGCTTCGGCGCTCTCTTGAGGAAGTTCTGGTAGCCGAACACCTTGCCGTACTCGCTGAGGCCCATGTAAGCGACCTCATGCGCCAGATCGTAGATGTCCTTGCCCTCGGTCTCCACGCCCCACTCCTTCGCGATGCGGATCAGCTTCTCAGGATCTTTCACCTTGTAGTTGCCGTCCGGAGCCGCGCAGTACAGCGTGTGGCAGATCGAACGTCCGTGATCAGAGTGCGTCGCAGAACCGCCCGCCGTGAATTTCAGATAGTTACGAGCCACGATGCCGTGCGCGTCGCAGCCGCAGATGCCTCTCGGAGCCTTCGGCGTGATACGGCACGGGCCCATCGAGCAGATACGGCAGCAGATACCCTGCTCACCGAACTTACAGTGCGGAGTCTGGTTCTTTACACGGAACTGCCACGCGTCCGCGCCCACCTTAGCGCCAGTCTCCAGAAGTCGGTTTGTACCGGCTTCAAACTCTTCTACTGTCGTCAACTTAAACTCTCCCATTAGTAACCTCCTTGTGCTTTATTTTGTAATGGGTATTACTTTTTTATTTCATGCCCGCGGCCAGAATCGCCGCGGGATAAATAACAATTAAAATGACAGTTTGGCAATGATCTCGTCCATCGCCTTTCGCACCGGCGAATCCTCCGGCAGGCTGACCGTCGGCTTACCGTCGCAGTCGTACTCGTACACCTGTTCGTCGTGCGGAACGACGCCAAGGAGCGTCAGCCCCTGCTTCTCGATCTCCTCCATCGTGCCCTCGTTGAGCTTTCCGCCCGGCGCCCGGTTCACGATCAGACCCATCGTCTTCGGCGTCATATTGCACTCGCGCGTGAGCTCCGCGATCCTGCCGGCCGCCTGCACGCCCCTTCTGGAGCAGTCACTCACGAGGATAATCGTGTCCACCTTCGGCAGGATGCCCCTGCTGATGTGCTCCATGCCGGCCTCGTTGTCCACCAGCATATATTTGTAATTCGGCAGCAGCCTCTGCAACTGTGCCTGGAGCAGGCCGTTCACATAACAATAACAGCCCTTCCCCTGCGTGCGCCCCATCACGAGCAGATCAAAATCGTCGTCCTCGATCAGACAGCGCTGGAACATAACCTCCGCGAAATCCGCCTTCGACATCCCGGCCGGAATCTTTTTCTCCTCCTGCACCCGATGCTCGTCCTGCGCGATCTCCTCGCGGACATCGCCGAGGGTCATCTCAACCTCCACGCCGAGCACCTCGTTCAGATTCGAGTTCGCGTCGGCGTCTACTGCCAGGATCGGCGTCTTGCCCATCCTGCACATAGCCTGAATCAACATGCCGGAAAGCGTCGTCTTTCCAACTCCGCCCTTCCCGGCAACCGCAATCACGTGCGCCATTGTGTGCCTCCTGAAATAATACTGTTGCATCGCTGCTGCCGTTTCAGACCGCGCATGCATAAATCTGAGTCATCATTTGTCGGCTTCAGTCGTCCACGCAGTTGATCTTCACGACTCCGCCTGTCAGATCCGCCATCGCGAGCGTCCCCTCGACGGTCTTCTGCTCGCCCATCACATCCGTGAGCGTGATCTGATCACCGTGCACCTCGACCTTACTGACATACTCGAGAATGATGCTGTCCGGAACATTTGTCCGGTACGCCGTTGCAAGGCACATATCGTCCACCTCCCATCGACTTCTTATATCGTTACTGCTCCTTTACCATGGAGAGCGCGAGGCTCAGATAGAGATTTCCCTTCTGGAACTCGTCGACCGCTTTCTTGATCTGCTCCGCCGCCGCGCCCTTGCCCTCCGCCTGCAGCTTCCCGGCCACCTGGTCGAGCTCCGCCGCATGGTGCTCGTTGTGCTTCAGCATGTAATCGAGCAGCGCCGTCATCTTGTCGCCGGATACTTCCTCGCCGTGCGCGTGGGTATGCCCTTCCTGCTCATGCCCGGCATGTCCGCCGCAGCCTCCGCAGTGACTTGCGCATCCCGTGTCCTCCGCATGCCCGTGACAGTGGCCGTGCTCGCCCTCATGAACGTGATCATGCTCGTCCTCATGTCCATGCTCATGGCTGTGAGGATGCGTGTGCTCGTAAGTGTGCGTATGCACATGTTCATGCTCGTGCGTATGCGGGCAGGGATTGCCGTTTTCATCCTGAATCAGATGCATGATCGGACCTCCTTTATGTCCATGTTTGTTATTTTTTTCACATTCAAAATCATTCTTCCACATTTGGATGCATTATATCACATTTCAAGATGCGCTACAAGGATAGTGATGTATTTTTTTCAAAACTTTTCACTTTGCCAAATCTTTCATCTTTTGAATGCTTTCCTCTATTCTTGCGCTCTTTTCAAATCGTCTACCTAAACAACGTCCCTAATCATCCATATATGTTTCTAATTTATCACATTGTTTTTATGTATTGTAACATTTTAATGTTGACATTCATTTTGGATTATGCTATTGTGCTCTTATCTTGAATTCTGAATTCACCGGCAGTTCTGCCGCTCTTCCCTTACAAAAGATAGACACAAACGATAAATGAAAAAAATGACGTTAATTTATGATCCATGATCCTACACATTTCATGAAAGAAAGGAGTCTTTATGAACCCAAACACAGATTTTCTACAAAACATGAGCGGTCCGCTTGACTATCCGCTCACAAACGACTATATGTTCCGCGCGCTCATGCAGAGCAGCAACAACACGCTGCGACATCTGCTGGCTGCGCTTCTCCCAGTCCCCTACGAGGAGATTCGCTCCTGCGAGATTCTCAACCCGATCGTTCTCGGCGAGGCCATCGACCAAAAGACCTGCATCATGGATGTCCGCGTCTGCATGAATAATGATCGCCTCATCAATCTCGAAATGCAGATGTATCCATACAAAGCATGGCCAAACCGCGCTCTGTTTTATCTCTGCCGTCTCTACTGCAGCATTGAGCGTGGACAGGACTACAGCGAAATTCTGCCCGCTGCACATATCGGCATACTGAATGAGTCCCCTTTCCCGGGTGTAAACAAGTTTTACAGCAAATATGAACTTGCAGATATAGAAGACAAGGAAAATATCCATGTTTTCACTGGTAATTTCTCGCTCCATGTGCTAGACTTAAGCCAGATAGACAACGTCCCGGAAGATGAGCGCTCCTCGGAAAGATATATCTGGGCGCAGCTGTTTCGGGCCACCACATGGGAGGAGATCAAAATGCTGGCAGAGAAAAACAAAGCAATCCAGGAAGCATCTGCACACCTGCATATCCTTACCGAAGATGAAAAGATTCGCCTGCAATGCGAAGCACGCGAAATGTATGAACATGACATAACAACAATACGCAACGAAGGCAGATCGGAGGGTAAATTGGAAGGCAGATCAGAAGCCAACCAGCTTACCACTTACCTGATCCGAGACAGCCGCATGGATGATCTGACACGTTCTGTCTCTGATACCGCTTATCAGGAGCAGTTGATGAGAGAATATGGGATCATCCCCGCAGAAAGCCAGTAAGTGGCTAACTATAATGCTGTTACAATGTAAGTAGAGCGCAAAGAACCGGGACAGCCCAATCAACAGTCCCGGTTCTCTTTTCTGAATGAATTTTATCTCGTTCAATTGTTATTCTGCTTCCAGGATACGCCTGCCGGACTTCTCCCCACAGGTTCCAGACTCCCAGCGAACTCTCCCCAGCTGTTATCAGCCGTCGTTTCCGATCCGATCCCAAGCGTCTTTCACCCATTGCTGGAGCCCTCCACCGGCAGCCTCTTCAAGGGCATTGTCGTCTAACTCGCACTGCCCTCGCTCCAGTTTTTCGCTTTCCTCATATTCCTTGTTTTCCTTATTTTCCATGTTCTCATCCTTTCCGGCGTTCATGGCCTTGTCTTTCTTTACGCCTTATCGTGGATCTCGCTGTGCAGCTCCTGCAGGGAGCGTACCTCGCTGTTGCCGTGCTGCTTCACGTACCAAATGCCCTCCGCCGACGCCATAGCCGCCGCGATGGTGGTGAGATACGGCACCTTCGCTTTGATCGCGGCCTTGCGCAGGTAACTGTCGTCGTGCACACTGTCCTTACCGACCGGAGAGTTCACGATCAGATCGATCTGTCCGTTTGTGATCATATCGGAGATGTTCGGGCGCCCCTCGTATAGCTTCTTCACCTTTTCCGCCGCAATACCCGCCTGGTTGATGAGATCGCAGGTGTTGCCGGTCGCCACGATCTTAAAGCCGCACTCCGCAAACTTTCTCGCGACGTCGACCACTTCCGCCTTGTCCTTGCGGTTCACGGAGATCAGCACGGTCCCTTCAAGCGGCAGGCGGGACTGCGTCGCCTCCTGCGCCTTGTAGTAGGCCTCGCCGTAGGAGCGTGAAAGTCCGAGCACCTCGCCGGTGGAACGCATCTCCGGCCCGAGGATCGGGTCCACCTCCTGGAACATATTGAACGGGAACACGGCTTCCTTCACGCCGTAATTCGGGATCTCCTGTTCTTTCAATGCCGGCACGGGCGACGGGCGTCCGGTCAGCTCCGAGGTGATGATCTCGGTGGCCAACGGCACCATGCGGATGTTGCAGACCTTGGATACGAGCGGCACGGTGCGGGACGCGCGCGGGTTGGCCTCCAGCACGAAGACCCTTCCGTTCTCGATCGCGTACTGCATGTTCATCAGGCCGCGCACATGCATCTCCTCCGCGATCCTGCGGGTGTATTCCTTGATCGTCGCCACATTCTCGTCCGAGATATGGACGCTCGGAATGATGCAGGCGCTGTCGCCGGAATGGACGCCGGCCAGCTCGATATGCTCCATGACGGCAGGCACAAAGGCGTGCGTCCCGTCGCTGATCGCATCTGCTTCGCACTCCATCGCGTGGTTCAGGAAACGGTCGATCAGGATCGGGCGGTCCGGGGTCACACCGACGGCGGCCTGCATATATTCGGTCATGCTCTCATCATCGTAGACGACCTCCATGCCGCGTCCGCCAAGCACGTAGGACGGACGCACCATGACCGGATAGCCGATCTTCGCGGCGATCGCGAGCGCCTCGTCCACGGTGGTCGCCATGCCGGACTCCGGCATCGGGATATCCAGCTTCTCCATCATCGCGCGGAACTGGTCGCGGTCCTCCGCCAGATCGATGACCGACGGGGAGGTGCCGAGGATCTTCACGCCATTCTTCTCCAGATCCGCCGCCAGGTTCAGCGGGGTCTGTCCGCCAAACTGCGCGATCACGCCCAAAGGCTTTTCTTTTTTATAAATACTGAGCACGTCCTCCAGGGTAAGAGGCTCAAAATACAACTTGTCGGAGGTGTCGTAGTCGGTGGACACCGTCTCCGGGTTGCAGTTGACGATGATCGTCTCGAAGCCCAGCTTCTTCAGGGCAAGCGACGCGTGCACACAGCAGTAGTCGAACTCGATGCCCTGACCGATACGGTTCGGGCCGCCGCCCAGGATCATCACCTTCGGCTTGTCCGTGTTCACCGGATTTTTGTCCGGCGCATTATATGTTGAATAATAGTAGGCAGAATCCTGCGTACCGCTGACATGTACGCCCTCCCAGGCTTCCTCGACGCCGAGCGCGATGCGGCGCTCTCTGACGTCCGCCTCCGGGATCTCAAGCAGCTGGCTTAAATATTTATCCGAGAAGCCGTCCTTCTTGGCGGCGATCAGCAGCTCGTCCGCAGGCAGGGAGCCTTTGGACTGAAGCAGCAGTTCTTCCTCCTCGACCAGCTCCTTCATCTGCTCGATGAACCATTTCTTCACATGTGTCGTCTCGTGGATCTCGTCCACGGTCGCGCCCTTGCGCAGCGCCTCGTACATCACGAAGTGGCGCTCGCTGGACGGCGTGATGAACTTCTGCATGAGCTGTTCTTTCGTAAGGGTATCAAAATTCTTCGCGTGGCCGAGACCGTAGCGCCCGGTCTCCAGACTGCGGATCGCCTTCTGGAAGGCCTCCTTGTAGGTCTTTCCGATGCTCATGACCTCTCCGACCGCGCGCATCTGCGTGCCGAGCTTGTCCTCGACGCCCTTGAACTTTTCAAACGCCCAGCGGGCGAACTTGATCACGACATAATCTCCGTCCGGCACATACTTGTCCAGAGTACCGTATTTGCCGCAGGGGATATCCGCCAGAGTCAGCCCGGAGGCAAGCATGGCGGAAACCAGCGCGATCGGGAAACCGGTCGCCTTGGATGCAAGCGCCGAGGAGCGCGAGGTGCGCGGATTGATCTCGATGACGACGATGCGGTCGCTCTTCGGGTCGTGCGCGAACTGCACGTTCGTGCCGCCGATCACCTGCACGGACTCGACGATGCGGTAGGCCTGCTCCTGCAGCCGCTTCTGCGTCTCCTCCGAGATCGTGAGCATCGGAGCCGAGCAGAAGGAATCGCCCGTATGAACCCCCATCGGGTCGATATTTTCGATAAAACAGACGGTGATCATGTTGTTATCCGCGTCGCGCACCACCTCAAGCTCCAGCTCTTCCCAGCCGAGCACGGATTCCTCGACGAGCACCTGTCCCACAAGGCTTGCCTGCAGGCCGCGCGCGCAGACCACCTTCAGCTCTTCACGGTTGTATACCAGGCCGCCGCCTGCGCCGCCCATGGTGTAGGCAGGGCGCAGCACGACCGGATAGCCGAGCTTGTCCGCGATCGAGAGCGCCTCGTCCACGCTGTAAGCCACTTCGCTGCGCGCCATCTCGATGCCGAGGGCGTTCATGGCGTTTTTAAACTCGATGCGGTCCTCTCCGCGCTCAATCGCGTCCACCTGCACGCCGATCACCTTCACATTGTATTTGTCCAGGATCCCGGCCTTGTTCAGCTCTGCGCACAGGTTCAGTCCCGACTGTCCGCCCAGGTTCGGCAGCAGAGCGTCAGGACGCTCTTTGCGGATGATATGCTCCAGGCGCTCCACATTCAATGGCTCGATGTAGGTGACGTCCGCGATCTCCGGGTCGGTCATGATCGTGGCCGGGTTGGAGTTTACCAGCACGATCTCATAGCCAAGCTTGCGAAGCGCCTTGCAGGCCTGCGTGCCGGAGTAGTCAAACTCGCACGCCTGACCGATCACGATCGGTCCGGAGCCGATGATGAGCACCTTGTGAATATCCGTTCTCTTTGGCATTCGTATGTCCTCCTGATGTAATATATTCTGAATTGTATTGTTTCCTGAATCACGTTCCCGCGGCCCTGGCAGCAAGTGTCTCGGCCTGTCACCACGGAATTAAGGAATTCTCTAATTTATTATCTCTGAGCATCAGATCCGAGACCGCCCGCCGCGGATCCTTTCCTTCAAACAAAACCTTATTGACCTGTTCGATGATCGGGAGCTCGGAATCATATTTCTCCGCAAGACGCATGGCCGCGCGCGCGGAATAAACGCCCTCCACGACCATGTTCACCTCGCGCATCGCCTCCTCCATCGTGCAGCCCCTGCCGAGCAGGATACCCGCGCGGCGGTTCCGGCTGTGCATGCTCGCGCAGGTCACGATCAGATCGCCGATCCCGGTCAGCCCCGAAAAGGTCTCAAGCCTGCCGCCCATCTTCATGCCGAGCCGCCCGATCTCCGCCATCCCGCGTGTGATCAGCGCCGCTTTCGCGTTGTCGCCGTAGCCCATGCCGTCCGCAATGCCCGCCGCCAGAGCGATGACATTCTTCAGCGCTCCTCCGAGCTCGATCCCGAGCATATCCGAGCTGATATACACGCGGAAACAGGCGCTCATGAAAAGCTTCTGCAGCATCCGCGCCGTCTCCTCAGACTTTGCCCCGATCACACAGGTCGTCGGAAGTCCTCTCGCGACTTCCTCCGCATGGCTCGGACCGGACAGCACCGCCGCATCTGCCTGCGGGATCTCCTCCTCCACGATATCCGTCATCGTGTCCAGTGTCTCCTCCTCGATCCCCTTCGAAGCACAGACAACCACCGCGCCCTCGTCGACGAACGGACACATCTTCACGGCCGTCTCCCGGACACAGGTGGACGGCACCACAAGCACAAGCACCGGTTTTCCCCACACCGCGAGCGCAAGATCTGACGTGACCAGAATACCGTCCGGAATCCTTACGCCTGAAAGCTTCGACTCATGCAGTCTCGTCGACTGGATCTTATCCGCTTCTTCCTTCCGGTGGGACCAAAGCGTCACCTGGTTTCCATTCTCGTGTAGCAGGATCGCAAGGGCCGTCCCCCAGCTTCCCGCTCCGATCACAGCTATGTCCGCCATATCTCCTCCTAAGATTTATACTGCTCCCTCTTCAGCTTTCATGCTTCCGCAGATACGTTTTCCGCTCTTCCCCGCGCAGCAGCCGTTTAATATTCCCGCGGTGCATCCAGAACGCGAGGAGCATCAGCACGATGCCGACCGCATACATCTCATTCAAATGCGGCTGTGTCATGCCGAACATGCCGCACTGTCCAAACACGATCAGCTCAATGACGAAGCCGACGTAGACCAGCAGAGAGCCGAGCGACACGTAATGGGTCAGGTAAAGTGCCGCGCCAAACGTCACAAGGCCGAGCAGAGTCATGATCCAGCTCGTCGCCAGGATCAATCCCGCCGTCGCCGCGATCCCCTTTCCCCCGTGGAAATGCAGGTAAAACGGGAAATTATGCCCGAGGATCACCCCGGCCGCCGTATAGAGACTCAAAAGCGGCAGCATATCCCCGTACTTCTCCCGGAACAGAAAGCGCACAAGCAGCACCGCAAACACACACTTGAACGCGTCTCCCAGCAGCGTGACCGCGCCGGCCTTTTTGCCAAGCGTGCGCAGCGTGTTCGTCGTGCCGGCATTCCCGCTCCCGTACTCACGGATGTCGATTCCGTGCAGCCTGCCGTAGATATACCCCGTCTGAAACAGCCCGAACAGATAGCCGATCGCCAGGCAAAGCAAACGCACCATCGTTATCTCTCCTTATCCTTTCGCTCTCTGATGATGAACTTCAGAGAGGTTCCCTTGAATCCGAACGTATCTCTGATCTTGTTTTCCAGGTATCTTGTATAGGAAAAATGCATCAGCTGCCTGTCGTTGACAAACACCACAAAGGTCGGCGGCTTCACCGAAACCTGGGTGATATAATACAGCTTCAGGCGTTTTCCCTTGTCCGAGGGCGGCTGCTGCAGCGCCACGGCCTCCGCCATAATCTCATTGAGCACCCCGGTCGCCACGCGCATCGACTGGTTCGCGATGACCATATCGATCGTCTCAAACAGCTTTGGAATGCGCTGTCCCGTCTCCGCCGAGATAAAGAGGATCTCCGCGTAAGGCATATAGGAAAGCACGTTTCGAATATCATCGCGGTATTTGTAGATCGTCTTGTCGTCCTTCTCGACGGCGTCCCATTTGTTCACCGCGATGACAATGCCCTTGCCCCGGTCGTGCGCAATCCCGGCAATCTTGGCGTCCTGCTCCGTCACGCCCTCGAGCGCGTCGATCAGAAGCACCACCACATCGGCACGCTCCACCGCCGTGACCGTGCGGATAATGCTGTAGCGCTCCAGCTCTTCCTTGACCTTATTCTTCCGGCGCAGTCCGGCCGTATCAATGAACACATACTCTCTGCCGTCCCACTTCACCGCGGTGTCCACGGCGTCGCGCGTCGTCCCGGCAATCTCAGATACGATCAGCCGCTTTTCGCCCAGCAGCCTGTTGATCAGGGAGGATTTCCCGACATTCGGCTTGCCGACGATCGCGATCCTCGGCCTTTCATCCTCTTCCTCGTCCGTCCCTTCCCCGTCGAAATATGAGACCAGCTTGTCCAGCATGTCCCCCACGCCCAGCTTGTTGCTTGCGCAGATCGGGTTCGGATCGCCGATACCCAGATTGTAAAACTCATAGACGTCCGCCATATCACGGCTGAAATCATCCACCTTGTTCACGACAAGCACGACCGGCTTGCGCGAGCGGCGCAGCATGTCCGCGACCTTCGCGTCCGAGTCTACCAGTCCCTGCTTGTTATCCACCATAAAAAGGATCACATCCGCCGTGTCAATGGCAATCTGCGCCTGATCCCGCATCTGCGCGAGGATCACGTCGCTGCTGTCCGGCTCGATGCCCCCGGTGTCGATCAGTGTAAAATTGATATTCAGCCACTCCACATCGGCATAGATCCTGTCTCTCGTCACGCCCGGCGTATCCTTCACGATCGCGATATTCTCACCCGCCAGCGCGTTGAACAGCGTCGACTTGCCCACGTTCGGGCGTCCGACGATCGCTACGATCGGCTTGCTCATCCGCGTCCTCCTTCTTCTCTTCCCGTCACAGCCGCGACGAGATCCTGTCCGCTTGATTTTACAATACGCACCTTTATTTGTAAAGCCTTTTCCAGCTCCTCCACCGTTACGTCGTCCAGAAATACCTGCTCTCCGCTGCGCAGCATATTCACCGGCAGCAGAAGCTCCGTCCCCAGCGGCTTTCCTCGCAGCTGCTCCATAAGATCCGTCCCGGTGATCAGCCCGGAGACGGTAATCAGTTCACCGAAAAAATGATTGCAAATCTCGTAGACGTGAACGCTCAGGCCCGGAAACCGGCTGGCAATCTCCCCGCAGAGCTCCCGGATCAGCGGCGCTGCCAGACGCCCCGTCGCGACGGAAAGCTCACGCCGGCCAGATCTTTCGCTTTCCTCCGTATCCGCCTGCGCGTCGCCTTCATCCAGCTGTTCTCCGGCCGTCCTGAGTCCAGGCGCGTTTGCGTCCCCGCGCATCTGCCCGAGCGCCTCCATCGTCTCCTCGCGCAGCAGCCGCATCATACCGACGCCGTTTTCAAGCTGCAGATAACCATCATAGCGCTCCTCCTCCGGGAACTCCCGCCCGGCCAGCAGATACCATTCGTCCGACGCGTGCACAAAATGCAGCCCGTATTCCGGGTACAGCCTCTCCTGCCACGCCTCGATACAGTCGATAACCTGTTCCGCGTCCTGTTTTGTAAAGGGCTCCAGCGGATACAGACCATCCCGAAACTTCGTGAGTCCGACCGGCACGACCGAGACGCTCTTCAGACTCGGCAGATATTCCGTAAGCTTTCGAATCGAATATCCCAGCTCCTCGCCATCATTGACACCCTTGCACAACACAATCTGTCCGTTCATCTCGATCCCGGCCCGCGCCAGAGCGTCCACCTTCGGAAAAATATCTCCCGCGAAGCGATTGTTCAGCATCTTGCAACGCAGCTGTGGGTTCATCGTGTGGAAGGAGATGTTGATCGGCTCCAGATGATAGCGGATGATCCTCTCGATGTCGTGATCGCTCATATTGGTCAGCGTCACATAATTCCCCTGCAGGAACGACAGCCTTGAATCGTCGTCCTTGAAATACAGCGTTTCCCTCATGCCCTTCGGCATCTGATCGATAAAGCAGAAAATGCATTTGTTCCGGCAGGATTTGTACTCATCCATCAAAGAATTCTCGAACACGATCCCGAGATCCTCCTCAAATTCCTTCTCGATCTCGATCTCCCACTCCTCGCCGTCCGGCTTGCGCACCAGCACGGTCAGGTACTCCTCATTTGTCAGATAATGATAGTCGAACACATCCTCCACCGGCTGGCCGTTCACCTCCAGCAGCACATCCCCGGCCTCGAGCTCGAGCTCCTGCGCGATGCTTCCCGGCAGCACTTCCCTGATCTTATGTTCCGTTTGTTTTTCTCTCATTGTCTGGTCCTTCCCGTCCGTCTGTTCCCTGGCCTGCCATATTTGTAACTTTTTTCATCATACTATCTCTTTCCCGAAAATGCAACCGACAAGCTTCACAAACGCCCTGTCAGGCAGCCATCCAAGGCGCGATAAGCCGAAAACAAAATGCAGCCTGGGGGCTGCTTTTTCTTGACTGGAAAATGTGGGAATGATATAAATAGACTATCAGCGAAGCTTATTTCATAATCTACATACGACGGAGGAAACTATGGCAGAATACGAGAACAACGAGCACATTTTACCGGTTGGACCACTGAAGATCGCGGCGCTTGAAGGATGCCGGGAATTCGGACAAGCCGTAAACCGCCACCTCGTCACTTCCAGACGCGAGTCAGTATCAGGCAATGCCGATCTCGCCTCCCTGCCCGGCTATCTGGAGGATTCCTATCTGCTGGACTGCAGATGCCCGCGCTTCGGCACCGGAGAAGGCAAGGGGCAGATCAACGAGTCCGTGCGAGGCGCAGACCTCTATATTCTGGTTGACGTCTGCAATTACAGCCTGACCTACACAGTCTGCGGCCACGAAAACCACATGTCGCCGGACAATCACTATCAGGATCTGAAACGCATCATCTCAGCGGCCACGGGCAAGGCAAAGCGCATCAACGTTGTCATGCCGTTTCTCTACGAGGGGCGCCAGCACAAGCGCGCCAAGCGGGAATCGCTCGACTGCTCGCTCGCCCTGCAGGAGCTGACCGACATGGGCGTCTCGAACATCATCACCTTCGACGCGCACGATCCGCGCGTACAGAACGCGATCCCGCTGAAGGGCTTCGACAGCTTCATGCCGACTTATCAGTTCCTGAAAGCTCTTCTGGACAATGTAGAGGATTTCCACATCGACAACGATCATCTGATGATCATCAGTCCGGATGAGGGAGCGATGGGACGCGCCGTCTATTTCTCGAATATTCTCGGCATTGACATGGGAATGTTCTACAAAAGACGTGACTACTCAACTATCATAAATGGGAAGAATCCGATCGTTGCACACGAATTCCTCGGTGATTCCCTCGAAGGCAAAGACGTCATCGTCATAGACGATATGATCTCCTCCGGCGAGAGCATGCTCGACGTGGCCCGCCAGGTGAAGGAGCGCGGCGCCAGACGAGTCTTTGTGTGCACTACCTTTGGACTGTTCACAGACGGGTTTGACAAGTTTGACGAATATTATGAAAAAGGCTATATCTCAAAGGTCGTCACGACCAATCTGAACTACCGCAGCGCGGAGCTTCTGACGAAGCCCTACTACGCGGAGGCAGATATGACGAGGTTCCTGGCAATCATCATCGAAGCACTCAACCACGACGCGACGCTCGGCAAGATGGAGACGCCGACTGAGAAAATCAATGAGCTGCTCGAATCAGTGCGGGCAGAAAGAAAATAAGCTCTAGACAGCGAGCACATGGGCAACCGACTCAGTGCTCGCAGACAGACAGAAACGCTGCAAGATTTCCCCTTTTTCCGTGCGAGGCGCGGTGAGAAAAGAGAAGGTCCGGATTGCAGCAGGTGCAGACGTCTGTGACCTCGATGTGCTCCGGGCGCAGTCCGGCGCGCAGCAGATTCTGACGGCAGGCCTCCCAGAGATCAAGCTGGTACCTGCCGTTTTCTTTTTGATAAAACAGGCGCGGCCACAGCTCCTCCACATAGCTTTCACACACCTGCACGATCACATCCTCGCTCACCTCATAGCAGTCCTGGCAGATCGACGGCCCGATCGCTGCAAGCAGCGCCTCCGGCCGAGTGCCGTATCTCTCCCGCATCGTCCGCACGGTGACGCCGGCGATGTCGCTGACCGTTCCTTTCCAGCCGGAATGAGACAGCCCGATAGCCCGATGTTCCGGGTCAATGAAGTACAGCGGCACACAGTCCGCAAAGAAGGTCGCAAGCACTACGTCAGGCTCATTTGTCACCAATCCATCCACGTCCGCGTAATCGCGCGGTCGCAGATATCCCTTGCCGCAGTCCTCTTCCGTGACCTCCCGAACGTTGTTCGTATGAGTCTGATCCGAACAGACGATCCTTCTGTCGTCGAAGCCGATCGCAGAGGCGATCCTGCGGTAGTTCTCCCGGACGCATTCCGGATCGTCCCCTCTGGTGAAGCTCAGGTTCATCTGCGCGAACTCGTTTTGACTCACCCCGCCAATGCGGCTGCTGAACCCGTGAAGAAAGCCCGGCTGTGCGCCGAGCTGCGGAAATGTAAAGTACAGCACTCCGTCTTTTCTGTTTTCCTGAAGCAGATGTCTTCCTGCTTTTCTCACCAGCATCACTTTTCAACCCTCCTTGTTCTGTCACGAAATCGGAATTCTTTGGGATTCGCCCTCCTGGAATATCCCAAATCAAGTCAAATCAGTTTTTCTCTGCATGGTCCGGAGTTATCCGGCAAGCCAAACCGTTCACGTCTCAAACGCATCTCGCACCAGGGTAATCTCCTCTCCCAGAAACGAAACCACGTCGAAGCGGCACGGCTGGTTTTCCCTGATGTGCTTCTCATACAGATACCATGAAGCCGCGCGGATGATCCTGCGCTGCTTCCGGACGTCCACGGCTTCCAGCCCGTACCCGGCGCGCGCGTCCAGACGGTATTTCACCTCGACAAACGCAAGATAAGCGCCGTCCCGGGCGATCAGGTCGATCTCTCCCAGTTTACAGCGGTAATTGCGTTCCAGGATCCGATATCCCTGCTCTTCCAGATACTGTGCCGCCTTCTGTTCGTATCGGCTCCCGATGTTACGCTTATTCAAAATGTGATCAATCCCTTTTTCCACAATGTGCGCCGATATCATTTCGTTAACAGCCGCAGAGACAAGAACCTATAGGAGCGTCCACCCGGAGACGCCCTGTCCCTGCGGCCTTCGAAATCATATAAGACTTCACTCACACAAAGTTCCCGATAAACGTCCTCCGATGGATCGGGGACGGCCCGTATTTCTTCAATGCCTCAATGTGCGCTGCCGACCCATAACCCTTGTGCGCCGCGAAGCCGTACTCCGGCATGACCTTGTCGTACTCCACCATCAGGCGATCCCTTGTGACCTTCGCGAGCACGCTCGCCGCCGCGATCGACAGGCTTTTCGCGTCCCCCTTGATGATCGGCACCTGCGGCAGCTCTATCCCGGGAATGCGCACCGCGTCGTTCAGTAGGATCTGCGGCGCGGGATCAAGCGCGCCGACGGCCTGACGCATCGCCTCGTAGGTCGCCTGCAGGATATTGATCTCATCGATGCGCGCCGGAGAGGCCATCCCGATTCCCCAGGCGACCGCTTTCTCCCTGATCTCGTCGAAGAGCTCTTCCCGGCGCTTCGCCGAGAGCTGCTTGGAGTCGTTGAGATATAAAATCTCGCAGTCTTCCGGCAAAATGACCGCTCCGGCGACCACCGGGCCTGCAAGCGGCCCTCGTCCTGCCTCGTCGATCCCGCAGACGAGGCCGTAGCGCGCGTACTCCCGCTCATAGCTTCGCATCGCGTCGAGCCGTTTACGCTCCGCCTCAAGCTTTTCCAGCTTTTTCCGATACTGAATGATCAGGCCGGCGACGCCCGCTCTCCCATCATCCGCGTATCTCTCGAACAACGCAGAGAGCTCTTTGTCTCCGGCCTGTGCAAATTCTGTTTTGATCTCCCCGATACTTTTCATCTCACCACACCAATCCTGTCAAACGGCCAGATGCGAAACAGCGCCTTGCCGATGATATCCTCTCTGGAGATATTCCCGACGCTCGGCTCCCTGCTGTCCCTGCTGTTGTTCCGATTGTCGCCGAGCACGAAATACTCGTCCGCTGCCAACGTAATCTCTGAGGACGCAAATCCCGGATTTCGGATCTCCTCATTGCCATAGTTTTCCTGCAGTATCCTGCCATTGATATAGATGTCTCCATCCTGAATCTGCACCGTCTCGCCCGGAAGTCCGATCACACGCTTGATATAATAGACTCCCTCCTGGTACTGAAACGGAAATACAACGATATCAAAGCGCTTCGGATTGGTGAAACGGTAAGAGATCTTGTCAACGATCAAATTGTCACCGTCCTCAAGCGCCGGATACATCGACTCCCCGCTCACGACTGTCCGCTCCCCGACAAAGTGCACGATGAGAAATGTGGCGCCCAAAAGCAGTACAAGAATAAGAATCCAGTTCACGAATTCCCGTACCATGCTCTTTTTCTTTTTGTTCTTCTGGCGCAAATTCTCTCACCACCGTATCTTTAATGTTTCCCATCATTCTGCCCCGTCGTTTTGCAAAAGCTGTCGCCTTCGCCCCACAGGCAATTTTTGTCTTTGCGTCACTGATGCTTCAGCACCCCGATGTCGGACAACGGCCATATGCGTACCCAGGCTCTTCCGACGATATCCTCGCGTTTGATATTTCCAACCTGTCCCCGGTTTCTGCTGTCAGTGCTGTTGTTGCGGTTGTCGCCGAGCACAAAATACTCGTCGTCCCCAAGCGTAATCGGCTCGGCCGCCCCGCCCGGATTCAGGATCGTCTCCTTGCCGTAATTCTCCTCCAGCAGCTCGCCGTCAATATAGATGTTTCCGTCATCGTCGATCTGCACCGTCTCGCCCGGAAGTCCGATGATACGTTTGATATATAATTCCTTCGGGGATCCCTTCGGCGGGAAAACAATGATGTCGAAGCGCTTCGGATCTCCAAAACGATAGGATAATTTCTCGACGATCAGGTTGTCCCCGTCGTGCAGTGTATTCTCCATAGATCTGCCGTCCACCACCGTTCTCTGTCCAACGAAGTGGATGATCAGATACGTCAGGACAACCACAAATAAAATATAAAATATCCAGCTCATAATCTCCTTTTTGATATCCAGCTTCTCCTCTTCCTTTGCGGCGTCCTTCCGGACATCCTGCTTCTCCTGCATGCTTACTGCCCCCGCTTTCTTTCTGCTTTTGCAATGGCCCTCTGCTCCATCCGGCCAAATTCACACTCCATGCGTCAAATTCCGTCGTCCGTATTTTTGCCGTCTTCTCCCGGCAATTCCAATGTGACTCTCCCGAGTCTTCCGCTTCTCAGATCGTCAACAAGAAACGCAGCAGCCCTCTGAAAATCCGGCTGCCCGCCCTTCTGAAGGCATCCCCGAGATTCCGCGATCCTTCCGAACAGCTCGGTATCTGTGCCATCCTCCGAAATCCCATACCGCTCCTGAAGCCTGCCCGGATATCGTCCACGCAGGAAATCCAGGATCCACATCGCCAGCTCTTCTGCCTGAAGGATCTCATCCCTGATCGAACCGATCACCGCAAGCTTCTGTCCAACGGCCTGATCCTCAAACTTCGGCCAGAGAATCCCTGGCGTATCAAGAAGCTCCACATTCTTATTCAGGCGAATCCACTGCTTTCCCTTCGTCACACCCGGCCTGTTTCCGGTCTTCGCACACGCCTTGCCCGCGAATGTATTGATAAAGGTGGACTTTCCCACGTTCGGAATGCCCGCGACCATCGCACGCACCGGACGGTTCAGAATCCCCCGTCTGCGGTCACGCTCCGTCTTCTCACGGCAGGCCTCCCGGATCAGCTCCTGAATCTGCTTCATGCCTGCGCCGCTCCTGGAATCGATCTCCGCGACAAAATGACCTTTTCCACGAAAATACTCTGCCCACACGCGATTGCTCTGTTCGTCCGCAAGGTCAGCCTTGTTCAGAAGAACCAGACGCGCCTTATTTTTCCCCAGCTCATCGATGTCCGGATTTCTGCTCGAATACGGCACTCTGGCATCGAGAAGCTCGATGACCAGATCGATCAGGCGGATATCCTCCTGCATCATCCGTCTGGCTTTCGTCATATGGCCCGGATACCACTGGTAGTTCATATATTCCCTCACAATCTGTGTAACTGTCCGCTTCCAGCCTGCTGGCACCGCCCTGTCGTCTGTGCCTCAATCCTTCAGGAATCCCCTGTGTCCCTGTGAGGAAAACACAAACCAGACCTTGCCCTCAATATAGTCGGACTCTACAAGGCCCACAT
The DNA here is from genome assembly GCA_947629385.1 of uncultured Lachnospiraceae bacterium. Lineage (GTDB taxonomy): Bacteria > Bacillota > Clostridia > Lachnospirales > Lachnospiraceae > Choladousia. The sequence continues at coordinate 26,732 of CANRDO010000027.1, forward strand.
CTCCAAATCTGCTATCCTCGCTGTTGTTGCGGTTGTCTCCAAGCACGAAATATTGTTTGTCCCCGAGCTTGATCTCGTCGGCCGCAATCCCCGGATTGGTGATTGCCGGATAGTTCTTCTTCTCCAGATAGACAGCGCCATTGATATAGATCATCCCGTCCTTGATCTGTATGGTCTCACCGGGAAGTCCAATGATGCGCTTGATGCTCGAATGTCCGGTCGTGCTGCCATTTGGCTTGAACGAGATCACATCTCCCCGCTTTGGTGAGCCAAGCTGGTACGCCATCACGTTCAGAAGCACAGTATCGCCGCCGGACAGGGTGACGTCCATCGACTGCCCCACATTTGTGCGGGTTTGTCCGAAGAAATAAACCACCACATACGCAAACAGGATCACCACAAGGATCTCAAACGTCCACAACAGGATATTGCGCACCACGGATTTCTTCTTCTGGGGAATCGAGGCCGGCTGCATAAGCTCCATCTCGCTCACAGCCTGCACCCCCTGTGCCTTTTTTCTCATATCCTGCTCCTCACCTGCCCGAAAACGGATCTCTTCCATGCAATGCAAAAGGAGCGTTGCAAAAGAAATATCTCAGATCCTGCAACGCCCCTACCGATTCATTATTTCACCAGTTCTTTGACCTTGGCTCTCTTACCCACACGCCCTCTTAAGTAGGTCAGCTTCGCACGTCTTACCTTACCGCGTCTCACGACTTCTACCTTCTCGACGTTCGGGGAATGCAGCGGCCATGTCTTCTCAACGCCGACACCGTTCGAATTCTTACGAACTGTGAAGGTCGCTCTCACGCTTCCTCCCTGCTTCTTGAGCACGATGCCCTCGAAGACCTGAACCCTCTCACGGTTTCCCTCTTTGATCCTGCCGTAGACTCTGACAGTATCACCGACATTGAACTCCGGCACCTCTGCCTTCAACTGCTCGGCTTCGATGTTTTTAATAATCTCGTTCATTGTGTGTGCCTCCTTCTATTCTCGGACGTTCTTAACGCGAACCATCGTACTGTTTTCTGTGTACAGTCACGCAAATTCCGCGGCAGAGGACCGTCTCCTTCTCACAACGCGTTTTATTTTATCATGCTTTCCCTTAAAATGCAAGAAGTTTTGTCAAAAACTTCTTCTCTTCCGGGGTCAGCCCTGTGCCGTCCCCCAAACCCGCTGTTCCAGAACCCTCGCATCCGGCGCCGGACTCTGAAGCATCCTGCCGCGCAGACGATCCATCCAGCAAAGCCTGCAGAAATTTGCGGTCCTTCTTGTCAAGTTCTGCGCCTGCAAGCAGCTCCGGACGGTTCTTCAGCGTGCGCAGCAGCGACTGATCTCTCCGCCATCGATCCACGTTTCCGTGATGTCCGGACAACAACACGGGCGGCACCTGCTTTCCCCGCCATTCCTCCGGCCTGCTGTACTGCGGATACTCCAGAAGCCCGTCCTGAAAGCTCTCATACTGCCCGGACTCCTGATTGCTCAGCACTCCCGGCACCATACGCGAGATAGCGTCCATCATCACCATCGCCGGAAGCTCTCCTCCGGTCAGCACGTAATCCCCGATCGAGACATGATCTGTAACGATCTCCTCGAGCACGCGCTCGTCGACCCCTTCATAGTGCCCGCACAGAAAAATCAGATCCTCCTCCCGGGCCAGCTCCTCCGCCATGTGCTGGTCAAACACGCGGCCCTGCGGCGTGAGATAGACGACACGCGGCTTTTTCCCGATCTGCTGCACGAGATCCTCGTATGCGCGGCAAATCGGCTCCGCCTGCATTACCATGCCAGCGCCCCCGCCGTAGGGGTAATCATCGATCCTGCCGTTCCCTGTCAGAGAATAGTCCCGAATGTTCACAGTCTGGAGCGACAGGTATCCGCCCGCAATAGCCCTCCCGATAATACTCGTGTTCATCCCGTTCTCGATCATTTCCGGAAACAGCGTCAGTACATAATAGTTCATTCGAGCAATCCCTCCAGCAGATGCACCTTCATCCGACCGCCTTCCACATCCACGTCGAGAATGCACTGTCGGATCGCCGGGATCAGCACATCCTTTCCACTTTCAAGCTTTACCACATATACGTCATTTGCTCCGGTCTGCAGCACATCTGTCAACTCGCCGAGGCAGCTTTCGTCTTCCTCATACACCTTCATTCCGATCAGATCGGCGATGAAATATTCATTTTTCTCCAGTCGAACCGCATTTTCGCGCGTCACGTACAGGCTTTTTCCCTTATAGGGCAGAATATCCTCAATCTTATCAAATCCGCGAAATTTGAGGATCACCATCTGCTTGAAAAATTTTACCCCGGCAATCTCGAGCTCCTGCATGCCCTTTCCCGTGTCGAGCAGGACGTTCTTCAGCTTTTTGAACCTCTTCGGATCGTCGGTCGTCGGGTATACCTTCACCTCGCCCGCGATTCCATGTGTGGACGAGATCACGCCCACCTGAAACATAGCCTCCATGTCTCCTCCAGAACTGTCACCCTGATTTTTGACTCTGATACCTTTCCTGCGCGGTTCGACGCACTGTCTGCATCCGGTCTCCGCGCACAGGTATGGCCTGTAATGAATAGGGCTGCCGAAGAATAGCCTCAGTCAACTATTTTCGACAGCCTCATAGACTTTACATGATGTCAACTACAACCTTCTTGTCCTCTCTGGATGCCGCGGCTTTCACCACCGAGCGGATTGCCTTCGCGATCCTGCCCTGCTTGCCGATCACCTTTCCCATATCAGAAGGCGCAACCTTCAGCTCCAGCACGAGTGTCTTGCCACTCTGCTTTTCAGTAACCGTTACCTCGTCCGGGTGCTCGACCAGAGATTTCGCAATCACTTCTACTAACTCTTTCATTCAGCTCACCTCTGTATGCTGCCGTCCCCTGAACAGCGTGCGCAAAAAACTGAAGCAACGCTATCCCGACGGCCTGCAACCTGTCTTATTTCTCGATACCGGCAATCTTGAAAAGCTTGCCAACGACTTCGGTCGGCTGGGCTCCGTTTGCGAGCCACTTCTTCGCAAGCTCCTCGTTGATCTTGAACTCGCTCGGATCAGCGCTCGGATTGTAGGTGCCGATTTCCTCGATACATCTGCCGTCTCTCGGAGATCTGGAATCTGCTACAACGATTCTATAGAAAGGAGCCTTCTTCTTTCCCATTCTTCTCAGTCTGATCTTTACTGCCATCTCTTTCACCTCCCCGGTTTGATTTATTATGTTAAAAAGGAAGTTTGAACTTACCTCTTTTACCCATTTTACCTCCGAGCAGCCCGGAGTATTGCTTCATCATCTTACGTCCCTGTTCGAACTGCTTCACCAGCTTATTGACTTCGCTGATGTCAACGCCCGCACCGTCCGCGATTCTTCGCTTTCTGGACGGATTCAGGATATCCGGATTCGAACGCTCCTGCGGCGTCATTGAGAGAATGATCGACTCGACCTGTTTCATCTTGCCCTCGTCGATCGCGTCCTCAAGCTGCTTCATCTGTCCGCCGACGCCCGGCAGCATGCTGATGATGCTCGACAGTCCGCCCATATTCTTCATCTGGTTCATGCTCTCCAGATAGTCGTCAAAGCCGAACTGAGCCTTGCGAAGCTTTTGCTCCATCGACTTTGCTTTCTCCTCGTCGATGTTCTCCTGCGCCTTCTCGATCAGGGAAAGTACATCGCCCATACCGAGAATACGGGACGCCATGCGATCCGGATAGAACTGCTCCAGATCAGAGAGCTTTTCTCCCATGCCTGCGTAGAGGATCGGCTTGCCACAGGTCGCCTTGATGGAAAGCGCCGCGCCGCCCCTCGTGTCGCCGTCGAGCTTCGTCACGATCACGCCGTCGATCCCGATCTTCTCCTCAAACATTGAGGCCACGTTCACCGCGTCCTGACCAGTCATCGCGTCCACGACGAGCACCGTCTGATCGACATTCACCGTCCGCTTGATCTCCTGTAGCTCCTGCATCATGTCCTCATCGATATGAAGCCGGCCCGCTGTGTCGAGCATCACGGTGTTGATCCCATGTGCTTTCGCATATTCTACCGACTGCCTCGCAATCTCTACCGGGCTGATCTTATCCCCCAGGGAAAAAACCTCGACGCCCTGCTTCTCTCCGTTGATCTCGAGCTGCCGGATCGCCGCCGGCCGATATACATCACAAGCCACCAGCAGAGGCTTGCGGCCCTTCGACTTGAACTTCCCGGCGAGCTTCGCCGCCGTCGTCGTCTTACCTGCGCCCTGCAGCCCCGCCATCATGATGACAGTCACCTCAGAGCCGGGCTTCAGCGCGATCTCCGTCGTCTCGGAGCCCATCAGAGACACCAGCTCGTCATTGACGATCTTGATCACCATCTGTCCCGGATTCAGGCCGTTCATGACGTCCTGCCCGATCGCCTTCTCCTGCACCGCGCTTATGAACTGCTTGACGACCTTGAAGCTGACGTCCGCCTCCAGAAGCGCCATCTTGACCTCGCGCAGCGCGGTCTTGACGTCCGCCTCAGTCAGCCTGCCCTTGCTGCGGAGATTTTTGAACACATTCTGAAGCTTTTCCGATAAGCTCTCAAACGCCATACTACAGCTCCTCTAAAATCTTCTCTGAGATCTCGCATACCTGCTTCGCCAGCGCCTCGCGGCTGATCGACTCACAGTTCGCAGACAATTCCTGGATCTGCTGCACATTCGCCCGTATCCGCAGGAAACGCTCCACAAGATGCAGTCTGGACTCGTAATCCTCCAGAATGCGGTTGCACCGCTTGACGAGCTCGTGGATCCCCTGCCTGCTGACTCCAAACATCTCGGCCGCCTCCGAGTAGGACAGATCATTCTGTACAACCTCCTCGTATACGCTCCTCTGATGCTCCGTCAGCAACTCCCCGTAAAAATCATACAGGAGGGACTGCTTCAAAACCTGATCCATGTCAATCACCTTGGCTATCATACAGGAAAAAAAGAAGACTGTCAAGTATTTTCTGTTGACAGTCATCCCAAACCTTATATTTTTTTGCTTTCTATCCGTTTTCGCTTGTATTCAACATGGCGAAATGATAAAATGAATGAAAAATGACCTGTAATGATAATACTATAAATGACCGTGAAAGGAAGTGTTACTATGAGCTATAGGGAATTTGCCAAAAGTCTCATAGATCAGATACCCGACAGCAAGATGTACTATGTTATCGCTTATCTGCAAGGTGCAACTATTCCGGATGAAATTCCAAACGCTGAAACATTGGCATCAATGGAAGAGCTCGAACGTGGCGGCGGTACTGTGTTTGCCGGGAGCACTGAGGATCTTTTTGCCAAGCTGTTGGAGGAATAATTATGCTCAATGTAAGATACTCCACCAGATTCAAGAAAGATTTCAAAGCCTGTGTAAAACGTGGGAATCAAATGGTATTATTGCAACAGGTGATCGATACGCTCCGTATTCCTGCACCTCTACCGATAAAAAACAGGGATCATAATCTAAGCGGCAAATATGCCGAATACCGGGAATGTCATATAGAGCCAGACTGGCTTTTAATTTACAAACAGACCGATACAGAACTACTTCTCGACCGAACCGGCACACATTCTGACCTGTTTGGAATGTAGTCGCAATGACAACAAATCTTAATACCGTATCGGATATTGTCAAAATAAGCGGACAGGTTCTTGCACCTATCCGCTCTTTTAAATATTTTCATAGAGATTCCCCTAAATCTCTGTCTTCGCCCGCTCCAGCGCCGCGATCACGCGGTCGCACCAGGCATCGAATTCCGGATCTTCGATCTGTAGCTCCGGATGCGCCATGATATGCTCGATCGCCATCCGGACGCCCTGCTCAAAATGGACGGTCGGCCGGAACTCCGGCACAGCTTTCTTCAGCTTCGACGTATCAAAGACCACGGAGCAGGCCTTGTCCCCGGTCAGGCTCCCGGTGAAGTCGTAATCGCTGACCGCCGCAAGGAACTCTGAGGATACATGATACGCCTTCAGCTCCACGCCAAGGACGTCGGCGATCGTCTGATAGATCTGATCCCAGGTCAGCGTCTCGTCGTTCATGATCTGGAACGCCTCGCCGATGGCATGCGGATTTCCGATCAGCCCACAATACCCTAACGCGAAATCCGTGTTGAACGTCATCGTCCACAAGGACGAGCCGTCTCCGTGTATGATGACTGGCTTGCCGTCCAGCATACGCCGGATCACCTGCCAGCTTCCGTTCTTCCCGTGTACACCCATCGGTACGGAGCGCTCATCGTAGGTATGGCTCGGGCGGACGATCGTCACAGGGAAACCGTTCTCCCGGTACATTTTCATGAGGAACTCCTCGCAGGCGATCTTGTCGCGCGAATACTGCCAGTATGGATTCGCGAGCGCCGTCCCCTCGTTGATGAGATACGAACGAACCGGCTTATGGTACGCCGAAGCAGAGCTGATATAGATATACTGCTTCGTCATATCTTTAAAAAGACGATAATCGCGCTCCACCTGAGCCGGAACGAAGCCAATGAACTCACAGACCGCATCAAATTTCATGCCGGCCAATTTTCGCGCCGTCCCCTCCTCGTCGTTGATATCAGCGACGATCGTGTTCACATTCCCCGGCAGCTCCGCGCTGCGCGTACCACGATTCAGAAGGTAAAGCTCCTCTCCGCGCTCTGCCAGTCTGCGTGTGATCGCCATGCTGATCGTACCGGTACCGCCAATCATAAGTATTCTCATTCGTATCCCTCCCATTCTTTATTATTTTACAAATTCGCCACCTTAAAGGTCGGCTCATACCCATGCTCGCGCAGCGCCCCAATGATGCGCTCCTTGTGCTCGGTGCCGAACGCCTCCATCGTGATCGTCAGCTCCACGGCCGCGTTGCGGTTTGTGCTGACAAACTGGTTATGGTCAAGCTTGATGACGTTGCCCTGCTCCTGCGCGATGATCGTCGCCACGCGCACTAGCTCGCCCGGTCGATCCGGGAGCAGCACGGAGATCGTGAAGATCCTATCACGCTGGATCAGCCCGTGCTGGACGACGGAAGCCATCGTGATCACGTCCATGTTTCCTCCGGAAAGCACCGCGACCACCTTCTTGTTTTGTACGTCCAGATGCTTGAGAGCCGCCACCGTGAGCAGCCCGGAATTCTCAACGACCATCTTGTGGTTCTCGACCATGTCCAAAAACGACACGATCAACTCATCGTCACTCACTGTGATGATATCGTCGATGTTCTGCTGAATATACGGAAAAATATTCGTGCCCGGAGTCTTGACCGCCGTACCATCCGCGATCGTGTTGACGCCAGGAAGCGTTACCACCTTGCCCGCCTCCAGAGACGCCTTCATACACGCGGCGCCCTCGGGCTCCACGCCGATCACCTTGATCTTCGGATTCAACAGCTTGGCCAACGTCGATACGCCGGTCGCCAGCCCGCCACCGCCGATCGGCACCAGGATATAATCCACAAGCGGAAGCTCCTTGACGATCTCCATCGCGATCGTGCCCTGACCGGTCGCCACCGCCGGATCGTCAAACGGATGGATAAAGGTATAGCCGTTTTCCTCCGCAAGCTTGCAAGCATACTCATAGGCTTCGTCGTAGACGTCTCCGTGCAGAACGACCTCCGCGCCATAGCTTTTCGTCCGGTTCACCTTCATGAGCGGAGTCGTCGCGGGCATCACGATGACCGCCTTACAGCCGTATGCCTTCGCCGCATAAGCAACACCTTGCGCATGGTTTCCTGCGGAAGCTGTGATCAGACCCTTCGCGCGCTCCTCATCCGTCAGCGTACTGATCTTATAATAGGCGCCGCGGATCTTGTACGCTCCCGTCACCTGCATATTCTCGGCCTTCAGGTAGACCTTGTTGCCCGTCTGCGCGCTGAAATATTCACTGTATATAAGCTTCGTCTCCTGGATCACGCGTCTGACGCACTCCGAAGCCTCCTCAAATGTATCCAATGTAAGCATATAAATGTCCTCTCTTCATTTCTATTTCTCCGTCTGGTTGAACAGTGCGTTTACAAACTCATCCGCGTCAAACTTCTGCAGATCATCGATCGACTCGCCGACGCCGATATATTTCACCGGGATGCCGAGCTCCGCGTGAATCGCGACCGCGATGCCGCCCTTGGCCGTCCCGTCGAGCTTTGTCAAAATGATACCTGTGATATCGGCCACCTCCTTGAACTCACGCGCCTGAGCGAGCGCGTTCTGTCCGGTCGTGCCGTCCAGCACCACAAGCGTCTCCCGGAACGCCTCCGGATATTCGCGCTCGATGATGCGGTTGATCTTCCCGAGCTCGCTCATCAGATTCTTCTTATTGTGCAGCCTTCCCGCCGTGTCGCAGAGCAAGACATCGGCATTTCTCGCCTTCGCCGCGGCAATCGCGTCGTATACCACAGAAGCCGGGTCGGAGCCCTCCTGCCCGCTGATGATCTCCACATCCGCGCGCTGTGCCCATTCCTTCAGCTGCTCTCCGGCCGCCGCGCGGAACGTATCCGCTGCCGCCAGCACGACCTTCTTTCCCTGATCCTTCAGCTTTCCGGCAAGCTTCCCGACGCTCGTCGTCTTGCCGACACCGTTGACGCCGATCACAAGCACAACGGACTTCCGGTTCTCAAACTCATACGCCGTCTCTCCGACATTCATCTGGCTCTTGATGCTGTCGATCAAAAGCTGCTTGCACTCGGACGGCTCCTTGATGTTCTGTTCCTTTACCCTTTGTTTGAGGTCATCGATAATGGAAGTCGTCGCGTTGATTCCGATATCGCCCATGACAAGGATCTCTTCAATCTCGTCATAGAAATCGTCGTCAATGCTGGAAAATCCGCTGAAGATCGCGTCAATCCCCGACACGATATTATCTCTTGTCTTCGCCAGTCCTTCTACCAGACGCTTAAAAAAACCCTTTTTTTCTTCCATGTCATCACACTCCCTCTGAACTGCCGGATCTCCTCTCGGAAATGCGGTCTAATTATCCAGATCATTTTCCACAAGGTTGACGGACACCAGCGCGGAGACTCCCTTTTCCTGCATCGTAATGCCATACAGACGGTCCGCCGCGGTCATCGTGCCTCGCCTGTGAGTAATAATAATAAATTGTGTATTCTTTGTCAACTTATGCAGGTAGCGCGCATATCGCTCCACGTTGTTCTCGTCGAGCGCTGCCTCGATCTCGTCCAGCAGACAGAACGGCGACGGCTTCAGATTCTGGATCGCGAAGAGGAGCGCGATCGCGGTCAGTGATTTTTCGCCTCCCGAAAGCTGCATCATATTCTGCAGCTTTTTCCCCGGCGGCTGCGCGATGATGCGGATGCCGGCCTCCAGAACGTCCTCATCCTCGACCAGCTCCAGCGTGCCGCGGCCCCCGCCGAACAGCTCCTTGAACGCCTTGTCAAACTCTGTCTGAATCTTCGCAAACTGCTCCTTGAACTGGGCGCGCATCCCGCTGTCCAGCTCGTCAATGATCTTGAGCAGCGCCTCCTCTGCCTTCATCAGATCCTCATGCTGGGTCGAGAGGAAGGTATGACGCTCGGAGAGCTCCTTGAAATCTTCGATCGCATTGACATTGACGTTGCCGAGCGCCTTGATCTCACTCTTAAGTGCCGAGATGCTTTTCTTCAAAGCCGACGCGCCCGTCTGCTCCGGCAGCCCGAGCTCCTTCGCGGCTCCGTAGGTCAGCCCGTACTCCTCCCACATGTAGTTGATCTGCGTCTCCTTCTGTCCCTCCGCCTTCTCGATCTGCGCATTCAGGCGGAAGTTCTCACGGTCCAGAAGATTCATGCGTTCAGACTGCTCCTCGCGCGTCTCAAAGAATTTTTTGTGAAGCTTATTTTTCTCGTCCTTCTCCGCCGTCAGCCGGGCGATCTCCTCCTGCAGCTCCTGCTCCGAGATATCCGACTGTGCGAGGCTCTCCTCGATCTCCCTGATCTGTGACTCCTTATCCTCGACGCTTCTTGCGGCGTCGCCGATCTCTTTCTCATATCTGGCGCGCTCTTCGGCCAGCTGTTCCTTCTGCCCCCGGATGCGGGCGACATTCTGCTCTACGAAGGATTCCTGCTGCGCGATCTGCGACAGCCTCAGATGTACCTCCTCCTTCGCGGCGAGCGCCTCCTTGTGCTCTGTGCGCTTACGCTCCAGCTCCTCCTGCCACTTCTCGATCTTCTCCCCCGTGTCCTTCTCGGTCTGTTCCGACTCGGCCAGCTCCTGTTTCTCCTTCGCGCTGCTGTCCCGAATCTCCTGTGCCTGCAGGTCGATCTCCCCGGATTCCCCCTGGATCCGCTCATAATCCTGCATGGTCGCGCCGCCCTTTTCGTCGAGCTCGTCAAGCTTCAGCTTCGCCGTGTTCTGAGCGAGATATTCCTCCTGAAGCGCGTCCCGCAGACGTACAAGCTCGTCGCGCAGCTCATTGCGCGCCGCCCGGCTCTCGTCGATCTGGGACTGAAGCTCCAAAAGCATCTCCTGACGCCTTTGCACCTGCTTTTCCAGATCCTCGATCTCGCGCCTTCTTCCAAGCAGGTTGCTGGAATTCTTAAACGCTCCGCCGGACATGGAGCCGCCCGGATTCAGAAGCTCTCCGTCCAACGTCACGATGCGCAGAGAATGCCTGTATTTCCGCGCAAGAGCGATCGCCTGGTCGATGTGGTCTACGACGACCGTTCGTCCGAGCAGATAACGGATGAGCTCCTCGTATTTTCCGTCCGCCTTCACCAGCGCGGACGCCAGCCCGACCACGCCCTTCTCCTTCAGAGCCTGCGGCGTGGAAAAATCATTTTTTGCCGTAATACCGGTAAGCGGCAGAAATGTCGCCCTTCCGAACTTATTTTTCTTCAGATATTCGATCTGCTGCTTGGCCGTCTCCTCCGTATCCGTCACGATATTCTGGATATTGCCGCCCAGAGCCGTCTCGATCGCGACCTCGTATGTCTTCTCTACCTTGATGAGATCTGCGACTACGCCGAGAATACCGGCGTTCTTGTCTTTCTGCTCCATCACGCGGCGGATACTGTTCCCGTAGCCGTCGTAGCGCTCCGCGATATTCTTCAGTGATTCCAGGCGGGAGGACTCCCGATGAAATTCCGTCTGCTCTACCTCGATCTGCCGGTTGTACTCCTGAAGCTGCTGCTGGAAGACAGAGAGACGCTCGTTTGCCTCCTCGCTCTTCGCCGTCAGCTCCCGGATCCGCAGCTCGATCTCCTCGTATTCCTGCGCGACATCCTGACGCAGCTCGTCATGCTCCGCCTTCTCCGTCTGCAGCCGCAATGCCTCCTGCGTCAGCTGCGCCCTGCGGATCTGGGTCTGCTCCAGCATCGTGTCATAGCGCTGAATCCGCGCCTTCACTGACGCCCGCTGATTCAAAAGATTGATGATGTCGGTCTTGCCCTGCTCAATCTGCTGCTCCAGGCTCGCTGTCTCATCCTGCAATGCCTGCACGGCGGCCTCTGATTTCTGCTCCTCCCCGCGGATCGCCGAAAGCTCCGCCTGAAGCTTCTTAAGCTCATCCTCGGCCTTCTGCTCTTCGGCGGTATATCCCTCCGTCTGCTGCTCGATGGCGGCAATGCGCATCTGCAGATGCTCGTCGCTCGTGCGCGCCGTGTTGATCTGCTCACGCAAAAGCTCGATCTGGTTGCGAAACTGCTGCCTGCGAAGCTGTCCCTGTGAGATCACCTCTCGCTTCTCTACAAGCGCCGCGTCAAGCTGCTCCAGCTCCTGCTCCTGCTTTTCGTAGTTCTCTCTCGTCCGCTCGTATTCCGCACGCGTCTCCTCAAGCTGCGTCTCCGCCAGCTTCTGCTTTTCGCTCAGCTCCTCGAGCTCTTTCCTGAGCCGGTCGTATTCCAGCAGAAACAGTCCGACGTCGCAGGTCTTCAGCTCATCGCGCTTCTGCAGATAAATCTTTGCGGTCTCTGCCTGCTTCTGCAGCGGCCCAAGCTGTCTCGTCAACTCCGCGAGAATATCGTTGACGCGAACTAAGTTCTGGCGCTCCGCCTCCAGCTTTTTCTGCGCCGCACTCTTCCTGCGCTTGAATTTGACAATGCCCGCCGCCTCGTCAAAAAGCTCCCTGCGCTCCTCCGGCTTGCCACTTAAGATCTTGTCAATCTGACCCTGCCCGATGATCGAATAGCCTTCCTTGCCGATACCGGTATCATAGAACATCTCGTTGATGTCCCGCAGGCGCACCTGCGTCCCGTTGAGCAGATATTCACTCTCTCCGGACCGGTACACACGGCGGGTCACCGTCACTTCATCGTAGGAGACCGCAAGCTTATGATCCGAATTGTCCAGCGTGATCGACACCGCCGCATAACCCAGCGGCTTGCGTGTCTCTGTGCCGGAAAAAATGACGTCCTGCATGCTCGCTCCGCGCAGCTGCTTCGCGCTCTGTTCGCCGAGTACCCAGCGCACCGCGTCCGCAACATTGCTCTTGCCGCTCCCGTTCGGTCCTACGATCGCCGTAATCCCATTGTGGAACTGAAACAGGATCTTATTTGCAAATGATTTAAACCCATGTACTTCAATGCTTTTCAGATACATCCGACATTTTCCCTTTCAGCGCGACGATCGCACGATACGCAGCCTCCTGCTCCGCCGCCTTCTTTGTACTGCCCCGGCCCTTGCCCTCCACGACACCGCCGATTCGAACCTCCACCAGAAAGACCTTCGCGTGATCCGGCCCTTCCTCGCCGACGATCACATAGCTGATCTCATCCGAGCGGTGATCTCTCTGCACAATCTCCTGCAGAACCGTCTTACTGTCATAGAAAAGCTTCTTGTGCTCAATATCCGTCAGGACAAAACGCTCAATGAAATTCTTCGCGTTCACAAAGCCTCCATCCAGATAGATCGCGCCGATCAGCGCCTCCATCGCGTCGGATATGATGGAATTGCGCAGTCGTCCGCCGGTCTGCTCCTCACCCTTTCCGAGAAGAAGATAACTGCCGAGGTCGATCTCCTTCGCGCAAAGTGCAAGCGTCGGCTCACAGACAATGCTCGCCCGAAGCTTCGTAAGCTCTCCTTCCGCCATCTTCGGATAATGATGGTAGAGAAAATCACTGCTCACCACCTCAAGCACGGCGTCGCCCAGAAACTCCAGACGCTCATTGTCGTGCATCTGTCCCATCCTATGCTCGTTCGCATAGGAGCTGTGGCACATTGCCTGCCTGAGCATCTCCTTATTGCGGAACACATAACCTGTCCTCTGTTCCAATTCCTTCACATTTAAATCCGTCATTCTGCACACTCCAAATATAGGATATGCCACTGGCATATCCCCGCGCCAAGCGCAGTCTCGAAAGCAACAGTGAGATAAAAATAAAAACAGGGCCTGCACAGAAAATCGTCGAAGAGCCCAAACTGCGCTCAGTCTCTCCCCGATCCCTTCTGTAACAGTCCCCTCCTGCTATCAGTTGATCGCGTTTTTGATCGCTTCCGCCGCGTCTCCCACAGAGACGATCTTCTCCGCCTTCTCATTCGGAATCTCAATGTCAAACTCTTCTTCGATCCCCATGATAATCTGGAAAATATCGAGCGAGTCCGCGCCAAGATCATCGACAAACGTCGTCTCCGGACTGATCTCATCCGCATCTACATTCAGTACCTCCGCAATGATTCCCTGCAGCTTTTCAAATTCCATAGCTATCACTCACTCCTTCTTGATCTTCTATAAGCTGATATATACTCGTGACTAATTCGAACCCTCGTTCGCTACAACGATATGTTCTTTAATTTTCTCATTGATCTGCTGTTCTTTGAACTGCACACACTGGTAAATGGAATTCTCCACTTCCCTCGCCGTCGAGCTGCCATGCGTCTTCACAACAAGCCCCTTCAACCCGAGCAGCGGGGCGCCTCCGTATTCGCTGAGGTCAAACGACTTGAGCGTACTCTTCAGCGCAGGCTTGACCAGAAGGGCGCCGATTTTCGTCTTCAGACTGCTCATCATGCTTCCCTTGATCATGCTGATCAGGGTTCCTCCGAGACCTTCGTACAGCTTCAGGATTACATTTCCGGTGAAAGCCTCACAGACGATCACATCACAGGCGCCTGCCGGGATCTCCCTCGCCTCCACGCTGCCGATAAAATTGATGTCTGTGCACTCCTTCAGCAATGGGAACGTCTCCTTCACCAGGGCGTTGCCCTTCTCCTCCTCCGCGCCGATGTTGACGATACCGACCTTCGGATTCCTGACGCCAAGCACATTCTCCATGTAGATGGAACCCATCCTGGCAAATTGGACAAGATGGGAAGATCTCGCGTCCACATTCGCGCCGCAGTCGATCAGGAGCGACACCCCGTCCTTCGTCGGAATCAGAGGAGCCAGCGCCGGACGCTCAATGCCCTTGATCCTCCCGACGATGCCCTGGCCGCCTACCAGCACGGCCCCGGAACTCCCGGCCGAGACGAAGGCGTCTGCCTCGCCGCGCTTCACCATCATCATGCCGACGACGATAGAGGAATCCTTCTTCGACCGAATCGCCGCAACCGGCGGCTCCGCAGTCTCAATCACCTCGCTCGTGTGCACCAGCTCGATCCGGTCGGCAGGATACGTGTATTTCTTCAGCTCACGCTCCACCGCATCCCGGATGCCGGTCAGGATCACGTGAATGTTCTCATGATCATTCACCGCCTGCACCGCGCCCTTTACGATTTCCTCTGGGGCGTTGTCTCCGCCCATCGCGTCGACCACAACCCGAACTGTCTCACTCATTTGTATCCTCCTGTGAGGTACATTTTATACCTTGATACATAATATACTAGACATTATTCTAAAAATCAACAGGAAAAAACACAGAAAAATAGGCATCTTGAAAAAGATGCCTACCTGCATTGCATTTAGTTATCCATTGCAATAATCTCTTTTTTGTTGTAGGTTCCGCAGGCCTTGCAAACCCTGTGAGGAAGCATCAGCTCGCCACATTTGCTGCACTTTACAAGCGTCGGAACAGACATTTTCCAGTTTGCTCTTCTCTTATCGCGTCTCGACTTGGAAGATTTGTTTTTCGGACAGATCGCACCCATCGGTCACACCTCCTTAAATTTGCTGAAAATATCAAGGACTTTTGCCATTCTTGGATCCAAATCCGCAGATTCGCAGTTGCACGAACCCTCATTCAGATTTTGTCCGCAAACGCCGCATAATCCTCGACAGTCCTCCCGGCAGAGCACCCTCTCCGGCCAGACCAGCAACGCTTCGTCATGGACAAGCTGATCCACATTCAGGTTATATCCATCAATATAATCCCGGTTCTCCAATTCCGTCTCCGTGTCGAACCGGATCTCCAGCCTGACAGCCACCGGCTCCAGGCAGCGCGCGCAAGGAATCATCACCTCAAGCTCTGTCTCACCCTTCAAAAGCAGCTTCTGTCCCCCTTCGTTCACCACCGTAATCGATAGCGGTGTCTTCCGGGCGATCTCAAACTCACCGAAACGATAGGACAGGCTCTCCAGCTCAAGATCAAACGTTCGCTGTATTTCCTTTCCCTCGTCTGTGAGCACTTCTGTCAGGTTCAACAAGACATACTCCTCCTAACGCACTTCCCAATTATACCTACCAGATATTATTTTGTCAACAGCTTTTTCTTCAATCTTATACCAGCGCCACCGTCTCGCGGCAGATCGCCAGTTCTTCGTTCGTCGGGATCACGGCCACCTTCACCTTCGAATCCGGGGTGGAGATCACGCAGTCGTCGCCGCGCTTTCCATTCGCTTCCTCGTCCAGCGTAATGCCGAGATAGCCGAGATAACCGACCACCTTCTTGCGCACGATCGGTGCGTTCTCGCCGATGCCCGCCGTAAAGGCAATCGCATCCACGCCGTTCATCGCAGCCACATAAGAGCCGATGTACTTCGCGACGCGGTAGCTGAAGACCTCGATCGCGTTTTCGGCCAGCTTGTTGCCGGAATTCATGCCCTCCTCGAGATCGCGGAAATCGCTGGAGAGTCCGCCGGAGATGCCGAGCACGCCGGACTTCTTGTTCAGAACGTTCATGACGCCCGCGATGTCAAGACCTTCCTTCTTCGCAATAAACTCCATGATCGCCGGATCCATGTCGCCGGAGCGCGTGCCCATCACAAGACCTTCGAGCGGCGTGAGTCCCATCGAGGTGTCCACGCACTTACCGTTCACGACCGCGGAGATCGATGCACCGTTGCCCAAATGCGCGACGATCACCTTGCAGTTATCTTTATCCAGACCGAGGAAGTCGACCATGTGCTTCGACACGAAGCTGTGGCTCGTCCCATGGAAGCCGTAACGACGCACCTTGTACTTCTCATAATACTCATACGGAAGTCCGTACAGATACGCCTTCTCCGGCATCGTCTGGTGGAAGGCCGTATCGAACACCGCCACCATCGGCACGCCCGGCATCAGCTCCGCGCACGCGTGGATGCCGATCAGGTTCGCCGGATTGTGAAGCGGAGCGAGGTCGTTGCACTCTTCAATCGCCGCGATCACCTCATCGTTGATCACAACCGAGCTTGCGAACTTCTCGCCGCCGTGCACGACTCTGTGTCCTACCGCATTGACGTCCGCCAGGCTCCCTATCGCGCCGGTCTTCTCATTCACAAGCGCGTCCAGAACCATCTGGATCGCCTCCTTGTGCGTCGGCATCGGAGCGTCGGTCACTTCCTTGTCTCCGCCCGCCTTCTGGTAGGTGAGTCTCCCGTCGATCCCAATGCGCTCGCACAGTCCCTTCGCCAGCACTGCCTCGGATTCGGAATTGATCAGCTGATACTTCAGCGAAGAGCTTCCGCAGTTGATAACCAATACATTCATACCAAATAATCCTCCGTTTTCTATAAGTCGTATTATCGTGCGGCGCGCCTCTGTCATCTCGCAGCAAAGGCGCAACCGCAGTCCGTCGTCTTTGACCTTTTATTTGTCCGCCGCCTGGCACTGTACCGCCGTGATCGCTACAACGCCCACGATATCGTCCGCAGAACAGCCTCTGGACAGATCGTTGACCGGAGCCGCGATGCCCTGGGTAACCGGGCCGTACGCCTCTGCCTTGCCAAGTCTCTGCACAAGCTTGTAGCCGATGTTGCCCGCGTCAAGGTTCGGGAAGATCAGTACGTTCGCCTTGCCCGCGACGTCGCTGTTCGGAGCCTTGGAAGCGCCCACGCTCGGAACGATCGCCGCGTCAAGCTGCATCTCGCCGTCCAGCTTGAGGTTCGGGTACTGCTCCTTCGCGATCTTCGTGGCCTCCACAACCTTGTCTACCAGCGCATGCTTTGCGCTGCCCATCGTGGAGTGCGACAGCATCGCGACCTTTGCCTCCTCGCCTACCAGAAGCTCGAAGGACTCCGCGGAGGACGCCGCGATCGCAGCCAGCTCTTCCGGAGTCGGATCCTGCACCAGACCGGAATCCGCAAACACAAAAGCGCCGTTCGCGCCGTACTCGCAGTCCGGAACGATCATCAGGAAGAATGCGGAGACAAGCTTCGTGCCCGGCTTCGTCTTCAGGATCTGCAGGCACGGGCGAAGCGTGTCCGCCGTGGAATGGCAGGCGCCGGATACCATGCCGTCTGCGTCGCCCATCTTCACCATCATCACGCCGTAGTACAGGTACTGGTTCAGAAGGATCTCCTTCGCCTGTTCCGGGGTCATGCCCTTCTTGGAGCGCAGCTCTACGAGCTTGTCGATGTAGGCCTGCGTCTTCGGATTGGTCGCCGGATCCACAACGGTCGCACCGGAGATATCCAGTCCCTCGCTGCCCTTCTTCACCGCTTCCTCACTGCCGACCAGAACGATGTTCGCAATGCCCTCCGCGAGAATCTTCGCGGCGGCCTCGTACGTTCTGCGGTCCTCCGTCTCCGGAAGCACGATCGTTTTCTTGTTTGCTTTTGCCTTTGCTTTGAGAATGTCAATAAATGCCATGGTTCATGGACTCCTTTCCCTTATGTTTCGTCGCCGGCTGTCCAGAACCGGCAGCTTTATTTATTTTAATCCGATTATACCCCATATTTTAACAGCGGACAAGATGAAATTTGCGTTGCAGATTGCTTTTTTGTCTGATAAAATAGGGAAAATTCCTTATGTATGAAAATAAAAACATTATGGGAGGCCAAATGCGAACAGTCGGGATCATCGCAGAGTACAATCCTTTTCATACCGGAAGTTTGACAGTCTAATTACCTTTTCGTAACAGTTGGACACCCTTTAAACCCTTGTAAAGACTGGATTTTCAG
>CANRDO010000028.1 GCA_947629385.1 uncultured Lachnospiraceae bacterium
CTTGTCAATCCGAATTTCCTGTTGTATAATGCTGATATGCGGATATAGTTCATTGGTAGAACACCAGCTTCCCAAGCTGGATAGGCGGGTTCGATTCCCGTTATCCGCTTTTTTCTATGCTCTTTTTCAGCGCGCCTTCGTCCCCTTCGAGTCGCGCGAACCGATGCGAAGCCGGTTGATGTGCACCGGCTTGTCGGCGAACGTCACCTCCGGGCACTCCCCGCCCTCCAGCCAGTAGACCGCCGAGAGCTCGTCGCCCGCGCCGAGCTTCATGCCGCGCACGCCGATCGCCGTCTTTTTCTTGAGCGGGATCTCGGCTGCCGGGAAGCGCAGGAAATAGCCGGCCTTCGTCGCCAGCACCAGATGCGCCTGCTCGTGCGCCGCGTGCACCTCGAGCACCGCGTCGCCGTCCTGCAGCTTCGTCGCCGCGATCGTCCGCTTGGACACCACGTCAAACTCGCAGCCCTCCACCTGCTTCACCATCGCCTGCTTTGTGACAAAGGTGAGCACGGTGTCCTTGATATCGTTCAGCGCCATCACCGAGACAAAATTCTCCTCGGCGCTGTCGTAATTGCAGAGGTTGTCAACCGGCGTGCCCTTGTCCCGGAACTTGCCGAACGGCACGTCGAGGACTTTCAGCAGATGCGCCTTGCCGGCGTCCGTAAAGACGCAGACACGGTCCGTGTTCAGACAGTGGATCACGAAGCGCTGCTCCGTGTCCGCCGCATCCTTGTTGCGCTCGTAGGTCGCCTCGTCGATCGTGCGCACATAGCCGAAGCGATCCATCAGGAACACGACCGGCATCTCCTCAATCTTCTGCTCCTCGAGCACGATCTCCTCCGCGTTCTCGATCGCCGTCCTTCTCGGCCTGCAAAATTCCCGCTTAAACGCATCCAGCTCCTTGATGATGACCGCGGCCATCGAATCGTAATTGTTCAGGATGTCCTGGTAGCGCGCGATGTTCGCAAGCGTCGTCTCATGCTCCTTCATCAGTACCTCGACCTCGAGGCCGATCAGGCGATACAGGCGCATGTCGAGGATCGCGTTCGCTTGCGCCTCGGTGAACAGAAGCTTTGCCGCCAGCTTTTTCGACTTCTCGCTCTTGAATTTGATGCCGTCCGTGACGCCCTCCACGAGGCAGGCCTTCACCTGGTCCCGACTCTTGCTGCCGCGCAGGATCTCGATAATCAGATCGATCACGTCGCAAGCACGGATCAGGCCCTCCTGGATCTCCTTCTTCTTCTCTTCTTTCTCGAGCAGGTTCTGGTACTTGCGCGTTGCCAGCTCGAACTGGAAATCCACATGGTACTCGAGGATCTGCCGCAGCCCGAGCGTCTCCGGCCTGCCGTCCGCGACCGCGAGCATGTTCACGCCGAAGGTGTCCTCCAGCTTCGTTTTCTTGTAGAGCAGATTCTGAAGCCGCTCGATGTCCGCGCCCTTTCGAAGCTCCAGCACGATGCGGATGCCTTCCTTCGAGGACTGATTTGAGATATCGACGATGTCCGTCGTCTTCTTCGTCTCGATCAGCGCTGCAATGTCATTCAGGAACTTCCCGATGTTCACGCCGATCATCGTGTACGGGATCTCCGTGATCACGAGGCGCTCCTTTCCACCCTTCGCCTTCTCGATTTCCACTTTCCCGCGGATGCGGATCTTGCCCTGTCCGCTCTCGTAGATCGCCGGGAGCTCGTCCTTGTTCACGATAATACCGCCGGTCGGGAAATCCGGACCCTTGATGTATTTCATCAGGCCCTCGGTCGTGATCTTGTTGTTGCGGATCATCGCCTTGACCGCGTCGATCACCTCGGCCAGATTGTGCGTCGGGATCGAAGTCACCATGCCGACCGCGATGCCGTCCGACCCGTTCACGAGCAGATTCGGAATGCGCACCGGCAGCACCAGCGGCTCCCGCTCCGTCTCGTCGAAGTTCGGGCCAAAGTCCACGACGTCCTTGTCCAGATCCGCAAGGAACGCGTCCTGCGTCACCTTCTCCAGCCGCGCCTCCGTGTAGCGCATCGCGGCCGCCCCGTCTCCCTCGATCGAGCCGAAATTGCCGTGCCCGTCCACGAGCGTCATGCCCTTCTTGAAATCCTGCGCCATCACGACGAGCGCCTCGTAGATCGAGCTGTCGCCGTGCGGATGGAACTTACCCATCGTGTCGCCGACGATACGCGCGCACTTTCGGTACGGCCTGTCGTAGCGGATCCCAAGCTCATACATGTCGTAGAGCGTCCGCCTCTGCACCGGCTTCAGCCCGTCCCTCACGTCCGGCAGCGCGCGTGAAATGATAACGCTCATCGCGTAGTCGATGAATGATTTCTGCATGATGTCAGAATATTCCGCTCTGATTATTTGTTCATCCATTCCATCTTCTCCCAATTATATCAATTCTGCAAACAATCTGCCGCTTTCCTCAGTCAGCAGAAAATTCATTTGGTATCATCTATACATCCAGCAGCGCGTCCTGCGCGTGCTCGTAGATGAACGCCTTGCGCGGCGGCACCTCCGTACCCATCAGCATCTGCGTGATACCAGACGCGATGCGCGCGTCCTCAATCTCCACGCGCTGCATCACGCGCGTCTCCGGGTTCAACGTCGTCTCCCAGAGCTGCTGGGCGTCCATCTCGCCGAGTCCCTTGTAGCGCTGCAGCGTGAAGGAGCCCTTGTGCGTCTTCCGATACTGTTCGAGCGCCTTGTCGTCGTAGAGGTACTGCTCCTTGCCCTTCGCCGGGATCACCTTGTACAGCGGCGGCATCGCGATGTAGACGTGCCCCTCGTAGATCAGCTCCGGCATGAAACGGTAGAACAAGGTCAAAAGCAGTGTGCTGATGTGCGCGCCGTCGACGTCGGCGTCCGTCATAATGACGATCTTGTCGTAGCGCAGCTTCGTGATGTCAAAATCATTCCCGTAGCCCTCGGAAAACCCGCAGCCGAACGCGTTGATCATCGTCTTGATCTCGGCGTTCGCGAGCACCTTGTCAATGCTCGCCTTCTCCACGTTGAGGATCTTGCCGCGGATCGGAAGGATCGCCTGGTAGTTGCGGTCGCGCGCCGTCTTGGCGGAGCCGCCGGCCGAATCACCCTCCACGATAAAGATCTCACATTTGCTGCTGTCGCGGCTCTCGCAGTTCGCAAGCTTGCCGTTGCTGTCGAACGAATACTTCTGCTTTGAGAGCAGGTTCGTCTTCGCGCGCTCCTCGGTCTTGCGGATCTTCGCCGCCTTCTCCGCGCAGGAGAGGATGCTCTTGAGCGCGTCTAAGTGCTTGTCGAAGTACAGGACGATCTCCTCGCCGGTCACCTTGCCGACCGCGCGTGCCGCGTCCTGGTTGTCGAGCTTCGTCTTCGTCTGCCCTTCGAAGCGCGGATCCGGATGCTTGATCGAGACAACGGCCGTCATGCCGTTGCGGATGTCCGCGCCCGTGAAATTGATATCTTTCTCCTTCAGAACGCCGATCTGGCGTGCGTATGCGTTCAGCACCGTCGTGAACGTCGTCTTGAAGCCGGTCAGATGCATGCCGCCCTCGGCGTTGTAGATGTTGTTGCAGAAGCCCAGCACGTTCTCATGGAACTCATTCACATACTGGAACGCTACCTCGACCTGGATTCCGTCCGCCTCACCCTTGAAATAGACCGGGTCGCAGATGGCCTCAGAGGTCTCGTTCAGCTCGCGCACGAACCCGACGATCCCCTCCGGCTCATGGAAGGTAATCTGCTCTGCGCTCTCCCCGCGCCGATCCTCAAAATAGATCGTCAGCTGCGGATTCAGATAGGCAGTCTCGTGCAGACGACTCTTCAACTCTGTCGCCGAGAAGCGCGTCTTCTCGAAAATCTCCGGATCCGGCAGAAAGCAGACCCGCGTGCCGGTCTTCTGCGTCTTCCCGATGATTGGAAGCAGCCCGTTCACAAGCTCCTGCACCGGGACGCCGCGCTCGTAGCGGTCGTGATGGATCTTGCCGCCCAGCATGACCTGTACGTCCAGCCAGGTCGACAGCGCGTTCACGACCGAGGATCCCACGCCGTGTAGACCGCCGCTCGTCTTGTAGGACGTATCGTCAAATTTGCCGCCCGCGTGCAGCGTCGTGAAAACCAGCCGCTCCGCCGGCATACCCTTCTCGTGCATCCCGACCGGAATGCCTCGGCCGTTGTCCTCGACCGTCGCCGAACCGTCCTTCTCCAGATACACCTCGATCCTGTCGCAGTAGCCTGCCAGATGCTCGTCCACCGCGTTGTCCACGATCTCGTAGATCAGATGATTCAGACCCTTGCGTGAGACGCTTCCGATGTACATGCCCGGGCGCTTTCTGACCGCCTCGAGACCCTCCAGCACGGAAATGCTGCTCGCGTCGTAAGTGTTGCTCTTCGCCATACTCTCTTCCCTTCCAAATTCAATTTTAACCGATTTGCTATTATCTCTATCTGTGCATTCTCATTCCTGTATCATTCGGAACTCATTTCATGCGCAGCTCTTATATCAAGCACCTATTATTCTTCGTACTTCTCAGCGATCTCCCCGCGCTTCTTGTAGATGGAATCCGCCGGCACCACCTCTCGCACGGACGACAGCGGATAGATGTTCGTGCGCGGCCCGACGACCGTCCCCGGGTTCAGCACCGAGCCGCAGCCGACCTCAACCTCGTCCCCGAGCATCGCCCCAAACTTTTTCAGTCCCGTCTCGATGCGCTCGTTCCCGTCCTTCACAACGACAAGCTTCTTGTCCGACTTCACGTTGGACGTGA
Organism: uncultured Lachnospiraceae bacterium; assembly: GCA_947629385.1. Lineage (GTDB taxonomy): Bacteria > Bacillota > Clostridia > Lachnospirales > Lachnospiraceae > Choladousia. The sequence goes on from CANRDO010000028.1 coordinate 4,737, forward strand.
TCGAGCCCGCGCCCATGTGCGCCTTGTAGCCGAGAATCGAATCCCCGACATAGTTGTAATGCGGCACCTGCACCTTGTTGAACAGCACCACGTTCTTCAGCTCCGTAGAGTTGCCGACCACGGCGCCCTCGCCGACGATCGCGTTGCCGCGGATGAACGCGCAGTGTCGCACCTCGGCGTTCTTTCCGATGATCGCCGGTCCGATGATGGAGGCCGTCTTCGCCACCTTTGCCGACTTCGCGATCCAGACGTTCTCCTCCACGCGGTCGTACTCTTCCGGCGAGAGCGTCGCGCCAAGCTCAATGATGAACGCGCCGATCTTCGGCAGCACCGCCCACGGATAGATCGCGCCCTTGAACAGCTCCGCCGCGATCGTCTCATTCAAATTGAATAAATTGTCTATTTTACAATTCTCCATCTCTGCCTCCCACCTGTCTCTCTTCTTTCTCCATACCTTCCTCACTCCGGCACAACATTGTCTCTACTCTGCTGTGCTGACGGTACTCTTTGCATCCTTGCCCGCTGTATTTTTCTTACTTCGGGATGTGCCTCCCGACCGGCTGTATTTTCCCGTCCGCGCAGGACTGCTTTGCCTGTAATACTTCGCCGCCTCGTCGAACAGCGGCCGCATCGCGTACTGATTGTTCAGCCCCAGCACGCCCTCTGTGCGCGAGCGGATGAAATGCTCCAGCTTCGTCATATACTCGTCGCCCGTGATCGTGCCCTCGGCCACATAGGTCAGCCCCTTCTCCCAGCTCGCAGTCAGCTCCGGGTTCAGCAGGGAACGGATCGAATAAAACACGACGTCGTAGATCATCTCGCCCTGAAGCGTCGGGGAGAGGATCTGCGTCTTCTTGTTCAGCGCAATGTATTTGTTTGCGATCAGCTTTTTCAGGATCTCGGCTCGCGTCGCGCTCGTGCCGATTCCCGAGCCCTTGATCTGCGCCCGCAGCTCCTCATCCTCGATGAGCTGCCCCGCGTTCTCCATCGCCAGGATCATCGAGCCTGAATTGTAGCGTTTCGGCGGGGAGGTCTCTCCCTCCCTGAGTTTGAGCGCCCGCACCGGAAGCTCCATGCCTTTTCTCAGATGCTTCATCGTCTCCAGAAATTCCGTGCCGAGCTGCGTCTCCTCTGCATCCCCGCCGGCGGATCCGGCGTCCGCGGCGTCGGAAAGCGCCCCGGCTTCCTGTCCGCCGTCAGGCAAATCTGATCCGTCAACCGTCTGCGACGGGCCCTGCGCGCCGCTCACACCGTCCACACTCTCGGCCTGCGCCTTTCTCGCGCGCTTCTCATTCGGATTTCCGGCCACCTTAAAATAGCCCTCCTCCAGCAGCACCTTGAACGCGAAGAAGAATTTCTCCTTCCCCATCCTTGTGATCATGCTGATCTTCTGGAACTCCGCCGCCGGATAAAAGATGCTCAAGAACCGGCGCACGACCGCCGCGTACACGCCGAACGCGTTCCCCTTGAGCGAGCCGAGCGCATTCAGCCCCTGCCCGGTCGGGATGATCGCGTAGTGATCCGTGATCTGCTTGTCGTTCACATAGCGTGTCTTTGCGATCCCCTTGTACGTTCCCTTTTCCAATATCTCCTGCGCAAATTCTGCGGCCGGCCCGAACCTTCGAAGCCCGGATATATTCTTGTAAATCTCCTTGGCCACCGCGTTCGAGAGCACTCTCGCGTCCGTCCTCGGGTACGTGACCAGCTTTTTCTCGTATAATTCCTGCACGATCCGCAGCGTCTCGTCCGGGCTGATCTTGAACATGCGCGAGCACTCGTTCTGCAGCTCCGCGAGGTTGTACAGAAGCGGCGGATTCTTTTTCTCTTTTTTCTTCTCGATCGAGTCGATCGTCGTCACCGCTGTCCCCGGACCGGACGATCCTCCCAAAGCTTCCTGCAGCTTCGGCCCGGAATCTGTCCCTGCAAAGCTGTCAGCATGCCCTGAAGCAGCTGAGGCAACTGTCTGTCCGGGCTCTGGCGCACCGCCGAGCAGCCGCGCGATCAGCTCCTCGGCGTCCTTCCTCTCCTTGAAGCCGTTCTCCTTGTAGAGCTTCGGCGAGAGATAGTAATCCGAGCCCTCCACGGCGCGGAACTCGCCCTCGAGCATCCTGCCCTCAAGCTCCACGCTCTGCAGCACCCGGTAGAACGGCGTCTTCACAAACTGTCGGATCTCCCGCTCGCGCCGCACCACCATGCCGAGCACGCAGGTCATCACACGACCGACCGAGACGACCGCGTATTTCGTCCCAAGATAATTTGAGATTGCGTTGCCGTATTTCAGCGTCAGCAGCCGCGAGAAGTTAATCCCCATCAGATAGTCTTCCTTCGCGCGCAGATACGCGGCCGAAGAGAGATTGTCGTAGCAGGACAGATCCTTCGCCTCCGCGATCCCGCGGTGGATCTCCTCCTCCGTCTGCGAATCGATCCAGACGCGCTTGCGCTGCTTGCCCTCCACGCCTGCCATCTGCTCCACAAGGCGGTAGATGTATTCTCCCTCGCGCCCGGAATCCGTACAGACATAGATCGTATCGACGTCCCCGCGGTTCAGCAGGCCGCTGACGATCGTGAACTGCTTCTTCACCGCCGGGATCACCTCGTACAGGAAATTCTCCGGCAGAAACGGCAGCGTGCTCAGACTCCAGCGCTTGTACTTCTCATCGTAGACCTCCGGATAGCTCATCGTCACCAGATGGCCGACGCACCAGGTCACCACATAGGAATCCGACTCCAGGTACCCGTCGCCGCGTCTCATATTCTCTTTTAACGCCTTCGCGAACTCCTGCGCCACGCTCGGCTTCTCCGCGATGAAGAGCTGTTTCATCCGACCCCTCCAAAAACAACATCTGGTGTCCGTGTTTCCTCCGTGACACAAATAAGACTGTCACGGAAAAATTCCATAACAGTCTTATTATACGTTATCTTATCTGTTTTTGGCAACTAATTTTTTGCGGCAATGTATCCCTTCGCCTTCAGGGTCTCCGCGCAGAGCACCGCTCCGCCTGCCGCGCCGCGCACCGTATTGTGGGACAGCCCTACGAACTTGAAATCGTAGACTGAATCCTCGCGGATGCGCCCGATCGACACGCCCATGCCGTTCTCATAGTCCACGTCGAGCTTCACCTGCGGACGGTTGTCGTCCTGCATATACTGGATGAACTGCTTCGGGGCGCTCGGAAGGTTCAGCTCCTGCGGCAGTCCGCGGTAATTCTCCAGCTTCTCAATCAGCTGCTCCTTCGTCGGCTTCTTGCGGAACTTGACAAACGCGGCCGCCGTGTGGCCGTTGAGCACCGGCACGCGGATGCACTGGCAGGTGATCTTAGGCTCTGCTGCCGGGACGATCTGTCCGTTCTCCACCTTGCCCCAGATGCGCAGCGGCTCTTTCTCGCTCTTCTCCTCCTCGCCGCCGATGTAAGGGATCACGTTCTCCACCATCTCCGGCCAGTCCTTGAAGGTCTTGCCCGCGCCCGAGATCGCCTGATATGTCGTCGCGACCACCTCGTAAGGCTCAAACTCCATCCACGCGCTCAGCGCCGGCGCGTAGCTCTGGATCGAGCAGTTCGGCTTCACCGCGATGAACCCGCGCTTCGTGCCGAGACGCTTCTTCTGCGACTCGATCACCTCGAAATGCTCCGGGTTGATCTCCGGGATCACCATCGGCACATCCGGCGTCCAGCGGTGCGCGCTGTTGTTTGACACGACCGGCGTCTCCGTCTTCGCGTAGGCCTCCTCGATCGCGCGGATCTCGTCCTTGGACATATCAACCGCCGAGAACACAAAGTCTACCTCGGCCGCTACCTTTTCCACCTCATTGACATTCATGACGATCAGCTTCTTGACCGCCTCCGGCATCGGCGTCGTCATCTTCCAGCGACCGCCGACCGCCTCCTCGTAAGTCTTCCCGGCGCTGCGCGGGCTCGCCGCCACCACAACAACCTCAAACCACGGATGGTTCTCAAGCAGGGAGATAAATCTCTGCCCTACCATACCTGTCGCTCCCAGAATTCCAACTCTCAGCTTCTTCTCCATTTTTTCATTCTCCTCATCTTTTCGCGCTCCGCGAGCCTTTTTGTGCTCATACGGCGCACATTTGTCTTTATACAATACACTCATTCATTTTACATGTCAAGCACAAAATGCTTTCGTCCTTTATCTGGACTCCCTCACAATATAGATCTGCCTTTTTTTTGTTTCCAGATAAATCTTTGAAATATACAGGCCCACGATCCCCAGGCAAAGCAGCTGAATCCCGCCCAGAAACACGATGATACTCACCAGAGAGGGCCAGCCCGCGACCGGATCTCCAAAGATAAGCGCCCGTCCCACGACCACGCACAGCGCGACAAACGCCACAAGGCAGAAAAAGATGCCCAGAATGGAAACGACAGACAGCGGCACCGTAGAGTAGGCCAGGATCCCCTCCACCGAATACTTGAACAGCTTCCAGAAGGACCATTTGCTCGTCCCGGCGCTGCGCTCTATGTTTTCATAGGACAGCCATTTCGTCCGAAAGCCTACCCAGCTGTAGATTCCCTTGGAAAAACGGTTGTACTCGCCGTCCGCCAGGATCGCGTCCACCATCTTCCTGCTCATGAAACGGTAATCCCGCGCGCCGTCCACGATCTCCGTCTGCGAGATCCTGTTGATGATCCGGTAAAAGCATTTCGCGAACAGGGAGCGGATGACAGGCTCTCCCTTGCGCGTCTCACGGTAAGTGGCGACGCAGTCATAGTCCTCCTGGGTCACAGTGCGGTACATCTCCGGCAAAAGGGACGGCGGATCCTGGAGATCCACATCCATCGTCGCCACAAAATCGCCGTGCGCATGCTGCAGCCCGGCGTAGAGCGCCGCTTCCTTTCCGAAATTGCGCGAAAACGAGACATAGTGGACCCGCGGATCCTGCTCGCTCAGCCTGCGCAGGATCTGCAAAGTTCCGTCCCTGCTCCCGTCGTCGATATAGACGAACTCCAGCTCCTCCGGGCAGACGCCGGTCTCCCATATCCGGTTCACCTCGCGGTAAAAAATCTCTACCGTCTCCTCCTCATTATAACAGGGTATCACCAAAGAAATCATAGCTTCTCCCTTCTTCTCACACGCAAGAGGCGCCTCCTGCCAAACCGTATCTTCATCTTCACAGCTTCGGTGATCGGCGCTTCGCCATGCTCCGGGTCAGGAACAGCAGACACAGCGTGACAAGACCCAGCGCGGAAATCAACAATCCCTCCCGAAGATAAGGCGTCCTGTAGCGCAGCTCGACCGTGTGATCTCCAGCGGACAGCTCAAGCCCCGGATACATATCATTCACCTGCCTGATCTCCTGCTCTTTTCCATCTACAAGCGCCCTCCAGCCCTTGCTGTACGCCATCGCCAATACCAGCATCTTCGGCTCGTCCAGAGAGATCGTCCCGCTGATCTGATTATCGGAAAATTCGACATTCTCCAGAACGTCCTCCCGCAGCGCCGCGGTCTGGGCGTCCACCTGGGTTACCGGCTGAGAGACGACATAAAATTCATCCAGCGTGTAGGTCCCGGCCGCCGGGAACTGCAGCGTGATCTCCTGCGGCTGCCCGGAAAATCCGAGATTGCACAAATAATCATCGTACCCGCGGTAGAAATTATGCCGTTTGGTATACACATAAATCTTCTTGCTGACGTCCCCCATCGAGGCAACCATGGCAATATATTTTTCAGCTCCCTCGAACTGCAGGTTTTTCATCACAAGGTAGGTCTCGCTGTCCGTCTGTCCATCAAAGGACAGCGTGAGCTTCGCGCCGCCCTCCGAGACCACAAAGCGGTTTTCTTCCACCGTGATGTGCTCGTCCGGCGCGAATGTAAGCTCCGGGCGTGTCTCGCAGAAGCTCAGCTCAGCCTGCGGCAGGCTGCTCTGCTCCGTCACCGCTCCCTGCATCAGGGCCTGCTGCTTTTGCTCCACCGGCAGCGAATCGAAGGCTTCCCTGGAAACCGCGTATTTGTACGTATATCCAAAGGGCAGCGTCTCGTCGCTTTTGAAAACCTTATATTTCTTGCTGCCGCCCACCTTTTCGTCATAGGAGTACGGAAGGTACGCCTTCCCGCCTTTTTTCACCACAAAATACTTTACAGCGGCGAGGCGGTCCAGCATCGTGCGCCCGTCCAGATTGTCGTACATATGGTCCCATCTCGCAGCCGCGCAGAGATCCGCAAAAAACTTGCTGACTGCCCCGTTCGAGACGCTGAAATAATAGTCCGTGCTGTTCAGGCGGTTCTGCATCGCCGTATTTTCATGTGCGACGACTCCGTACTGATCATAGCGGTAAAAGCCGGAATCATCCGCAAGCTCCTTTACCGGATAGAATTCACTCTTGTCCGTAAGCATGGCATACGGCTGCCCCTGCTCCCGGAACCGACCGAGATACCCTGCCGAACCGTTCGGCGAATACAGATCCCAGACGTTCAGGATCAGGCCCGCCAGCGTCATTGCGTAAAAGAAGGCAGGCAGCGCTTTTTTGATTCTCGGGCGCTCGCCTAAAGCCACAGTCACGCCCAGCAGCGCCAGCATCAGCAGCGCAAGAAATCTGGCGACAGGCGGATTCACCGCAGGGTCAAGCACCGCCTCCAGACACATGACGGGCAGCGCCACCGCAAGGTACGCAACAACCAGTGCCAGCAGCCTCCGCTTTTCCTTTCGTTCCAGATGAAAGAGCTCCGGATAAACCTTGACCAGAATGTAGGACAAGAGCATGATATACGCCCACGTCCAACGGTTGGCCGCATACGAGAAGCCGTTCATAATGTGTCCCAGAAAGGGCGTCAGCAGGATCGCCGTCAGCATCAGGAAGCCCGCCTTCAGATGTGTAAACCTCTTTCTGCGCGCGAAAAGAACCATCAGCGCAATCACCACCAGAGGCGCCATCCCCAGAACCGTATAATTCTGGGCTCTCTCTGTCTCATAGGCCACCCGGAGAAGGTCCCCGAGATAGCTTGCGTAAAGAGGCAGTTCGTATATCAGGGGGATCTGATTCTCCGCGCTCATTCTGCCGGTCTCCAGCACATACATCGCGGAAGGAAGCAGTGTCACCGCCGCGATACACGTCCCTATCAGAAAATAGCCGACAAATTTGAAAAACCAGCCGGCAAGCTCCCTCGCGCGTATCCTTCCAAAGCGCTTCACATAGGAGACCACGGCATACAGAAACATCAGAATACATGCCATATAAAAGAAATAAAAATTACTGACTGCCATGAGCGCCGTGATCCCGATGAACAGCCAGGGCTTTTTCCGGTCAAAGATCCGGTCGATCCCGATCAGCAGAAGCGGAAAGTACATCATCGGGTTCATGAAGAACGGATGGCGTGCAAACACATAGATTGCAAAACCGGAAAACGCATAGGTCAGCGCTCCGAGAACGGACGCATGTGTTTCGTTTTGATGATACCGACAGTATCCCAGGAAAAAGGCGCCAGCCAGGTACAATCTCAGAATCGCCAGGAATCCATACAGATATTCCGTGTACTTCGCCGGCACAAAGACGGACGTCAGGGCAAGCGGATCTCCGAAAACATAGTAATTCAGCGTCGTGAGAATATCTGAACCGTATCCGATGCTCATGTCCCACAGCGGAACGGACAGCTCATGATTCTCCCACAGATTCCGCAGAATGCCCCGCAAATATTTCCCGTAATACACCAGACTGTTGAAATGCTGATAGACTCCGTCGCAGTCCCACACCATAGATTTATGATTGCTGACGAAGATGAAAAGCATCACGGACAGCACGATGCAATAATACCCTGTATAGCGGAGGTAACAGCCCAATCCGTTCTTTTTTCCCCGACCGGGAGACGCCTGCTCCATATGGTTTCCTTTCTGAAACAATCTTGCTTTATTATAAGCTTTTCCGCCGGTGAAGTCAAATCAGGGCCAACGACCCATCGTCAGCCCCAAGCCCTGTGTTCATCAAAACTGCCCAGCCGGATTTTCCTGCAGATAAATCCTGTTTTCCTCTATCACAGCGCGCATGGCCTCCTGCCCCGGCGCGCCCAGCGTGAGCCTCTTTCCGACGCAGGTCTTCATGCTGATCGCCTCGTAGATATCTCCCCCGAACACGTCGCTCTCTTCCCGGAATTCATCGAGCGTCAGATCATCGAGCGCCTTCCCCTGCGCGATGCACTTCAGCACGAGCCGCCCCGAGATTCCGTGCGCGTCGCGGAACGGGACGCCGCGGTTCACAAGGTAATCCGCCACGTCCGTCGCGTTCGTGAATCCGTTCCTGGCCGAAGCCTCCATTGTCTCGCGGTTAAATTTCATCGTGCTTACCATGCCTGTGAACAGGCGCAGACAGGATTCCACCGTGTCGATCGCGTCAAAGACGAGCTCCTTGTCCTCCTGCATGTCCTTGTTGTAGGCGAGCGGAAGCCCCTTCATCGTCGTGAGCATCGACATCAGCGCGCCGTAGACACGTCCTGTCTTTCCGCGCACCAGCTCTGCAATGTCCGGGTTCTTCTTCTGCGGCATGATGCTACTCCCCGTGCTAAAGGCGTCATCCAGCTCGACAAAACCGTACTCGTTGGAATTCCAGATGATGATCTCCTCCGAAAAGCGGCTGAGGTGCATCATGATCGCAGAGAGTGCAGAGAGATACTCGATCACATAGTCGCGGTCCGACACAGAATCCATGCTGTTGCGCGTCGGTCCGTCAAAACCGAGCAACTGAGCCGTGTACTCTCGGTCAAGCGGATAGGTCGTCCCTGCAAGAGCCCCGGCCCCGAGCGGACAGTAATTCATCCGATGGTAAATATCCTTCATTCTGGAGCGGTCTCTTCGAAACATCTCAAAGTACGCTCCGATATGGTGCGCGAGCGTCACCGGCTGCGCCTTTTGCAGATGTGTGAATCCCGGCATGAACGTGTCGACATTCTCCTCCATAATCGTCTGCAGCACCTGAAGCAAGCCAAAAAGCAGAGCGTCCGTCGTCTGAACTTCATCTCGGACATACATGCGCATATCGAGCGCCACCTGGTCGTTGCGGCTGCGTCCGGTGTGAAGCTTCTTCCCCACGTCCCCGATCCGCTCGATCAGATTTGCCTCTACAAAGCTGTGAATGTCCTCGTATTCTGACGTGATCGCGAGCGTCCCGCTCTCGACGTCCCTCAGGATCCCCTCCAGCCCGTCAAGAATCCTGCCGCATTCCTCCTGCGTCAGGATCTCCTGCTTTGCCAGCATTTTCACGTGCGCCATGCTGCCCTCAATGTCCTGACGGTACAGCTTTCTGTCAAACGAAATGGACGCGTTGAACTCATAGACCATCTGATCAGTCTGTTTCGTAAAACGTCCTCCCCATAACTGAGCCATTTTCATCCTCTTTTCCGATATCATTTACCGCAATGCGGCGATGTTCCAGACAAAAAGTCTATCATAGGTCCTCTGTCCTTGCAAGCAAAATATCACGGTCACGCAGTCTGCGCAAAAAAAGATTGCCGCGGGCGGCGCAGCCATCCGTGACAACCTTTTGTTCATCCTTAGTATGATACCACCTTTGTTCCAAGAGGAAGCGAACGCAGATAACTCAGATCGGAGGGCGACAGCCTGACGCACCCTTTCGAATGAGTCCCCCATCTGTTACCGTCTATCCATCCGTGGAAAGCCTGACCCCAGTTTTTTACCGGATTCCAGTAAAAATGTACCGTATTATCATGGAGGAATGTCTCATACTCTCCCAATTTGGTACGTCCGTTCACCCCGCCTATGATACACTGCGCGACACGCTGCTCCTTCCATTTTCCCTTCGAGCCCTTGAAGAAATGAACGCTGGACGTGTACTGGCTGACCCATATCAGATAGTTCGTCTTGCTTGTATATTTCTTCTTATTGACAAAGTCCTCAGATTGAGCCTTGGTGTAATAGTTGTAAGAAGGAGCCAGCTGATAATCTCCGAAGGTACAATATGAACCCTTGGTCTTAAAGGTTTCACCCTTTGCATTCGTGACCTTGATCGTTCCATCTGAATGGCTGGACGCCGTCAGCTTCGTCCCCGCCTTGAGTGTAACCTTTTCCCCTGTCTCGCTGTTCGTCACTTTTATCGTCTTCTTCAGTGTTACCTGCCACCGTCTGCCATGTACGCTCTCCAGCTTTTTCCCTTTGAATTTGACGACATTGGAGGGCTCCGAGAGAACCTTCTCCCCGTTCTTCATTTTGTAGCTGCAGAGCCTGAACCTGTAGGTCGTGTTTGCCGGGACATTTACCTTGCAGTCTGTCTTCCCACTCTTCAGCGTCTTGATCTCTTGGAATTCACCGCCTGACTTGCGTCTGTAGAGAATATAGCCGTCAGCATTCTTCACCTTGTCCCACTCAAGGTAAACACATTCATTCCCGTAGCTGAGCACATGCAGCAGCTGAGGCTCAACATCAATAGGCGGAGAACCCTCTTTGTTCTCGACCGTCTTTTTCCCGTTCTTTTTATATGCGAATACCTGGAACGAATAGGTCGTCCCCAGCTTGATCGACACCGTACAGCTCAGACCCGTTGTCGTCTTTACAGGCTTAGTTCCTATAAGATCGCCTGTCTCCGGGTCTACTCTGTAAATATTGTAACCTGTAGCATTCTTCGCCTTGCTCCAGCTCAGTGTCGCCTTGGTTCCACGGACGTCGGTCGCTTTCACTTGTTTGACAAACCCTGGGACAGATGCCGCAGACGCAAGCAGCGTCGGAGCAAGCGCCAGTATACCCGCTGCCAAAAGCAGCCCCCAGATTCTCTTAAGTGATATCCTTCTCATCCTTATCCTCCCAATTGTCCCGGACCTTATCGCAACTATTCCGATCCGATCCGGATCAATTTATACTTTATATCTGGATAATCATAGCAAAAATGCCTATGAGTGTCAAGATTGTACAATCATATTTTTTGTGAGCTTTTCCTCAATATTTTTAAAATCTGCCGACTTATTTTTTAGGAAATCCTCCGGAAATTTATGAATGAAATCTTGTCTTCTAAAAAATGATTTGCTAAAATGACTGACGAGGTGAGGCATATGGCACAGAATCAAAAAAATTACCAAAGAGAGCTTGATGCGCTGCTCGATGGGCTGACCAGACTGCAAATTCCGGACGGTTCCTCTACACAAGACATTCCGCACGAATCCGACGATTCAGCCGGACAGGAGACCCCTCGCGGCTCAGCGGGAACACCCACACTTTTGCTGCACAGCTGTTGCGCGCCGTGCAGCAGCTATGTGCTGGAATACCTCTCCCGCTACTTCAAAATCACAGTCTTCTACTACAATCCGAACATCTTCCCGGAAGAGGAATATCTCCGCCGCGTAAAGGAGCAGCAACGCCTGATCCGGGAAATGCCCCTGCCGAATTCCGTTTGCTTTCTGGAAGGGCGCTTCGATCCCTCCGAATTTTACACGGCAGTCCGCGGTCTGGAGCACATCCCGGAAGGCGGCGAACGGTGCCGCGCCTGCTTCCGACTTCGCCTGAACGAGACGGCCCGGCTCGCCTCCGAACGCGGCTTCGACTATTTCACCACCACCCTGACGATCAGCCCGCTCAAAAGCGCCGCCTCGCTCAACGAAATCGGCGAAGCGCTGGCAGACGAATACCGCGTACGCTGGCTCCCCTCTGACTTTAAGAAGAAGAACGGCTACAAACGCTCCGTCGAACTCTCCGCCGAGTACGGACTGTACCGCCAGGATTACTGCGGCTGTGTGTTTTCCAAGAGAGAACGTGAGAAGCAGAAAGAGGACCAGACTTCTTCTGCGCGCACGTATTTCTTTTCGGGCAGCGCAAAATCATAAATTTGCTTATCTCTCCTGTCTGCGCAGACACTTCTTCTCCATGAAATTCAGCGCACCATACAGCAGCATGGCGATCACACAGAGGATCACGATCGAGAGGATCACCCAGTCCAGCTTAAACACCTGACTCCCATAAATAATCAGATAACCCAGTCCCTGTCTTGCCCCGATGAATTCGCCAATCACAACTCCAACCAGACATAGCCCAATGTTCACCTTCATCACACTGATCAGGAGGGGCACGGTGCCGGGCAGGATCACTTTTGTCAGAACATCCCGTTTCGTCCCCTGCAGCGTGTAGATCAGCTTAATCTTATCCGGATCCATCTCGTTGAAACCAGTGTAAAGATTCAGAATGCTCCCGAAGATCGCGACAGACATGCCCGCAACGATGATGGATTTCATATTTGCCCCCAGCCACACAATCAGAAGCGGTGCAAGCGCAGACTTCGGCAGGCTGTTCAGCACGACAAGATACGGTTCGAGGATTTCAGAGAGCTCCGTGTTGTACCAGAGCAGCACAGCCACTCCGATTCCAAGCAGGACGACGCAGGCAAAGCTGACGAGGGTCTCGACAAGCGTGACCCCTACATGCTGAAAGATACTCCCGTCCTCCCACATCGCGCAGAAGGTCTTCACCACGCGCGACGGACTGCTGAAGATAAAGCCATCGATCCAGCTGAGACGGACCGCACTCTCCCAGAGGATCAAAAAAAGAACAAAAATCAGAATCCGGATCGCCCTGACGCGGTACTGCCGCTTGCGCAGCGAGCGAAGGTAGACATGCTGCGCCTCGGACGTCCCGAATAGTTCCCCGCGCTGCGCGATCTCACATGCCAGGATCTCTCGCTCCCAGATTCCGGACTCCACACGTTCAAATTCAGACGAACTCCGCTGCGATCGGAAAATCTTCCTCATAGTCTCTCATCTCCTCCCACAAAAGATTGAAATACTCCTGAAACTCCCTTGTGCTCCTGCGCTCGAGCGGCGTAAGTCCCTCCTGCTCAAATTTGAGTTCGAGAATATTCCGGATCCGCGCCGGGCGCTTTGTCAGAATGATGATGCGGTCCGCCATGCTGACAGCCTCCGAGAGATCGTGCGTGACGAGCAGCGCCGTCTTCTTCTCCCTGTGCAGGATCTCCGACACATCATCGCACACCGCCAGTCTGGTCTGAAAATCCAGAGCTGAGAACGGCTCGTCAAGCAGCAGAAGCTCCGGTCCTAAGGCAAGCGTCCGGATCAGCGCGGCTCTTTGGCGCATCCCTCCGGACAGCTCGCTCGGACGGGCGTCACGGAAGCGCTCCAGCCCGTAATCCCTCAGCATCTTTTCGATCTTTGCCTTGCTCTCCTCATTCAGCCTGTGCTGGATCTCCAGACCGAGGACGACGTTCCGGTAGACCGTGCGCCACTCAAACAGATGATCCTTCTGGAGCATATAGCCGATCCTTCTGCGCAGCGCGGCTGCCGCCGCGGCGTCGGTGACTTCGACAATTCCTTTCTCTGTAGAACTGGGCTGTTTTTTCCCTCCGTCGCTTTCTTCCGCTTCCCGCTCCTGCGAAAACACGATCGAGCCGCTCTCCGGAACAAGCAGCCCGGAAATCAAAGAGAGCAGCGTGGATTTCCCACAGCCGCTCGGCCCTGTTACCGCGATAAATTCTCCCCGCTGCACCTGAAATGATATATTCTGAAGCGCGCTCGTCTCACCGCCCCTGCTGTGATACGCGTAGCATACGTCCCTAAGTTCCAACAACGGTTTCACATTTTGACACCTCCTGTCGTCATGCGCCGGAACCGCAGCAGCCGGTTCCTTTTATATACCCAGGCGACGATCCCGGAAACATGATCCTTACAATCCATAATATGAAACAGGACGCGGCCGGTGTGCGGGAAACTTCCGCCGGAAAGGAGGAAGAAGGGTTCTTCAAAGGGAGTTCAGGATCAAATTTCAAAATCAATAAATTTTTCATTGATTTTCTTAAATATCATGTTATAATGATTTCTGTACTGACGTACAGAGAACATATGGAAGCATAGCTCAGCTGGGATGAGCGCTCGCCTGACTAGCGGGAGGTCAAGGGTTCGAGCCCCTTTGCTTCCATTTCTCTTTTTGGGGCATTGGCGCAGCTGGGAGCGCGCCACACTGGCAGTGTGGAGGTCACGGGTTCGAATCCCGTATGCTCCACTTTATTGTGCAAATCCGGACATTGACGGTTGTCAGCGTTCGGATTTTTTTCGTTCCGCTCCATTCTTTCATACCCGGGAATGTCATATTTATGCGCTTTTCCAGGCTTTGGCAGGCTTATGAACCTTGTCCGTTATCCGGAAAACACAGATGAATGCAGAGCACCCCGTCCGCGTACTCGGCGCCGATCCTCCCACCCATTTCCTCCGTGAGCAGCTTCGCGATGGAAAGCCCAAGCCCTGTCGAAGCCTGCGCGCTGTCCACCGTGTAAAATTTTCCGAAAAGCTGTCCCGTCTTCAGCTCGTCCAGCCCGGACGCATGATTCGAGAAACGGATCTCCCCTTCCCCTGTCAGGATCACGCGAAGATCTCCGTCGCTGTATTTCGCCGCGTTGCTCAGAATATTTCCGAAGATCCGCGACAGCGCGTTTCGGTTCAGGAGGCGTTTCACCTTCCGCTCCGGCATCGTGATCTCCGGCGTGATGCCGCGCTGCGCGATCACAGCGTAATACGCGGCGATGCTGTCCTCCAGCGCGTCGTTCAGGCTGATCTCCTCCTTCGGGATTTCGCGGGCGGCAGATTTCGCCACCGAATAGCGCAGAAGCTCTCCGGTCAGCTCTCCCATCGTCCGTGCGCGCTCCTCTATGATCCCAAGATACTCCTGCGCGCGCTCCGGAAGTTCCTCCGCTTTCATCAGCTCCAGATAGCCGCGGATCGCGGTCAGCGGCGTACGCAGGTCGTGCGAGAGATCCGTCACAGCCTCCTTCAGCTCCAGATCCCCCTGCTGATAGCGCTGCCGCTGCGCGCGGAGTTTCCTCAGCTCCTCGTTCAATCCGGAGGCGAGCTCCCGCATGACCCTGTCCCGGCTGGATATGTCGATCAGCGTATTGGTATCCTCTGATAACTTTTCCTCCATGTCTCTGAGGATCTCGCGCGCTGCGCGGTGCAGAAAATACAGCTTCCCGCACAGGAAGATCACTGCAGCCGCCAGCACCACGATCACGATCCAAAGCCATACTTCCATAACTGCCTCCGCCTTCTTATCAGTTCAGATCCTTCCGTTGAAACAGCCAGATCCCGGCTCCCGTCACGAGCAGGAGCTCGACCGCCGAGACGATGGGCCAGCGCAGCGGATGCAGACCATCCAGATTCGAAATCTGGATACACTGTCCCATCGGCATAACATCGTGCATCCACTGATAGACCTCACGCTTCGTCCCCTTCAGATAGCGCGGGTTCGGCGTCTCCTCCACCTCCAGAGGCCGCATGGTCTCCGTGTCGATCAGCGTGTAGCTCATGTTGTTTTCCGGCTCGCTCAGCCTGTTTTCGATCGACGCGCTTACATACATCATGCCGAGTATCAGCAGAATCCCCAGCACCACGCCCGTGGTCCGGCTCGCGCAGAGCATCACGAGCAGCGTCAGGATCGCGGCAAACACGCAGACCACGCAGATCAGGCAGAACGTATACCACGCGATCGTCACAAGACTGCGTCGGAAAACGCCCAGCAGCGGGATCCCGACCAGCGCCGTCGCCGCGAAATGCGACACAACGGCAAGCAGCCCCGAACAAATCGAGACAGCCAGGGCCGAAAGATAGATGGATATCCGCTCATGGCCGACGACAAGCTTGTTGCGGATCGTCCCATAGCTGAATTCTCCTCCGAGAAACAGTCCGCAGATCACCGCGAGGGCGAGTGCGAATTCCGGGGACGAGGAAAACGCCTGCCGCGCCAGCTCCTGTTCAAATCCGAATTTCTGCAGGGAGTTCCAGCAGTCATAGTAGTTATAGGAGTCGAGCGCAAAAACGGCCGCCACACAGAGCCAGAGCACCCGACTGCGGAGCAGCCGGAAAAGATCCGCCGAGATCAGCTTACGCATCGCGCTCACCTCCTATCAGTCTCATATAGAAGCTCTCCAGGCTCGCCTCATGCTCCTGAACCGAGAGAAGCTCGCAGTCCTCCCCTGCAAGTGAAATCGCAAGCTGCGACACATTCACCGCGGAATAGATCTCCGCCTGTGTCTCTGAAAGAATGCGATACTCCACACCCATCCGGTCGAGTACGCGCGCGAGCGGCCGCGTATCCGTGACCGTCAGCTGAGCGCACTTCCTGTTCTCCCTCTCCAGCTCCTGCGCGCTCAGCTCCCGCACCATATGTCCCCGGTCGATAAAGCCGTAATGCGTCGCGATCCTCGCCAGCTCGTCGAGGATATGACTGGAGATCAGCACCGTGATCTGGCGCTCCCGGTTCAGACGCAGGATCAGCTCGCGGATCTCTACGATTCCCTGCGGATCGAGTCCGTTCATCGGCTCGTCCAGCACGAGAAAATCCGGATCCCCGGCAAGCGCGATGGCGATCCCAAGCCTCTGCCTCATGCCGAGGGAAAACCTTCCCGCTTTTTTTCGTCCCGTATCCTCCAGCCCGACCAGAGCCAAAAGTCTCTCAATCCCCTCGTCGGACGGCAGTCCCAGGATCCGGTACTGGTATCTCAGATTCTCCTCCGCCGTCATGTCCGGGCAGATCGACGGCTGTTCAATGATCGCCCCCATCCTGCGCCTTGCGCGCGCGATCTCCAGATCATTGCTGTCTCTGTCGTACAGCGTGTAGCTCCCGGACGTCGGCGTCTGCAGCCCGCAGATCTGCCGGATCAGCGTCGTCTTTCCGGCCCCGTTTCTGCCTACAAAGCCGTAAATCGCTCCGCGCGGGACATGCATCGCGAGGCCGTCCAGCGCCTTGCAGTGCCGGTACGTTTTCGTCAGTCCGTCTGTCGTCAGTACATAGTCCAAAATGTCTTCCTCCTTTTCCGGGGCGGCTCACGAAAGTATTCAGCTTACCTCACTCCCGCGGAAACAGACCCGTCCATGCGCGACTCAACGACGAGTCTTTCCGCAGCGCTTCTGTCCGCCCTCTGACAGAGGCATCATATCTGATAAACATAAAGAAAGCGGTAAAGGGATCCGTAAAGAAAGTGTAAAGATTTCCGGCTGCATGAAAGCCGGCCGGATCGGTCAGTCCTCCGCAGCCGGCTTCATCCGAAATCCGATTCCCCATACCGCTTCGATATAATCTCTGCCGCCAGGCTCCCGCAGCTTTCTGCGCAGGTTGCTGACATGCATCTTTAATGAGTTTTCTGTGCAGTCCGGCGTGTCGTCCTCAATCCGGTCCAGCAGCTGCGATTTCGAGAGCACCTGCGTCGGATTCTGCATCAGAAGGCGCAGGATCGCGCATTCCGTGCGGGTCAGGTGAACGACGGCTGTCGTTGCGTCTGACTTTACAGCTGTTGCCGCTGCCGTCTTTGTAATCGTCAATTCGGCAGATACCGGGTCTGATGTCCCGGCTTTCAAACCTCCTGCATCCCCTCCGAATGTAACTGTATGCAGATCCAGATCCAGCACAAGATCCTCAAAATACAGCCGGCGCGCCGCCGTCTTCCCCTCTGCCATGCGCAGCTGCACGGCAATCCGCGCGAGAAGCTCCTGCAGATCAAACGGCTTCGTCACATAGTCCGCCGCGCCGCCAAGCAGCAGCGCCACCTTGCTCTGCACGTCCGCCTTCGCGCTCACGACGATCACCGGGATCCCCGATATCCGCGGCAGCAGCTCCTCTCCGTCAAGCCCCGGCAGCATCAGATCCAGCAGAACCAGATCCGGCCGCTTCCGGTCCAGCACATAGAGCGCCTCCGTCCCCGAATACGCGCGCAGGACATTGTAGTTTTCCCGGCGCAGCGCTTCCTCCAGCATATTCCCAATGTGCAGGTCATCGTCTATGATCAGTATCGTGGTCAAATGTCAGCCTCCCTAATAGAATTATCTTGAACCTAGCGCAGCTCCCGGTACGCCTCCACCCGGATCTGCTCAAAGGTGCTCATGCTGTGGTAGATTTCCGCCGCCATGTCGATGAGCGGGAACGTGGCCACAGCCCCGCTGCCCTCTCCAAGACACAGTCCTGCGTCCAGCGCGGGAGATAAACCGAGCTCTCCCAGCACCCTACGCGCCGCGGGTTCTTTCGAGGCGTGTGTGGCGATCATGTATCCGGCTGCCTCTGGACAGAGCCGGATCGCCAAAAGCGCCGCCACGGAAGAGATGAACCCATCGATCAGCACCGGGATATGGCAGTACGCCCCGCCGAGGAATAGCCCCACCATGCCGGCGATGTCGAATCCGCCGACGCAGGAGAGAACAGTCAATGGATCTTTTTCTGCCAAGTCCCAGCGCGCGATCGCTTCACGAATCACACGTATCTTTTTCTCCAGTCCTGCGCTCGTGAGCCCGGCGCCACGCCCCGTCATCTCCTCTGCCGGAACCTTGAGCAGAGCCGCCGCGACTGCACTGGAGGTCGTCGTGTTCCCGATCCCCATCTCGCCGGTCGCGATCAGGCTGTATCCCTCTTCTTTTAGCTCGCACGCCAGCCGCAGTCCGGTCTCGACCGCCGCAGCTGCCTGCTCCCGCGTCATCGCAGGCTCCCGTGCAAAATTCTTTGTCCCGTATGCGATTTTTCTCTTTTCCACGCGCGGGGTGTCCGTCGCCATGCCGATATCAATCGGGCGAATATCCGCGCCACTCATCCGGCACATGATCGCCGCACACGACTTCTCGTCCAAAAAATTCTCCGCGACAATCGCTGTAACCTCCTGTCCCGTTTGAGTCACACCCTCCGCAACCACGCCGTTGTCCGCGCACATCGGCACAAGAATCTTTTTTTCTGTATTCACCTGCGGCGAATGCTGCGCGCCTGCGATCCTCACAATCACATCCTCCAGCCAGCCGAGACTGTGTAACGGCTTGGCGATGCTGTCCCAGCGCCGCTGCGCGATTTCTGCCGCCTCCCTGTCACAGGGGACGATCTTATTTATGCCTTCTTCCAAAGTGATCTCTGTCTTACCCATCTGCATTTCGTCTCCTTGTCCATACTATAAAGCCCGTTCTGTGCATTCGGCCGAAGATTTTCCTGACCGCAAATACTGCCTGAAAAAGGCTTCCGGAGAAATACCGGAAGCCTCTGCAATCTTGAAACATTCCCTGATCATGCAAACTGTGTGAAAAGCCCCTACGCCTCTACTACGATGCGCGGATTCCCCGGCTCCTCAAAGAGCTCCTCCAACTGCTCCAGCATAATCGGCCTCGAGAACAGAAATCCCTGATATGTATTCGGCTTGTAGGAATCGACCATTTCCAGTGTCTCGACATCCTCCACGCCCTCCACACACACGGAAATGCCAAAATCCCGTGCACACTGTATGGTAGACTTGATGATGTACTGGTCGGCCGGATTCACAACGATATCCGCGACAAACTTTCTGTCTATCTTGATCGAGTCAAACGAGAGGTCTCTCAACAATGCCAGCGACGAATGTCCCGTTCCAAAATCGTCTGCCGCGATATGGATTCCCTGCGCCCGCAGATAATCCAGATTCTCCTGCAGGATCGCTTGCTGAACCGAGCTGCAATGCTCCGTCAACTCCAGGATAAGATTCTCCGGCGGGAAATCCATCTGCCGTACGATCGAGATCACATCCGTCTTGAAAGCCACGTGCTCCAACTGCCGGTAGGAGACATTCACGCTGATCTTGAAATCTGGATGTCTGTCCACAATCGGCCGGATGCTGCCAAGCGCCGTCTGCAGGATCCACAGTCCCAGCTCATAGAAGCATCGGTCGTTCTCCAGGATCGGGATGAATTCAATCGGAGGAACAACTCCCCACTCCTCGCTCTTCCAGCGGACCAAAGCCTCAGCGCCGATGACGGTTCCGTCGATCTGTACCTGCGGCTGATACATGAGATAAAACCCGCTGAAATCCTTGTATAGCACACTTCGGATGATCGCGTCGATCATCTCAAGCTTCCTTCTGGTGCTGCCGTGCCGGCTGTCGTCGAAGTAAACCAACTCACCCTGCTCTTCCTGCTTTGAGATACTGAGAGCATATTCGAGCTCCGCCAGTACAGCCGTCTCTTCCGCCTCAATCTTCCGGAAGCTCAACGCTCCGCCACACAGGGCAAGACTGACCCTGGACTTGCCGAGATACAGATCGTTTCTGGCAATATCGCTCGCCTTCTGATACAGGCGCTGCGTATCCTCATACCCGGCAACCACGGTCAGCAGCGCGAACTTCGTCCCGTTTAAGCGAAACACCATTCCGTGACCACGCAACAAGTCGCGCAGCTTTTGTCCAAACATCTGAAGGATCTGATTCCCGCAGATATAGCCATAGGTATTATTCACTCTGCGGAACTGGCTGAGCCCGACCATGAGAAGATTCACCGGCTGCTCCACAGTCTTGCACTTGCGCAAGGTGTCCATCAGCTTGTAGACATTATAAAGATTCGTCACGGAATCGACATCGTCAATCACGCCATGATTGTAAATCGTTCCCGCAAAGATATCCGGCCCGGCGCCGTCTGACTTCAGCAGATATCCCTTGCAGGTACACAGAATATAAATTCCTGCTTTATTTCTGGCGCGGTACGTCACATCGTGATATTGCTTCTTACCTGTGAAGACTGCCTTGAGATCGCTCAGATAAAGTTCCCTGTCGTCCGGATGAATACGCTCCAGCCAGATATTTCCGGCATCACGCATGTACTCTCCCGGAAGATCAAACTCCTCCACGATCGACTTTGACCAGCGCGAGATATTCGTTTCCATATTGCACATGAACAGATAACGCTCACTGGACGACTCGGCAAACGCATCAAACGCCCTACCTCCCAGTCCGATCAGATCCCGCCCCTTGAGGCTCTCGCCGAGGAGCAGCAATTCTTCTCCCAGCCGCTGCCTGCTCTTTGGAAGCTTGTCGATCTCCATGGACGCCGTCTGCGGCGTATAGAGCAGATCTTTGACATATTCAAATAGGATTTCTTCCCCGCTGAGCTTTTTCATATCGTCATTTCCTCTTATGACTGCAAACAATAATCCACTTTCATTCTAACGCCTTTGGGGATATCTGTCAATTTGATTTTTATGTTTTTCACAAAAAACAGCAGTGCAAACTCATGATTTTGAGTAAGTTGCCCATATCTCACTGCCGTTCATAGTACGCAAGTCCATCATCCGGCTCAAAATAGGTCCGGATAAAGCCATCTTTTGACACAACGACAAACTCGTTCGTCTCCTCGATATAATAGACGTCGTCTCCGTCCTCTGCCTCCAGCTTGTGAAGCGCGTCCGGAGACGCGATCACGCGGTTCGCTCCTGCCACATAGGCGTCCTCATCCTCAAAGCCCATCTCGATTCCATGCCGTTCAAAGTGATCCTCCAGCTGTTCCTGCGTGCGGAATGTATACGAAATCTCCTGACCGTCCGCCTGCTTTTGCTGCTGCGATCCCGGATTCTCTGTCGACTTCTGCTCCTGTGTCTGCGTCGTCTGCTTCGGCGCCTGCTGTCCGCTTTGGTCGGCTGGCCTCGTGCCGGTCCAGACTCCGAATCCGACCACCGCCGCGCAGATCAGCACAGCCAGCGTCGTCGGAACCTTGTTTTTCCGCAGCTTTTTGTACAGCTTCTGCGCATCCTGGATACTGTCCGTATTGTCTTTCTGATTCTTTTTTTGATAATTGCCGTTCTTTCCGCCCATCTTGTCTTGTTCTCCTCCCATTTTTCGTGTTCTGTCCGATCTGCCTCGCTTATTCTGCTCTGATCCCGCTTGCGCCACAGCTGTCTGCTGCAGACTGTTTTTCATTTCCGGCTACTCCTGCGGCAAGCGGCAAGCCGGAAATTACCCTAAGGAAAACCGGCCTCTCCTCCCCCATCCCTGCGGAACAGCCGCCCTCTTCTGCATTGAATTCTTCTCTTTTGCCCCCGCTTACTAACTCGCAGATGTACCCGTGTGCATTCGGCACCTGCCAGTCAAAATAATCCCTGTGCGGTCTGGAAAAGCGATCAAGAATCGCCATGATCGTCCCGCCATGTACCACAAACGCCGCAGAGGCAGCGCCTTGTCTGAGCGCCCTCCGGCAGCACTCCTCAAACGCTGCACAGCATCTATCCGAAAATGCCTCCCGGCTCTCTCCTCCGGGGAACGCCAGGCTGCCGCCACTGTCGACCCAGTCCTGATACCGTCTGTCTCCGCACAACTCCTGGTAATTCTTGTACTCGAATTCCCCGAATGCACATTCTCTCAGATCAGTGCATAACTCCGGAGCTCGCTTCGGAAAAAGGATTTGCGACGTCTGCAGGCAGCGCTTCAGCCGGCTTGCAAACACACAGTCCGGCAACGGATAGCGTCCGCGCATAGCATGAAGCTCCTGAATCGTCTCTTCTGTCAATTCCTCATCCGTGACGCCGATATAGCGGTGCTCCCGATTCCCGGCAGTCGCCCCATGCCGCAGGAGATATATCCGCATGCCGTTCCCCTCCTTCCCCTTCACACTGTCTTACCGTCTCTGTCTTACCGTCTCACTGTCTTACTGTAATACCGTCTTACCATCTCTGTCTTACTATATTACCGTCTTGCCGTCTTTCTCTTTCCGTACAGCTTTCATATCTCGTTCTTTCTGTCCGGCCCTCCTGTTTCGGCCTGCCTGTTCGTCCCTACTATAGCAGAAAATCAGACATGTGCCAATCAATTTTTGCAACTAATCTTGGTCTCAATATTCCCTGTCCGTGTTCGTCATTGCCGTGCCTTTCTCTGAAACTCCGTCGCATGCTTGCGGTACCAGAGCGGCATGTTGTTGCGCTGGCATTCGCTGTTCCTCCGAGCTTCAATCGCTATGCTCTCGAAAAACTCTCTCCACAGATCCGTGTAAAGATCTTCTTCCTCCTCCGTCCTGCGCAGCTGCTCCATCTCCTCCTGCGTCAGCCGCGTCATATAATATGCCTGATCCTTCGGATGCACGGCCGCGATCTGCCGGTTGTCGTCGATCATCATCCAGTGTTCCGAGGGCATCCGGTCCGCAAAATGCGCGGCGGAGATCGCCGTCACATTGCACTTCGGCTCGATGTGCGCCACGTAGACCTGGCCGACCTGCGAAAATCTTGTAAATTCCCGGAAATAATTCGCCTCGGTATTCGCCTTGCGGCTCAGTTCAAAGATCCACACGACCTCCGGGCGGGACATCATCTGTGTCAGCTTCCTCCCGCTGGCAAATCCAAGCACCAGAAAACGGTAGATCGCGTCCAGCCGGTCCGGCTCAAACGACATGGCCGCAAGAAATACCTGACGGTACGCCTCATACGAGATCTTCCGCTGAATCGAGCGGACGACCTTCGCCGCCTTGCCGAAATCTGCCTCCACATGCACATACGTGCAGAACAAGCCCTGCTGCCAAACCGGCTCAAGCTGTAGCCGCAGATTGTCGTGCCCCAGACGGCTTGCCCAGGCGTCGTATATACAGGTCATCATCGCCTCAAATGTATCTTCACAGGTAAATACGGTCATTGATCTCCCCTGCTCCTTTCCTTAAGTTCCTTTTCCTTAAGTTCCTTTTCCTTAGGTTTCTTTCTTTTGCTTCCTTCCTTTTACTTCCTTCCTTTTGCTCCCTTTCTTCCCACTTTTGCTCGAGACAGGGCTTCACGCTCCCAGCTGAAAGTCTTCAAACAGGGACAGCTGCCGGAATCCGGTCTCACTGCCGTGACGGATCTGCCAGTTCTCCTTCTCGTTCACCCCAATCAGCTGGCGCGCGATATAGCGCTCCTCGATCGGCGTCTGGTACATCATCCTGCCGCCGCAGGTGATGAAATAATGCGCCCGCTTCAGCACCACGCCCATCTTCTTTAGATGCGGGAAGTCCAGCTTCCCATATCTGCGCGACTGAATGATACGCAGCGCAGACTTCGGGCCGATGCCGGGGATGCGCAGGATCATGCTGTAATCCGCCGAGTTGATCTCCACGGGAAAAAGCTCCAGATGCCGCAGCGCCCAGTCGCACTTCGGATCCAGCAGCTCATTGAAGTCCGGCCGCTCCTCGCTCAGCAGCTCATCCGCATGAAATCCGTAGAAGCGCAGCAGCCAGTCCGCCTGATACAATCGATGCTCCCGCAGAAGCGGCGGAGGCGTGCCGAGCGCCGGCAGCGCGCTGTCCTCGTTGAGCGGTACGTAGGCCGAGAAGAAAACCCGCTTCAGATCGTAGGTCTGATACAGATGCTGGGTGGTCTTCAGCAGATGATAGTCCGTCTCCGGCGTCGCCCCGATGATCATCTGAGTGCTCTGCCCTGCCGGGACGAACGGACGCTGCAGATCGCGCCGCCGAAGCCCGGCCGGGAGTGAAAAGCTCTCCCGCACGACATTGGCCGGCTGGCTTCCTCTTCCAATCAAATCCTCCGCAGGCATCTGCGATTCCAGCGGGCGCGCATCGCCAACGAGTCCGCTCTGATCCGCCCGCTCCTCGATCCGACCGCCTACCCCGGAGAAGATCCCTCCTCCAAGCCGCTGTGTCGACCCGCTCCGCTCCATCTGCGCGCTCTTCCCGATCGCCAGCCGATGCTCTGCGATCGTATCGCTCACCATCCGCATCGGCCGCAGGATTGCCTTGTGCGTCTTGTTCGGGGCAAGCTTCCTCAGGCTCTCCCCGGTCGGGAGCTCCAGATTCACGCTCATGCGATCCGCCAGATATCCGGCCGCCGCCAGCAGCTCATCCGGTGCGCCCGGAATCGCCTTCACATGGATGTAACCGTTGAAGCGGTATTCATTCCGCAGCAAACACAATGCCTCGCAGATGCGCTCCATCGTGTAGGCCGGGCTCTTCCATACGCCGGAGCTCAGGAAAAGTCCTTCGATGTAATTCCTCTTATAGAATTCGACCGTCAGCTCACAGACCTCCCGTGGAGTAAAGGCTGTGCGCAGCGTATCATTCGAGGCGCGGTTGAGGCAATATTTACAATCGTAAATGCAATGGTTCGTCAACAGAATCTTCAGCAGCGAAATACACCGGCCGTCTGCGGCAAAGCTGTGGCAGATCCCGGCCGCCACGGAATTCCCCAGATATCCCTCCCTGCCTCGCCTGTCCACTCCGCTCGATGTGCATGCCACATCATACTTCGCCGCATCCGCCAGGATATGCAGCTTCTCCTGAAGTGTCAGCTCGGATCTGATTTCCATGTTCCTTCCTCCTCTGCCGTCGCTTCTCCCTCTCCGTCGGTCTTCCCTTTTCTGAGTAGAAAACGCGAAAAGAGAACATACGTTCTATTTTGATTATAGAACATATGTTCTCTTTTCGCAAGAGTTTTTTATAAAATTCTGTTCTACAACCTGCTCTCGAGCACCAGCCTCTGTGTCTTCATCCCAATCGCCTCGTAAAACGCGAGAGCCGATCGGTTAAATTCCCATACCATCAGCTCCATTCCCGAAGCGCCCTGCTCCTTCGCCCGACGTCCGGTCTCCTCGTACAGCACCGTGGCCACGCCACGCCTGCGCGCCGTCTCGTCGACATACAGCGCCTCTATGTACGCGACTTTTCTTTCGGAATTTCCATGGAAAGTCTTCGGCTCCCGAATCGCGGCCAGGCAGATCCCGACGATCTTCCCTTCCTCCTCCGCCGCAAGCGCAATGCACTGCCCGCACGCGACGATCGCTTCAAAATCGTCCCGCGAATACACATGCTCCGTCTGCGCGTACTGATCCGGCCGCGCGTCCACGTGCATCCTGTGGAGGCAACGCATTCTCTCATCCACGGCGTCATAATCCAGCGGTGTCATTGCCCTGATCTTTATATTTCCCTTCTTCATATTCATCTCCATTCCTCCACCTTTCGTTTTGGCACTGTGGTCAATTCTCTCCGGAAGTCCCGGAAATCCCCCAGCTTTTCGTCCTGCGCAGATAATAAAGGATGAACAGCGCGGCCGTGCAGCCCCAGGAGATCGGATAATTCAGCACGATCGTCTGCAGCGACGGCCGCAGCGGGACGATCAGGAAGATCCACGCGATGCGGAAGAGACAGACGCCGAACATCGTCAGCAGCATCGGCAGGATCACGTCTCCCACC
Source organism: uncultured Lachnospiraceae bacterium (assembly GCA_947629385.1). Lineage (GTDB taxonomy): Bacteria > Bacillota > Clostridia > Lachnospirales > Lachnospiraceae > Choladousia. The sequence goes on from CANRDO010000028.1 coordinate 30,603, forward strand.
GCCCGCAGCGCACCGGAAAAGATCTCAACAAAGCTGAACACAAAGTAGCAGGGGGCGATCACGCCCATCACCTCCGTGCCGATCCGGACCACGTCCGCGTCCCGCGTGAAGATACCGAACAAAGGCCCGCGGAAGGTCAGAAGCAGCGCGCTGATCCCCAGCGAAAACAGCTGGTGCATGCCAAGACAGATCCAGACGCCCTTCTTCATCCGGTCAAAACGGTGCGCCCCATAGTTCTGTCCGACAAAGGTCGTGATCGAGATGCCGAACGCGCCGTTGATCATCCAGAAGACTGCGTCAAGCTTTCCTTCCGCGGCCCACGCTGCCGTCGCGTCCGTGCCGAACGCGTTGATCGCCGTCTGGATGATGATGTTCGACAGACTGTACATGACCGACTGGACGCCGCCCGGAAGTCCGATGAAGAGCTGCGACTTCAGGCTGTTCCCGCGGAATGCGATCCCTCCAAGCTCCAGCCGATAGATGTCGTCCGAATTCATCAGCGCCCTCGTCACCAGAAATGCGCTGAACACCTGCGAGATCGCAGTCGCGATCGCGACGCCGCCGACGCCGAGCCTCAGGACGACCACCATGAGAAGATCCAGCACGATATTGAGCAGGCAGCAGGCGATCAGGTAATAGAGCGGCCGCTTCGAGTCGCCGAGCGAGCGCAGGATGCCCGAGCCGATGTTGTAGATGAACACAAAGACAATGCTGGCGAAATAGATCCGCAGATACAGCGTCGAGCCCGCCATCAGCTCTTCCGGCGTGTTCATAAGCCGCAGCATCACAGGCGCAAGCCAGATGCCGAGCACCGTGGCGACAATCCCTCCGACAATCGAGAACGCATACGCCGTGTGGAGCGCGTCGTTCAGATTCTTCTCATCGTTCGCGCCATAATAGCGCGCCACGATCACGCCCGCGCCCGCCGAAAGACCCGTAAAAAAGCCGACGACAAGGTTGACCGTCTGTCCGGAGGAGCCGCCCACGCTCGCGAGCGCCTGCTTCCCGACAAAGCGGCCGACGATCACCATGTCCACGGTATTGTAGAGCTGCTGAAAAAAAGTCCCCAGCAAAATGGGAAAGAAAAAAGCAAGAAGCTGCTTCCAGATCACGCCCTCAGTAATCTGATGTCCCACACTTTTTGCCCTCTGCATAAATACTTCCTCCGTTCTCTTCCCGTCATTTTCTGCGTTTTTCCGAATACGGATCATTCATGCGCTCATTGTCCGCTTCCGGCCCTATCCGTGTACGAAACATACTCACACAAAAGAGAATGATTGTCAATTACCTTTTATAAGTTTATACCACTTTACAATTATATGAATACCGCGAGCGCCGCCGCCTTCACGATCCCGAGCGCCGCGAGCGACAGCACCGAAGCCGCCGTCATCATCCGGTTCACCCGCGCGATGTCGTCAAGCTCGATCGGGCGCAGATCGTCCCCGATGAACGGCTTCTTGTGAAGCTCCCCGAAATACCACGCGTCGCCCGCGAGCCGCACATGCAGCGCCCCGGCCGCTGCCGCCTCGGTCTGCGCGGAGTTCGGACTCGCGTGATTTCTGCGATCCCTTTTCCAGATTTTCCACGCCATTCTGCCGTCCTGCCCGGTCAGACACGCTCCCAGGATCAGAAACAGCGCCGCAAGCCGCGCCGGAATATAATTCACAATGTCGTCCAGCCGCGCGGCGATCCTGCCAAAATACAGATAACGGTCATTCCTGTAGCCGACCATCGAATCCATCGTATTGACGCTCTTGTACGCGAAGCCGAGCACGCCGCCGCCGATCATCATATACAGCATCGGCGCAAACACGCCATCCGAAAAATTTTCAGCGACCGTCTCGACCGCCGCCCGGATCACGCCGGGCTCGTCCAGCACCTGCGTATCGCGCCCGACGATGCGCGCCACCGCCCTCTGCCCTGCCTCAAGCCCCTCCTCGCGCAGAGCCCGCGCCACATTCGCGCTCTCCCTGCGCAGCGTCTTCACCGCAAACAGGAAGAAACACATCACGGCCTCAAGAGCCACACCAAACCAGAAATTCAGGCGATATGCCGCGCACAGCAAAAACGCCGGAATCCCGGCAGAGAGTACGACCACAAACACCGCCATGATCCCGCCGCCGGCCAGTTCTCCGTTCTTCGTCTTCGGCAGAAGGTTCCGGATCCGTTTCTCCAGCCATGCGATCAGATCTCCGATCAAACAGATCGGGTGAAGCGCCGTCTGCGGGTCGCCAAAGACCGCGTCCGCCAGAAATCCAAGCACCACCGCGAGCAATGAACCCGCCGCATACTTCCACATATCATTTCCTCCCTACGAAAGAAAAAAGAATATGCAAATAACTAAAATGTCAACATCAATCCTGTAAATTTTTTGCCCTGTTCGTCACGCAATTCTCTTCAGCACCACATCCGCCGCCACGATCGCAAGCGGCATCACAAGCTCGCACACCGAGAGAAAACAACCCGCCAGATCTCCGTTGATCCCGCCGAAGTATTTCATCGCCATATGATGATACCACAGAAAAGTCAGCAGCGCCCCCACAAGAGCCGCCGCCGCAAAGACAGGCTGCAAGGCAAACATCGCGACTGCACAGACCGCCAGATAAACCAGACTTGTCGCCTGTATGACGCGCGTCTGCGCATTTTTTGAAAATCCTGACACGGTTCCCTCCGCCGAAGCTTTCGGAAAGGTCACGACCGAAACCGCGCTGAGCGAGCGCGAAACGACAAATGAAAAAACATACGTCCGCACAAGTTCCCCCGCGACCATGTCAAGCGCCGCGTACATCAGAAAAAAATAAGCGGCGCACGCGATCACCGCAAACGCCCCCGCATGGGAATCCTTGAGGATCTCCAGCCGTTTCTCGCGCGGTCTCCACGAGCTCATCGCGTCCGCCGTATCAAGCAGCCCGTCCAGATGGATTCCCCCGCTGACCGCAAGCGGGATCAGCATCAGCACAACATTGCGCAGCGGCGCGTGAAGACCCAGGGATCCGGCCAGCGCGTCCCAGCCGAGGCAGAGCGCCCCGATCACCGCGCCGATCCACGGAAAGAAGCACATGACATATTTCGTATTCTCCTCCGTCCAGTCGCACTGTGCGGCCGGAAGCCTGGAGTACATCGAAAATGCGATATTCAGGCTGTTCCACAAACGTTTCATCTCTCAAGTCTCCGCATCCTCATCGTCAGTATATCCTTTTACGGCCCAGACAGTCTGCACTTCGTCCCGGCCTAAGCAGTGCTCAGTTCAATCCGTCTGCCCTTCTTCCCTTCGGATCCCCCGCAGAAAATCCGCCGAACGTGGATTCTTCGGGTTCGCGAAAAATTTCTCGGCCGTGTTCTCCTCCACGACCAGTCCGTCCTCCATGAACACGACGCGGTCCGCCACCCTGCGGGCGAACTCCATCTCGTGCGTAACCACGATCATCGTCGTCCCCTCGTCCGCGAGGCGCTTCATAACGTCCAACACCTCACCGGTCAGTTTCGGGTCGAGCGCTGAGGTCGGCTCGTCAAACAAAATCACGCTCGGACTTAAAGCGATCGCGCGCGCAATAGACACTCTCTGCTGCTGACCGCCTGAGAGCTGCGAGGGATAGGAATCGCTCCACTCGAGCATGCCGACCTTCTCAAGCGCTTTCCTCCCGATGGCTTCGGCCTCCGCTTTCGCCATCTTCCGGCCGACTGTCAGCCCGAGCGTCACATTCGCGAGCGCAGTCTTGTTGGCAAACAGCTGGTAATCCTGAAAAACGAAGCCGATCTTTTTGCGGTAGCGCAGGATGTCCTTCCTGGAAATATGATCCGCCCGGAACAGCTCGCCGTCGAACTCGATCTCTCCGCCGTCCGCCGTCGTCAGAAAGCTGACGCAGCGCAGAAGCGTCGTCTTTCCCGAGCCGCTCGGCCCGAGGATCGCGATCACATCGGCCTCGTTTACCTTCAGACTGATATTTTTCAGGACCTCCCGCGGTCCGAAGCTTTTGCGGATATTTCTGAGTTCGATCACAGCTTAACGCTTCCTTTCCAATCTCTTCTCCATCCTGCGCTGCAGCCAGGTCAGGAAGGTACAGAAGATCAGGTAGATCACCCCTGCCTCGCAGTACAGCCAGAAATAATCATAAGTGCGCGCCGCGATCCGCTGCGCCGTCGCCAGGATTTCCACGATCGCCACGCTGTAGGCCAGCGAAGTGTCCTTCACCAGCCCGATCAGGGAGTTGGACAGCGGCGGAAACGCCGTCGTCAAAGCCTGCGGGATGATCACATGCCGCATCGTCTGTGTGAATGTCATTCCCACGCAGTACCCGGCCTCCAGCTGTCCCGGCGGCACCGACTCGATCGCCGCGCGCACCGTCTCGGAGCAGTAAGCCCCGACGCTTAAGGAAAACACAATGACCGCGCAGGGAAAGGCCGGGAGCGTCAGACCGATGCTCGGCAAGCCGAAATAGACGACAAAGAGCTGCACGATCATCGGGGTTCCCCGGATGATCCATACATAGAACCTTGCCGCCTGCTTCAATACCGGTATTTTCGCCACCTGCACCAGAGCCACCGCCAACGCGATGCAAAGGCCGATGGAAAAGGAAAGAAATGTCAATGGAATCGTCACGCGGATTCCCGGAAGCAGAAGCTTCCAGAAGGAATCCACAAGCTCGTTCAGAATTCTTGCATTCATATACCGTCTGTTTCCTTAATTGCGGAATTGCCGCATCCTGAGCATCGTAATATCCCGTTTTCTTTTCAATACATTCCGATGCTCTATGCGGCAATCTCGATATTTTTGTTGCTCTTCAGAAATAAATTTCGGCAGCCAGAAATCACTCTGCAGCTTCCGTCTCCGCCGGAGTCAGAACCTCGCTCTCGGACTCTGCCTCGCCCCCGTCGTTCGCCGTGACATCCAGGCCATTAAAGTACTTCTTTGACACTTCGGCAAGCTCTCCGCTCTCGCGCGCCTGCTCAAGCGCATCGTTGACCGCCTCGATCAGCCTCTCGTTGCCCTTCACCACCGGGACGTAGGAGCTCGGCTCCGGATCCGCGTACGCCACGATCTTCACATCCTCCTCTGGATGCTCCTTCATGTAATCATTGAACGCGGTCTCATAGTTCAGCGTGCAGTCCGCGCGCCCGTTGAGCACCTCGGAAATCGACTGCGCCATCGCGTTTACCGGGTCAAGCTCTGCGCCGTACTCCTGTGCCATCTGCCCGAAGATGCTGGTGGACTCGTTCGCCGCCGTGAAGCCCGCGAGATCCTCAAAGCTCTTAATGTCCTCATTGTCGCCCTCGACCAGAATGCACCTTCTCGAAAACGCATATGGCTCGGACATATCATACTTCTCCGCGCGCTCATCGGTGTAGCCGACCTCGTTGACGACCATGTCGATCTGGCCCGCGTCCAGAGCCGCAAAAATGGAAGCCCACTCGGTCTCCATGTACTGCACGTCCACGCCCATGTACTTCGCGATCAGCGCCGCGACCTCCACGTCGAAGCCAACCAGATTGTCGTCCTCATCGTGATAGCTGTTCGGGGAGTATGTGCCCTCCGTGCCGACAATGATATAGCCTCTCTCCATGATCTCGTCGAGGCGGTCGCCTTCCTGGGCGCTTGCGCCTGCCGCCGTAAACGACGCCGCCAGCGCCGCCGCTGCCATCACTGCTGCGATTTTCCTGATCCTGAACATGTTGCATCATCCTTCCTTTAATTTTGTAATTGTATTTATAGACCCATTTTATGTCCTGTCGGCCAAAATAGCAATTACTTCTTTCGCATGCCATACCATGCTTTTTACGCATAGCAGACATGCTTTTCTTCTTTTATCTGAATATTTCAGTGCTGTAGTCCTATTTTTCTGTTTAATATTTTCAATCCGCCCTCCGTCTCTCATTCCGAACCCTTTTGGGCATCTCGAATCAAACGTTGTTCCAATTCTTTTCAACGCTTCCGTCGATCACTCGCTTAAATCTTCCTTGCATTATGCTTTTCTTCTTTACCGTGTGAGGTAGAGTCCGATCCCCCGCTTCAGCCTGCCAAGCCCGTCCATAACAACCGAACGCGGGCACGCGATGTTCACGCGCAGGAACTGCCGCCCTGCCTCCCCATAGTGGATCCCTGCCGTGACAAACAGTCCGGTCTTCTCCCGCAGAAATCCTGCAAGCTCCTCACTGTCCTGCGTTACCTGCGCGCAGTCCAGCCACAAAAGATAGGTCGCCTCGCGCCGCACCAGTTTCACCTGCGGAAGCTCCCGCGCAAGGAATTCGGCCACCGTCCGATCGTTCAGAGAAATATACTCTCTCAGCGCATCGAGCCACGGCCCGCCCTGCGTGAAGGCCGCCACCGCCGCGTCCACCGCGAACGAATTCGGCTCGGCGACCTCATCCGTATTCAGTCCCCGCCACACCTTATGCCGCAGGAACGGATCCGGCACGCACACCGCCGCGGTCTGCAGCCCCGCGAGATTGAAGGTCTTGGTCGGCGCGATACAGCTCACACTGATGTCCCGACAGATCTCCGAGGCGGACGCGAACGGGACATAGTCCATGCCCGGCGCCGTCAGGTCGCAGTGGATCTCGTCAGAGAGCACTGTCACATGGTACTTCGCGCAAAGCTCGCCGACACGGGCAAGCTCCTCCCGGCTCCAGATCCTGCCGGCCGGGTTCTGCGGATTGCACAGGATCATCAGCGACGTCTGCGGGTCGGACAGCTTCTCCTCGATGTCAGAGAAATCCATCTCGTAATTCCCGTCCTCGTATTTCAGCGGGCTCTCCAAGACCTCGCGCCCGTTGTTCAGGATCGAATTGTAGAAAATATTGTAGACCGGCGTCTGGATCAGCACTTTCTCCGCCGGCGTTGTCAGTTTGCGCACCACACTCGAAACCGCCGGAATGACGCCCGTGCAGAACATGAGCCAGTCCCGCTCCATCCGATACCCGTGGCGGTCGCGCCACCAGCCGATATACGCCTCATACCACTCGTCCGGCATGATCTGATAGCCAAAGACGCCGAACGCCGCGCGTTTTCGGATCGCCTCCTGTATCTCGGGCGCGGTCTCAAAATCCATGTCCGCCACCCACATCGGGAGCTCGTTCTCCTTCACGTCCCACTTCAGGGAGTTAGTATTTCTGCGATTTACTATTTTGTCAAAATCATAGCTCATACACTTTTCTCCTTATCAGAGATTCCCCAGCCAGGTCTCGAGCAGATCCACCCATGGTTCGCACTCCTTCTGCACCGTCGGGCTCCACACGCTGTCCGTGTGCGGCCGCGCCAGCGACAGGCCGTGCACGCCCTTCTCGAACAGATGGAACTCTACCGGGACGCCCGCCCTACGCAGCGCCGATACAAAGAGCAGGGAATTCTCCACAGGCACAAGTCCGTCTTCGTATGTATGCCACAGAAACGTCCGCGGCACCTGCGGCCCCGCCTGCTTCTCAAGCGACATTTTCTCGAGCATCTCTCCGTTCCACTGGCTTCCCAGAAGATTTCGGAAGCTGTCCTTATGCCAGAAGCGCTCATCCGCCGTGATCACCGGATAGCAAAGAATCAGCCCGTTCGGCCGGAGCGTTTCCATATCGATACCGGTGTCTTCCGAAAGCTCCGGGCTGTTCCAGAACACGCCGTAGCTCGCCGCCAGATGCCCTCCGGCCGAGAAGCCCATCACGGAAAGCTTATCCGGCTGAATGTGCCATTCCTCCGCCCGTTCCCTCAGGATCGCGACCGCGCGCGCCGTCTCACGCAGGGCCGTCGGGTACTCGGCGGGCGCGCAGGAATAGCGCAGGACCGCCGCGTGAATCCCGCAGGTCATGACGCGCAGCGCAACCGCCTCCGCCTCACGGTCCGACGTCATCTCATAGCCGCCGCCCGGACAGATCAGCACAATCGGCCGACTCTTCACCGGGATCTCGGGAGAATCCTCCCAGAGGTATGTTGTAAGCCTCGCGTAATCCAGCGAGCCTTTCTCACGGATCGCTATTGTCTCATGAATCATCGTATCATCCCCTTTAAAACTTTGCCATTTCCGCTCACTTCTCCGGCTGCTCTTCCGCCTGATCCTTACGCCCTTTCAGCGCCGCTTCCTTCAATTCACCCAGCGCCTCGCGGAAGTGGCGCGAAGTCACCGGGTTGTTGCGCAGGATACTGAGATTGCGATAGCCAAGCCTGTCCATGGCCTGACGGCTGCGGTCCTTGAGCACCTCAAAGCGAAGCCGCAGGCCCTCCGACTCTTCGCGGTAGCCTCCAAGCTTTTCCTTGTACTGCTCCAGTTTCCCGAGCACGGATTCCAGGCGCTCGACCGCCGCGCCCTTCACCTTCGAGCCAAGCTCGGACGCCGTCTGGATCTTATCGCCCTGCGCGAAAGCCAGGATCGCGTCCGCCCGATGCTGCAAAGTCTCCAGCTTCTGGCGCACGGCCGTCATGCTCGCGAGCACATCCCGCAACTCCAGAGCCGCCTTGAAGGAAAGCGCCATGTCGATCGCCATCACGATCGTGACCGCGTATGTGACCATAAGCGTAAGCCGATACGGCAGGCCGAGCACAAACTGCTCGATCGGACGATGGATCACATACACCAGAAGAACCGTCAGGCAGCCCCAGGCCAGCGTCGAGCCGAGGCAGATCTGCCCCTTATAGTTGAACTTCTTGTCGCTGTAGTCCCAGTACCGCACCTTGAACAACGCCTCCATGCACACACCGGTCACATACTCCAGCGCAGTCGCCGCGATACAGCCCGCAAAATACACGAGAACCGGATTTTTCTCCACCGGGATGGAGACAAAGAGCATCAGCACCGCCCCGCTGCCATACAGAGGCAGGAACGGCCCATGCAGGAAGCCCCGGTTCACCGGATGCTTCTCCTTCAAAGACACATAAGTGCTCTCAAAAATCCATCCGAAAAAACAGTAAGTGTAGAAAAACAGCAGCCACTGTGCCGCGCCATAATTAAAAACCGCATGTTGCATTGTTCCTGTTTCCTTTCCCTATTTCATATTTCCGCTCTGCAATGATTCTGCCGTGACTTTTCAGGCGGCCTGCCCCTGCCGCAGATGATGCGTCCGCATATAGTGCAGATAGGCAAATACGAGCGCTGCCGCCGTCGCCACCCAGCTCACCGGGTACACCATCATCAGCGTGAAGAATGTATCGGAGACCCGAAATGCCGTGTACACCCAGCCGATACGGATTCCGCAGACGCCCACGAACGTGAGCACCGCCGGCACCAGCGAATAACCGTAGCCGCGCATTGCGCCGGACATGATCTCCATCACGGCGTTGATCACCTCAGCCGCCAGAATAAAGCGCAGACGGATCATCCCGAGCGAGACGATCTGCGGATCGCCGGTAAAGAGTCCGAGCAGGGGACGTCCAAACGCAAGGATCCCGAGCGACGCTACAAGCGTGACGCCGACGTCCATCGCCAGACTGATGCGCGTGACCTTTCTGCAGCGCGGTATGTTCTCCGCGCCGTAATTCTGTCCGACAAAGGTCGTGCAGGCCTGTCCGAACGAGTTGATCAGATAGTAGGCCAGAATCTCGATATTGAACGCCGCGGAGGACGCCGCCATCACATCGGCGCCCAGGCTGTTGATCGCGGACTGGATACACATGTTGGACAGGGAGAAAACCATGCTCTGAAGCCCTGCCGGAAGCCCGATGCGGACAATGCTCCCGAGCACATCCGTATGGATCCGAAGCCGGGAAACCTCCAGCCGGATCAGATCCTTCCGCCTGCGCAGAAGCACAAACAGCAGCGCGGAGCTCACCAGATTGGACAGCACCGTCGCCGTCGCGACGCCGTCCGCCGTCATCCCGACCACGCAGACGAAGAACAGGTTCAAAAACACATTGAGCACGCCGGAGATCACAAGGCAGACCAGCGGGGTCTTTGTATCCCCCTGACTGCGGAAGATCGCCGACTCGAAATTATAAAGAAAGATCACCGGCATCCCGAGCAGATATACTCTCAGGTACGCCAGCGCCATCGGAAACACCTCGTCCGGCACCGACATGAGGCCAAGAAGCGCGGGCGCGATCAGCTCACCGAGCAGTGTGATCACGACGCCGCCGATCAGGGAGAACAGCACCGAAGTATGTACGCTCTTCGCAATACCCTCCGCGTTTCCCTGTCCGGTAAACCGCGAGATCACCACGTTCGCCCCGAGCGAGATCCCGACGAAGCCGTTCACCAGCAGCCCGATGATCGCGCTGTTGCTCCCCACCGCCGCCATCGCGTTCGGTCCGACAAAGCGACCGACCACCGCGACGTCCGCCGCGTTGAACAGCTGCTGCAGCATACCTGTCGCCGCCAGCGGAAGCGCGAACATCAGAAGCTTGTCCCAGATGCTCCCGTGCAGCATGTCAATATTCTGTCGACTCAACCCAATCGCCTTCCTTTTAAAAATGTACCGCAGGGCGGCTCCGCAAACCGCTTACGCCCGCAAGACCATCCTCTGCGAACTGCTCACGTTATCCATTTCGCATCCTTTTCCGAAAACCGGCAGATCAGACGCTCAGCTTCTTCTCTGCCATCCAGCCCGAGAGCACAAGCAGGATCACCGTGACCACGGCAGACACCCCGAGCCCGAGGCAGTAGTACAACATCTCGGTATCCGCCCCGGTCGACAGTCCGTTGATCTTCCCGTTCAGCCAGCCTATCCCCCAGTTGATCAGGAAATAGACGACAACGGCGAGAACCCCTGCCAGCTTCGTCCGCGAAAGAACGGTCCGCACCGAAATGATCGCCGCAAAGCCCGACGCGATCATACTGATCCAGGATACGAACATGGAGATAAGCACCAGCAGCACCCTGTTCCACTCGATCTCAATCTCAAACAGTTCCTCGATATACTGCCGCAGGAAATTCAGCATCTCGGCCAGGCTCTCATTCGCCGCCATGTAAGTAGTAAAGCAGACCATAAACGCGGCGCCGAACATCACCATCGTCAGGAGGATCTGGCAGATTGCCGCCAGAATCTTGGCCGCCAGGATCTGGTACGCGGACTTCGGCAGCATGAACAGCATATAGCTCTCCTTGGTCCGGATGTCCTTGTTGAGTACGAGCAGGCTCTCGATCCCGACATAGATCGCCGCAAACATTCCTGAGAGCATCAGAAGCACCATGGCGATCCCTTGCCAGCTGTCCTTCTTCAGCAGCGTTCCCAGAATGTAAAAAACGCAAAGCGCCAGAAGGATAAAGCCGATGATCATCTTCGAACCCATCTGTTTCTTCCATTCATATTTAAATAATTTCAGCATCTTCCTCACTCCTCCCGGCGTCAGCCATAAATCTTCCGATACAGATCTGCCACGGACTCGTTGTACTGTGCGTGGATCTCTTCCATGCTTCCGGTCAGCACGATCTCGCCCTCTTTCACGAAGATCGCCCCGTCGATCGTTCCCTCGATCTCATCGACGAGGTGCGTCGACATCACGATCGTATTGTTCGGCGAGCTCGTCTCCACGATCGTCTCCATAATCCGGTCGCGCGCCACCAGGTCGATCCCGTTGAGCGGCTCATCGAGCAGATAGAGCTTCGCGTCGCGGGCAAGCGTCGCCGCCAGCTTCAGCTTCGCCGCCATACCGGAGGACAGCGTCCGCGTCTTGTCGTTCGGGTCGAGAGCCATCCGGTCGAGAAAGCGGTTGAAACGCTCCTCGTCAAAATCGCTGAAGAAATCCCTGTAGTATGTCCCGACGTCCTTGATCTTCATAAAGGAATAAAAGAACGGCTCCGTCGACATGTAGGCGATCTCCTCCTTGTCGTGGTAATTCAGGGGCTGTCCCTGATAAAGGATGCTTCCCTTCCACGATTTCACAAGGCCGGATACCATCTTCATCCAGGTCGTCTTGCCGCTCCCGTTCGGCCCCAGCAGGCCGTATATATGGCCGGTCTCAAGCTGCAGGCTGATGTTCCTGACCGCCGGCTTTCTTCCGTAATACTTTGCCAGATTACTGCATTCCAAGAGCATTTTCGTTTTCCTCCGTTTTTCGAATTCGTGTTTAGTTCACTTAAAGTGTAATCCGGACGCGTGCTCTGCCTGCGGATGTTCCGTCGCAAACACGTTGTTCTCCTAGATTCGGCTGCGACGCGAAGCTAGTCCTTTAGGGCGCCGCCTATGGACAGCTGTCTCCGCAAACTCGCTTCGCTCAGACATGCTCCGACAGCTGTCGCTATGCTCGCGAATCCTGCGTCGAACTGCCTATCGTT
>CANRDO010000029.1 GCA_947629385.1 uncultured Lachnospiraceae bacterium
GATCTTCTCGGCTATCATCGGTATTGTAGGGCGTATGTTCCTGGGCTTTGACGAGAACATCAACAGCAATTCCCTGGTATTTGTCGAGATGGTGCGCCGGATCTTCCCGGGAGTCATCTCCGGCATCCTGCTCTCCGCAGTGCTTGCGGCTTCCATGAGCACGGCCGACAGCCAGCTGCTTTCCGCGGCCAGCGCGTTCGCAAGCGACGTGTATAAGCCGGTGTTTCGCAAGAATAAGGCTTCCGACAAGGAGATGCTCTGGGCCGGCCGTCTGGTGGTTCTGGCGATCGCAGTGCTGGCGCTGATCCTGGCCTCCAACCCGAATGCGGGTTCGATCATGGATCTGGTGTCCAACGCCTGGGGCGTGTTCGGAGCTGCCTTCGGTCCGGCGATTATGCTGAGCTTGTTCTGGAGACGTTTTAACTTCAAGGGCGCCGTGGCCGGAATCCTGGTGGGCGCCGTGGTGGATATGGTTTGGCTCGCATTCCTGGCTTCGACCGGAATTTACGAGATTATTCCCGGATTTGCCGCGAGCCTGATCGCAGCCGTAGTCGTATCCCTGGTTACCGGGGAGCCCGAGAAGGAAGTGGAGGAGCTGTTCGACAAGGCAGTCGCTTACAAAGAGTAGGAAAAGAAGAACGGAAGCATATAAGGAAGTATTTTACACAGACAGAAAAATATGTTAAGATAAAAAACACTGAAATTATTATATTGAGATATTGGAAAGGAGAATACGGCTATGAAAAAGTATGTATGCGGACCTTGCGGTTACGAGTATGATCCGGAGGTTGGCGATCCGGATAACGGCATCGCTCCGGGCACTGCCTTCGAGGATCTGCCGGAGGATTGGGTATGCCCGGTCTGCGGCGTGAGCAAGGATGAGTTTGAAGAGGCATAAGCCGTAAGCAGGCTGATATGCCGTAAGCAGGATCAGGAAAGGGGTTGTCATGAGACAACCCCTTTTTGCAATATCAATTTTACAGCTTGTCGATGATCGCCGCCGCCTGCAAAGCGCGGCGGATGATAAGACGCACTTCGTGGGACATATCCTGAGATACTCCGATCTGATAGGGTCTGCCGTCCAGAAACGAGAGGGACAGCCGGTACACGTAGTATTCGCTGTCGTCCTGTTCCTCTGCAAGGGCGTCGCCCTTGATGCTCATCTCCGTAGTATCGCGGTCCTTGCCGAGACTCATGTCGGACAGAGTTTCCAGCATGATCGCAAAATGCTCGTCGTCCCAGGCGGCCAGATACATGCATTTACATACCCCTTTGTTGAAAAAGGGAAAGCCGGAATAACAGTCCATCAGTTCCTTGAACCGCGTCCTGTGCGCGGAATCATGGAACATTTTTTCCTTATCCAGCGCCGGCAGACAATTCTCTTTCCAATCCATAGCACTACCTCCCTCAGTGAATGAACCGAAACCGATAAATTTAAATGGATTATAGTAGATAAGCGGTAAATATACAATAGCGTGAAACAGAAATCTAAGAAAAATGCGGAGCTTTCTGTATGGACGGATCGCATTCATTGCACGCAATTCAAAAGCACCCTACACAAAGAAAGACTCGTTTTGTATTCCATATTTGTAAAATATTCAGAAAACAGTTGTAATGAAATTGGATATCTTGTATAATAAATTTATCTATGTTTGAACGGAAATATAGAAAAATCACAAAAAGGAGGAACGAATTTTATGCTGGATCAGTCTTACTACCGGAAAGTGGATGAGATCATCGAATCCTACGGCAGAAAGTCGAGCTCACTGATCCCGATCATGCAGGATATTCAGGAAGAATACCGCTATCTGCCGGGTGAATTGCTGACTTATGTGGCGGGGCAGATCGGGATCACAGAGGCGAAGGCGTTCAGCGTCGCGACATTCTACGAGAACTTTTCCTTTGAGGCGAAGGGAAAATACGTGATCAAGGTGTGCGACGGGACGGCCTGCCATGTGCGTAAATCTATGCCGGTGCTCGAAGCCCTGTACAAGAAGCTGGGACTTTCCAAGAAGAAAAAGACGACGGACGACATGATGTTCACGGTGGAGACCGTATCCTGTCTGGGCGCGTGCGGACTGGCGCCGACGATGATGGTGAACGAGGACGTCTATCCGCGGATGACGCCTGAGAAGGCGGAGGAAGTGATCGATAAGTTGAGAGGAGGCGGCGATGCATGATCCAGACGAAAGAGGCGTTAGCACAGGTTCGGGAAGAGGCGAAGCAGACACTGGGTTCCTATGATTGCAGGATCCTTGTCTGTTCCGGCACCGGATGTATCGCGACCGGTTCCGAGAAGATCTATGAGAAATTCCTGGAGATCACGAAGGACGCTCCGGGTGTGGTGCTCGAATTTGCGCCGCATGAGCAGGGCGCGCATGTCGGCGTGAAGAAGACTGGCTGTCAGGGCATCTGCGAGCTGGGACCGCTGGTCCGCATCCAGAAGGGCGATCAGGCGATCCAGTATACGAAGGTTCAGCCGGAGGACTGTGAGGAGATCTTCAAGTGCAGCGTGCAGGGCGACGAGATCGTGGAGCGCCTGCTTTACAAGCAAAATGATATTTCATATAAGAAGCCGGAGGAGATTCCGTTCATCGCGAAGCAGACACGCCTTGTGCTCGAGAACTGCGGTAAATTTGACGCGGAGTCTCTCGACGAGTACATAGCGAGCGGCGGCTTCAAGGCGCTCGAGAAAGCGATGTTTGAGATGACCCCGGACGAGATCATCAGCGAAGTGGATAAGTCCGGTCTGCGTGGCCGCGGGGGCGGCGGCTTCCCGGCGGGACGCAAGTGGCAGCAGGTGGCGCGCCAGAAGGAGACCGTGCGCTACGTGGTCTGCAACGGCGACGAGGGAGACCCGGGCGCGTTCATGGACGGCTCCGTCATGGAAGGCGATCCCTACCGGCTGATCGAGGGCATGATGATCGCGGCCTACGCGGTGAAGGCGAGAGACGGTTATATCTATGTGCGCGCGGAGTACCCGATGTCCGTGAAGCGCCTCCGCCACGCGATCGCCGAGCTCGAGGAGAGAGGACTTTTGGGCGACAACATTCTCGGGAGCGATTTCTCCTTCCATATGCATATCAACCGCGGCGCGGGCGCGTTCGTCTGCGGCGAGGGTTCGGCGCTGACGGCGTCCATCGAGGGTAACCGCGGTATGCCGCGCGTGAAGCCTCCCCGCACGGTAGAGAAGGGTCTCTGGGAGAAGCCGACCGTGCTGAACAATGTGGAGACCTACGCGAATGTGCCGAAGATCGTCTTAAACGGCGCCGACTGGTACCGGGGCTACGGCACGGAGGGCAGTCCGGGCACGAAGACCTTCTCCCTGACCGGTTCCATTCAGAACACCGGTCTGATCGAGGTGCCGATGGGCACGACGCTGCGCGAGATCATTTTTGATATTGGAGGCGGCCTGAAGGGCGGCGCGAAGTTTAAGGCTGTGCAGATCGGCGGACCGTCCGGCGGCTGTCTGACAGAGGAGCATCTGGACGTTCCGCTCGACTTTGACTCTGTGAAGAAGTACGGCGCGATCGTCGGCTCCGGCGGACTGGTCGTCATGGATGAGCATACCTGCATGGTCGAGGTGGCGCGCTTCTTCATGAGCTTTACGCAGAGAGAATCCTGCGGAAAATGCGTGCCGTGCCGCGAGGGTACGAAGCGCATGCTGGAGATCCTGGAGAAGATTGTCGCGGGCAAGGGCGAGCTGGAGGATCTCGACCGCCTGGAGGAGCTGGGCGAGATGGTGAAGAACATGGCGCTGTGCGGCCTCGGGAAGAGCGCGCCGCTGCCGGTGCTCTCCACGCTGCGTCTCTTCCGTCATGAGTACGAGGAGCATATCGTCGACCACAAGTGCCGCGCGAAGGTCTGTCAGGCGATGAAGACCTACGTGATCGATCCGGAGCTGTGCAAGGGCTGTTCGAAGTGCGCGAAGAACTGTCCGGTTGGCGCGATCTCGGGCGAGCTCAAGAAGCCGTTTGTGATCGATCCGAAGAAGTGTATTCACTGTGGAGCATGTAAAGAGAACTGCGCGTTCGGCGCGGTCAGCATCGAGGACTAAGGAGGTGACGATATGGGAGTAATGACTATTGACGGTAGAAAAGTAAGCTTTACCAATGAGAGAAATGTGTTGACGATCATCCGCAAGGCGGGGATCGATATTCCGACACTCTGCTACAATCCGGAGCTCTCCATCGTCGGAGATTGCCGCCTGTGTACCTGCGAGGACGACCGCGGCAGGATGTTTGCCACCTGCTCCGAGGAGCCGCGTGACGGCATGGTGATCTTTACGAATACGGCGAGGCTGAGAAAATACAGAAAGATGATCGTGGAGCTGCTGCTGGCGGCGCATCATCGCGACTGTACGACCTGCGTGCGAAACGGCGAGTGCAGTCTGCAGAAGCTGGCAAAGCGCTTCAGCGTCATGGAGGTCGGCTACGACAATTACAAGGAGATGCATCCGCTGGATATGAGCTCCCCGTCCATCGTGCGCGACCCGAACAAGTGCACACTCTGCGGCAACTGCGTGCGTGTCTGCTCGGAGCTGCAGGGCGTGGGCGCTCTGGATTTCGCGTACCGCGGAGCGGAAGCGATGGTGATCCCGGCATTCAACAAGCTGCTCGCCGAGACGGACTGTGTGAACTGCGGTCAGTGCCGCGTGCACTGTCCGACGGGCGCAATCAGCATCCATCACAACCGTACCGAGGTCTGGGATGTGCTGTACGATCCGAACGTCCGCGTAGTGGCACAGGTCGCCCCGGCCGTGCGCGTGGCCATCGGCAAGGAGTTCGGTTTCCCGAACGGCGAGAGTGTGATGGGCAAGATCGTGAACGCGTTGCACCGTATGGGTTTTGACGAGGTCTATGATACAACCTTCAGCGCCGATCTGACGATCATGGAGGAGAGCGCGGAGTTTATCGACCGCATTTCGAAGGGAGAGAAGCTTCCGCTTCTGACTTCCTGCTGCCCGGCCTGGGTGAAGTTCGTGAAGGACCAGTATCCGGAATTTTTGGACAATGTGTCGACCTGCCGTTCCCCGCAGGGGATGATGTCGGCGGTCGTGAAGGAATACTACCGCGATCCGGTGAACAATCCGGACGGACGCAGGACGGTGATGGTGTCGATCATGCCGTGCACGGCGAAGAAGATGGAGGCGAAGCGCCCGAACAGCTTCACCGAGGGCGAGCAGGATACGGATTATGTGCTGACGACGGTCGAGCTGATCGACATGATCCAGACGACGGGAATCGATTTCGCGAACCTGGATCCGGAGTCGGCCGACGTGCCGTTTGGCTTCGGCTCCGGCGGCGGCGTGATCTTCGGCGTGACCGGCGGTGTGACGGAGGCGGTGATCCGCCGTCTGATTCCGGGACACGACAAGCTGACGCTCCAGAATATCGCGGAGTGCGGCGTGCGTCAGGATGGCTTCATCCGGGAATTCTCCGTTCCGTACAATGGCATGGACGTGAAGATCTGCGTGGCGAGCGGGCTTGCGCACGCGCGCACGATCCTCGAACAGGTCAAGAGCGGAGAGAAGGAGTACCACCTGATCGAGATCATGGCTTGCCGCAAGGGCTGCATCATGGGCGGCGGTCAGCCGTACACCTTCGGCGAGGACAGCAAGGATGCCCGGACGGCCGGCATCTACCGCGCGGACAGCGAGGCGGCCATCAAGAAGTGCAACGAGAACCCGATGATCACAGCACTTTACGACGGCCTGCTCAAGGGCAAGGAGCACAAGCTGCTGCACAATGAAGGCTACTAAAAACGCGGGGTCAGGCATTCGCAGGAGTGACTGCAGCTGAAATGACAAAACAAGAGTAAGAAGAGAAGCCCTGCCGGGAATGTGAAGTTTACATTTTCGGCAGGGCTTTTGCGATCCTGAATTGTGTAATTGAACTTCGATGATTGTGGATCTCATTACTTCCGGAGCAGACGGATGGGCAGGCGAATGCTCAGATGCAGCAGAGCAGCCAGAGCAGCTATACCTGCTACTGTGCCGCCGGCGCCTCGGTGCTTGCCGTGTAATCCATGATCTGCTTCAGCTCGTTGATCATCTCCTCATCCTTGAGACTGAACTTGATCTCCACGCGCCTCGAGGCGTCCATGTCGATCTGACCGTTTTCATCCAGGACCGGATTGCTCATGGAGTGGCCGTTCGCGGTGACCTTTTCGCGGAGCTTGCCCAGCTCCTGCTCGGTCAGGAAGTCGCCGGCGTTCCCGAAGAGATAGTTGGCGACGGCCAGTGCGCGCTCCTGCGAGAGCTGCAGATTGTAGAGATAATCGCCGCTCGTGTCGGTGTAGCCGTCGATACGGACCTCAGCCAGATAATCCTGGTATTTCTCGGCCACGAGCACTTTGCAGTAGATCGGGAGCACCTGGCTGAGCATTGTGTTTCCCTCAGCGGTCAGCACGCTCTCGTTGTGAGCGAAGAGGACGTTGGAATCGAGGGCGATCGAACCGTCTGTCTCGTCGATGGTAACGCCCAGATTGTGCTGGTCGAATTCCTGCTTCAGATCCGCGATCAGATCCGCCTTGATGCCGATGATCTGCTCGATCTTTTGCTGCTGCTGGGCCATCAGCGTCTCCTGTTCCTCAAGAGCGGCCTGCTGCTGGAGCATCAGGGAATTCTGCTTCTCCAGCTCAGACTGCTGAGAGAGCACGAGAGCGGCCTGCTTGTCCAGATCGTCCTGCTGCTGTGCGACAAGGGCAGCCTGTTCGTCGAGATCCGCCTGCTGCTGAGTGAGAAGGGCGCTCTGCTCGTCGAGAAGTCCCTGCCTTTCATCAAGCTCGGCCTGCAGCTGATCCTGCGTGAGCCGGTGCTGCGCTTCCTCGGCTAGCCGTTCCTGATAATTCTTCTGCGCCTGCATGAACGAAATGCACATGACGAGAACGAACAGCAGGAGAAGACCGGCCATCATATCGGAATAGGAGCGCCAGATATTGTGGCGTTCATAGGTTTTCTTTCGCTTGGTATACATAAATTTGCCCTCACTTTATAACATTGCCCGGGAGACGATCATACCGCCGGGAAGGACCTATAGGGTGGCCATCCGGAGGCGTGTTCGTCTTCCGGAGTGGGATGATGCGAGCGAGCCGCTTATTTCTTGCGGAAACCACGAAACAGGCGTGGTCCGGCGATCTGCTCCTCAAGGCTGTCAAGCTTTTTCAGGGTACGTTCGAGAAGCTCGGCCGTATCGGGGTTCTCAGCGGCAAGCGCCTGCGAGACCTCGGCGTCCTGCTGACGCTTCTGAATATCCTGCAGCCGGGACGAAATGTCCGCGAGCTCCTGCTGCATTTCCCGAGAGGACTGTACCGGCCCCATACTCGCGATCTCATCGGAGTAGCCCTGAAGCGTCTGACTATTTTTCTCCCAGACTTCGGAGAACTTCTCAATGGACTGATACATGAAACGGATATATTCCTGATAGGTCGACTTCTGCTCTTCGTTGATGCGAAGCGCCTCGCGCTGTGCCTGCGCAAGCTGGTCGAGCGCCTGCGAATTGTATTCGCCGGTGCGGGTCAGATCTTC
Source organism: uncultured Lachnospiraceae bacterium (assembly GCA_947629385.1). Classification (GTDB taxonomy): domain Bacteria; phylum Bacillota; class Clostridia; order Lachnospirales; family Lachnospiraceae; genus Choladousia. Next base: position 7,529 of record CANRDO010000029.1, read on the forward strand.
CTGCAAAGAGGAGAACGCCTGCTGCATGCGCGAGATCGAGCGATCCATGAATTCCATATAATTGCTCTGAGCCTTTTCGAGCTCAGAGACACTCTTGCCGATCCGGGAGAAATCCTCGGTGAGATCCTGTCGCATCTGTCCCATCACAGATTCGCACACCTGCGCCATGACTTGCGCCTGGTTCTGTGTAAACGTGTCGACGATGTGGTTGATCCCGTTTGTCATACGTCCGAACGCCGGCGTGATGACCTGCTCAAAGCTCTTGGTCATCTGCTCGACGAAAATACCGGTCAGCTCCTGCGTCATCTCCTCGCGGTCTTTCTGCTTTTGGAGCATGCGCGACAGCGAGTCGATCTCGTAGGGCGGACGGACATTCAGATAGTAGGTGTCCAGAAATTCCTCCGTCAGCGCGGAAAGATTCGCGAATTCACTGCGCAGGTCGAAAGAGTAGGCCAGCGACAGGGAGATGCCGTAGATCGACGTGATGAAGGCGACCTTGATGCCGTTGATCAGGGGCGATACCGAACCTGCCATCTGCTCGTAGCCGGAGGGATCAAACTCGCGCAGTCCCATCACGAGGCCGACGAACGTACCGAGAATGCCGAGACTTGTCAGGATATCCGGAACCAGTTCGAGAATGCCGCGACGCACGTAATTCTCAATTGCCTCCTCGTTGATAAAATTTCGGATATCACAGGAGGAGTCTGAATTGAGCTTGACCATGCGGCGGTACTGCTGATAGCAGTCGTCCAGAAAACGATTCTGGAACAGCGGATAACCGCCGGAGAGCACCGCGCCGTTTTCGGCGGCGTCTTTGATCGTTTCGATGCCGCGCCGCAGACCTTTGCAGATACGCATCAGCCGGAATATGCCGAAGGAGACTGCCGCGAGGACCATGAGAAGCATCACGACGAGAAAAGCGAGATTGAACATGAGCGTTCCCTGGTCTACGTCCCGGCTGATGTATGTGATGAAGGCGCAGATGCCGACCGAGAGCACGGCGGCCAGAACAGAAATAAATCTTCGCGTGTACAATAGGATACCCCCTTATCTTATTATAGTAAAAATAACGTATATATATGTTTATTATAAAAAAGAATGAGCTATGAGTAAAGTATTTTAAAAAAGTTTAAGAAAGATTAAGAAAAAAGTTTCTTGTTGACGAAGACGGAAATTGCAGTAAAATAGAAAATGGCATGTGAAAATAAGACAATGCGGGAGGATGAGACTTTGGATTACGCAAAGGAATCACTGAGACTTCACTACGAATGGAAGGGCAAGCTTGAGATGACGGCGAGAGCGTCCGTGGGGGACAGGGAGGCTCTGTCGCTTGCGTATACGCCGGGAGTCGCGCAGCCGTGTCTGGAGATCCAGAAGGACGTCGGCAAGAGCTATGAGCTGACACGCCGCTGGAACACGGTGGCGGTTGTGACGGACGGCACGGCAGTGCTTGGCCTGGGCGATATCGGACCGGAAGCGGGTATGCCCGTGATGGAGGGCAAGTGTGTGCTGTTCAAAGAATTCGGAGGCGTCGACGCGATTCCACTGTGCGTGCGCAGCAAGAGTGTGGACGATATCGTAAATACGGTAGCGCTGCTTGCGGGCAGCTTCGGCGGCGTAAATCTGGAGGACATCAGCGCGCCGCGCTGTTTTGAGATCGAGCGGAGGCTGAAGGAGCGCTGCGATATTCCCGTCTTTCACGACGATCAGCACGGCACGGCGGTCATCACGCTGGCCGGACTGATCAATGCGCTCAAACTCGTAGGAAAAAAGATCGGCGAGGTGAAGATCGTGACGAGCGGAGCCGGTGCGGCCGGAATCGCGATCATCCGTCTGCTGATGAGCATGGGATTGAAGAATGTGATCATGACGGACCGGGCCGGTGCGATCTATGAAGGGCGCGAAAACCTGAATCCGATCAAGCAGGAGATGGCGAAGATCACGAACAGAAACTGTGAAAAGGGTACGCTTGCAGAGGTTATAAGGGGCGCGGACGTGTTTATCGGCGTGTCGGCTCCCGGTACGCTGACCAAGGAAATGGTGCGATCGATGGCAAAGGATCCGGTTATTTTTGCCTGCGCGAACCCGACGCCTGAGATCTTTCCGGAGGAGGCGAAGGCGGGAGGAGCCGCCGTCGTGTCGACCGGGCGCAGCGATTACCCGAATCAGGTCAACAATGTTCTGGCGTTCCCGGGAATCTTTCGCGGCGCGCTGGACGTGAGGGCCTCCGATATCAACGATGAGATGAAGATTGCGGCGGCGTACGCGCTGGCCGGGCTTGTCGGCGCGGAGGAGCTGAGCGCGGACTATATTCTGCCGGCGGCGTTTGATCCGCGTGTGAAGGACGCGGTGGCGGAGGCAGTTGCGGAGGCTGCGAGAAAGAGCGGCGTGGCGCGGATCTGAAGCGAAAGATCTTCTTCTGCCGGAAAAACTGCCTGACAGGAAAACAGGGATTTGAGTTTACGGTCCGGAATGAACCGGATGAAGAGGGAAAAGACAGTGTTTGGGAAAAAGAAAGCGAAATCGGAACAGAAGACATTTGACGCGGCGCGCTATAAGCCGGTGCTGCGCTGCAGCATCTGCAACGGCGAACAGGTAGCGGGATTTAAGAATCTGGAGACCGGAAAGTTCGAGGAAGCCGCACTGATCCGAAACGGACAGGAGCTGGCAGACTTTCTGGCGCAGTACGGGCTGGAGAGAATCGACAAGGAATATTGATGTAAGGCTGCCGGATGGAGAAAAGAAGAGCGAGGACTACAGTATGGAACGAAACCAGATTTTGAAGATTTACGGCACGGACTATAAGCAGATGACGAAAATTCTGCTTGCAGAGGCGGATCTGGCCGCGCACATCGCCGGCCGGGACAGCCGAATCGCGCTCAAGCCGAATCTTGTGTCCGCGTCCGAGCCCTCGTATGGCGCGACGACGCATCCCGAGGTGCTTGCTGGGATCATAGAGTACCTGCAGGAAAAGGGATTCCGGAATATTACGCTTATGGAAAGCTCTTGGGTGGGCGGGAAGACGATGGACGCGTTTCGGGTCTGTGGGTATGACGCGTTGGTTGAGCGGTACGGAGTACGTTTTATTGACGCGCAGAAGGAGCGGTCGCACAGTGTGGACTGCGCCGGGCTGAAGCTGAATCTCTGCGACTGCGTGGACGATGTCGATTTCCTGATCAATGTCCCGGTGCTGAAGGGGCACTGTCAGACAAAGATCACCTGCGCCCTGAAGAACATGAAGGGGCTGATCCCGAACTCGGAGAAGCGGCGCTTTCACACGATGGGACTGCATAAGCCAATCGCGCATCTGAACGTGGGAATCCGTCAGGACTTCATTGTTGTGGACCATATCTGCGGTGACCTGGATTTTGAAGACGGAGGAAACCCTGTCGTGCGCAACTGCGTGATGGCGGCCTGCGATCCGGTGCTTGTGGATGCATATGTCTGCAGGCTGCAGCATTATGAGGTTGACGAGGTCCCGTATGTGCGGCTGGCGGAGCGGCTCGGCGTCGGCAGCGCGGATCTGTCGAAAGCGGAGATCCTTACCTGCGACGGCGGTGTGGGTCAGGAGCCTTCGGACGAGCCAAAGGAGATGCGGGGGAATCCATTTGGCGTCGGCAATGCGGGGCGAGGGCCTTCGGATATCTCCAATGTAGGGAACGGAGAAGCTGGAGTCGCGTGTAAGCCGCATTTCCGGCAGCAGGGTTTTATGGAGGATGAGGATCTGCCGCGTCCCCGCAGGATCGTGGGATTGAGTGATTCCGTGGAGGAGATCGAGTCCTGCAGCGCGTGCTACGGCTATCTGATGCCTGCGCTTGATCGGCTCAGAGACGAGGGCTTGCTGGATCTGCTGGATGAGAAGATCTGTATAGGGCAGGGTTATCAGGGCAAGACAGGCAGGATCGGGATCGGGAGGTGCACGAGCGGATTCGAATACAATGTCAAAGGCTGCCCGCCGACCGAGCAGCAGATCTATGATTTTCTGAAGGGATATCTGACCGGCAGATCGTAGAGAATCTCTGTTTTTTGTTATATCCGGTTTGACGCGCACATACAATAGGACAAAGCTTGTATGGAAACGCGGCAAAAGGACTTCCCGGCGCTTTGACAGCGGGGAAAGCCGTGTCTGTGGAGCGTCTGTTTTATGAGAAGCACATATTGGAAAGCGGCGGTTGCGCTGTTCCTTATGGTGGGACTCTTGGCCGGGGCAGCCCTGCCTGAGCTGCTGCGCATGGGCAGCGGAACCTACGCGGGTTTTCTGAGTCTTTACAGCTTTCAGAAGTATGAACAAAGCGCCATATCTGCAGCGGATATACTGCCGTATATCACTGCGGGCCGGCTGAAGACTTTGCTTTTCCTCTGGATGAGCGGCTATACGGCAGCAGGACTGCTGTTTCATCTTATGTATGCGTGGTGGCTGGCGGTATCAGCGGGAATGTTGCTGGCGCTCTTCCTGCTGCGGGACGGATACGAAGGGATCCTGCTGTTTCTCTGCTGTCTTTTTCCGCAGTGGCTTCTGTACGGGGCGATGTGGCAGAGAGAGGTTCGGTTTTTGATGCGTCGCTGGCGCAGAAGCGCGGCCGGGCTGATGGGAATCGAAAGCCGTGCGGGAGAGTATCGCAGAGATCTCGCAGACTTGGCCGGGATGGTCGGCCTGTGTCTGCTCGGCTGTGGGGCGGAGGCTTTTCTCGGTACCTGGACGCTGAAAATTTTTTTAAAATTTTTTCTTTAGGATTTTTACAACATCTGGTTGCCGATTTGGCAGTCTGGAACGATATCTTGTAAAATGCCGCAATATAAGGACTTTGCGGCATTTTTTGAGCAAAAATTATCATTGATTTTGCGAAAATTTGTGAGTATAATTGGTGTTAATCGATTGATAAGGGCCGTGGGTCAGGAGTGGGGTAATCCTGTCCCGAACACAAGATCAGGGGGAGATTTTGCAAGGCAAGGAGTTATTTGGGTATGGGAATTGAGCTACCCCTGTTTATCGATTATTTGAAGGAGACAAGGAATGCTTCTGAGAGCACGGTGAGTTCTTATCAGCGAGATCTGAGAAAGTTGAACGACTATCTGCTTGAGCATGGGATCGAGGACGTACACGATGTGACTGCGACGAACCTGAATTCCTATGTGCTCTATCTGGAAAAGCAGGGACTGTCGAGCGCGACGGTCTCTCGCAGCGTTGCTTCCATGAAAGCATTTTTCCACTATGCATGCCACAACCGACAGATTGACCAGGATCCGACCGAGAAGATCAAAGCGCCGCATATTGAGAAGAAGGCGCCCGGTATTTTGAGCGTGGAGGAGACTGCGCGGCTTTTGGAGCAGCCATCCGGTGCAAGCCCAAAGGAGCGCAGAGACCGCGCGATGCTGGAGCTTCTCTATGCGACCGGCATGCGCGTCAGCGAGTTGATTTCCGTGAAGCTTGAGGATGTTCAGCTTGCGTTGGAATATGTGGTCTGCCATGACGCGGACAAGGAGAGGGTGATCCCGTTCGGCGAGCAGGCCAGGCAGGCGCTTGAGCTGTATCTGCGCGAGAGCAGGGCTGTGCTGCTGAAAGGACAGGAGAGCGAGTACCTGTTTGTGAACTGCTCCGGCAGGCCGATGAGTCGGCAGGGCTTTTGGAAGCTGATTAAGTCCTATGCGGCGAAGGCCGGCATTACTGCGGACATCACACCGCATACGCTGCGCCACTCATTTGCCGTACATCTTCTTCAGAATGGGGCGGATTTGAAGTCTGTTCAGGAGATGATGGGACATGCCGATATTGCGACGACTCAGATGTATCTGCACATGGGCGCGGAGCGGCTGAGAAATGTCTACAGCGCAACGCATCCGAGGCGGTGAGAGGCGGACGTGCTTTCAAAATCTGATCCTAGCGATTGCCTATATTAATTGTTACGGATGAAAAAAGTCCTCCGGGGAGCAGCAGAGATAAGTGCAAGCTCCTGCGGAGGACTATTTTGTGAAATCGGACTCAGCAATCCCGATAGATATCGTAGATCAGCGCTTCGGATTTTTCCCAGCCGAGACAGGGATCGGTGATGGACTTGCCGTAGACGTGGCAGTCTGAGCTGACAGGCTGCGAGCCGTCCTCGATATAGCTCTCGATCATGAAGCCCTTGACAAGCTTCTTGAGATCCGGGTTGTAATTGCGGCTGTGCAGTACCTCCTTGGCGATGCGAATCTGTTCCAGATACTGCTTGCCGGAGTTCGCGTGGTTCGTGTCGATGATCGCAGCCGGATTCTTCAGGTCTCTCTGCCGGTACATGTCGAGCAGGAGCTTCAGGTCTTCGTAGTGATAGTTCGGGATTGAGTTGCCGTGCTTGTTGGTCGCGCCGCGCAGAACGACATGTGCAAGCTCATTGCCGTCCGTGTTCACATCCCAGCCACGATAGATGAAATTGTGCTTCGCCTGCGCCGCCACGACGGAATTCAGCATGACGGAGAGATCACCGCTCGTCGGGTTCTTCATGCCGGCCGGCACGTCCATGCCGCTGACCGTCATGCGGTGGTGCTGGTCCTCGACGGAGCGTGCGCCGATCGCCACATAGGAGAGCAGGTCGTCCAGATAGCGCCAGTTCTCCGGGTAGAGCATCTCGTCGGCTGCCGTCAGGCCGGTCTCCTCGATCGCGGCCGCATGCAGCTTTCGCATGGCGACGATACCGGCGAACACGTCCGGCTTCTTCTCCGGGTCGGGCTGATGCATCAGACCCTTGTACCCCTCGCCGGTCGTCCGCGGCTTGTTCGTGTAGATGCGCGGGATCAGGATCAGACGGTCGCCGACCTTGTCCTGCACCTTCGCCAGACGCTGCAGATAGTCCATGACCGCGTCTATATCGTCCGCCGAACACGGCCCGATGATCAGGATGAACTTGTCCGATTTGCCGGTGAAGACGTCGCGAATCTCGGCGTCTCTTTCTTTCTTGATGGAGATTACCTTCTCAGGGAGCGGATATTGTTTCTTGACCTCCGCCGGGATCAGAAGCTTTTTCACAAAATTTATAGCCATCTCTATACCTCGATCTTTTTATAGTTTTCCCGGACGCAGCAGATATGTTGTGCCGAAACGTCTGTCTGTGCGGAAGCCTTGACATAATAGGCAGCAGAGCATCTGCACATAACAATGCACATTATAATATAAAAGAAAGAAAATGTCGACAGAATTTTTAGGTTTCCATTTTAGAGTCCATGTGCTATACTATCCGCGGAAGTCATGTGTCTTGGAGGTATGACACATGAAACTGACGGTTGAATGGAGAGAACTACATGGAACACAAGGGGAAGCCGTACTTTCCGATCTTTGTCGACCTTTCTGACAAGAAGGTCGTGGTGGCGGGCGCGGGAACGATCGCCAAGCGGAGGATACGGGTGCTGACTGATTTTACAGATCATCTGGTTGTGATCGCGCCGGAGGTGAATCCCGAGTTGAAGGAGCTGGAGGCGGAAGGAAAGATCACGATCCTCAGGAAGACGTTTGAACGAGAGGACATTACGGGCGCGGCGTTCGTGATCGCAGCGACGAACTCGAACCAGACGAACCACGAGATCTACGCGGCGTGCAAGTGCTTCGGGATTCCGGTCAACGTGTGCAACGACAAAACAAGATGTGATTTCTATTTTCCGGTGGTCGCCTCCGCGGGAGATGTTGTGGCCGGCGTCAGTTCATCCGGACGCGCGCGCAGGAAATCGCGGGAGGCCGCGGATCAGATCCAGAGGATGCTGGAGGAGACAGAGCAATAAAGATGTCGCGCGGCAGGCTGTCAGTCGATGAGTGCCGAGACGTAAGCATAGACGATAAGGAGATTATTATGCTGGTAAAGATTTTTACAGACGGCGCTGCGCGCGGCAACCCGGACGGTCCCGGCGGCTACGGTACAGTTCTGCAGTACGTGGATACGCGGGGCGAGTTGCACGAGCGGGAATATTCGCAGGGTTACCGAAAGACGACGAACAACCGCATGGAGTTGATGGCGGCGATTGTTGGATTGGAAGCGCTGAACCGTCCTTGTGAAGTAGAACTTTATTCAGACTCAAAGTATTTGACCGACGCGTTCAACCAGCACTGGATCGACAGCTGGGTGAAAAAGGGATGGAAGCGTGGGAAAAACGAGCCGGTCAAGAATGTGGATCTATGGACACGGCTTTTGGAGGCTGCGAAGCCTCACAGCATTCAGTATATCTGGGTGAAAGGGCATGATGGGCATCCGGAGAATGAACGCTGCGACCAGCTGGCGACGAGCGCTGCGGATGGGGAAGATCTGATCGAGGACGAGGGTTTACCGACGCAATAAATTAGTTGAAAACAAGGACTCTGTGTGCTAAGATGTACGCGAAAACAACGAGCCACGCCGGCAAGGCCGGAGCACGGTTTGAGACGGATAGGAGAGGGAAAACGACATGACAGCATTTTTGAGCGAGTTTGTCACGGAATTTGTTGAGCTTGTGATCCTGGTGGGAGTCGCGATTGGCGCGATCTTCTGCGGGAAGAAACTGCGCGACCGCAAGGACGCGAAGAAGGCGCAGCAGGCGGGGCAGCAGGAGATAAAATAGGATCGGAGACGGACAGAGTGGTACTATATGGAAAGACCGCGGATGTTTTCTGGAAATTTGGCGTAAATCCGAACGGATGCTGATTGCGTCTGTTTTTTATGGGAAAAATAAAAGAGAATAGAAAGCTGGAGGAACGATCGTGGAGAAATACGGAGTAAACGAACTGAGAAAAATGTTTCTGGACTTTTTCAGGAGCAAGGATCATCTGGTGATGAACAGCTTCTCGCTGGTGCCACACAATGACAAGAGCCTGCTTTTGATCAATGCGGGCATGGCGCCTCTGAAGCCTTATTTTACGGGGGCGGAGATCCCGCCGAAGCGCAGGGTGGCGACTTGCCAGAAGTGTATCCGCACAGGCGATATCGAGAACGTGGGTAAGACCGCGCGCCACGGTACTTTTTTTGAGATGCTGGGAAATTTTTCGTTCGGTGATTACTTTAAGAAGGAAGCGATCGCGTGGTCCTGGGAGTTTTTGACCGAGGTGGTCGGGCTGGATCCGAATCGCCTGTATCCGTCCGTGTATCTGGAGGACGACGAGGCCTGGGATATCTGGCATGAGCAGATTGGAATTCCTGAGGATCGCATCTTCCGCTTTGGCAAGGAGGACAATTTCTGGGAGCACGGCGCGGGTCCGTGCGGTCCGTGTTCGGAGATTTATTATGACCGCGGGGAGAAATACGGCTGCGGCAAGCCGACCTGCACAGTGGGCTGTGACTGCGACCGTTACATCGAGGTGTGGAACAACGTCTTCACCCAGTTTGAGAACGATGGGAAAGGCAACTATGAGCTGCTGACCCAAAAAAATATTGATACGGGCATGGGCCTTGAGCGTCTGGCCGTCGTGGTGCAGGAGGTGGATTCCATCTTCGACGTGGACACGATCCAGGCGCTGCGCGACAAGGTCTGCGAGTTCGCCCATGTGCAGTACAAGACGGACGAGAAGAAGGACATTTCGATCCGCCTGATCGTGGATCATATCCGCTCCGCGACGTTCATGATCTCGGACGGCATCATGCCGACGAACGAGGGCCGCGGCTATGTGCTGCGCCGTCTGATCCGCCGCGCGGCGCGTCACGGGAGAATGCTCGGCATTGAGGGCGGATTCCTCTCGAAACTGAGCGAAACCGTGATCGAGGGCTCCAGGGACGGCTATCCGGAGCTGGAGGAGAAGAGAGATTTCATCTTCAAGGTGCTCTCTCAGGAGGAGGATAAGTTCAGCCGCACGATCGACCAGGGACTGAGCATTCTGTCTGACATGGAGGCGGAGCTTGAGAAGAAGGGCGTGAAGACGCTCGAGGGCAAGGGCGCGTTCCTGCTCTACGATACCTACGGATTCCCGCTCGACCTGACGAAGGAGATCCTTGAGGAGAAGGGCTATTCGATCGACGAGGAAGGCTTTAAGGCCTGCATGGAAGAGCAGAGAACAAAGGCCCGCAAGGCGCGCGGCACGACAAATTACATGGGCGCGGACGCGACGGTCTACGACCAGATCCCGGCGGAGATCACGACGGAGTTCGTCGGCTATGATTCCCTGATCTGCGATTCAAAGATCACCGTGCTGACGACGGACACGGAGCTTACCGAGGCGCTCACCGAGGGCGTGCGCGGCACCGTGATCACGGAGAAAACGCCGTTCTACGGGACGATGGGCGGCCAGGAGGGCGACAAGGGCACGATCTCCTGCGCGGCGGGCAAATTCATTGTAGAGGATACGATCCATCTGCTCGGCGGAAAGTACGGGCATGTGGGCTATATGGCCGAGGGTATGATCAAGACCGGCGACACCGTGACGCTCACCGTCGGGCCGGAAGGCAGAAAGGATACCTGTAAGAACCACAGCGCGACGCACCTGCTTCAGAAGGCGCTGAAGACGGTACTCGGATCGCATGTGGAGCAGAAGGGTTCTCTGGTGACGCCGGACCGGCTGCGTTTCGACTTTGCGCATTTCCAGGCGATGACGCCGGAAGAGCTCGAGAAGGTGGAGACGATCGTCAACGAGGAGATCGCGGCGGGACTTCCGGTCGAGACGAGGATCATGGGGATCGAGGACGCGAAAAAGACGGGGGCGATGGCTCTGTTCGGCGAGAAGTACGGCGACGAGGTGCGCGTCGTGTCGATGGGCGATTTTTCAAAGGAGCTCTGCGGCGGCACGCATGTGAAAAATACATCAGAGATCGCGACGTTCAAGATCGTGTCCGAGTCCGGTATTGCGGCCGGCGTGCGCAGGATCGAGGCGCTGACCGGAAAAGGTGTGTTTGCCTATTATAAGAATACGGAGAAGGAGCTTCTGGAGGCGGCGAAGCTTTTAAAGACAAGTCCGGCCGACCTGCTCGGGAAGATCGCTTCCCTGCAGGCAGAGCTGAAGTCTGTGATGAGCGAGAACGAGTCGCTCAAGAGCAAGCTGGCGAAGGATGCGCTCGGCGACGTGATGGATCAGGTGTGCGAGGTATCCGGCGTGAAGCTGCTCGCGTCGAAGCTGGAGGGCGTGGATATGAACGGGCTGCGCGAGCTCGGAGACCAGCTCAAGGAAAAGCTTGGCGAAGGCGTGGTGCTGCTTGCGTCGGTGTGCGACGGCAAGGTGAACCTCATGGCGACCGCCACGGACGGGGCGCAGAAGCTGGGCGCGCACGCGGGAAATCTGATCAAGGGCATCGCGGCTCTGGTCGGCGGAGGCGGCGGCGGACGCCCGAACATGGCGCAGGCGGGCGGCAAGAACCCGGCTGGCATCGAGGACGCGCTTGCAAAGGCGAAGGAAGTGCTGACGGCGCAGATCAAGTAGAAAAGGGTCGAAAACAGTCTGAATTCGTCATGTTCACGAAAAATACAATCTTTCTGCTCCTATTTCTGCAAAAATGGTTGACGAATTCAGAAAATATGGTATACTTGCGGTAGTGCAATAAATGTACCCAGACAGTTGTATTTGCACAATCTACAACTGGAGGGAGGTTAGGTGTGAGAGAATGTCAAATGTAATCGTGAAAGAAAACGAGACTCTGGACAGTGCTCTGCGCCGTTTCAAGAGAAACTGCGCAAAGGCTGGGATCCAGCAGGAGATTCGTAAGAGAGAGCATTATGAGAAGCCGAGCGTAAGACGCAAGAAAAAGTCTGAAGCGGCCCGTAAGCGTAAATTCAACTAATGTGCGTGAAATCCCTGGTCAGAAGTGGTCAGGGATTTTTCAGTAAACTCCTGGGGAGTTTACTGAAAGAGTGTCGATGCGCAGCTCGCAGAGTGGAAGACGCTGCTTTGCAGCCTGCTCGCGCGCGGCAAAAGTGTGCTTTCTGATACGGTAAGGAAATTGCAAAGCTGCGCAAAGCACACTTTTGATATAAGTAAATTGTAAGGGAAGGTGAAATGCGTGAAGAAGACCTCGAAACGTCTGTTGGGACGTGTGCTGACGATCGGGCTTGCCGTGCTGACGCAGGTGATCTGGATCATTTTTGCCGTCGTGGTGCTTCGGAACCGTTTTCCCTTTGTCGCTACTCTGATCAGCATTTTAAGCGTCGTGGCGATTTTGTGGATCACGAGCAAAGACATCAATCCATCCTATAAGCTCGCGTGGACGACATTGATCCTCGCGCTTCCGATCGTGGGGGCGGTGATCTACCTGCTGTTCGGAAAGACCTGGATCGGAAAAGAGACGCAGCAGAAGCTTGACGAGGCCGCGAAGGATGCCGAGGAGCATATAGGGACGGATGAAACGGCCAGAGAGCATCTGGGGAAGCACAGCGAGGCCGCGGCGAGACAGTCCGCCTATATCAGCGACGTCGCTGGTTTTCCGCTCCATGAGGGGACGAAGACGAAGTATTTTCGCGTCGGCGAGGAGTTGTACGCGACGATGCTGCAGGAGCTCGAGCAGGCAGAGCATTTTATCTTCATGGAATATTTTATCATCGACGACGGCGAGATGTGGCAGAGCATCCTCAACATCCTCGAAAATAAGGTTCGCATGGGTCTCGACGTGCGCCTGATCTACGACGACTGGGGCTGTGTCAGCACGATGCCGCAGGAGTTTCAGCTTCAGCTGCAGCGCCGCGGGATCCGCTGCGAGGTGTTCAATCCGCTTGTGCCGATCCCGTCTGTGCTCCTGAACAACCGGGATCACCGCAAGATCACGGTGATCGACGGCTATACGGCGTTCACCGGAGGGATTAATCTAGCCGATGAGTATATCAATAAGCGTGAGCGCTTCGGCTACTGGAAGGATACCGGCATTATGCTGAAAGGCGAGGCAGTCTGGAACTTCACCGTCATGTTTCTCCAGATGTGGAGCGCGCTCTCCGGGGAGAAGGTTGACTACGAGAAGTACCGTCCGCATGTGTGGCACGAGCAGGAGTTTGAGGACGACGGTTTTGTGCAGCCTTACGCGGATACGCCGCTCGATCACGAGACGGTCGGAGAGAATGTTTACCTGAGCATTATCAATCGCGCGAAGCGTTATGTCTATATCTTCACGCCATATCTGATCACAGACAACGAGATGACGACGGCCCTGAAGCTGGCGGCGAAGAGCGGGATTGATGTGCGCATTGTCACGCCGGGCATTCCGGACAAGAAACTTGTATTCCTGCTGACGCGCTCGTATTATGGGGCGCTTCTGGAGGCGGGAGTGCGTATCTTTGAATATGAGCCGGGATTTCTGCACGCGAAGTCGTTTGTAAGTGACGACCGGATCGCGGTGGTGGGTACGGTGAATCTGGATTTTCGCAGTCTGTATCTGCATTTTGAGTGTGGAGTGTGGATGTACGGCACCGAAGCTGTCATGCAGATCAAGGAGGACGCGATGGAGCTGTTCCGAGAGTGCCGAGAGATCACGGTGGAGGACTGGAGAGGCCAGGGCATCTGGCCGCGTATCTGGCAGAGCGTGCTGAGGCTCTTTGCGCCGCTGCTGTAATTTTTCCATCCCTGTTCTAATATAGTTTATAGAGAGAATTCAGGGACGTGTTGGAATGAAAAAGTTAATATGCTGTTTGATGGCGGTATGGATGCTGGCGGTGCCGGTTTGGACGGTACAGATCCGGGCAGAGGAAGCGGCAGGTGCCCAGATGGCGGAGACTGTGCAGGATAATACAGATGCTGCTGCGCAGCCTCAGACAGCCGTGCTGGAGCTGCAGACGCCGCATGCGCTGGTGATGGAGGTGTCCACGGGGACGGTGCTCTTCGAGAAGGACGCCGACGCGAAGGTACATCCGGCGAGCGTCACGAAGGTGATGACGATGCTGCTGATCTTTGAGGCGCTCGCGGAAGGGCGGCTGAAGCTTGACGAGCGGGTGACAACGAGCGCGCACGCGAAGTCGATGGGTGGTTCGCAGGTGTTCCTCGAGGAGGGCGAGAGCCAGACGGTCGAGACACTTCTGAAGTGTATCGTCATCGCGTCCGGGAACGATGCGGCGGTGACGATGGCAGAGCATATCTCGGGCTCGGAGGAGGCGTTTGTCGCGCGAATGAACGAGAGAGCTGCCGAGCTCGGCATGGTGAACACGCATTTTGTGGACTGCTGCGGCCTGACGGATTCCCCGGAGCATTACACGACCGCGCGCGACGTTGCGCTGATGTCGAGGGAACTGCTGGCGCGATTCCCGCAGGTGACAGATTATTCTAAGATCTGGATGGAGGACATCACGCATGTGACGGCGAAGGGAAGCAGCAAATTTACGCTCACGAACACAAATAAACTGCTGCGGGCCTTCGACGGCTGCGACGGATTGAAGACCGGGAGCACCAGCTACGCGAAATATTGTCTGAGCGCGACGGCGCAGCGAGGCGGGATCCGGCTGATCGGCACGGTGATGACGGCGCCGGACTCGAAGACGCGCTTCGCGGAGGCGGCGAAGATTCTGGGCTATGGCTTTGCCTGCTGCACCCTTTATCACGACGACGCGATGGAGACGCTTCCGCAGATCAGGGTGCGCGGCGCGGCGGAACCGTTTGCCGACGTAAAGTACGCGAACGAGTTTTCTTATCTGAGCACGGAGAAGGAAGATTTTTCCGCGATCGAGCGCACGGTCTGCTGGCAGGAGGAGATTAGAGCTCCGCTCGAACAAGGCGCGCAGGTAGGCGAGTACGTGTACACGTTGAATGGGAAGGTACTCGGCAGCGTCCCGATCGTCACGGTGAATGCCGTGGAAAAAGCGGGTTATCTGGATTGCCTCGATGAAATGTGGGAGCGCTGGGTTTTGTGAAACGGACGAATAAAAGGGAACTGAAGTTTCGTGGAGCAGAGGATGAAATAGCGGAAAAGCGAAGCCGGACAGGGCTTAGAAGGTAGTGAGGAAAAGCACGGCGGGAAAGGCGGAAGGTACCATGTCGGATTTCAAATTGACAAGATATCGGATAAAGGTGAGCGACGACCTGCGGGGACCGCAGCAGCCGTTTTCTGCGATATTGCTGAGCGATCTGCACAACGCGTCGTACGGCGAGGGCAACAGTGTGCTGCTGCAGGCGATCCGGAACGAGAAGCCGGAGGCTGTTTTCGTGGCCGGCGATATGCTCGTCGCCACGCAGGAGCCGCAGATGGATGTCGCGTTGGCATTGATGGATGAGTTGACGAAGCAGTATCCGGTCTACTATGTGGAAGGAAACCATGAATATAAGGTGAGAAAATACACGGAGGTGTACGGCGGCGACGGGAACCGTTTCTTTGAGGCGATCCAAAGCTTCGGCGTGCATTTGTTGAAAAATTCCTGTGAGCGGATCGATCTCCAGAAAATGCCGATTACGGTCTGGGGGTTGGAGCTTCCGTGGCAGTGCTACAGGCGATTTCAGAAGAATGAGCTGACGGCAGGCCAGATCACAGAGCTTCTCGGCGCACCGGATGAAGAACGCTATAATATTCTGCTGGCGCATAATCCGGTCTATTTTGAGGCCTATGCCGCCTGGGGCGCGGAGCTGACGCTTGCCGGACATTTGCACGGAGGCGTGATCCGCCTGCCTTATTTTGGCGGAGTGGTCACCCCGCAGTTCCGGCTGTTCCCGAAATACGATCGGGGGATATTCAAACGGCGGGGAAAGCAGCTGGTAGTGAGCGCCGGTCTCGGCAGCCATTCGATCCCAATCCGCATCAACAATCCGCCGGAGCTGGTCGTGCTGGATATTTCGTGAAAGCAATGAGCCGTGTCGGACGGCGACAAATGCAGATGCGGGAGCTTGCTCACAGGCATCTGCGATTTGGCGACGGATGATTGGGCGAAGCAATCGCTCTCCAAAGCTGTTTGTAATCTGAGATGAAATGAGGAAATCGTATGGGAATACCGGTGAAGCTGCAGGCTTTCGAGGGACCGCTGGATCTGCTGCTGCATCTGATCGAAAAGAATAAGGTCAGCATCTATGACATTCCGATTGTGGAGATCACGGATCAATATATGGAGTATATTGCCGAGCTGCCGGAGGAGAGCCTCGATGTAATGAGCGAATTTCTCGTCATGGCGGCTACGCTGCTCGATATTAAATCCCGGATGCTTCTGCCGCCGGAGGTGACGGAGGACGGCGAGGAGATCGATCCGAGAGAGGAGCTGGTTCAGAAGCTTCTGGAATATAAGATGTACAAATATATGTCCTATGAGCTTCGGGATCGGCAGGATGGCGCGGCGCTGCATCTGTATAAGAACGCGAGTATGCCGGAGGAAGTTTTGGCGTACCAGGAGCCGGTGGATGTGGAGGAGCTTCTGGACGGGCTGACCTTGAACAAGCTGCACGCACTGTTTCAGGAGCTTTTGAAGAGGCAGGAGAACCGCATAGATCCGGTGAGGAGCAAATTCGGGAACGTCAGGCGCGAGGAGGTCGACCTGACGGAGACGATGCGCTTCGTCGGACGCTACATAACGGGGCGGAAACGCTGCACATTCCGTGAACTCATGACACTCAGAAAAGGAAAGATGTACACGATTGTGACCTTTTTGACGCTGCTGGAGCTGATGAAGGAAGGAACGGTCGAGGTGGAGCAGGACGAGACGTTTGCCGATATTCGGATCTCCTATACGGGGAAAGAGGGCGCGGAGCTGACGCTTGACCAGGACTACGACTGAGAGAGCCGGCCAGAAAAAGGAAACCGGAGACGGTCTCAGGAATACAGAAATGGAGAATACAGAGTGGATAGAAGAGAGGCAGAGGCCGCGATTGAGGCGATTTTGTTTGCGGTCGGTGATTCTGTAGAGACAGAAAAGATCGCAAAGGCGATCGAGCAGGACACAGAGACGACGAAGAAGATTATCGGTCATATGATGGAGCGATATCGGGAGGAAGACCGGGGCATACAGATCACGGAGCTGGAGGATTCCTATCAGCTCTGCACGAAAAGCGAGCTGTATGAATATCTGATCCGTGTGGCGAAGCAGCCGCGCAGACCGGTGCTCACGGACGTAGTTATGGAGACGCTTTCGATCATTGCGTACAAGCAGCCGATCACAAAGCTGGAGATTGAGAAGATCCGCGGTGTCAAGTGCGATCATGCGGTGAACAAGCTGATCGAATACAATCTTGTCAAGGAGCTCGGGCGTCTGGACGCACCCGGGCGTCCGCTGCTGTTCGGAACGACGGAGGATTTCCTGCGCCATTTTGGCATGCATTCGCTGGATGAGCTTCCCGAGATGAATCCGGTGCAGATCGAGGATTTCAAGGCGGAGGCTGAGGAAGAGATTCAGATGAAGCTGGATGTCTGAAGACAGATAGCTTTGACGGGATCATACATGAAAGCAAAGATATCCGCATAGATATGAGGGAGGAGCTTTTTGAAAGGGAACTTTCCTTATGGCGGATGGATGGAAGAGAATCGTGGCAGGTCTTTTGGCGGCGGCATTGCTTTTCTTTGGAACACGGAATGCCAATGCGCAGGAGGACCTCGGACTTTACGCCCGCAGCGCTGTCCTGATGGATGGTGAAAGCGGGCGTGTTCTATATGAAAAGGAAGCGCAGACTGAGCTTCCGATGGCGAGCACGACAAAGATCATGACCTGCATCCTTGCGCTCGAGGAGGCGGCTCCGGATACCGTCTGTACGGTATCGGAGAACGCCGCGTCGCAGCCGAAGGTGAAGCTTGGCATGGTGCAGGGGGACAGCTTTTATCTGCGCGATCTGCTCTGCTCGCTGATGCTTGAATCGCACAATGATTCTGCGGTGTGTATCGCAGAGACGATCGGTGGGAGCGTGGAGGGCTTTGCGGCGAAGATGAATGAGAAGGCGGGAGAGATCGGCTGCACGCAGACCCACTATGTTACCCCAAATGGTCTGGATGCGCAGAACGAAGGCGGAGAGCATCATACGACGGCGCGGGAGCTTGCGCTTGTCATGCGCTATTGCCTTACACAGTCGCCAAAGGCGGGGGAGTTTCTGGAGATCACGCGGACGCCCTCCTGCACTTTTACGAATATTGCAGGCAGCAGAAGCTATGGCTGTACGAATCACAACGCGCTTCTTCAGATCCTGGACGGAGCGCTGTCCGGAAAGACGGGCTTTACCGCGAAAGCCGGATATTGCTATGTCGGGGCGGTGAAGCGGGACGGGAAGCTGCTGATTGTTGCGCTGCTCGCCTGCGGTTGGCCGAGCCACAAGGGTTATAAGTGGGTGGACACGAAGAAGCTGGTGAATTATGGGCTGGAGAACTATGAGCTGCGGGAGCTTGCGGCGCCGAAGCTGGGGACTACATGGCTTCCGGTGAAGGACGGGCAGCAGGAGAGTGCGGCGATCGAGGTAGGAGCGGAGGCGGAGAGGGAAAGCTCTGATAGGGATAATGGCATTGGAGAAGATGGCGGCTCCGGCGCGGCCCTTTCAGGGGAAAGCGGGAATGGTTCGCGGAGGATTTTGATGCGCCCGGAGGAACAGATTGAGATTTGCGTTGAGCTTGCAGACAGCCTTACGGCTCCGGTTGAAAAAGGGTATCGAGTAGGGACTGTGCAGTGTAAGGTCGACGGAAATACATATGCCTTGTATCCGGTCATTGCGACGGAGAAGGTGCCCAGACGGGACTATCCATACTGTTTTCGGACAGTTGTGGAGCTGGCAAAGCTCTGAGAGATAACGGATGAAAAACTTTTTATAGACATATCCTTCCATGTTATATATAATAAACGCAATACAAGTAGTGGTTGGATCTCCCGCGGAAGAGCCGGAGATTCCAATTGTTTCAACACACCGGGAGAGGAGAGTTGTGTTATGGAAACAAAAGGTTATTTCAGACGAAAAATTGTGGAGCTGTTGTCTCTGACGGCAATGATGGTTTTCCTTTGCGGAATAAGCGTATCGGCGGCTACGAAGAAGGAAGTGAAGATGAAGAATGAGGCGGGTACATTTTCCTATGCGGGACAATGTGAAAGCGGCACGACCGTCTACCATAAATTTAAGCTGACGAAGCCGTCCTTTGTACGGGTGACAGGGGCGGAGAGCCTCAACGGCAGTTCATTCGGGATTCATGTGACATTGTGTAATAATAAGAAGAAAGCGCTGGATAAATCCCAGTCTGTCAAGCTGATGGATCCGATAAGCTCTTCTACTTATGCGGAGTATGCGCTGGCAAAAGGCACTTACTACGTCAAGGTATCTAATGTCGGGAGATACGTGCTTGCGGTAGTCGCGATGACAAAAGCAGATAATAATATCAAAATTACGGATAAAGGCGGAAAGACCAAGTCGAAGGCGGCGACGGTTAAGTCAAAGAAAAAGGCATGCGGGATCATTGCTGCAGGAGAGAGCAAATCAAAGGCCGACTGGTATAAGTTTAAAGTGACCAAGAGTAAGACGCTTACATTCAAGCTCTACGCGGAGGGAACCGCTAAGGTGAATTTTACTCTTTACGGACCGAGCTATAAGAACGGAATCAACATGGCTGACCTAAAAAATAACAATGCATCTTTGAAGACGATCAAGAAATATAGCTGGGGCGGCAACGCCGGGAATCTCAAGGTCGCGCCGGGGACCTACTATATCCGGGTAAAGCGCAGCAGCGGATCTAAAAAATCAACCAGCGCAGTGTATTACGTCTACTGGAAATAGCGATAGTTCAGATAAGACAGCGAAGACTGCCGTAAAACAGCATTGTTTGGATCGCAAATATGCTGCTTTGCGGCAGTTTTTTTCTGGCTGACGAAAAAGCTTGCAATTTCGGGAGAAAGAGGATAATATATACTCGGCAGAAATTGGATTCCATGTCGCAGGAGACCTTACGGCTGCCTGCGGAGCAGGATTCTATTTCAAAATATAGCGATGGAGGGCTGAAGAATGAGTAATACAGCACAAAGCTTAGCGGGCAAGAGGATCGCTTCCTTGCTCGACGAGAACAGTTTTGTTGAAATCGGCGGATACGTCACTGCCAGGAATACTGATTTCAACATGCAGCAGACGCAGACGCCGGGGGATGGCGTAGTCACGGGCTACGGTCTGATCGACGGTCATCTGGTCTATGTTTACAGCCAGGATCCTTCCGTGCTCGGCGGTACGATCGGCGAGATGCACGCAAAGAAAATTGCGGGTATTTACGACATGGCGCTGAACATGGGCGCTCCGGTGATCGGGCTTCTGGACTGCGCGGGCCTGAGGCTACAGGAGGCGACGGATGCGCTGAACGCGTTCGGCGAGATCTATAAGAAGCAGGCGCTGGCATCCGGCATCGTTCCGCAGATCACGGCGGTGTTCGGCAGATGCGGCGGCGGCCTGGCGCTTGTGCCGGGACTTACCGATTTTACATTTATGGAAGGTTCGAAAGCGGAGCTGTTCGTGAACGCGCCGAACGCGTTGGACGGCAACGTCAAAGAAAAGTGCAACACGGCTTCTGCACAGTTCCAGAGCGAGGAGGCAGGGCTGGTTGACTTTGTCGGTACAGAGGACGAGATTATGGCGCAGATCCGCGCGCTTGTCTGCATGCTTCCGGCGAACAATGAGGACGACCTTTCCTACGAGGAGTGCACGGACGAGCTGAACCGCGCGTGTGCAGACCTCGCAAATGCGGCCGGCGATACGACAATTCTTCTTTCCAACATAGCAGACGACAACAATTTCCTCGAGCTGAAGGCGGATTACGCTCCGGATATGGTGACCGGTTTCCTCCGTCTGAACGGCACGACGGTCGGCGCGGTGGCAAATCGTACCGAGGCTTATGATGAAGAGGGGACGCTCAAGGAGTCCTATGACTGTGCGCTGAGCGCGCGCGGAGCCGTGAAGGCGGCAGAGTTTGTGAATTTCTGCGATGCGTTTGAGATTCCGGTACTCTCCCTGACAAATGTGGCGGGCTTCAAGGCGACGAAGTGCTCCGAGAAGCGTATCGCGAAGGCGGCGGCTCAGCTGACGGCAGCGTTCGCGAACGCGACGGTACCGAAGGTGAATGTGATCATCGGTAAGGCCTTCGGCAGCGCTTACGTGGCGATGAACAGCAAGGCGATCGGCGCGGATATGACGTTTGCGTGGAGCCAGGCGCAGATCGGCATGATGGACGCGCAGCTTGCGGCGAAGATCATGTACGCGGATGAGGACGCGAAGGTGATCAATGAGAAGGCTGCGGAGTACGCGGCGCTTCAGTCCAGCGCGATGTCGGCGGCGAAGAGAGGCTATGTAGATAATATCATTGAGGCAGAGGATACCAGAAAATATGTGATCGGCGCGTTCGAGATGTTGTTCACGAAGAGAGATGACCGCCCGGCCAAAAAACACGGAACAATTTAAGCGAGGTGAATCACATGAGGCATAGATTAAGAGCAGTTTTGCTTGCGGCAGGACTTTGCGCGTCTGTCTTTTCCACGAGCGTGTTTGCGGATGAGACAGAGAGCGAGCTGCAGCAGGCGGTAGAAGAGATGGCTCAGGAGGAGACGGCCCTCGAGAAGGAAGCCGATGATGCTGAGGGGCAAAGCGAGGGGCAGACTCCGGCTGAGACTGAGGCGCAGACCGAGGCTTTGTCGGAGGACGAGCAGCTGAAGTCACAGCTTTCCTCCATGTTGGCACAGATCGGTGCCTGGTCGGATGCGCAGATTGATGCGTATATCGACGGCAAGGACGCTACGAGCGCGGCAATTGCGGCAAACTGGAAGTCCGTGAAGGACGAATTGGGCGCGTTTGTGGAAGTGACGGACGCCAAGATGGAGATGACAGAGGATACACTTCAGATCATCGGCCATGCGAAATATGATAAGCTGAATGATAAGACGGATGTAATTGTGACCTACGAGGCGGATATGGCGACGCAGGCGGTCACGATGAACTGGGAAATCAAATATCCGCTCGGGATTCTGATGCAGCGTGCGGCGCTGAATACTGTCATGGGGCTCGGTATCGTGTTCCTGACCCTGCTTTTCCTGAGTTGGCTGATCGGTAAGCTTCACTATATCCCGGAGCTGATTGAGAAGATGGGTAAGAAGGAAGCGCCGGCGGCGGTTCCGGCCCAGACGGCGGCTCCGGCGGCAGCGCCTGTCGCAGCGGCGGAGGAGGATCTCACGGACGACCTGGAGCTTGTAGCTGTCATCACGGCGGCGATCGAGGCGTCTGGCACGACGTCCGGAGACGGATTTGTAGTTCGTTCTATTAAAAAAGCAAATAAAAGAAACTGGCAGAGAGCCTAAATACAGGAGGAAGGATTCATGAAAAATTATACGATTACAGTAAACGGAAATGTATATGATGTGACAGTAGAAGAAGGCACAGGTTCCGCAGCCCCGGCGGCAGCTCCGAAGGCAGCGCCAAAAGCTGCTCCGAAGGCAGCTCCGGCACCGGCGGCAGCAGCTCCGGCAGCAGGTGGAGCAGGCGCGGTGAAGGTAGCGGCATCCGTGCCGGGCAAGGTGTTTAAGGTAGAGGCGAGCGTTGGCCAGGCTGTGAAGGCCGGCGACAGCATCGTGATTCTCGAGGCAATGAAGATGGAGATCCCGGTCGTGGCTCCGCAGGACGGCACAGTGGCAAGCATCGACGTAACCGTAGGCCAGGCAATCGAGTCCGGAGACGTCCTTGCGACCTTGAACTAAGCCGCGGCAGTATTTCCACGCTGCGTGACCCGGCCTGGACAGTCTGGATCAGCGGCGGCGAAAGGTTCTGCTGCAGACATTGTCTGAGAATACGAACTGGGAGGTTAAAAAATGTCTTACATTACAAATACATTGTCCAACCTGCTGGATCAGACGGCGTTTCTGAATCTGACATGGGGCAACTATGTCATGATCGCGGTGGCCTGTGTGTTCCTGTATTTGGCAATCAAGCATGGATTTGAGCCTCTGCTTCTCGTTCCGATCGCGTTCGGCATGCTGCTCGTCAATATCTATCCGGATATCATGGCGCAGCCGTACACGGATGTGAACGGCATCGAGCACGCAGGCGGCCTGCTCCATTATTTCTATCTGATGGACGAGTGGAGTATTCTTCCGTCCCTGATCTTTATGGGCGTCGGCGCGATGACGGATTTCGGTCCGCTGATCGCGAACCCGAAGAGCTTTCTGCTCGGCGCGGCGGCGCAGCTCGGTATCTATATGGCGTATTTCCTTGCGATCTTCATGGGCTTCAACGGCAAGGCGGCCGCGGCGATCTCGATCATCGGCGGCGCGGACGGCCCGACCTCGATTTTCCTTGCAGGTAAGCTGAGCCAGACAGATCTGATGGGCCCGATCGCTGTGGCGGCGTACTCCTACATGTCGCTCGTCCCGATCATTCAGCCCCCGATCATGAAGGCTCTTACGACTGAGAAAGAGCGCAAGATCAAGATGGAGCAGCTTCGCCCGGTATCCAAGCTGGAGAAGATCCTGTTCCCGATCATTATTACGATCGTTGTGTGTATGCTGCTTCCGTCCACGGCTCCGCTGGTGGGTATGCTGATGCTCGGCAACCTGTTCCGTGAGAGTGGCGTGGTGAGACAGCTCACTGAGACGGCAAGCAACGCGATGATGTACATCGTCGTTATCCTGCTCGGCACGTCCGTAGGCGCTACGACGAGCGCTGAGGCGTTCCTGAACCTTGACACGATCAAGATCGTCATTCTCGGTCTTGTGGCGTTTGCATTCGGTACGGCAGGCGGCGTCCTGTTCGGCAAGCTGATGTGCAAGCTGTCCGGCGGCAAGATCAATCCGCTGATCGGCTCGGCCGGCGTGTCCGCTGTGCCGATGGCGGCCCGTGTATCCCAGAAGGTCGGCGCGGAGGCAGATCCGACGAACTTCCTGCTGATGCACGCGATGGGTCCGAATGTGGCAGGCGTTATAGGAACAGCGGTGGCGGCCGGTACGTTTATGGCCATCTTCGGTGTATAAATGAGCGCTGGAACAAAGCAGCCGAAGACAATTGGAATGCTTGCAGGACAGATTGTCTGACGGATGCTTTGAGAGCAGAGGCGAATGCCCTGCGACCGAGAAAAATGCGAAGCATTGTTCGAGGTTACAGCGCGAGGCAGAGGCCGTTCCGCAGACTTAGCGAGAGCGAGCCGACAGGCGAAGGTCGAGTTTTAGCATGCGGAACTTCCTTATGAGAGAATAGAGAGTAAAACAGGAGGTATAAAATGGCAGAGCAAACCAAAAAACCGATTAAAATTACCGAGACGATCCTTCGTGACGCACATCAGTCACTGATCGCGACCAGAATGTCAACCGAGCAGATGCTGCCGATCGTTGAGAAGCTGGATAAAGTTGGCTATCATTCCGTGGAGTGCTGGGGCGGCGCTACGTTCGACGCGTCCTTGCGTTTCCTGAAGGAAGACCCGTGGGAGAGACTGCGCAAGCTGCGTGACGGCTTCAAGAACACAAAGCTGCAGATGCTGTTCCGCGGACAGAATATCCTGGGCTACCGCCCGTACGCAGACGACGTGGTAGAGTATTTCGTGCAGAAGTCTGTGGCAAACGGTATCGATATCATCCGTATTTTCGACTGCCTGAACGACATCCGCAATCTCCAGACTGCGGTGACTGCCGCGAATAAGGAGAAGGCGCACGCGCAGGTGGCGATGTCCTACACGCTCGGCGACGCGTATACGATGGAGTACTGGGTTGATCTTGCAAAGAGAATTGAGGACATGGGCGCAAATTCCATCTGTATCAAGGATATGGCAGGCCTGCTCGTTCCGTATAAGGCAACCGAGCTTGTGACCGCGCTGAAGGAAGCGGTTTCTATTCCGATCCAGCTGCACACGCACTATACGTCCGGCGTCGCTTCCATGACGTACCTCAAGGCGGTCGAGGCTGGTGTGGACGTGATCGACACGGCCATGTCGCCGTTCGCGCTTGGCACGTCGCAGCCGGCGACCGAGGTGATGGTGGAGACCTTCCGCGGCACGCCGTACGACACAGGCTTTGACTCCAAGCTGCTCGATGAGATCGCGGACTATTTCCGTCCGATGCGCGACGATGCATTGGCGAGCGGATTGCTCAACCCGAAGAACATGGGCGTCAACATCAAGACGCTGCTGTACCAGGTGCCGGGCGGCATGCTGTCCAACCTGACCTCACAGCTGAAGGATATGCACGCGGAAGACAAGTACTACGATGTGCTTGAGGAAGTGCCGAAGGTGAGAAAAGACCTCGGCGAGCCGCCTCTCGTAACGCCGTCTTCGCAGATCGTCGGAACACAGGCAGTTATGAATGTCATCCAGGGCGAGCGCTACAAGATGGTGACGAAGGAGACGAAGGATATCCTGAGCGGCAAGTACGGCGCGACGGTGAAGCCGTTCAATCCGGAGGTTCAGAAGAAGTGCATCGGCGACGCGGAAGTGATCACCTGCCGTCCGGCGGACCTGATCCCGGACGAGCTCGACACGCTGCGCGGCGAGATGGCACAGTGGTCCGAGCAGGAGGAGGACGTGCTGTCCTACGCGCTGTTCCCGCAGGTGGCGACCGATTTCTTCAAGTACCGTCAGGCACAGGAGAAGAAGGTGGATCCGACCGTCGCGGACAACGAGAACAAGGCGTATCCGGTATAATATTTGAAAAAAATGATTTCAGACAGGCGCTCTGCGGCAATGTGCAGGGCGTTTGTTTTGCCTCTTATAAAAACAGTTGGTTGATTAACGCGCAGATGTAAGCTATAATTGATTCGGAAATTGGAGAGCTCGCTTATTATAGAAGAATTTGAGAAAACATTCTGGCGGTAGTGTCAAGTAGTCTATGAAAATCTGGAGCCAGCAAAAAGGCTCCGAAGAACCTTGAAAATTGCAGATATAATT
>CANRDO010000030.1 GCA_947629385.1 uncultured Lachnospiraceae bacterium
ACCGAGTGCAAGCAGCGTAATTACAACATGACGAAAGAGAAAAAGAACCACCCTGACAGAATGGAGACGAAGAAATATTGTCGGTTCTGCAGGACGCACACGTTACACAAGGAAACAAAGTAAACGGTAGATTCGTGCAAAGGAAGTGAAGGATATGGCAGACAAAGCTGAAAAGAATCAGAAGAGCTGGTTCGACGGCCTGAAGGCCGAATTTAAAAAGATCATATGGCCGGATCGGAAATCGCTCGTGAAGCAGACCGGCGCCGTAGTTGCCGTTTCTATCGTACTTGGAATGATCATTGCGATCCTGGATTTCATCTTCCAGCATGGCGTGGATATTCTGGTAAACATTCGTTTCTGATGACAAAGGGCGAGGGTGATCATATGGCGGAAGCTAGCTGGTATGTAGCTCATACCTATTCAGGCTATGAAAACAAAGTAAAAGCGAACATCGAGAAGACGATAGAGAACCGGCATCTGGAAGACCAGATCCTGGAGGTTCGCGTACCGCTTCAGGATGTCGTCGAGCTGAAGAACGGAGTCAGAAAGACAGTTCAGAAGAAGCTGTTTCCCGGTTACGTGCTGATCAATATGATCATGAACGACGACACATGGTACGTCGTCAGAAATACGCGCGGCGTCACAGGATTCGTGGGGCCGGGATCCAAGCCCGTACCGCTCACCGATCTTGAGATGTTCAATCTCGGGATCCAGTCGAACAATGTCACGGTAGAATTCCAGGAGGGAGATACCGTTACCGTTGTGGGCGGCGTGTGGAAGGATACCATGGGCGTGATACAGGCGGTCAACGAAGGCAAGCAGAGCGTCACCATCAATGTCGAGCTGTTCGGACGTGAGACGCCGGTGGAGATCGGATTTGCCGAGATCCGGAAGGTGTGAGCCGGAGAAATCGCTGATAAAAGCGCGGCATGGCGTGGATGACGAATTCAGACAGCGCGGTCCGCTGTCGATAAGTATGGCAAGTGCAGCAAGTAAATGAAATTCCGGCGGAAATTGTCCGCGGGGCGTGGGAGGGAAGAGGACTCCCGACATTACCACATAGGAGGTGCCTGACATGGCAAAAAAAGTAGCAGGTTATATTAAATTACAGATTCCGGCCGGCAAAGCAACGCCGGCGCCGCCAGTTGGCCCGGCTCTTGGCCAGCATGGTGTGAACATTGTCCAGTTTACGAAGGAGTTCAATGCGAGAACCGCCGACAAGGGTGATCTGATCATTCCGGTCGTCATTACGGTATACGCAGACAGGAGCTTCAGCTTCATCACGAAGACGCCGCCGGCAGCGGTTCTTCTGAAGAAGGCTTGCAACATCAAATCCGGTTCCGGTACGCCGAACAAGACGAAGGTGGCTACGATCTCCAAAGATAAGGTGCGCGAGATCGCAGAGATGAAGATGCCGGATCTCAATGCGGGCAGCATTGAGGCGGCGATGAGCATGATCGCGGGTACCGCGAGAAGCATAGGCATCACGGTAGAGGAGTAAGGAGAAGCCGGCTGCCGCTCACGAGCTGAGTGGCGACGGAGCTTTCAGTAAATTGAGACTAAGTGGGAGGGCAATCCCCGCAAACACCACCAGGAGGTTATTTCATATGAAGAGAGGAAAAAAATATGCAGAGGCTGCGAAGGCGATCGACCGCACAGTCCTCTATGATGTAAACGAAGGCATCGCGCTGGCGAAGAAATCGGCAGTCGCGAAATTTGACGAGACGATTGAAGTCCACATCCGCACAGGCTGTGACGGACGTCATGCGGATCAGCAGATCCGTGGCGCGGTCGTGCTTCCGCACGGCACCGGCAAGAAGGTTCGCGTGCTCGTGTTCGCGAAGAACGCGAAGGCGGATGAGGCTGAAGCGGCAGGCGCGGACTATGTTGGCGCTGAGGAGCTCGTTCCGAAGATCCAGAACGAAGGCTGGCTTGATTTCGATGTGGTTGTAGCTACCCCGGACATGATGGGCGTGGTCGGACGTCTTGGCCGCGTGCTTGGACCGAAGGGCCTGATGCCGAACCCGAAGGCTGGCACGGTCACGATGGACGTGACGAAGGCAGTCAACGACATCAAGGCCGGTAAGATCGAGTACCGCTTAGACAAGACCAATATCATTCATGTGCCGATCGGGAAAGCTTCCTTCACAGAGGAGCAGCTGACAGACAATTTCCAGACGCTGATCGAGGCAATTGTCAAGGCGAGACCGGCGGCAGTGAAGGGACAGTATCTGAAGAGCGTTACCGTCGCTCCGACGATGGGCCCGGGCGTGAAGCTGAACCCGATCAAGTTTTCATAAGAGAAATACGATAAAGTTTCTTGACAAGAAAAATCGGATATGCTATTTTATACAATATGACTGCCGTAGACAGCAGGTGCCGCGAGGTATAATGAGAAATCGCCTGCCGAGGAGGATGAATTGCAAGCATGATTCTTATGCCCCTCTGTCTGCGTGACAGAGGGGCTTTTCATCTGATTTAGTCCGGCGGTACACAAATCTATAAGGAGGTGCACCATTTCATGGCTAAGGTTGAACTGAAGAAACCGATCGTGGAGGAGATTTCAGAGAACATCAAGGACGCACAGTCTGTAGTTCTGATCCACTACAGTGGGATCACGGTGGAAGCAGATACCGAGCTTCGTAAGGAGCTGAGAGAAGCAGGCATCATCTACAAGGTCTACAAGAACACGATGATGAACTTTGCGTTCCAGGGCACGGACTGCGAGCCGCTGACGAAGCATCTGGAAGGCCCGAACGCGATCGCGATCTCCAAGACGGACGCGACGGCTTCCGCGCGGATACTTTCAAAGTACACGAAGAAGGTTCCGACGCTGAAGATGCTGGCCGGTATCGTTGAGGGAGGCTATTACGACGAGAAGGCGATGACGGCTTTGGCGGATATCCCGTCGAGAGAAGTACTGCTCGGCAGACTGTTTGGCAGCATGAAGTCTCCGATCTCGAATCTCGCGCGTGTGCTTAATCAGATCGCCGAGAAGGCAGAGTAAACAGAGCAGCCGGATTCGTACGGCGGCATGTCTCTGAGCAGGCCGTAGGCAGCAGAAGCCGGCAGGGAAAAGAATACTTATAAAAAAGAAAAACAAATAAAGATCAGGAGGAAAACAAAAATGGCAAAGTTGACGACAGCTGAGTTTATCGATGCGATCAAAGAGTTATCTGTTCTTGAGCTGAACGAGCTCGTGAAGGCATGTGAGGAAGAGTTTGGTGTATCCGCAGCAGCGGGCGTAGTCGTTGCGGCAGCAGGCGGAGCTCCTGCAGAGGCAGCTGAGGAGAAGGATGAGTTCGACGTAGAGCTTACCGATGTAGGCCCGAACAAGGTTAAGGTGATCAAGGTTGTCCGCGAGGCGACAGGTCTTGGCCTGAAGGAAGCGAAGGAAGTCGTAGACAGCGCTCCGAAGGTGGTTAAGGAGGGCGCATCCAAGGCAGAGGCCGAGGAGCTGAAGACAAAGCTCGAGGCAGAAGGCGCAAAGGTAACGTTAAAGTAGTCGCGATAAGCAGACTGAGCAAAGACAAAATAGACGGGGATTCCGCTTGCGGAAGTCCCCGTATTATTTTGGATTTGTGAAGGTGCAACGCGCACTCGCGAAATGCGAAGCATTTCACGAGTTGCCGCGGGGCGCTCAGTCTGCTTATTGTGTATTGACAGGGCGACGCCCCGCGCCCTCTATTTCCTCGCCTGCCGGATCATCGCGCACATCCGATCGATCTTCTGAATCTGCCGTGGTGTTTTTCCGATCTTCAGTACATTGATGATGGCCTCAGTCTCCGCGGAGTTAAACGACATATTGCCAGCCTGGGACTGTGACATGGCGGTCATCAGGAATGCCAGAAGCTCGTTCTGGTTTTTGCCCTGCGCCTGTTCGGCCAGGGAGGAGAGCATCTTTAGCTTGGCCGGATCGATTCCTCCGAGGGCAGGATTGTTCATCCAGGAATTATCATTCATCATAACTCATCTCTTTTCCCGGTGGTGCGGAGGTGTTATCGTTGTTGTCCTCATAAAACATGGAGTAAAGCTCCATTGCGGACATGAGCTGAATACACTGGTCGATCATTTGCTGCTCTTCGAGATCGCAGTAGTTGCGGATATCTGCGAGGATGTCAAGCATCTCCGGCGCATCCCCAGACAGGGAGCAGGCGCTCACGCAGCAGTCTCCATGGTCGTAGAACCGGAGAATGTTCTGCATCTCCATCATCTTGATACAGACGGACAACATTCTCTGACGGCCTGGATGAATGTAAGGGAGAAGGGCCTTAAGCAGCTGAAGGTGATTCCGGTTTGCTACCTGATCCAACGCAGTCAGCATAGATGTCTCCGCACCCTTTTTTATTTATGTGTATGAAAATTGCAACAGAAATATGCCGGATGAATATTTTATAACAGGATGGCCGATGGCTATCCATATTTGCTTACAGAAAGGGGAAGGGACAGATGGCATCGCGAATCGTGATCGAGGGAAACGCGTTTTATGAGATAGATGAGGAGTGTATGCTGCGGCGAAAGGAACAACAGAAAAGGGAGCGCCGTGAGTGCAGGACACAGGAATGCTGCAGCACAAAAATACGAAGGGGTCAGAAAGAGGAATGAGCTGACACAGAGATACGAAAGAATATAAAAAATTCGGGGCGAGGCTGTAAGCCTTGCCCCAAATTCCTGGGAGATTAGCACCCGCATCCGCAGCCGTTTCCGTTGTTGAAGAAAGAGCCGTTGTTGCCATTGTTTCCGCAGCCGCATCCGCAGAGCAGAAGCAGGAGGATGATCAGGCAACTGTCGTTTCCGCATCCGCATCCGCCGTTGTTGCTCAGCAGGGAAGTGCCGTTGTTTCCACCGCAGAAGCAGTTGAGCAGGAGAATGATCCAGATCAGAGAACAGGAATTCGTGCCCTCACATCCACAGTTTGTTGCTGCTAAATCGCTCATTTTGTACCCTCCGAATTTTTTCATTTACACTGTATCATATGCAGTGGGAACACAAGCGTTACAAAAAAACTACGAGCGCAGGAACGACTCAAAAATTCCATACACATTCATCGTGCCGTAGCCCCACTCACGATTCGGGTAGGAGTAGTAGCTGTTGCGCTCGGCGCCGCGCAGGAAAAGGCTCAAAATTTCCTGTGTCGTGAAATAGCGTGGGCGTTCCTGCCGCAGCCCGGCCTCCACGAGGAGCGCTGTGGCGCCTGCGGTGAGCGCAGAGGAGGCACAGGAGCCGGTGAGCGTCGTATAACGACCGCCGGGAGCCGGCGCGGACAGATCAACACCTGGAGAGGTAAAATTTGGCTTGATCAGATTGTTTCTCGTATAGCCTCGTCCGGAATTGATAAACAAGCTGTTGTTGTATGCGTTGTAGGTGCCGACCGTGATCACGGAAGCGGCGCAGGATGGGATGACGAGCGTGACGTCAGAGCTGGGCGAGTAGAAGCGAATATCCGGATCTACGAGTCCTGTGCTGGGAAGCCACAGGTGGAAGGTCCCGTTTACGAAAGATTTGTTGACAATGCGGATGCGCCAGATGCCAGGAGTGGGATCTAGAAAGCGAATCAGAGCGAGCTGGGCGCCGCTCAGCATTTCGACGATCGTGTAGGTCAGGACGATTCGACTGTATTCCAGCAGAAAATTGAATTCCCGTGTCGTCCCATTGCGCGGCTGCACCGGCTGGATCGTCTCGCCGAGCGGGGAGGTGAAGCCGATGCTGTACAGCTCGGGAGCCTCCGCCCAGAACTCTACTGCGAAACCGCGCGTCTCCTGATCCACGAGGAGCTCTGCTTCCATGAAATCCTCCGCCTGTGAAAGCTGCCCCTGGAGATGGTGGCCTCTTCCGGTCTCGTTTCCTGTTCCGGCGACGACGCAGATCCCGGTATTAAATTGCGCGGAGGTCAGGACATCCTCGAGCGGGGTCGCGCCCGTATGGCTGCCCTGATTCGTACCGACCGAGATGCAGATGACGAGTGGCATGCGCAGTTCACGGGAGATGTCGACCATATAGCGCACGCCGAGCATCAGGTCTGTTTCCTGGTAAGCGACGGCGTCCTCGGGAATCAGAAAATAATCGCGCAGATACTGCTTTGCCGGCTTGAGACGGACGAAGACAATCTGCGCTTCCGGAGCGGCTCCGGTGAAATCAGCCTCTGCTTCAACGCTGCCGCAGGCGATTCCGGCGACAGACGTTCCGTGTCCGGACACGTCGTGCTCCGGGACAAGAGAGAGCGGATTGTCGGAGAGCAGCGCCTGATTCAGCATATCATCCGTATATTCTGTTCCATAGGAAAGATTTTCTGGCGGCGTCCCGGACTGGTCAGTCTGATCCCAGATACGTCTGATCCGTGTCGTGCCGTCCGTGTTGCGAAAGGCGGGATGCGTATAGTCGATGCCGGAATCCAGAAAACCGACGAGGACGCCCTTGCCCGACAGATTCAGATACGGCTGGATTTGCGCGGAAAGTATGCCGGAGGTCTCCAGGCTGACCGTGTCCACAGGCGTGAAAAGCTTTGGGACGCTGGAATAGCCGAGCTCCTCGACTGTGGCGAGACGATCGGAGAGCGGTGCATGAAGAATGCTGTACTGAATATCGACAAGCTGTGGCGAATACGATGCCAGCTCTTCGAGCAAAGAGTCGGGCGCGGTCTGGTAGCGGAAGATGATATCGGAATAGTCCTCTGAGAGGATGGGGGAAACATCGGGGACTTGAGTGGCAAAAAGTTTGTCGCACATAGAAACTCCGTGATAGAAAGGCGGATTCTATTTATTCTATGTTCTGTAAGCGTAAAAAAGAAGCAGGAGGCAATCCAAAAAGAGACCCGTCCGCCCGGAACGGGCGCCAAACGAGTCTCTCGTGATGATTGTTTATAGTGTATGGATCCTAAAACCCGCGCACATGCCGCTTGATCGCCTCGAAGCTCTCGCGGCTGATGTCATGCTCAATCTTGCAGGCGTCTTCGGCCGCCACCTGCGGGTCCACGCCAAGCGTGGTCAGCCAGGAAGAGAGAAGCTGGTGGCGCTCGTAGATCTCCTCGGCAATCGCGCGGCCGGACTCAGTGAGGTAGATATAGCCGGCATCCGACACGGTGATATGGTTCTTCTCGCGAAGATTCTTCATCGCGATGCTGACGCTGGACTTCTTATAACCAAGCTCGGTCGCGATGTCCACAGAGCGAACGACAGGAAGCCGCTGGCTCAGGATAAGAATTGTTTCCAGATAGTTTTCCGCAGATTCGTTGATCGCCATGATATCACCTCACTGAATATTTGTGTTGGAGCGCTTGCAGACGGCACGGTCTGTTCATAAAATGATTTAAAATAGTATACCATATAATTTCAAAATCGCAAAGCAAAAATCTGAAAACTGCCGTGAACGACGAGCTTATGCATGGAAAAAGAAGTTAGAAACAACTTAAAAATGTTCTTGACAACTAATATATGTTAGAATATACTAACCAATGAAGAAATACAATATTTCCGAATATGTGAACGGAAGCTTTGCGGAGGAGGTCGATGATATGCCGTTATCTATGGCGAGTGCGGGGAAACCGAACGTAATCAAAAAGGTAGGAGGCAAAGAGGAGACGAGAAAATTTCTTGAAAATCTCGGTTTTGTCACAGGCGGAACGGTGACTGTGGTCTCAGAGACGGGCGGCAATCTGATTGTCAACGTAAAGGATTCGCGTGTGGCGATCGGGAAGGACATGGCAAACAAGATCGTGGTCTGACGAATGCCGGTATTCGAAGAAGAATGGAGGAGATTATGAAAACATTGAGAGAAGTGGCCTGCGGTCAGACCGTGAAGGTTGCCAGGCTGACCGGGGACGGACCCGTGAAGAGGAGGATCATGGACATGGGGATCACGAAGGGCGTGGAGATATTTGTGCGCAAGGTCGCGCCGCTCGGCGACCCGGTTGAGGTGACGGTCAGGGGATATGAGCTGTCGCTGCGCAAGGCGGACGCAGAGATGATCGCGGTTGAGTGAGATAATATTTTTTTACGCACGAATTAGTTACAACTAATAAAAATAAGTTGCAACAAACAAAGAGCATGATGAAAATGATATGATTGCCCGAACAGTCCGAAGGGCTGAAGGATAGAAAAGAAAAACGGCGACAACACGGGCGCTGAAACAGGAGGAGACAAAGAAATGTCAGTGAGAATCGCACTTGCGGGAAATCCGAACAGTGGCAAGACGACGCTGTTCAACGCGTTGACCGGTTCCAACCAGTTTGTCGGGAACTGGCCGGGCGTGACGGTGGAAAAAAAGGAGGGAAAGCTGAAGGGACACAAGGACGTCACGGTCATGGACCTTCCGGGTATCTACTCGCTTTCCCCGTATACGCTGGAGGAAGTGGTCGCGCGGAATTATCTGATTGGAGAGCGGCCGGACGCAATCCTGAACATTGTGGACGGCACGAACATCGAGCGCAACCTTTACCTGACGACACAGCTTATGGAGCTCGGGATTCCGGTCGTCATGGCGGTGAACATGATGGACGTTGTCGCGAAGAGCGGCGACAAGATCAACATCGGGAAGCTCAGCCAGAAGCTTGGCTGCGAAGTCGTGGAGATCTCGGCGCTAAAGGGCACAGGCGTGCTGCAGGCGGCGGAAAAGGCCGTGGCGCTCGCGAAGCAAGGACAGGCGGCCGTCCCGGTGCATGAGTTCGCGGAGGACGTAGAGAACGCGATCCGCGATGTCGAGGCAGAGCTCGGCTCGGATATTCCGGAAGAGCAGAAGCGCTTCTTCGCGATCAAGCTGCTCGAGAAGGACGACAAGATTGATGCGATGATGAGCAGAGTGCCGGATGTGAGCGCGCAGATCAATGCGCTTGAGGAGAAATTCGACGACGACACCGAGAGCATCATTACGAACGAGCGCTATGTGTACATATCGTCGATCATCGGCGATTGCCTGAAAAAGAGTAGGAAGGGCGCGATGACAACATCGGATAAGATCGATCAGATTGTGACGAATCGCTGGCTGGCTCTGCCGATCTTCGCAGTGATCATGTTCATTGTGTACTATGTGTCCGTGACGACGGTCGGAACGATCGTGACTGACTGGACAAATGACGTACTCTTCGGCGAGATTATCCCGCCGGCGATCGAGAGCTTCCTGGTGAGTATCCATTGCGCAGGCTGGCTGCAGTCCCTGATCCTCGACGGCATCGTGGCGGGCGTCGGCGCGGTGCTCGGCTTCGTGCCGCAGATGCTGGTGCTGTTTTTGTTTCTGGCGTTTCTGGAGTCTTGCGGCTACATGGCGCGCGTCGCGTTCATCATGGACCGCATCTTCCGCAAGTTCGGACTGTCCGGCAAATCCTTCATCCCGATGCTGATCGGCACGGGCTGCGGCGTTCCGGGCGTCATGGCGTCGCGTACGATTGAGAATGACAGAGACCGCAAGATGACGATCATGACGACGACCTTTATCCCCTGCGGAGCAAAGCTCCCGATCATCGCGCTGATCGCGGGCGCGCTCTTCGGCGGCGCGTGGTGGGTTTCCCCGAGCGCATACTTCGTGGGAATTGCGGCGATCATCTGCTCCGGCATCATTCTGAAGAAGACAAAAATGTTCGCGGGCGATCCGGCTCCGTTCGTCATGGAGCTTCCGGCCTACCATATGCCGACCGTCGGCAATGTTCTGAGAAGCATGTGGGAAAGGGGCTGGTCATTTATCAAAAAAGCTGGTACAATTATCCTGCTCTCCACGATCGTGCTCTGGTTCCTGCAGGGCTTCGGCTGGGTGGACGGAAAGTTCTGCATGCTTGAGGCGGAGCAGCTTGACAGCAGCATTCTGGCGACGATCGGCAACGCGATCGCGTGGCTCTTCATCCCGCTCGGCTGGGGCGACTGGAAGATGGCCGTCGCGGCGGTCACGGGACTCATCGCGAAGGAGAACGTGGTCGGCACCTTCGGCATCCTGTTCGGCTTCGGCGAGGTGGCAGAAGACGGGCAGGAGATCTGGGGCGCTCTGGCCGGCAGCATGACTGCGGTAGCGGCGTACTCGTTCCTCGTGTTTAACCTGCTGTGCGCGCCGTGCTTTGCGGCGATGGGCGCGATCAAGCGTGAGATGAACAATATCAAGTGGTTCTGGTTTGCGATCGGCTATCAGTGCCTGCTCGCCTACGTCGTCTCGCTGTGCGTCTACCAGCTCGGCAATCTCTTCACGGGCGCGGGCTTCGGCGTCTGGACGGCAGTGGCGATCCTGCTGGTGATCGGTTTCCTCTACCTGCTGTTCCGCCCGTATAAGGAGAGCACGACGTTAAAATTGAATGTAAAAGGCGTGGCAAGGGCAAAATAAAGAAAACGCTGAGCGAGATCCAAACGGCGCAAGCTTGCATACCGGGCAAACGGACACTGCGGCAGGAATGAGATTAAGCTCGCAAAAAAGGAGGCACGCATATGGGAACTGCGATCGTACTTCTGGTGGTTCTATCGGCGGTCGGGCTTGCCGTCCGCAGCATGATAAAGGATAAAAAGGCAGGCAAGTCTCTGCAGTGCGGCGGTGACTGCAAGCACTGCGGAGGGCACTGTCACTGAGATGGCTTGCGTTTAAAAAAGTCTCATCCAGTCTCAAGCCGATCTCAATTCTTAGTCAGGCTAACCTGAAACCGACCTGAGACTCGAGGAAGATTGACAAAGAATGAATACGAAGCAGAAAAAAAGGACGGTGAAAAGGTCTGAGACCTCTCCCGTCCTTTTTAAAACTACAGCGTCAATACAACTTCATTTTCTGCCTGCAGCAGATCCGCCGGGATGTAGTTCTCCGGAAGCTCCTGCCCGTTCAGGGTCAGGCGCGTGCAGCCTGCTTCGCGGCCGTCCGGATTCTCGACGCGGATATGCAGATGCTTGCCGCGGAAGTCTTTTTCCATTTCGAACTGTTTCCAACTCTTTGGAATCGACGGCGCAAGGCGCAGTCCGTCGAGATCCGGGCGCAGGCCCAGGATGCCCTCGACACAGCCGACCATGACGGTCGAGGCGGTACCGGTCAGCCAGTGGACGTGCGAGCGCCCCGGATGCTGGCTGTGCTTGCCCTCAGTGAACTGCCCATAGCAGTAGGGCTCGAGGTGCCGAATCTCCGCGCGGTCGTTCATCGCGGCCGGAGCGTTCTCCATGAAATACTCAAACGCACGCTCGCCGTGTCCGCGCAGCGCCTCCGCAAGGATCAGCCAGCCCTGCGTCTGCGAGAAGATTCCCGCGTTCTCTTTGACACCCTGATTGAAGATCACCATGAGCGCGCCGTCGAACGAATGCACGTGATACGGAGGATCCATGACAATCGCGCCGTAAGGTGTGTTCAGGCGTTCATGAACCTTTTCAAGCGCTGTATCCGCCTGCTCTGACGTAGCCACGCCGCTGATGACGGCCCAGCTCTGCGGGTTCAGCCACATGTTGGCTTCCGGGTCGGAAGGATCGCCGATGCGCGTCCCGTCCTCCATGAAGCCGCGGATGAAACGGTCGGTGTCCCAGCACAGGCTCTGGAGCTTTTCGCCGAGCTCCTTCTGCTTTCCGCCGAGGAAGGCGATGTATTCGTTATCATTTTTATGTGCGGCAAAGAGCTTCAGGATCGTCATCGCGTAGTAGAACTGCATCGCGACGAAAGTCGATTCACCGTTCGCGCCGAGGCGCAGGCAGTCATTCCAGTCCGCGTGCAGGCCCGCCGGCATCCCATGCGTCCCGAGATGATCGAAGGAGAACTTCAGCGCGCGCTTCAGATGCTCGTAGACCGTTCCCTCGTCGCGGTTGGCAAACGGGATGACCTCGTCGAGGAACGCAAGGTTCCCGGACTCGGCGACATACTTGTAGACGGTCGGGAAGAGCCAGAGCGCGTCGTCCGCGCGGTAGGCCGGATGCCCGGTCTCCTTTACGTAGGAGGCGTCGTCCGGCGTGTCCTCGTGTCCCGGATTGTGCGTGTACTTCACGAGCGGCAGCCCGCCGCCGTTGTCCACCTGCGCGGAGAGCATGAAGCGGATCTGCTTCGCCGCCATCTCCGGCTCAAGGTGAATGACGCCCTGAATGTCCTGTACGGTATCGCGGTAGCCGAAACCGTTGCGCAGTCCGCAGTAGATCAGCGAGGCCGCGCGCGACCAGATGAAGGTCATGAAGCAGTTGTATGCATTCCAGGTGTTGATCATCGTGTTGAATTCCGGATTCGGCGTGTTCACCTTGAGGTGATCCATCTTCGCGTACCAGTCCGCCTTCAGTTCGGAGAGTTCTTTCTCGACGGTTCTGGCCGGGTCGGTATAAGCGCTGAGAATCTCAGCTGCCTCGCGAGCGGTTTTCGCCCCGAGCAGGAATGCGATCGTCTTCGATTCGCCCGGAGCGAGTGTGAGCTTACAGGAGAGGCCGCCGCAGGAATTCTCATTGTAGCTGTCCGAATTTCCGAGATTGCCTGAGATGACGCCTTGCGGATCCCCGTAGCCGTGGTAACGGCCGAGGAAGAGCTCCTTATCCCCGCAGTAGGAGGAGACCGGCGCACCGACAAGCCCGAAGAAGCGCTCCATGATGTTGTCCCCTTCCGCGCGCTTATCGCCGAGAGAATCGGCCAGGTTGCCGTGGATCTGCTGGAGGATGAAATTGTCCTTGAACATGGTGCGGGTGATGAACAGCGAATACTGCAGGTTCACGAGATCCTGCTCGTAATTGCTGTGGTTGGTGAACTCCGCGTAGCCGGTCAGCGTAAGGCTGCGCGGGCGGTCGGAATCGTTCTTCACGGTGAGCGCCCAGACCTCATAAGTCTTGCCGAGCGGCACGTAGTAGAGCGCCTCGGAATGGATCCCGCTGTAGTCCGCGTTCATGCGCGTGTAGCCCATGCCGTGGCGGCACTCGCTCTTGTACTGCGCCAGATCCTTCCCGACCGGCTGCCAGGAGGCGGACCAGAAATCCTTCGACTCATCGTCCCGGAGATAAATGTAACGTCCAGGCTGGTCGAAATTGTTGAACACATAGCGCAGGATCCGGCCGTTCGCGCCGGATTTGGCGAAACTGTAGCCGCCTGCATTGTTGGAGATGATCGCACCGTACTCCGGTGAGCCGAGGTAATTCGCCCACGGCGCCGGGGTGTCCGGACGGTCGATGACATACTCGCGATTCGCGTCGTCAAAATATCCGTATTTCATAGCTGTTTTTCCTTTCTTTGTGGAGTGTGCATGGCTCGTTGCTAATCACGAGTATATATGATTTTGGGCGCCAACTCAAGTAGAAAACAATAAATTAAACGAAATTAAATGCAAGAATTTTGCGTGACAAACCATAATAATATGATACAATGAAAAAAAGTTGTACAATCCCGAAATTGGAGATGAGGAATATGCGCTACGAGATCAACAAGACGAATTACCATACGTTTGAAACCATTGAGCTGAACAAGCTCGCGCCGCGAAGTTATTTTATCCCATACCCGGACCATGCGTCTGCGGACGCGGTCACGCTCAAGGAGAAGCGCTACGGCTCGCCGAAGGTGATCTGTCTGAACGGAGAGTGGGATTTCAAATTTTACCCGATCCCGGCAGAGCTGCCGGAT
The DNA here is from genome assembly GCA_947629385.1 of uncultured Lachnospiraceae bacterium. Taxonomy (GTDB): domain Bacteria; phylum Bacillota; class Clostridia; order Lachnospirales; family Lachnospiraceae; genus Choladousia. The sequence goes on from CANRDO010000030.1 coordinate 13,519, forward strand.
GAGCTCGACACCGCTCAGGTGGAATTCGACCGGATTGACGTGCCTTCCTGCTGGCAGTTTCGTGGGTACGACAGGCCCTTCTACGTGAACACGCGTTATCAGTTTCCGTTCGATCCGCCGAAAATTCCGACGACGGAAAAGGTGGGCAAGGTATTTTCCCTGGTGGGCGCTGACCACGGGACGAAGCCGCGCTGGATGAAGCCGGAGAATGAGTACAATTTTGTGGGTGTGTATCGCCGGCATTTTCAGATTGAAGATCCGGGGAAGAATACGGTTCTGTCCTTCCTCGGGGTGGCAAGCTGTCTGGATCTGTATGTGAACGGGCAGTTCGTCGGCTATTCGGAGGGCTCGCACAATATCGCGGAGTTTGATATTTCCGGGCTTGTGCAGGCTGGTGAAAACGAGCTGCTCGCCGTCGTGCATCGCTGGTGTACCGGCACTTATCTCGAGTGCCAGGATATGTTCCGCAACAACGGGATCTTCCGGGATGTCCTTCTGCGGATCAGCGAGCCAAAGGATTTCTGGGACATTGATTTTCAGACGAAAAAGACGAAGAAGGGCTACACGGCGACTGCGGAGGCAGTGCTGATCAAGGCTGCGGCGCAGGATGAAGCACAGAAGAGCGAGACTACAGCTAAGGGCGGGACAGGGCCTACGCCGGATGTTGAAGTCACGTTTACGCTGAGCGGACACGGTCTGAATCTCACGAAAAAGGCAAAAGCCGAGAATGGAAAAGCGACGGTCACATTTGAAAATCTGAAGGTGCAGGAATGGACAGCCGAGACGCCGGAGCTCTATGACCTCTATTATGAGACGGAGGATTCCTGTGTAAAAGAGCGGGTTGGATTTAGAAGTGTAAGCATTGAGGGCAATCTGTTCAAATTTAACGACAAACTGATCAAGTTCCACGGCGTAAATCATCATGATACAAGCTGTACGAACGGCTACACGATGACGCCGGACGAGATCGAGCGCGACATCAGGCTCTGCAAGGAATTTAATATCGATACGATCCGCACGTCCCATTATCCGCCGGATCCGTATTTGCTGGAGCTTTGCGATGAGTTGGGGATCTACGTGGTGGATGAGGCGGATGTAGAGACGCACGGAGCGTTCACGCAGAAGCTTCCGGCGAGCTATAACCGGATCAGCAACGATCCGAAGTGGGAGAAGTATTTCGTCGATCGCGCCGCGCGGCTGTACCAGAGGGACAAGCTGCATGTCAGTGTGTTTCTCTGGAGTCTCGGAAACGAGTCCGGCGGCACATATAATACAGACAAAGAGGCAGAATATCTGAAGGAGCATACGGACATTCCGGTGCACTATGAGAGCGCGATCCACACAAAGAAGAAGGCCTACGATGTGGGAAGCGAAATGTACCCACCGGCACAGCAGGTTCACTCCGTCGGCGACGGCAGCTGCAAGACGCCCCAGCTTCTCGACCGCCCGTACTTTCTGTGCGAGTATGCGCACGCGATGGGCGTCGGACCGGGCAATATCGAGGCGTACTGGAAAGAGATCTACTCCTACGATAATCTGATGGGCGGCTGCGTCTGGGAAATGGTGGATCACGCGGTCCTGCATTCGGACGGAAGCTATACCTACGGCGGCGACCATGGCGAGTGGGAGCACGACGGCAATTTCTGCGTGGACGGCATTTTTTATCCGGACCGCACGCCGTCGACCGGCGCATGGATCGTCCGGCACGCCTATCGTCCTCTGCGCGTGACGTATCTGGGAAATGATGAGTTTGAAATCTTCAACACGACCGGTTTCACCGCCGGAAAAAATTACCGGTTGGAATGCTGCTGGAGCGATGGCAGAAAGGCGACGGTGATTCCGGATGTGAAGCCGATGCATCGAAAAATGATCCGAATCATACCGGGGAAGGACGAGGCGGACGAAAGCCTCTGCCTTGATGGGGGTCTGCTGCTGACTATTCACACCGTGGATACCCGGACCGGGAAGCGTGTCTCGACGGAACAGATCTGTCTGGAGGAACGGACTTGGCCGGGACCGCTGAAGACGAAAGCGACCGGAATCTACAACAACATGTCTCTGGGCAAAGGCAGGTTTATTCTCGAGCTTCCGGAAGGACGAATGACGGGCGGAAGTCCTTATCATATTTTGTTCCGCGCGGCGACGGACAATGATACGGATCTTCAGATGAAGAATATCATGGAACCGTATTATCAGGAGCAGGAGGAGATCCTGTCAATCCGGAAAAGTGACCGAAAAAGAATCATGGAAACAAGCATTCGCGCCGCGAAGCAGGTTTTCAACTGTATGGATGTGTATGAAAGCTGTCCGGAAGGAATCCTGGTGACGAGCCGAATTCACTGTGTGAAAGGTTCAGGCGAGATCCCGAGATTCGGGATGACATATCGTCTGGATCCGGAATTTACGGACGTCACCTATCAGGGACGGAGCGGAGAATCCTATGCGGATATGAAGGAACAGTTCCCGATCGCGCGCGTTTCCTGCAAAATATCTGACATGACGGAGCCGAACATCCGCCCGCAGGAGAGCGGAAACCGCTGCGACTGCAGCAGCGTGACGATCAGCAACGGCAGGACGAAGGTGACCTTCCGCGCGGCGGGCAGGCCGTTCGAGCTCGGCGTCAAGCCGTACAGCGACCGGGAGCTGATCCAAATGCGGCACCGTGAGGATGAGATCACAACGGGAACGTACGTGACGATCCAGGCCTTTCAGATGGGGATCGGCACCGGAAGCTGCGGGCCGGATACCGCGAAGGAATTCCGCTATCCGGCAAACCGGGATTATGAGTTTAAATATCTGATACAGGTGGAAGAAGAGCCGGAGAAAGAAGAAACATAAAAACAGAAACAGAGATAACAGAGAAAAGATAGGGGCTGCGTTTTCGTCAGCCCCCAGATTATGCTAATCCATCCATTTTTTAGGGAAAAAAGAAATGAAGTTAAATACTTCATTACACGTCTGATATGATCAAAATTGCCTTTCAAGCTCCAAACATGATGAAATTCTAGCACCCAAAACTCACAATGTCAACATTTTCGGCGCTTCAAAAAAAATTTCCAGTTCTTTTGAAAGTTAATTATGCTACAGAATGTAACTTTTCAGACAAAACATGGACAGAACTCATATGATTTTCATTTATTCGCAGTCAAATTTTTAGTCGTATTGGAATGCTCAGTGTAAAATAACGATATTCAATTTTATCATCTCTATTTTCTATAGAAATTGTGCCTTTCTGCACATCCAGCGTTTAGAAATTCCACATATCCGCAAGAGAAATATGTGTGCAATCCGAAATAAGAATTTCATTTTATAAGCAGTCAAATTCGCAGTCAAAAGTGAAAGAAATGTGCCATGAATATTGAAGATTTCCAGATTATGTAATGAAGTATTTAACTTCATTACATATGCAACAGATTGCCTGGAATCATCCGGAGGTGAGGCTGCGAATGAGTGCTGTACTTTTTCAACATAACTATGATGCGTACGTAGCGGCTTCCGCTATGTTGAAGGAAAAAGGGCGTGCGGCTGTCATTCATCCGACCGGCACAGGGAAATCATTTATTGCGTTTCAACTCTGTGCAGATCATCCAGATGCAACAGTGTGTTGGCTTTCACCATCCGAATATATTTTCCGGATGCAAATGGTAAATTGGCGCGCGGCTGTTCAAAATGCAGGGACAGAAGGAGATAGGCCCGCGAACATCTGCTTTTATACATATGCAAGACTTATGTTGATGCAGACGGATGAGCTGGAATTGATTCAGCCAGATTACATCGTTTTGGATGAGTTCCACCGTTGTGGAGCAAAAATGTGGGGACAGGGCGTGCAACGATTGCTGGCGCAGTATCCAGATGTCCCGGTGCTCGGGTTATCTGCGACAAACATCCGCTACTTGGATGGACAGCGCGATATGGCGGATGAGCTCTTCGACGGCAACATCGCCTCGGAGATGACGCTCGGTGACGCCATTGTGCGCGGGATTCTGAATCCGCCGAAATATATCCTTTCGACCTACTCTTGCCAAAAGGAGCTGGAGCGCTACCGTGACCGCGTGAAAAACGCAAAGAGCAGGGCGGTGCGCGCGGAGGCAGACCAGTACCTGGAAGCACTGCGACGGGCGCTGGAGAAGGCAGATGGACTGGACGAGGTCTTCCGGAAGCATATAGAAAATAAATCCGGGAAATATCTTATTTTCTGCGCGGACTACGAGCACATGCAGGAGATGATCGCGAAAGTACCGGATTGGTTTTCGAAAGTAGACAAAGAACCGCACATTTACTCGGTCTACTCCGAGGACGCGCAGGCGGAGGCGGAATTCGCGAGGTTTAAGGCGGATGAGAGCGAACACCTGAAGCTCTTATTCTGTATCGATATGCTGAACGAGGGCATCCACGTGGATGATGTGAGCGGGGTGATCCTGCTGCGGCCTACGGTCTCGCCGATCATCTACAAGCAGCAGATCGGGCGGGCGCTGTCCGCGGGGAAGAAACAAGGCGAGAACGCCGTGATCTTCGACGTGGTGATGAATATAGAAAACCTGTACAGCATTGGGACGGTCGAGGAAGAGATGCAGGTGGCGGTGCGGTATTACAGAGACCGCGGCGAATCCGAATTGATCGTCAACGAGCACTTCCACATCACGGATGAGGTGCAGGACTGCATGAGGCTGTTTCGTAAGCTGAACGAGACGCTGGGCGCTTCGTGGGATCTGATGTATCAGGCGGCGGAGCGGTACTTTGAAACACATGGAAATCTGGAAACGACAAAGCGGTATGTGACGGAGGACGGGCTGTCCTTAGGGCAGTGGCTGGACACGCAGCGCAAGGTGCGCGCGGGGAAGGTAAAAGGAGTCCTCACGGAAGCACAGATTGCCCGATTGGATAAACTCGGTATGCGATGGAAGTCGAAGGCTGACTGGAACTGGGAACGGTATTTTACGGCGGCGCAGGCATACTACCGGGAGCACGGAAACCTTCTGGTGAACGTGTGGGACGGAAAGTACGGTGATGTGAATCTGGGGAAATGGCTCGCGCAGCTGCGTACATACAGGAAGAGCGGCATCCGCAATTCCTATCTGACCCCGGAACGGGTGAAAGCGCTGGAAGCGGTCGGCATGGTCTGGGACGTGCCGGATTACCTCTGGGAACAGAACTACCACGCGGCTGTCCGCTACCATCGGGAGCACGGAAACCTGGATGTTCCCTATTACTATACGGATCCGGACGGTGTGAAACTCGGCGTGTGGATTGCAAATACCAGATTTGCCCGAAGGACCGAAGGGACCGGCAGAGCGGCGTTGACCGGAGATCAGATCGCCCGGCTCGACGAGCTCGGCATGATCTGGGAAAACAAGAACAACGCTGTCTGGGAAAAATCATATATGGCAGCCTGCCGTTATCGCAAAAAATATGGCAACCTGAATATCCCGATCGCCTATGTAACGGAAGATGGATGTCATCTGGGACGATGGATCCGAAAACAGAAGGAAACCTATCATTCTGGAATGGGCGAGGAGCGTAGGAAGAAGCTGGAAGCGCTAGGCGTAGAATAAGCAGATTTAATCCATTTTTTCTATGTCTAGGACGGGGATACAGGACGAGAAAGGCTGTCTGAGCAGTACATGAATAATTCGAAAAACTCGCGGATGTGTCCGGGGGGGGGTAATGAGTTATGTACAGGAAAATCTCACAGAGCTGGCTGAAGCACCTGGATTTTATCGTGCTGGATCTGCTGTGCCTGCATATAGCTTTTGTGCTCGCATATATGGTGAAGCATGGGCTTCAGAATCCATACGCCCACGATAGTTATCGGATCATTGCAGTCGTCTTTACCTTGATGGATCTGGTGCTCGTCGTCTTCTTTAATCCGATGTCGGATGTGCTGAAACGCGGACTGCGCGGGGAAATGAAGGCAACCATGATCCACACCGGCCTGCTGGCCGTCACGGTGACGTTCTACCTTTTCTCTGTCAAGGATTCGGCGACCTATTCGCGCGTCTTTTATTATCTGATGCTCGGCTTATATCTGTGCCTGAGTCTTCCGGTCCGGCTGGGCTGGAAGGCTGTCCTGCGGCAGAAACCTTTTCAGGAAAAGACATCCTTGTTTTTGATCATATTTCCGCAGAACGCGGAGCAGACCGTTCAAGATATTCAGGAGAATACCCACGGTGTATACCGACTGTCCGGGATTGCGGTGCTGGGACGGGATATGAGGGGACAGAAGATTCGCGGCGTTCCGGTGGTGACTTGCGAGAAGGACGTAGAGGAATACCTGAAACGGGAATGGGTGGATGAGGTGCTGATCGCGTCAATGGGTCCGGATCCCGAAGAGCTGTACCGAAACCTGATCGAGATGGGTCTTGTGGTACATATCAAGCTGAGCGGTTTAGAACAATACGAGGGAGAACGACAGACGGTAGAGCATATCGGGAACAGTACGGTGCTGACCTACAGTCTTGGCAGCGTCACGCTGGGACAGGCGTTCGCGAAGCGAGCGATAGATATAGCAGGCGGCCTGGTCGGCTGTCTGCTTACCGGGCTTTTGTATATTGTAATCGCTCCGCTGATTTACATAAACTCGCCTGGCCCGATCTTTTTCGCACAGACGCGCGTGGGGCGCAATGGGAAGAAATTTCAGATGTATAAGTTCCGAAGCATGTGCCTGGACGCGGAAGCGCGCAAGGCGGAAGTGGCTGTGGCTTGCGGACTGGACGGCCAGATGATGTTCAAGTTTGAAGAAGACCCGCGGATCATCGGATCGCGGATTTTGCCCGACGGGAGCTATAAGAAAGGAATTGGCAACTACATCCGGGACTGGAGCCTGGATGAGTTCCCGCAGTTCTTCAACGTGCTGAAAGGCGACATGAGCCTGGTAGGCACCCGTCCGCCGACCGTGGACGAGTGGGAGAAGTATGAGACGCACCACCGGGCGCGGATGTCGATCCGTCCCGGGATCACCGGGTTGTGGCAGGTGAGCGGCCGGAGCAATATCTCGGACTTCGAGGAAGTGGTCGAGTTGGACCGGAAGTACATATGCGGATGGAGCTTATGGCTGGATCTTAAGATCCTGTTGAAGACGGTGAAAGTTGTTTTCCAAAGAGACGGGGCGATGTGAGATCCATCGGGTCATTCGAAATAGGTTCGTAACTCTGTAAAGAACAGAGGGATTTGGAAGATGCATCGGAACGCAATCGTTGCGCAGGGCACGTTGCGGGAAGCTGCTGTCATAGAGCGGAAGGAAACCGCACATGCTGGACGTGTGCGGGATGGCGAAGCCTGCCCGAAAACAGGATATCCAGTGATGGGCCGTTATCGTTATCTGTTGTGTCGTTATCTATTATAAGATCAAAAATCAAAAGGATATGTGAGGACGTGAAGAAAATGTGGTACGCGGTGTGGGTGCAGACCGGCCGGGAAGAACAGGTCAAAATGGTCTGCGACCGAGAGCTGGGAAAACAGAATGTTTATGAGGAATGTTTCCTTCCGAAATATGAAAAGCCCTGGAAGGAGAATGGGGTATGGACCAAGAAACAGAAGGTCCTTTTTCCCGGATACCTTTTCTTTGTGACGGAGGATCCGAACGGGCTGCATCAGGCGTTGAGATCCATCCCCCAGTTCACAAAACTCCTGGGTGATAAGGAAGGGCCGATCCCGCTGTACGAGGATGAGGTTGATTTTCTGGAGAGACATATCAACAAGGATAAAGTGTTTGAGCTCAGCACAGGCGAATATATCGGGAAGAAACTGATCGTCACGGAAGGGCCGCTGAAGGATCTGACGGGTAAAGTAGTATATGTGGACCGGCATGGCAGACAGGCGGTGCTGGAAGTGGAATTTTTCGGCCAGACCGTGAGGATGAAGGTAGGGCTGGAGATTGTGAGGAAGGTAAAGGAAGCTTGAGAAAGTGGAAACGATACAGAATGAACAGGCCAATCAAGAACAGTTGCTTGGTCAAAGAGAAAAGAAGACTGACTGAAAGAATTTGTTTAATCAACGCGAAGGAATGACTTGTTAATTTAGGATGTCTGAAAACGATGAAGGAGTGTGGAGCATTGGAGAATAAAGACAAACAAACGGACAGCGACATGCTCGAAGGTATGGTAAACATAAATCATATACAACTTTTGGATTGTACTTTGCGTGATGGGGGACAAGGACTTGAAGCTGCATATAAGATCGAAAATACGAAGGTGCAGTTCACGGATAAAATTATACATCAGTCTATTGATCACTTTATCAAAACCGGCATAGACATTATTGAATTAGGCTATATAGAAAAGAGTAATTTTATCGGGCATCCTTTTGCAAATTACTTTACGATTGAGGAAATATCGAAATTTATTCCAAGTCATCGTAACCCATCTCAAATGTACATTGCTCTTTATACAGGTCCAGATACTGATGTGGAGCAAATCCCGGAATGGAATCCTTCGTTAGTGGAAGGGACACGCGTCATTCTTCGATATTCGGAACTTAAAAAATCTATTGATTATTGTGAATCGCTTGCAAAAAAAGGATATAAAGTTTTTGTGCAGCCGATGTTGACAATGAGGTATTCTGATGATGAATTGAAAATGCTGATTGATCGAGTTAATGAAATGAACGCATATGCACTATATTTTGTAGACAGTTTTGGGTATATGCAGACAGAAGATGTAGAACGGTTTTTTAGATTGTATGATGAAAGGCTTGAATCAAATATTCGTATTGGATTTCATTCTCATAATAATATGAACCTTGCTTTTTCAAATGTGCAGCATTTTTTGCGGATTTCGGGAGAAAGGAAGGTAATAGTTGATTCAACAGCAACAGGCATGGGACAAGGTGCTGGCAACTTGCAAACCGAGCTTATTCTACCATTTTTAAATAAGAATTATAAAAAGAACTACAATTATGATGAATTACTGGAGGTGTGTGAACAAATCGAGCCCCTGACACCTGTTGGTCAATGGGGCTACTCAGTTAGTTGGGCGATTCCGGCAGTCTATAATACGGCCTATAAATATGTCATGGTCATGAGGAAAAAAATGAGATTTTCTTATCCGAAAATTAATTACGTAATGCAACACATACCAAATAACTTTAGACATAGATATACGGAAGAAAATTTGCAGCAAGTACTCGATTCTCTTAATTTTTGAATCTGATAGAAGATATGGAAAGGCGGATTATAGATATGAAAGTAGTCCTTTTGGCAGGAGGATTAGGAACTCGCATATCCGAGGAATCTTGTTTGAAGCCAAAGCCGATGGTTGAAATTGGTGGCAAACCGATTCTTTGGCATATTATGAAAGAATACTCTTATTATGGGTTCAATGAATTCATCATTTGTGCAGGATATAAGCAACATATAATAAAAGAGTGGTTTGCTAATTATTTTCTGATAAACAGTGATGTAACATTTGATTATACAAAGAGAAGGAACGATTTTATCGTACACACACAGCATACGGAACCTTGGAAAGTTACTGTAGTAGACACCGGCTTGAATACTATGACAGGCGGCCGTATTAAGCGTATTCGCCCCTATGTAGGAAATGAAACTTTTTTTATGACATATGGTGATGGCGTGTGCGATGTTGATATTGACAGACTTTATGAATTCCATAAACGACACGGAAAGGTGGCAACGTTGACTGCAGTTATGTTGGAACAGCAGAAAGGTGTACTTGATATTGATGGAAAAAATGCTGTTAAGTCTTTCCGGGAGAAAAGCCAAAATGATGGTGCCCCTATTAATGCCGGGTATATGGTTTTAAATCCGGAAGTTTTTAACTATATAGAAGGCGATCAGACGATTTTTGAAAGAGAACCACTTGAAAGACTGGCTGCTGAAGGCCAATTGATGTCCTATATGCATAGAGGATTTTGGCAATGCATGGATACAAAGCGGGAAATGGATATACTGGAAAAAATGTTAACAGCTGGAAAGGCTCCTTGGAAGAAGTGGGAGGATTCATGAGTTATAATTTAAATTTTTATAGAGGAAAAAAAGTGTTAATTACGGGGCATACAGGTTTTAAGGGGTCTTGGATGTCAGTGATGCTCGTAAATGCTGGGGCGAAAGTCATTGGGTATTCAAGCTGTTCGAAAACTGAACCTCGATTGTTTGATCTCTGTGGCGTGAAAGATCAGATTACACACATTAAGGGTGATGTACGGGATTTTGAACGTCTTCTTGAGGTGTTCACCATATATCAGCCTGAAATTATTATTCATATGGCGGCGCAGCCAATTGTGCGTGACAGCTATAGAGATCCGATTGGCACATATAGTACAAATGTTATGGGAACGGTGAATGTCTGTGAGGCTGTACGGCATAGCCCCTCTGTTCGCTCGTTTCTAAATGTGACTACGGATAAGGTTTATGAAAATAAGGAGTGGGCGTGGGGGTATAGAGAAAACGACCCACTGGACGGATATGACCCATATTCAAACTCCAAATCTTGCTCAGAGCTTGTTACACATTCATATAAAAATAGCTTCTTTTACGATGATCGCGTTGCTGTTTCCACGTCCCGGGCAGGCAATGTCATTGGAGGCGGTGACTTCGCAAAAGACAGAATCATACCTGACTGCGTTAGAGCGGTGATAAAAGGCGAAGATATTACCGTTCGGAATCCTTTTTCGACCCGTCCATATCAGCACGTTTTGGAGCCTGTGTATGCATATTTAATGATTGCTGCAATGCAGTATGAGGATGGGAAATATGCTTCTTGGTATAACATAGGCCCTGACGATCAAGACTGTTTTCAGACGGGTGCATTGGTAGATCTCTTTATAAAACACTGGGGCGGAAGCATCAAACGGATTGACCGATACGATGGTAACTGCCTGCATGAGGCCAATTTTCTTAAGCTCGACTGCTCCAAGATTAAAACTGTCTTCGGATGGAAACCTCATTGGAACCTTGAGAAAGCAGTGGAAAAGGTTGTTGAATGGAGTCGCACTTGGGTTGCCGGAGAAGATGTCAGATCTGTTATGGACAGACAAATATTGGAATATCTAGGAGTGAAATAATGCTGAAGTTACTTATAACAGGGAATACCGGATTGACCGAACATGATATAAAAATAATTGAATCCATGGGTTATGACGTAGATGTTATGCCGCAGGAGAAGTCAAAACCACCTGTTATGTCCTATGATGTAATCATATGTAATTTCCTTTTTATGAACCATGACATTAGTAGATTTAGCGACTTGAAAGCCGTTCAGCTACTTAGTGCTGGGCTCGATCGAATGCCAATGGACTATGCGGTAGCTCATGATATTGAGGTGAAAAATGCAACCGGAATTTATAGCATTCCCATTGCTGAATATGTGGTGATGTTGACATTGGAAGCATATAAGGATCCTTTTTACTTTTATGAAAACCAAAAAAAGCATAAGTGGGAAAAGAAAAGGAATTTGGATGAATTATCTGATAAAACCATATGCATCGTTGGTACAGGAAGGGTAGGCACTGAAGTTGCAAAGCGTTTTTCAGTGTTCACGGAATATGTGATCGGTGTGGATTTGCGACCAATGAAAAAACCGTTCTTTAAGAAGGTATACAGTTTGGATCAGCTAAAGGAGGCATTGGAAATCAGCAACGTGATCGTCCTAACGCTGCCACTTACAGATCAAACATATCATATGTTTGATGACGATCTTTTAAGCGCTATGAAAACAGATTCGATTTTTATCAATGTTGCCAGAGGTGGCCTCATAGACGACGAGGCATTAAGAAGAACTATAGCAACAGGAAAATTCAAATCGGTTGTCCTGGATGTTTTTGAGCAAGAACCATTGGATGAAAACTACTGGGGATGGGATGCAGAGCGCATAAGGGTCATTCCCCATAATAGCTTTGTTTCAAGGAGGAATAATGAAAGGATGAAGAAACAGATTATAAGTAACCTTAGAAAATGGTCACATGACTTGGGGGGGGGTATAAGTAACCCCTATTATTGGCGAAAAACTGCATATTGGTTTTTGCCCTTCGTTTCTTGATGGAGGGATGTCATATGCCAGTGGTCAATTTTCATTCGCTGAGATCTAACGTATTTCAATTATTCAAGGCTGCGGGACTTGATGCCAAAGATTCGGCTATCATTACAGATGTACTTGTAGATGCCGAACTTAATGGTGTTAGTACGCATGGTGTATCTATGGTACCTGCACATATCCGGAAAATTAAAAAAAGCTACAACATACACGGGGTGCTAAAACCTGTCAGAGAAGGCAATTGTTTTACTGTGTTTGATGCGGACAATATGATCGGGATGCTTTCAGCGTATCAGGCTATGATGTTTGCAATCAGTGAGGCAAAGGGGAAAGGGCTCTTTCTTGTCCTCTGCAATCATGCGAACACATTTAGCACGGCATCGTATTATGTGCAAATGGCAGTTGATGCTGGAATGATAGGTGTATCGTTCTGCAATACTCCTTCACAAATGGCCCCACTCGGAGGAAAGGAGAAGCTGCTGGGAACGAACCCCTTAGCAATCGGAATACCAGCTAAAAAAGAAAATGCTTTCATTTTTGATATGGCTACAAGTATTGTATCCAAAAGCCGGATCAATGATGCAGTCCACGAAGGTAGACAGACTATTCCGTTTGGATGGGCAACAGATGAGGACGGAATGCCAACAGATAATCCTTTGAAAGCCATGAAAGGCATGATCCTTCCTATGGCAGGTGCAAAAGGTTATGGACTGAGTATGGCCATTGATATGCTGGCGGGAGTCCTTTCGGGAGCTGCAAGCCTTGATAAAGTCGGGAGATTTTATCCGATCGAGAATGGTTGTATGAATGTCGGCCACGCATTTCTTGTGATTGATCCGAAAATCATTTTGGGAGATGATTTTTATGAAGAAACAGACAGATACCTCAACAGGATAAGAACATCGCAGGGGGTTGGAGAAGCTACTGTTATTGCTCCGGGAGATAATCGGCAGCACATTCGTGAAAAGAATCTGACCGAAGGGATTCTGTTGACGAACAGGATTTTCGAAGAACTAAATAACCTGATGATTGATCTGAATATTGAAGCGCTCCCATGGGGATGACGGACATGAAAAATGCTGCCGCCTATAAAGAAAACACAATGGTATCGAGTGCGAAAGGCATAGGAATATTGCTTGTGCTGGTCGGACATTTCGGCTTTATTCCTGAGTTTAAAAGGATCATTTATCTGTTTCACATGCCATTGTTCTTTTTTCTTTCAGGCTATCTGTTTAAAGATAGAGGGGCAAAAGAATTTCTGAGGTATGTGTTCAGAAAGATAAAGAGCCTTTATTTTCCATTTATAGCCTGCAACCTCTTTGCGATGTTCTTCCATAACTTGTTTTGCAGAATCGGAATCTATAATGCTGATGATCTTTTCCTGAATGTAGCTGAAGTCCTTAAGCATATAGTAAGAATTCTTTTATGTATTGAGATGGAAGACATTGTCGCACCGATGTGGTTTCTGCCTGTCTTGATGGCAGTAAGCATCGTGTACTTTGTACTGAGAGCCATAGTGAAAAATGAAGAAATTAACACAGGAATCACAGTACTGATATTTCTTATGGCCTATATGCTTATGTCGATTAATAGGAACAGCGGCATATGGAGGGCTGTGATTCTAGTAGGGACAGGTCTTTGGATGTTCCACATTGGGCATCTTTACAGGCATTACGAAAACAAGATGAGAGAGAAACTGCATCAGTTTCCTGTAATACTTGGCTGCATTGCGATAGAGATCCTTCTCTCATTAATAACAAATATCAATATGATTAGAATGCAATTTTCAAATCCAATTTTCTTTTCATTGGGTGCGGTATTAGGAATTAATACTATTCTTTGGATGGCAGAAATAGTGCAGCCTGATTGGCTGTGTTATATAGGCAGAAACAGTTTGACTGTACTTGAATGGCATTACTGGGGAGCAGTTATGGTTACGATACTGCAAACTGTCATATACAAGAACACAGCGAATGGTATTATCGTTTATCAAGGCACGAAAACCATCTGGTTTGTAACATACATGGCGTTCGGAATTGGCCTACCATTGCTGATTTTAGGCGGGAAAGAGATACTAAAAAACAATCATAGCGGAGAACTATAATTATGTGCGGATTAGAGAGCAAAGTACAATATGGACTTATAGATGTCATGAAATTCTTGCTGGCTCTGCTGATCGTTTCTGCCCACTTTATTTCAGAAAATGCAGTTGGAAGAATCAATAGCCTTGTGGATTATGGATCATCGATGTATGTAATTGTAGTGCCATTCTTCTTTGCCTGCAGTGGGTTCCTGCTGTTTCGGAAGCTGGATAGAGGGAAAGATGACTTGGCAATTGTTAAGGTATACTGCAAAAAGCTTCTTGTTATGTATGCCGGCTGGTCTGCAGTGTATTTCCTGTTTGTTGTATTGACATGGATAAGATTCGGAACAACGGAAGAAACGATCATACATTATTTATTAAACTTAGTAACTTACTCAACTTATAGAACGATATGGTTTCTTCCAGCAGCAGTTATCGGGGTTCTCCTGACATATTACTTAACAGAGAAGTTTGGCGTTAAAGGAACAATTATAATAGGTATTACTGTTTATCTCTTAGGCTGTTTGGGAGCCAGCTACAGTTTCTTATTGCCAGCAAACAAAGTACTGAGTGTTTATAATTATATTTTTTCCAGTACAAGGAATGGCATATTTAATGGCTTCCCATTTGTATTGGTTGGATATTTGATTGCACAAAAGGAGAAAAGTGGATTCAAGGAAAACAAAACAAAGGATATGCTTCTCACTGTCTTCTTTGGAATTGCATTTATAGCTGAAGCAGTAGTAATTAAGCAGCACGGCGCAGTTAATGTGAACACATTGGTTTTCCTTTTACCTTTTACCTTTTACCTTTTTCTTTCTAATGTCCTGTCTTGGCGTAAAGATGGAAAGCACGAAAACAACAAAGTGGCTCAGAAAAATGAGTACAGATATATTCTTGTGCCAAAGGATCTATCTTACAGCTCTACCCACGCTATTACCAGGAAGCGTATTTGAAAAGCTTCTCACTGGGAATCCATATGTGGGATGGATGGCCATGCTTTTCCTTTCACTGTTCACATCAGCCATGCTTATTAAACTGTCAAATAGAAGCAGATGTCTGGCCCAATTCTACTGAGTAAGACGATATGGGGGATAGAAGATGTATGTGATCTACCACAGCAGCGATTCTTTTGCTAGCGTTACAGGTGTATCAATGGTATCTCTGTTTGAGAACAACAAGGGAATGGATTACATTCATGTTTTGTATATTGAGCGTGGCATGACAGAGGAAAACCGGAACATATTAGAGAGCATAGCCAAACGATATGACCGAGAATTGGAATTTATGGAGATGCCAGATTGGACTGAAAAGCTGGGGATTAGTTTGAAATCCAGTAAAAAAAGTTGGTTGGGGTTTGGTTATAACCGTCTGTTCCTTACAGAATATATTCCACATGATGTGGACAAGGTCTTATACCTTGACTCCGACACAGTTATTGAACAATCACTGGATACATTGTGGAATCAGGATTTGGAAGGATACTATTTGGCAGGAGTGGATGACTGTCTGAGTAGGACATACAGGGATATTGTTGGTTTGAAAGATAACGGCACTTATGTTAATTCCGGAGTATTGTTGATTAACGTAAAAAAATGGCGTGAAGATAATACTTGCTCAAAGTTCATTAAAATACTCATGGAAAACAACGGATTTTTTATTTTTAATGAACAATCTGTCATAAATGCCCTGTTCTCCGGACAGATAAAAATTCTTCCGCAGAAGTACAATACAAATTCATTAGTCTATCTGTACGAATATGATGAGCTGATGAAGCTTAGGAAGCCATATCACTATTCGTATACCAAGGACGATTTGTTGGAAGCAAGAGAAAATCCTGTGATTACACATTATACCGGAAACTTTTATGTTTACAGGAGACCGTGGATCAGAAATAGTGATCATCCGCATGCAGAAGCGTTTTTAAAATATAGAGATATATCTCCATGGAGAGATGAAGCATTGGATGAGGATAACCGCAGTATACAGTCAAGATTTATAACGGTATTGTGCCATGCACTGCCAAGAAAGGTTATGCTTTGTTTAGTATCGTTTTTGTATAATGAGTTGAGATGCCGATTGTTTAAAAGAAAAATTGAGAAAGCCCATTATTAGTATAATTTAATTGTTTAACAAGAGGACATTTATATGAGAAAATATATTATTAATGGAAGATTTTTAACAAAAAAGATTTCCGGACAGGAAAGGTTTGCAAGAGAGATCACAGCTGAACTGGATAATATTTGCATACCAGGAGAATTTGAGATTGTTGTACCGGAATATACAAAAGATATTCCTAAATATCGGAATATAAAAGTAATAAAATATGGCAGAATAAAAGCCCATTTTTGGGAACAGACAAATCTTCTTTTCTATTTGTGGAAAAACAAAGGAACTGGCATCAATTTATGCACAACCTGTCCACTGCTAAAACCAGATATTAATACGATCCATGATATTAGTATGTCCGTGAATAAGCAGTTTTACACGAATCTGTACGGTCGCCTCTCACTAATATGGCATGGTATGATGAAATTCAGTACATTTAATTTTGCAAAATTGATTCTTACGGTTTCTGAATTTTCAAAAAGTGAGATCGTGAGAGTATTTAAAGTCAGACCGGAGTCAATTTTTGTTTTGGGAAACGGCTGGCAACATTATGAAAGAATAACTGCAGATGATGAAATTTTTCATAAATTTCCGCAACTGCAAAAAGGAAAATATTATTTGGCGGCAAGTTCATTGACACCACAAAAAAATTTCAAATGGATAAAAGAAGCTGCTAAAAAAAATCCGAATTGTCTTTTTGCTATTGCAGGGAGAGCGGAGAAACTTTCGGATAAAAGTGACATCAAAAATGATACGAATAATCTTATTTATTTAGGTTTTGTATCTGATGAAGAAATGAAAGCACTTATGACAAATTGTAAAGCTTTTATACATCCAGCATTATATGAGGGATTCGGCATTACTCCCATGGAGGCATTATCAACAGGAGCTGAAATAATTATCTCGAATGCAGCCTGCCTACCCGAAATATATGGGACTGCAGCACATTACATAGATCCATATAATACAGATATAGATTTGGACAAGTTACTGTTGGAAAAGATTGAAGATCCTAAAATAATTTTAGATAAATATAGTTGGAAAAAGTTTGCAAAGCAGTTATATGAGCAGCTAAAAAGTATGTAACAAATTATTATAGATTCCAATTTTATTAAGAAAAATATAGTAAAAAATGGTCAGCTTAGGAATTAAATAATTTAATTCTTTGGGGGCAAGTTAGGATTAAAATGAATTGTACCAACAATGCATGTACTCGTTATGAAATAATTGACTATTTAAAAGGTTTTTCTATCATTATAATAATTACAATGCATCTTGTAACAGGAAATCTTACATTGCTTCCTTCTGCTATAAAAACGCTTTCGAGAGCAGGAGGAGGAGGGGTACATATTTTTATTTTTTGCTCTGGTTTTGGGCTCTATATATCTTATTTAAAAAAACCAAAAGGTTATATTGAGTTTATAAAAAATAGATTAAAAAAAATATATATTCCATATGTAATAATTGTTATAGTATCATATTTTATTCCAATAATGTATGATGGAGAAAATAGATTCGCAGCTCTTTTGAGTCACATTTTTTTGTATAAAATGTTCATACCAGAGTTCATCAATAGTTTTGGGCCATTTTGGTTTATATCAACAATATTTCAATTTTATATTATCTTTATACCGCTTTGTTATGTGAAAAAGAATTTAGAGGATACTATTTTTTTTATATTAGCAGCAATAATTAATGTATGCTGGTGGCTTTTGCTTGCGCTTACAGGGAAACAAGATGATAGGCTTTGGCTCAGTCAGTTTCCGGAATATATACTATTATTTGTTTTAGGCATGTATGTGGCCGAAATGTTCTATATAGGTAAAAGACCAATAATAAATAATAGGATATATTGCCTTATAATAGCTATTGCCACTTTCGGTATAGGGGGGGATATTACACTTGAGAGTGGAGTTCTAAAAGCTTTCAACGATATCTTTTCCTTTGTTGGATGTTGTTCCATAGCGCTCTTTTTTTATGGTGACAACATCATTAATAGATTTTGTGTATATGTAGCTAGCTTCTCATATGAATTGTATTTGGTTCATATGATCGTATTTGCTATTATGAGATCAATGTTTATTACAAAAAGTCTTATTGGACAGTTGGAATTGGGGATTTTCGCTCTTTTGATTAGCATTTGGATTGCAAAATCATATTCTAAACTGTTACATAGAATCTGTTAAATAAGTGTACAGAGATTTAGAACCGAACCTAAAGTATTGAGAAAGGAATGTAGGTATTTTATTGCTTAGTGCTATAAATATCATGTAAAAAAGAAAATGAGTATAACGACAAAGATAATGTACGCTGGAAAAATGTATAATAATAAAAAGCATTTAAAAGACAAAATGAAATTATTATTTGGAGCGAATACTCTTAATGTCATATTGTCTAGTTTGTTTTTTATGATTGGTTTTACAAAAAAAGAGGAAAAGTTACTTAAAGATAATGCTGAATTTAGATATAGATATAAAGGTAAGAGATGTTTTATCTTGGGAAATGGTCCATCAGTTAGAACAATGGATTTATCGCTTTTAGAAAAGGAAGTTGTTTTTACCGTTAATCAATTTTCTAAAACTGAAATGTATAAAAAAATAAAACCGAATTTTCATATATGGGCGGATGAACGTTTTTACGATATAGATGCAGAAAACGATTGCGATAATGAAATACTTTCGGATATGAAGGCTGCAAAGCTTACAGATTTAACACCAATCGTTTTTTATAAAACTTCTGCTAAAAATATGATTGAAAAATATGGTTTGAAAGATTTGCTAAATATACACTATTACAGTGATAAACTGACATTTGATGATAAATACAAAAAAAATCCGGATATGTGTAAACTGATTCCATGGTTTCCTACAGTCGTGCAGTATGCTGTTTTTTTTGCTATCTATATGGGCTTTTCAGAGATATACCTTTTGGGATGTGAATGCACAGGAATTTTAAATTATATAAAGGAAAGGGATAAAAAAAGTTCAGATCTTCAATATGCATATTCATATGAATTAAACGAAAAGGAACAACAAAATTTTAGAAAAGCTGCTGTGACTTGGAATAGCGCAAATGTTTTTAAATCACATTATAATGTTCTTCTTTATTATGAATTGTTAAGATATTGAGGTCGAAACTATATATTAGTTGCGCCCGATCCCTATAGTACCTTGAAAAATTCATATTTTGTAGTAT
>CANRDO010000031.1 GCA_947629385.1 uncultured Lachnospiraceae bacterium
CTTTATGAGAATATACAGGAAGTCAGCAATGTTAAGAATCTTACGTTTTTCAGAAGAGCAGCAACAATAAAGACGGAACCGCTTAATATGGTACGAATGTCTGAAATGTACAGGAAGCATCTCTCCGTGGACAGCTGTGAGGCCCGTGAAATGGCGAAATGTACGAAAGGATACGCCTATGCGTTTCAACAGCTTGGTGTATTGTATTTCAAAAAGAAAAGTGAGGAGGGTCTGTCGGACATCTTGCCGGATTTCAAGACGGAGCTGTTTGCCTATTCCTATGAGAAAATTTGGGAAGAAATGACAGAGGCGGATCGCTTTTTAGCATCGCTTCTGGTGGAGAAAGATGAGTATAAGCGGGAAGAGGTACTTCGTAAGATGGGCGACAGAGCGGGCAATTATTCTATGTACAGGGACAGACTGATCAAGCGCGGAATCCTGGAGAGCCGTCAGGCGTTTGTATCTTTGGCGCTGCCGTATTTTGCAGACTATATTAAAGAATATTGTTTGTGAGACGGCAGACTGAGAGCAGATGGTTTTCCGTTATAAGCGGAGCCCAGGACAACGGGGGATGGATATTACGAGAGCTGCATCATTGCGATAGAAGGAAACCAGGTTGAGATAACGGTATGAATAATTCGTGCCTGCTACTGAAGGAGACCCTGAAACCTGTGGACATCCATGAATTATTGACGTATATTTGCCGATAGATTATAATTAGGACAATAAACCAAAATAGCCTGCCAATAAAAAACAGCAATCGAATGCTGCCGTTGAAAAAATTTGAAAAACCGGAGATATTAAAAATCCTTAACGCAGAAATATTTCGAATAGAATACAAGAAATCTGAAGGAAAGGGGAATTCGGGGTGGATTTTGTAAAGGAACTTCAGGATCTGAGATATCTGGACTGGACTGATAAAAAATTCTCTCCGGGAACTCCAGGATGTTTTTTAAAGGCTTACGAGGAGAAAGACGGGGAAAAATACTATTATAAGCTGTCGAATTATGATAGCTACAGAGGCGTTTTCGGACATGAGTGTGTGAATGAGCTTATTGTCTCCCGGCTGTTGGATATTTTGAAAGTGAAGCATTTGCAGTACCAGCTGATTCATGCGATAATTTCTGTTGACGGACAGGAGATAGAAACTTATATTAACAGATCGGTCAATTTCCGGAAAGAAACAGAACGCAAGCAGCCGTTTGACGTCTATTATGAGCTTTACCGGGAAAAAGATGAAAAGCCTCTTGATTTTGCCTGCCGTATGGGTTGGAGAGATTATTTTGAACGTATGATGACGGTAGACTATTTGATCTGTAACAGAGATCGCCATGGAGCGAACATTGAGATTCTTGTAGACGAGAATGATATTGCAAGACCTGCGCCTCTCTTTGACCACGGAGTCTCGCTGCTGTTTTCCTGTTATCAGGATATGGAGGAAATACGGAGGTTCGATGTGCTTGCGGACAGACCGGTGCAGAGCTTTATCGGTTCGAGATCTCTGGAATATAATCTCCGGTTTCTTCCGAAGGATAGAAGGATATTTGAAGTTGCTCTGCAGGAGACTGACAGGAACAAACTGCTTGATGATTTGAACATGGTCCTGCCGGAAGAACATCTGGACAAGATATGGGAGATGATCTGGGGGAGATGGGAGCGGTATGTACAAATTTGCGATCAAAAATAAAATATACAATGATAAAACGGTCGGATATCTGTATTATAATGAAGCTGAAGATTCATACAGTATTGAAATACCAGATGATGTAAAAAGCACAGAAGCTCCGTTGATTCTTTCTGATTTTATCAGGAAGGGTAAACGGGAGCTTGATCATAAGTGGAGCCTGCGCTGGGTGCAGGGGCGGGTGACGCCGCCGGAGCGCCAGAACATCGGGCAGGTGTTGAAGAATAATGGGATGAAATTTTACAGTGAATTTCCTCTCTTGCTGAAGAACCAGGGACGGAGCTGTCAGGATGAATGTTACATTGAACAAGTAAAATAATGATCATACAAAATTGGAGATGAGGAATCAATATGACACGAATCGATGAGCTGATCGTCTATCGCGAGCCGGAGAACGGCGAGCTGCTTCGCGAGATGGCGTGGATTATGGAGAATTACGGAAAGGACGAGCTGCGCGAACAGGTGCGCGAGCGCTTTTTTTCGTGCATGCATCGTCTGGTCGAGCTGGCGGGGACGTACGGCTTCGAGCGGAATCTTTGGCAGGATTATCTGACCTTCCTGCTGGTGAACAACGAGAACGTGTTCAGCACAGCCTGTGAGATCAAGGGCATCACGGAGGGAAGCCTGTTGGAGCTGGCGCGGCACGATTTCGCGATCTTCCGGGAGCTGTTCGCCTATGATTTTTCTGAGCTGGAGCGGACGCTGCAGGCGGGATTTTTTGAAGAGATATTAAGTTACCGGAGGGCGGGCGTGGCGAGCCGCGTGTTCAACCGCCGCATCCGGGACCGCATCAGCGAGCTGTCTTTGCAACTGGCGGGCGCGCGGGACGTCGAGGAGTTCACGCAGTACATGATCCGTTTCTACCGGGAGTTTGGCGTCGGCAAGCTTGGCCTGCACAAGGCGTTCCGCGTCGTGCATGATGAGTCGGGTGTACAGATCTGTCCGATTACGAACATCGCGCATGTGAATCTGGATGATCTGGTCGGCTACGAGATCCCGAAAAAGAAGCTCATTGACAACACAGAGGCGTTTGTGCAGGGCAGGAGAGCGAACAATTGCTTGCTGTTCGGCGACGCCGGAACGGGGAAATCTTCGAGCATCAAGGCGATCCTGAACCGCTATTACGATCAGGGGTTGCGCATCATCGAGATCTACAAGCATCAGTTTCAGGATCTGAATGAGGTGATCGCGCAGATCAAGAACCGCAATTATAAGTTTATCATCTACATGGACGACCTCTCGTTTGAGGAGTTTGAGATCGAGTACAAATATCTGAAGGCCGTGATCGAGGGCGGACTGGAGCGAAAGCCGGAGAACGTCCTGATCTACGCGACGTCCAACCGCCGCAACCTGATCCGCGAGCGCTTCAGCGACAACTGGGAGGAGCAGGACGGAGACATTCACCGCAACGATACGCTGCAGGAGAAGATGTCGCTCGTCTCGCGCTTCGGCGTCACGATCTATTTCGGCGCGCCGAACAAGAAGGAGTTCCAGAATATCGTTCGTACGCTGGCGACGCGCTACGGCGTGACGATGCCGGAGGAGGAGCTGCTTCTGGAGGCAAACAAGTGGGAGTTGAGCCACGGCGGACTTTCGGGACGGACGGCGCAGCAATTTATCGATTATCTGCTCGGGCAGGCAAAAGAAGCATAGAAATGAAAGGAAAGGGAGAGGCATGAGCGTCAGAATGTTTGCGGCGATCGCGATCGGGTCGACCGTGACGGAAATGAAAATCTTTGAGTTTGGCGGCCGGAAGCCGATGAAGGAGATCGAGTGCGTCAATGCCCGGCTGAACATCGGTCTGGACGCGTACAGCATGGGGCATATCAGCAGCGCGAAGATCGAGGATCTCTGCGAGGTGCTGAACGATTTCCGGCGGACGATGCAGAGCTACAAGGTGACGGACTACAAGGCCTGCGCGACCAGCGCGTTCCGTGAGTCGAGGAATATGCTGATCATGCGGGATTATATTGAAAAGCAGACGGGACTGAAGATCGACGTGCTGAGCAACTCTGAGCAGCGCTTTGTCGACTATAAGTCTATCGCCTCAGTCACGGCGGAATTTGAGCAGATCATCCAGAATCCGGCGGCGATCGTCGACATCGGCGGCGACAGCCTGCAGATTTCGCTGTTCGATAAGGACAGGCTGATCACGACGCAAAATGTCCGAGTGGGAAGTGTGACGACCAGGGAGCGCCTCGCGCCGCTCATGAAGAACCGCGCGCATTTCGAGAAGATGGTGATCGAGATCCTCGGGCACGAGCTCGCGGGTTTCGGGAAGCTGTACCAGAAGGATCGCCAGATCAGAAATCTGATCGTCATCGGCGGCGGGCTCACGGAGCTGACGCGCCAGTATGAGCAGCAGAACCGGAAGATCACTTCTGTGACGCAGGAGCAGTTCCAGACGGTCTACGACCGGATCATCGCGATGAACCCGGAGGAGATCGCGGAGCGCTTCGAGATATCATCGGAGCAGGCGGCCGGGATCGTTCCCTCCGCGATTTTCTGCAAGTGCATGCTGAGCGATTTCGGCGCGGAGACGCTCTGGGTGCCGGATTACAGCCTCTGCGACGGACTCGCCTACGACTACGCGCTCAAAAATCAGTTTATCAAAAGCACGCACAGCTTCGAGGAGGATATCCTCGCGTCGGCGCGCAGCATCTCAAAGCGCTACAAGTGCAGTCAGGCGCACATCCGCAATCTCGAGGAGCTGGCGCTGCAGGTGTTCGACCGCATGAAGAAAATTCATGGAATGGGCAAGCGGGAGAGGCTGCTTTTGCAGATTTCCGTGATCCTGCACAACTGCGGCAAATTCATCAGCCTCGAGGACGTCTCCGAGTGCGCTTACAACATCATCATGGCGACGGAGATCATCGGCCTGTCCGACGTGGAGCGTGAGATGATCGCCTATACGGTGAAGTTCAACACGAGCCGTTTTATCTATTACGATGAGCTCTCGGTGCGGACGGGCATCAGCCGGAATGAATATATGTCGGTGGCGAAGCTGACCGCGATCCTGCGCATGGTGAACGCGCTCGACCGCACGCACCGGCAGAAGTGCAAAAACGCAGTGGTGACGCTCAAAGAGCATGAGTTGAAGATTACGGTCGCGAGCCAGGAGGACCTGTCGCTCGAGATTGGGACGTTCAACGAGAAGGCGGAGTTCTTCGAGGAAGTGTTCAATGTGCATCCGGTGTTTAAGCAGCGGAAGCAGATATAGGAGGAAGGTAGCATGGCGACGATTGATTTTGAAAAGCCGGAGTATTATATCAACAGAGAATGCAGCTGGCTCGGGTTCAACAGCAGGGTGCTCTCGGAGGCGCGGGACAAAAGTCTCCCGATGCTGGAGCGCCTGAAATTTCTGAGTATTACTTCCTCCAATCTGGATGAGTTCTTTATGATCCGCGTCGCGTCCCTGAAGGACATGGTGCACGCGAAGTACACGAAGAAGGATATCGCGGGGATGACGCCGCAGGAACAGCTCGAGGCGATCGCGGTGCAGGCGCACGAGCTGGTGGCGCAGCAGTACAGCACGTACAACCGCTCACTGCTTCCGCTGATGAAGCAGTGCGGGCTGGAGCTTGTGACAGAGCACGAGAAGCTGACGAAGCAGCAGAAGGCGTTCGTGGACCAGTATTTCGAGGAGAATGTCTACCCGGTGCTGACGCCGATGGCGATGGACTCGGCGCGGCCGTTCCCGCTGATCCGCAACAAGACGCTGAATATCGGAGCCCTGATCTCGAAGAAAGGGGATAAGGACGCGAAGGATGCGAAGAACGCGAAAGATACAAAGGATGTAAAAGACGCCAAGGACGCGAAAGAAGCAAAAGACGTGAAAGAGGCGAAGGGCGCAAAGGATACAAAGGACGCGAAGGAGAAGACAAAATATGAGTTTGCGACGGTGCAGGTGCCCTCGGTGCTGCCGAGGATCGTGCGGCTCCCGGAGGGAGCGGACGGAAAGCGCAGCGTGATCCTGCTCGAGGAGATCATCGAGCGGAACATCGACAAGCTGTTCCTGAATTACGATGTGGTCTGCGCGCATCCGTACCGGATCATGCGCAACGCCGATCTGGCCTACGACGAGGACGAGGCCGCCGACTTGCTCAAGGAGATTGAGAAAAAGCTGAAAAAGCGTCAGTGGGGAGAGGTCATCCGTCTTGAGATCGAGGAGAAGATGGATCCGAAGCTGCTGAAGATCCTGAAGACGGAGCTGAATGTGAAGGAAGAGGACATCTACAAGATCAGCGGCCCGCTGGACCTGACCTTCCTGATGAAGCTCTACGGCACGGAGGGGATGGATGAGTACCGTTACGAGCCGTACAAGCCGCAGAGCGTGCCGGGCATGAACGACGAGGAGGATATCTTCACGCAGATCCGCAAGGGGGATATACTGCTGCATCATCCGTACATGACCTTTGAGCCGGTCGTGCATTTTGTGCAGCAGGCGGCGAAGGATCCGGACGTGCTTGCGATCAAGCAGACGCTGTACCGTGTCAGTGGACATTCGCCGATTGTGGCGGCACTCGCGCAGGCGGCCGAGAACGGCAAGCAGGTGACGGTGCTCGTTGAGCTGAAGGCGCGCTTCGACGAGGAGAACAACATCCTCTGGGCGAAGATGCTTGAGCAGGCGGGCTGCCACGTAATTTACGGGCTGCTTGGCTTAAAAACGCACAGCAAGATCACGCTGGTGGTACGCCGGGAGGAGGACGGCATTCGGCGTTACGTGCATCTCGGCACCGGCAATTACAACGACTCTACGGCAAAGCTCTACACGGACTGCGGGATCTTGACCTGCGCGGAGCCGATCGGCGAGGACGCGACGGCTGTGTTCAACATGCTCTCCGGCTATTCGGAGCCGAAGCATTGGAATCGCCTGGTGCTTGCCCCGCTGTGGATGCGGGACGCGTTCATGCGGCTGATCCAGAGGGAGACGCGCCATGCGAAGGCGGGAGAGCCGGCCCGGATCGTCGCGAAGATGAATTCGCTCTGCGATAAAGGCATCATCGCGGCACTCTATGAGGCGTCTGCGGCAGGCGTGGAGATTGACCTGATCATCCGCGGGATCTGCTGTCTGCGAACCGGGATTCCGAAAGTCAGCGAGCACATCCGTGTGCGCTCTATCGTCGGAAATTTTTTGGAGCATGCGCGTATTTTCTATTTCCGCAACGGCGGGGATGAGGAGTTCTATATGGCGAGCGCCGACTGGATGCCGCGCAACCTTGACAAGCGCGTGGAGATCCTGTTTCCGGTCGAGTCGCCGGAGATTCGTGAGAAGGTGCGGCACATTCTGAAGATCCAGCTTGAGGACAACGTGAAGGCACATGTGATGCAGCCAAACGGCAGCTATGAGAAGATCGATAAGCGGGGAAAGACGCTTCTGTGCGCGCAGGATTACTTCTGCGAGGAGGCGGTGAAGCTCGCGCAGACGGCGCCGGAGGAGACGAGGAGCAGGGTGTTTATTCCGGCGGAGCCTGCGGAGGATTAGAGACTGAGGGAGAGCCGACAACTGACAGCTGAAAAGGAAAGGATCGGAAAACCATAGATAGTGCAGAAAACATATGGCATAAGAAAGAAGACATATAGCGAAGAAAACATAGAGAAGAGAAAGCAGGAGAGAAAATGTACCGGGATAACACCAAAATTGTAAAAATCGGCGACCGTGTGATCGGGGGAGGCAATCCGATCCTGATCCAGTCGATGACAAACACAAGGACTGAAGATGTGGCGGCGACAACCGCGCAGATTGCGGGACTCGAGGCGGCCGGCTGCGATATCATCCGCTGCGCCGTGCCGACGATGGAGGCTGCGCAGGCGCTTACCGAGATCAAAAAGAGAATCCATATCCCGCTGGTGGCGGATATTCACTTTGACTATAAACTTGCGATCGCAGCGATCGAGGCGGGTGCGGACAAGATTCGAATTAATCCGGGCAATATCGGCAGCACGGATCGTGTGCGCGCGGTGGTCGACGCGGCTAAGGAGCGCGGTATCCCGATCCGGGTCGGCGTCAACAGCGGTTCACTTGAGAAGGAGATCGTCGAGCGCGACCACGGAGTGACCGCGGAGGGGATCGTCGAGAGCGCTCTGCGCCAGACGGCCGTGATCGAGGATATGGGTTATGACAAGCTTGTCATCAGCATCAAGTCCTCAGACGTCCTGATGTGCGCGAAGGCGCATGAGCTTTTGGCGAAGAAGACGGATCACCCGCTGCACGTCGGCATTACAGAGGCGGGGACGCTGCTGTCCGGGAATATCAAGTCGGCAATCGGTCTGGGACTGATCCTCTCACAGGGGATCGGCGATACGATCCGTGTCTCGCTGACCGGAGACCCGCGCGAGGAGGTAAAGTCCGCGAAGCTGATCCTGCGCACGCTCGGACTGCGAAAGGGCGGGATCGAGGTGGTTTCCTGTCCGACCTGCGGGCGCACGCGCATCGATCTGATCGGATTGGCGAACCAGGTGGAGGAGATGGTGGAGGACATCCCGCTTGATCTTAAGGTGGCTGTGATGGGCTGCGTCGTGAATGGTCCGGGCGAAGCGAAGGAGGCTGACATCGGCATTGCCGGAGGAATCGGAGAGGGACTTCTGATCAAGAAGGGAGAGGTCGTCCGCAAGGTGCCGGAGAGCGAACTTTTGAGTACGCTGCGGGAAGAACTGCTTCACTGGGATGCGAAAGAGAACTGAAACTGAATTGTTTATTGCTTTTATATTTCACACAATTGTTTAAACAAAAGCCTTTATGAAGAAAAAGAGGGAGAAATTTGCGCAAAATATTCGAAAACAGTTGACTTGTCTGGATAATTATTGTATTATTCATATGATTTTTATGAACACAGTATGGGAACGAGACGGCACAAAGTGATTTATGCCGACCACATTGGCATAAGTATCCCGGCAGGACGGGAGAAGAGGCAGCATGGGGCCGGGACTTATGCCTTGTGTTCATATAAAAAGAGAGTGCTTGGGAAACAAAGCGAAGATACCATACGGTACGTTTGCAGTGAATTCCGGGCACTCTCTTTTTTGTATCGTATTCAGTGCAGCCGGATTCCCATGATGCGGCAGGCTCGTGTGCCGATCACGGCGATATCCTCATAGACGGCGGGCGAGACCTTTGTCGAAATCGGAGATTGCCTGCGCTTACGTGTGAATGCCTTGCATCAGCGTCGGCTTCTTGTTCGGGAACATGATGCAGATGACCTGCGGTTACGCGCGAACAGACTATGCTTCGGCTCAGCCGTGTGTCAGATAAAAGATGGCGAGCTGTGTGCGGTCGCGCAGCTCAAGCTTGGCCAGGATCGAGCTGAGATAATTGCGGACGGTTCCCTCGCTGAGATACAGGGATTCCGCGATCTCACGGTTGCTCAATCCTTCCGCTACGCCCTTTATGATTTCCAGCTCCTTTTCCGAGATATGATATTCGCAAAGATCCGTTTCCGGCGTGCTGCGCAGGAGACGGGGAAGCTTTTCCGTCACCTCTGTGCCGAACACGGTCTGGCCGTTGTACACTGCCTTGATCGCCGGGATCAGACGGTCGTAATCCTGCTTGAGGAGATAACCGCGCGCGCCGATCTTCAGAGCCCTGACGATATATTCGTCGTCGGAGAAGGTCGTGAGAAGAAGGATCCTGGCTTCCGGGTGTTCCGCCAGGATCGTCTGCGCGGCTGTAAGTCCATCCGTCTCTTTCATGCGAATGTCCATCAAAAGGATGTCGGGACGCAGCCTTTCATAAAGACAGACGGCTTCTTTGCCGGAGCCTCCGGTCGCGGACACATGCAGCTCCGGGTCGGTTCCCAGGATGGTTTTCAATGCGGTTGTTACCAGAAGGTCGTCGTCGATCAGCACGAGGTTCATGAAAGCTCCTTTCTTTGCGGGCGTGCAGCTCGTTGTGTCTGCAGCAGGCTATGTCCGCGGGATCGTGATATAGAGGCGAAATCCCTCTGTGGTCCGGATCTGCAGGTTTCCGTGCAGCGCGCTAACCCGGGCACGTATATTTTCAAGGCCGATGCCGATATGCGGATTGCCGTCCGCGAAGCCGCCGGCCGTATCCCCGTTGTCCTGTATGATGAACTGGTAAAAGCCGGGATGCTCGATCGCCGTGATGGACGCGCCTGTAG
Source organism: uncultured Lachnospiraceae bacterium (assembly GCA_947629385.1). GTDB lineage: Bacteria > Bacillota > Clostridia > Lachnospirales > Lachnospiraceae > Choladousia. The sequence continues at coordinate 9,802 of CANRDO010000031.1, forward strand.
CGTTGCTGTGCCGGGAGATGTTGACCAGCGCTTCTTTCGCGATCGCGATCAGGCTGTATCTGATCTCACGCGGCAGATCCGGCGACATCCGGTATTGCAGGCTGACCGGGCAGAAGGAGAAGCTCTGTATCATCGCGCGAAGCGAGTCCTCCAGGTTCACGGAGCTGTCATGCAGATCATGTACGCTGCTGCGGATGCTGTCCATCGCGTGATCCAGCGTGTCTCCCAGCTGCCGCAGGGGCTCCTCGGAGGAGGGATCACGGCAGGTCGCCTTCAAAGCGCCTGTCATCAGGATCGCGCGCGTCAGCAGATGGCCGACATTATCGTGAATTTCCCGGGCGATACGGTTGCGCTCGCGCAAGGTGGCCGTGTAGATCTCGCTGTCCTGCTTTTCCATAAGGGAACGGTTGCGCTCTTCGAGCAGCAGCTGGAATTCCATGTCGTCGTCCCTGGTGCGCAGCAGCTGCCGGTGCAGGCGAAGCTGCGCGCCTGTCCTGCAGCGCAGCAGCAGGGCGAGGATACAGCCTGACAGCAGGATCAGCAGCTGAAAGCGATACGGCAGAAACGCATGCCGGAAGCCGAGGCTTCCGCGGAAGAAGAAAAAGAGGACAAGCGCTCCCGCAACGCTAAGCAGAGCAATCTGGTCGGCCGACCGGAACGGAAAACGGTTTTCCGGGGCAGCGGGACTGTCGTCTTTTGTCTTCGGGAACACGTCGTAAGCAAGAAGCGGAAGAAACATCGCCGGCTGGGGAAAGAAGAACAGCAGCATCGTATACAAGGGGAAGACGACACATACTGCTTTCCGGGGAAAGACGCAGAGTCCCGCGCTGACGGCGACGGCCAGGAGACAGGCGAACACGCACAATGGCATGATTTGATCGAAGGGAAACATCATAAGGCAGAACAGAAATAAAACGCATTTGTCGAACAGGTAATTCATGTGTCTGACCTCCGGCTTTACGGAACATCGTGGGCGCATATCCGGCCGGATTCATCGTAGCACAAGCGAGGTTTAAAATCAAATGACATTTGTCATCTGCCGTGCTTACATTCGACACTTTCCCCGGCAGGACGGATATGATAACATTTGTACGAAGAATGAGATCCGCGAATTCTTGAAAGACTGCCCGGACAGGGAGAGCGGGAGAGCCTATGTGACAGATGCCGGGCAGATAAGGAGGCAGATATGATCCATATTAAAAATCTTGTAAAACGTTATGGGGAGCTGACGGCGCTCGACCACTTTGACCTGGACATTCAGGAGGGCGAGATCTTCGGACTGCTGGGGCCGAACGGCTCCGGGAAGACGACGGCGATCAACTGCCTGCTCGCGCTTTTAAAATATGATAAGGGAGAGATTATCGTGTTCGGGAAGGAGATGCGCCCGGACAGTTACGAGCTGAAACGGCAGATCGGTATCGTGCCTCAGAATGTGGCGGTGTTCGAACAGATGACGGTCTGGGAGAACATCGATTACTTCTGCGGACTGTATGTGCCGGACAAGGCGAAGCGCAGGGAGCTGGTGGAGGAGGCGATCCGTTTCGTCGGGCTTGAGGATTACCGGAAGATGACGCCGAAGAAGCTCTCCGGAGGACTGCTGCGGCGTCTCAACATCGCCTGCGGGATCGCGCACCGGCCGAAGCTTATCATCATGGACGAGCCGACCGTCGCGGTGGATCCGCAGAGCCGGAACAGGATCCTCGAGGGGATCGTGGAGCTGAACAAGGGCGGCGCGACCGTGATCTACACCTCCCACTATATGGAGGAGGTTGAGCAGATCTGCAGCCGCATCGTCATCATGGATCACGGACGCGCGATCGCGTCCGGCACGACCGAAGAGCTCAAGCAGATGATACGGACGGCCGAGACCGTGACGGTCGAAGGGATCGCGGCGTCGGAGGAGCAGCTTCAGACCATCCGCGAGCTGCCGCACGTCTTTCTGGCAGAGCTGTCGCAGGAGCATGTGCTGACGGTGAAGTGTACGAGCGGGCGGCACAACCTGATCCGAATCCTGAATTATCTTCAGGAGCAGGAGCTCGCGTTCGGGCGTGTCTACGCGGCGCCGCCGACGCTGAACGATGTGTTTCTGGAGATCACGGGCAAGGAGCTGCGCGACTGACGGATGCGTGTTCCGGCTTGACCGACGTCAGCCTGTGGGATCTGCGCAGTTTGTCTGTTTGAAGATAAGAAGGAGGAAATGATGGGACGTTTATATCGATACAATGTGCTCCGGATACTGCGGGATCGGGCGGATATGTTCTGGACGCTGCTGTTTCCGCTCATTATGGCGACGCTTTTCTATGTCACGTTCGGCAGCAGTCAGATGGAAAATATGAAGCCGATCCCGGTCGCGGTCGTGGAGGGCGGAAACGGAATATTTGAGACGTTTCTCGACGCGCTGGACGGGGAGACGCTGCGTCTGCAGAAAATGGGAGCGCAGGAGGCTCAGGAAGCGCTTACAAGCGGCGCGGTGACAGGGATTTTTTACAGCGAAAAGGAACCGTCTCTCATGGTCGCCGGGACGCAGATCCATGAGAGCATCCTCGAGATGCTGTTGAACGGGTACCGGCAGAACCAGAGTCTTACAGAGACGATCGGTGGGAAACATCCGCTTGGCGTCCTTGGCGCGGCGAAGGCGATGTCGGAGCAGACAGATTATGTTGAGGAGGTGAGCGCCGGGGGCAGCACACAGGACTCTTCCCTCGACAGCTTTTTCTCGCTGATCGCGATGGCCTGTCTCTTTGGGGCGCTCATGGGCGTGGAGTCGGCGATGAGACTGCGCGCGGACCAGTCGGCGCTCGCGGCGAGGCGCAGCGTCACGCCGACGCGGCGGATGGGACTCATCGTCAGCGAGATGGCGGCCGTGTTCACGATGCAGTTCGCGTACATCTGTATTCTGCTTCTGTATCTTCATTTCGGGCTGGGGATCGGCATGGGACGGCGGTGGCCGCTGCTTTTGCCGGTCTGCGCCCTCGGGACGCTCTGCGGGGTCGCGGCCGGGATGTTCCTCGGAGGGACAAGGCTGAAGGAAGGAATCAAGATCGGCGTTGTCATCGCGGGAACACTGTTTCTGTGTTTTCTCTCCGGCATGATGTATTCCGGTATGAAGGCGGAGGTCGAGCGCTTCGCGCCGCTCGTGAACCGGCTGAGTCCGGCTGCTCTGATCTCGGATGCGTTTTACAGCGTCGCAGTTTATGAGAATTCCTGCCGCTACGCAAGAAGCCTGATCCTTCTGGCAGTGATCACGCTCCTCCTGACCGCGGCGGCCTATCTCAGAATGAGGAGGGAACGCTATGACAGTATTTAAGGGATATTTTCTGACGATCCGCCGGAACTTCTACAGTCTGGCGGTCTATATCGGCATATTTATCGGCGTCTGTGTCATGATACAGGCCACGCTTGGGAAAATGCTGCCACAGGAAGGCTTTTCCTCGTACCGGATGAAGGTGGCAGTCGTCGACCGTGCCGGGAACGAGCTGTCGCGGACGCTTTGCGATATGATCGGAGAGAAGCATGAGTCGGTGGACGTCGCAGATGATCCGCAGGCGATCCAGGACGCGCTGTATTACCGCGACGCGGAGTATGTGTTGATCCTTCCGGAGGATCTGGAGGAGCGATTTGAGGCCGGCCAGCAGGCGGTGGAGCGTGTCACGGTGCCGGACTCTGTCATGGGTTTCTACGTTGATATGCAGGTGAACACGATGCTGAACCAGATCCGCGCAGGCATGGCGGGAGGACTTGCGCAGGAGGAAGCCTGCCGGGAGGCAAAAAGACTTGCGGCGCTTCCGGGAAATACCACGCTGTACGACCGGAACGGGAACGCTGGGCGGCTTCCGGCGTACAATTACTTCTTCCGCTATATGCCGTACGGTCTTCTCGGCTCCGTGATCTGGACGATCAGCCTGATCCTGATGGAATATAAACGCAAGGAGATCCGTCGCAGGATGCTGGGTTCTGCCGTATCGTTCCGCACACAGAATCTGGCGGCCTTCGGGGCTTTCCTGACTCTGGGATTTGCCGTCTGGCTCGTGTGCGTGCTGTTCGGCGTTCTGTTGTATGGGAGGGAACTGCTGCCGGACCGGAATTTCGGCTGGTATCTGCTGAACAGCTTCGTTTTCATGCTGGTCGCCCTGTCGCTCGGCTATCTGTGCGGAACCATCTCAAACGGGCCGCAGGCGCTGAACGGGTTCACCAATGTCGTCTCGCTTGGCCTGAGTTTTCTGGGCGGCGTCTTTGTGCCGATCGAGATGCTCGGGAAGGTGGAGATCTTTTCGCAGTTCTTGCCAAGCTACTGGTATACGAGGGTCAATGAGATGCTGGGCGGATTCCAGACGGTTGCGGGAGAGCAGCTCGCCCTGGCGGCGAAGGGAATCGGCATACAGCTGATGTTTGCGGCTGCGTGCCTCGCCGTGACTCTGGCGATCCGACGGGTACAGGTGCAGGAGAGCTAGACAAATACGGTTTTGGTCTGGCAATTTCCGGCGAGTTGTGCTACAATCCAAGAAAAGTATCGTGTGGGTTGGAGGCGCAGAATGGAAAATCGGGACAGACAGGCAGATAGACAGCCGGATATGAAGGAAAAGAAAGAGAAAAAAAAGCGGCAGGACACGCAGGAGAAATACGTCGCCTACGTGGGAACCTACACGCACGGGAGCAGCATCGGGATCCATGTCTATGACATCGACATCGAGGCGGGGCACATGACGGAGCGCGAGGTGGTTCCGGTGAACAACGCGTCCCATATGACGAAATCCTACAACGGAAAATATCTTTACTCGATCGCGGACGAGGGCGTCGAGGTGCTTAAGATCCTGCCGGGCGGAAGTCTGGAGCCGATCAACAAGGTCGGCATCGACGGGATGCGCGGCTGCTATCTCTCGACGGACCGAAACGGGCGCTTCCTCTATGTGGGAGGCTATCACGACGGCAAGGTGACGGTCGTGCACACGCACAGGGACGGCAGGCTTGGTTCTGTGATGGACGGGGTCTTCCACAAGGGCATCGGCAGCGTGGCGGAGCGCAATTTCCGCCCGCATGTGAGCTGTGTGATCCCGACGCCGGACGACAAATATCTCTGCGCGGTCGACAATGGCATCGACCAGGTGAAGCTGTACCAGGTCGACGAGCTCACGGGGAAGCTGAATCTCTACGACATTCTCCGCTGCAAGCTGGATTCCGGTCCGAGGCTCCTGACGTTCAGCCTGGACGGGAGATTCGCCTACTTAAACGCGGAGCTGACAAACGAGATCACGGTCTACCGCTATGACGGTTCCGGGAAGTCGCCGGATTTTGATAAGATTCAGGAGATCTCCGTGCTGCGCGATCCCGAGAGCATGGGCAGCGCCTGCTGTGGCATGAAGCTCTCCCCGAGCGGAAAATACCTGTACGCCTCGACGGCGGGAGAGAATACGGTGGCGGTGTTCCAGGTCAATCAGGAGAGCGGTCTGCTCACGCGGCTGTGCGTGCTTCCGATCAGCGGCGACTACCCGAAGGACATCGATGTGCTCCCGGGGGAGCGGACGCTGGTGGTGCTGAACCACGAGACGAATGAGATCCGCTTCTTTACGATTGATTATGACAGGGGGCTGCTCGTCATGAAGGGCAGACCGCTGAAGATTGAGACGCCGAACTGTATCCTGATCTCGAAGTGTGAGGAATGAGTACGGTGGCGAAAGCTGCCCTGAACGGGGGAACACAGGATGAAGGATGAAATGACATGGGACGATTCGGGGCTTAAGCCTGATGATATCATGCCGTCGATCCTGGAATACTACCAAAGTGGCGACGAGCGCTTGGTGGGGATAGCGAAGGAGCGGGTTGTCACTTTCTATGGCAGATATGTCAGGAAGCTTATTTTGACGGACTATCCGTCTTTTGCGGAGAAACACGGAGATGATCTGTTTCAGGAGGGCATGGTCGGACTGCTCGAGGCGCTGAAGACATACGACGGGACGCACGCGTTCACGACCTGCAGCAAGCCCTTCATCAAGCATGAGGTCTCCGCGTACGTAAGCAGTCTGACGGGCAACGGGACACTTTACTACGCGAAAAACCAGAAGAAGGTCAAGGAGGCAATGTCCTGGCTGAAACAGAAGGGCGTCGAGGTTACGGTTGAGCATATTTCGCAACTTACCGGCCTGAGCAGAAAGGTGGTTGCACGCGAGCTGAGCGCGCTGGAGCGCACAAATTTCGTCTATGTGGACGGCCTTGAATCGACGGACATTTTGCAGCCGGCGGAGCCGCAGAAGCCCGTGGACAAGATCGTGGAGGAGAAGATTCTGCGGGAAAAGCTCGCGGAGGGCATCCGGCAGCTGGACGAGGACAAAAAACTGTTTCTGGCGCAATATTTCCGCAAGGAGCCGCTGCAGGAGAAAAGAAAGCTGAGCCGTTACATGAGGCGGAAGAAATTCGACGAAATATGCGATGAGCTGAAGCGTGCCATGCGCTGACTATAGCAGACGAGCAAAATGACATGCATCTTGTCGTTTGCTATAAGTATGAGATCAGAGAGGGATTCCGATATGGCAGGATCAACCTTTGGAACTGTTTTTAAAATAATGACCTGGGGAGAATCACACGGGGCGGGCATCGGCGTTGTGATAGACGGCTGTCCGGCCGGTCTGGCGCTTTGCGAAGCGGACATCCAGACATATCTCGACCGGCGCAAGCCCGGGCAGAACCGCTATACGACGGCGCGTGCGGAAGCGGATGCGGTCGAGATCCTCTCGGGAGTCTTTGAGGGAAAGACTACGGGAACACCGATTTCGCTGCTGGTGCGCAACCAGGATCAGCGTTCCCGTGATTATGGAAATATCGCTGAGCTCTATCGTCCGGGGCATGCGGATTACCCCTACGACGCAAAATACGGTTTCCGCGATTACCGTGGCGGCGGGCGCTCCTCCGGGCGCGAGACGATCGGGCGCGTGGTGGCGGGCGCGGTTGCGATGAAGCTTCTGCAAGAGCTCGGGATCACTGTGCGCGCATATGTCAGCGAGATCGGGTCGGTGAGCATCGACCGGTCACGTCTGGATTATTCATTCATCGAAAAGAGTCCGGTGGGTATGCCGGATGCGTTGGCGAGCGAGCGTGCCGTCGCATATCTTGAGGAATGTATGCGTGCGCAGGATTCCTGCGGCGGTGTGGTGGAGTGCGTCGCAGAGCATGTGCCGGCGGGCTTAGGAGAGCCGGTCTTCGAAAAGCTCGATGCAAACCTGGCGAAGGCGGTCATGTCGATCGGCGCTGTCAAGGCCGTGGAGATCGGTGATGGCACGCTGGTTTCCGGGTACAGAGGCTCTGAGAACAACGACTGCTACGCGGCGGACGAAAGCGGCATCCCGCGCAAAGCCACAAACCACAGCGGCGGTATTTTGGGCGGCATCAGCGACGGAAGTCCGATCATCGTACGCGCTTCCTTCAAGCCGACTCCGTCGATTGCACAGCCGCAGAGCATGCTGGGGCGGGACGGGAAATGTCACGAGGAGACGATTCACGGCCGCCATGATCCAATCGTAGTCGCGCGCGCGGCGGTTGTCGTCGAGGCGATGACGGCGCTCACGCTCGCGGATCATTTGCTGCTCGCTGCGACATCCCGCGTGGAGAATCTAAAACGCGTTTACGGGCCTGCGCGATGACGCAGGCCTTTCGACTTTCCTTGGCTTTTCCCTGCTGAACAATGCAATCGACTTTTGTATGAAACGGCATATATTATAGCAGACTATATTTTCCGGAGAAGAATATGGATTATTTCTGCAAGTGCATCGGTTTCGTACACACGATTGAGAAGGGGGATACCTTGTACCTTCTCGGGAAAAAGTACCATGTCAAAGTGTCGGCGCTGATCTTCGCCAATCCATACGTCGACGTTTATAATCTCCGGCCTGGTGACCAGCTTTGCATTCCAAAGCTGCACTCGGCCGCTTTCTTAAAAAATTCTAAAGAAGCGAAAAACGAAACTCCGCTCGATTGACAAATTGTCCCCGCAAAATTATAATGTTCAAAGATCACAGCGATGCGTGGATATCCTGACGGGAGAGCTTCGGCGGACCGCCCTGCGCAGAGCCTTAAGAGACTTGATTGAAGCAGAGAAGAGGACAGAATATGGGATTTTTGGATAAAATGGAGCGGAAATATGGAAAGTACGCGATCAGGAACCTGCCTGCCATCATTATCGGCATGTACATCGCAGGGTATGTGATCGCACTTTTGATGCCGGAGGTACAGGGCTTTCTGACCTTGCATCCGGGGCTGATTATGCGGGGGCAGGTATGGCGTCTGGTGACCTGGCTGCTGATTCCGCCGGGAGGGCTGGATATCTTTACGATCATCATGCTGTATTTTTATTTCTCTCTCGGGCGGTCGCTGGAGTATACCTGGGGCGCGTTTAAATTTAACGTATATATTTTCTCAGGCATTATCTTTACGATCATTGGAGCGTTTCTGCTCTATTTTGTGGGACACAGATACGGCTATTTCAGCACCTACTATATCAATATGTCGATCTTTCTCGCGTTTGCGCTGACCTACCCGGAGATGGAGGTGCTTCTGTATTTTCTGATCCCGATCAAGATGAAATGGATGGGGCTGGTCTACGGGTTTTTCATTGTTCTTTCTCTGGTCCAGGGAGGCTGGGCAGACCGCGTATCGATTGGAATGTCGCTTTTAAATTTCCTGATTTTCTTCCTGATGTCGCGGAACGTCCGACGATATTCTCCGAAGGAAGTGCACAGGAGAAATGAATTCAAGCGCAATGTAAAGAAGGTACAGCCGAAGGGGGCGACGCGGCATAAGTGCGCAGTCTGCGGCAGGACAGAGGAGGATGGGGCGCATCTCGAATTCCGCTTCTGCTCCAAGTGTGACGGAAATTATGAATATTGCCAGGATCATCTTTTCACACATCAACACATCAAAAAGCAGTGACCCGCGTCGCGGCAGGTACAGGCGGCGGATGAGATACAGAGGAACAGCATGAAAATTCAGGAACAAGCTCAAAAGCAAGAACAAACTCAAAAGCAGGCTCAAAATCGGGATCAGGATCGGGATCAGAGACAGGATTCGGAGCAAGATCAAAAACGGAACCGGAAACAGAAATTCAAATTCAGTAAGCTGAGGGCTGCGGGAGCGATCATTGTGACCGCGGCCACTTTGCTTGCGGCGGGACTTGCGGTGCAGGGGGAGGGAATGGATATCGCGCTCTTTGCGATGATGCTCCTCTGTGCGGCAGCGATGGATCTATTGATTCTGCTTCCCATCCGGTTTGGCCGCGTGATATCGGCGATTCTTTGCGTCCTGCTCCCTGCGGCGGCGTTTTTCGCGCTGGAGAATTACACACATGTTCTCTCGGATCTGGAGATACCGATCATTATTTTGAACCTCCTGTTTTTCTATTTTTTGTATGGATTTCTTACGTTTCTGTGCGGGAGCGTGCAGGTCGGGTATCTTGTGGCTACGCTGGTGCCGATGATTTTCGGACTCGCCAATTATTTTGTCGTGAGCTTTCGCGGCTCTCCGATCGTTCCCTGGGATATCTTGTCGATCGGGACGGCGGCCTCGGTGGCGGGCAACTACAGCTTTACGCTTCAGTGGAAGCAGGCCCTCGCGGTACTTCTGTTTTTGTGGATCCTCGTGTTTGCGGGCGGTACAAGCCTCACCCTGCGCAGGGTAAAGCTGCGCATATCCGGCGCGCTGGTGTTTGCGCTTTGCCTGTTTGTCTATCTTTCCGGAATACAGAAGAGCCAGGTGCAGAGTTTCTTCGGCATGGACACGATCCTCTTTACCCCCAATGTGCTCTATCGCAACAACGGTATCGCGGCCGCATTCCTCGGGAACCTGCGTTTTTTGCACATCGAGGAGCCGAGCGGGTATTCCAAGGCGCGTGTGGAGGAGATTGAGGCGGAGTATATGCAGCAGGACGACGAGACGACGGGCGATTCCGCGACGGCTGAGAGTGAAACGCCCGAAGAGAAGGCAGGACAGACAGACGGGATTCCGGCGAAGACGCTGAAGACAGACGTTACTTTGACAGAATGCCCGAATGTGGTCATAATCATGGACGAGGCTTTCTCCGACCTGTCTGTCTGGGGAGACTTTGAGACGAGCGAGGAAGTGATGCCGTTTTTCAAGATGATGCAGGACGAGGCGATCGGCGGTGAGTTGTACGTCTCGGTCAAGGGAGGCAATACGGCGAATACGGAGTTTGAGCTCATGACCGGCGATTCCATGGCTTTTCTGCCGATGGGAAGCATTCCGTATCAGCAGTACATCAACGAGGAGACTCCGTCGCTGGCGAGTCAGCTGAAATCTCTGGGCTACAGCACGACGGCAATCCATCCGTACAATGCCTCCGGCTGGGATCGAAATATCGTTTATGACCTCTTCGGTTTTGATGAGTTTCTGAGTCTGAAGAACTTTGTCAGTCCGCATAAGATGCGTGGCTACGTCAGTGACCGGTCGGCGTTCGACAAGATCATCGAGGTGTATGAGGACAAGGCGGAGGACGAGCGGAAATTCATTTTCTTGGTGACGATGCAGAATCACAGCGGCTACAGCAAGCCGTCGCCGGATTTCACTTCCTATGTGAAGCTGACCGGAGTGGAGCAGAAGACGACGAGCGTGCTCGCCACGGAGAAATATTTGACGCTGATGAATGAGACGGATCGAGCTTTGCAGGATTTGCTCTTGTACTTCAAGGAGCAGGAGGAGCCGACGATCGTGCTGATGTTCGGCGATCATCAGCCATCTGATTATATCACGAATGTGATTCAGCGCATCTGCAACGTCAAGGTTGAGGAGACGCTGGACTATGCGCAGCAGGGATATCGGGTGCCTTTCCTGATCTGGAGCAATTACGGGCTCGAGCATCAGTATTACGATGGGATCAGCGTCAATTACCTTGGAGGGATCTTGATGAAGGCGGCCGGGTTGCCGCTCTCAGGATATCAGGAATTCCTGGCGAAGCTACAGGAGAGCTTCCCTGTTGTGAGCGGAAACGTGTACCGCGACAGCGAAGGAACCTTCTACAGCTACGGGGAGGACGAAGAGAAGGAGAGTGGACTCCTGGATTATAAGACCCTGCAGTACAATCATCTGGTTGACGGGAAACACAGGGACGATTCGTTTTTCGGGACACAGTAAACTTGCCAACTGACTTTGCATGGAGACTGGGCTTTGCTACATTAACGTATTGACAAGGCAGAGCGCGTTGTGTTAGGATTTCCGCGGAAGCAATGAGCCATGAGCCATGCGAGAACGCTAGGATATGAGCATATGCATGAAGACAGTATCACGGGACAAAGGATCCATAGGGTGAATATTTGCGACCGGGATATAGTGCAGTCGGGGCAAGGCTCAGAAAACAAGAATGGAGAGCGATAGGCATGAAAGAGACGTTTGTCACAAAAGAAAAGCTTGAGGAGATCGCGGCGCAGTATCCGACCCCGTTCCATCTGTACGATGAGAAGGGCATCCGGGAGAATGTAAAAGAGCTCAATGAGGCTTTTTCCTGGAATAAGGGATACAAGGAATATTTCGCGGTGAAGGCGACGCCGAATCCGTTTTTGATTAAGATATTGCACGAGTACGGCTGCGGCTGCGACTGTTCCTCCATGACGGAGCTGATGCTTTCTGAGGCGATCGGGATACAGGGGCATGACATTATGTTTTCCTCAAACGACACACCGGTTGAGGAGTTTAAAAAGGCGGCTGAGCTTGGCGGCATCATCAATCTGGACGATATCACACATATCGAGAAGGTGGAGCAGGCGCTCGGAAGTCTGCCGAAGACGATGTCCTGCCGCTACAATCCGGGCGGACTGTTCAAGATCAGCAACGACATCATGGACAATCCCGGTGACGCGAAGTACGGGATGACGACAGAGCAGATCGAGGAAGCGTTCCGGATCATGAAGAGTAAGGGCGTTGAAGAGTTTGGCATCCACGCATTTCTTGCCAGCAATACGGTCACGAACGACTACTATCCGCTGCTCGCGAAGGTGCTGTTTGAGCTTGCGGTGAGCCTGAAGGAGAAGACCGGTGCGAAGATCACGTTCATCAATCTCTCTGGCGGCATCGGGATCCCGTATCGTCCGGATCAGGAGAAGAACGATATTCATAAGATCGCGAAGGGCGTCCGCAGGGTATACGAGGAGGTGCTTGTGCCTGCGGGCATGGGCGATGTCGCACTTTGCACGGAGCTCGGGCGCTACATGCTCGGGCCATATGGCTGTCTCGTGACGCGCGCGATCAATGAGAAGCACACACACAAGGAGTACATCGGCGTTGACGCCTGTGCGGTCAACCTCATGCGTCCGGCGATGTACGGGGCTTATCATCATATCACGGTGATGGGCAAGGAGGACGAGCCCTGCGATCACATGTACGACGTGACGGGCTCCCTGTGCGAGAACAACGACAAGTTCGCGATCGACCGCATGCTTCCGAAGATCGATATGGGCGATCTCCTCGTCATCCACGACACGGGCGCGCACGGGTTCTCGATGGGCTACAACTACAACGGTAAGCTCCGCTCAGCGGAGATCCTGCTTCACGAGGATGGCAGCGCACAGCTCATCCGCAGGGCGGAGACGCCGCGAGATTACTTTGCGACCTTCGACTTTTGCGATGTGCTAAAAGACATGAAATACTAGGAAGGTTCCGCTCTACAATGCGGGGGCATGCCTGGCGCGGTGGCAGGGCGCCGGAAAGCTACAGACCGCAAAATTTTCTTGCAATTATGCGGGAACTGTGTTATCGTATGTTTCGTGCGAACGCACCGCATCAGCCGCTGTGGCGGAATTGGCAGACGCACTTGACTCAAAATCAAGCGGGTAACACCGTGCCGGTTCGAGTCCGGCCAGCGGCATGAGAAAAGTCCTGAATATTCAGGACTTTTTTGTTTGCAATCGTCTTTTATGCTTGATTTCGTGAGATATTTTTTTGCTTTTCGGTTGCCATAGTGAAAAGAAAGCTTTAAAATAGAAAACAATAGAGTAGATACAGAGGATGCTGTAGTGCCGGAAGACCGGCGGTATTCGGAGGACGGAAAATGAAATGTGTCGAGGCCAAGGGGATGATAAATCGCTTTGTGGAGAAGAAGCTGTCCTATCAGGAGCTGGAACAGTTCCTGCAGCACGTCGAACAGTGTGACGACTGCATGGATGAGCTGGACATTTACTATACAATGCACAAGGCTTTTGACCTGCTGGACACGGGAACGCATCAGAATTACAATTTTAAGGAAATGTTGGACGAGGAGCTGCACATGGCGAGAAGAGCAGTGATCATGCACAGAGCGTCACTGGTGCTGCGAGATATCTTTTTCGCAGGGATCGCGATTTTGGCCTTGCTCGGGCTTTATTTTCTTTTTATACACTAGGGATTGGCAGAAAAGATCAGTATAGCCGTTAGGAAATACAGAGCCGCGATGAAAACAGAAGGTATGGGTTCACAAGGAGCGGAAACAGTGAGGTGAGAAAATGGCGCAGAAAGAAAAAATTGTATTGATCGATGGACACAGTATACTGAACCGGGCGTTCTACGGGCTTCCGCCGCTTTCAAACAGCGAGGGGCTCCACACGAATGCAGTTTACGGATTCCTGAATATCCTGTTCAAGGTGCTCGAGGAGGAGCAGGCGGGCTATGCGGCGGTCGCGTTTGATCTGAAGACACCGACGTTTCGCCACAAGATGTATGAGGGCTACAAGGGGACACGCAAGCCGATGCCGCCGGAATTACATGAGCAAGTGCCTCTGATGAAGGAAATGCTACGCGCGATGCAGATTCCGGTGATGGAGCTGGAGGGCTACGAGGCGGACGATATCCTTGGGACGGTCTCGCGCCAGATGGCGGCGCAGGGACTTTTGGTGTCGATCGTTTCGGGCGACCGCGACCTGCTGCAGCTCGCGACGGATGAAATCCTGATCCGTATTCCGAAGACGAAGGCGACGGGGACCGAGATCGAGGACTACTATGCAAAGGATGTGCAGGAGCGCTATCAGGTGACTCCGCTGCAGTTTATCGACGTGAAGGCCTTGATGGGGGACGCATCCGACAACATTCCGGGCGTTCCGGGGATCGGGGAGAAGACGGCGACGAAGATCATCGCGCAGTACGGCAGCATTGAGGAGGCCTACGCGCATGTCGACGAGATCACGCCGAACAAGGCGCGCACGGCGCTTTCAGAGCATTATGATATGGCACAGATGAGCAAGGTGCTTGCGACGATTGAGCTTGCTGTGCCGTTTGAATTGAAAAAGGAAGACGCGAGAATTCAGAATTTATATACGAAGGAAGCACTGGAGCTCTGCCGCAGGCTGGAGTTCAAGAACTTGCTCGGGCGTTTTCAGAATGTCGAGAGCCCGAAGGAGGAAAAACATGCGGCGCTTGCCAGGGTCACAGAGCTGACGCGGGCGGAGGGGCTGTTTGCGCAGATGAGCGGGCAGGAGTTTGCGTTTCAGCTGATCTTACAGGGGACAGAACTGCTCGGTGTCTCCCTCTGTGCATCCGCAGAACACGCATACTGGCTGGAGACGGGTGGGTTTCTGACGTCTGAGTATCTGTGTGGACAGCTGTCGGAGCTGATCGCACAGGCGCCGTCCGCGGGCACAATCCATCTGAAGGAACAGCTGGCTTTTTTTGATATTCCGCGCGAGCACCGTGGAAAGCTGTTCGACGCGGCGATCGCGGCCTATCTCGTCAATCCGCTCAAGGACGGCTACGAGTATGAGGACATCGCACTTGAGTATCTCGGGCGGACGCTGCCATCGCGCGCGGAGCTGATCGGAAAAAACACGCTTACAGTTGCAAGAGAGCAGGACGATGCGGTGTTTCTGGATTACGTCTGTGTGGCGCCGCTGACTGTTTTTCAGGCGCGTCAGGCGATGTGTGACCGTCTGAAAGAGCTTGGCATGTGGGAGCTTTTTACTCGGATTGAGATGCCGCTTGTGTATACGCTGGCAGATATGGAGCGCGAGGGCATCCGTGTGAAGGCGGAGGAGCTGCGCGTGTACGGCGAACAGCTGGTCGGGCGGATTGCGGAGCTTGAACGACAGATCTACGATGCGGCGGGGGAGGAGTTCAACATCAATTCTCCGAAGCAGCTCGGTGTGATCCTCTTTGAGAAGCTGAAAATGCCGCACGGGAAGAAGACGAAGACCGGGTACTCGACGGCGGCGGACGTGCTGGAGAAACTGGCCGAGGAGTCGCCGATGGTGGCGGATATCCTGGAGTACCGCCAGCTGACGAAGCTGAAATCGACTTACGCGGACGGACTGGCGAACTACATCGCGCCGGACGGCAGGATCCACGGGAAGTTCCACCAGACGATCACGGCGACGGGGCGCATCAGCAGCACGGAGCCGAACCTGCAGAATATCCCGGTGCGCATGGAGCTGGGGCGGCTGATCCGCAAGGTGTTTGTGCCGGACGACGGCTTTGTATTCCTGGACGCGGACTACTCGCAGATTGAGCTGCGCGTGCTGGCGCATTTCTCGGATGACGAGCGCCTGATTCAGGCATATCGGGACGCGCAGGACATTCACACGACGACGGCGTCGCAGGTGTTTCATGTCGCGCCTGAGGAGGTCACGCCGCTGCTGCGACGCAACGCGAAGGCGGTCAACTTCGGGATTGTCTACGGGATCAGCTCGTTTGGCCTGAGCCAGGATCTGAGCATCACGAGACAGGAGGCGCAGGACTATATCGAGCAGTATTTTCGGACATTTCCGGGCATCAAGCGCTTCCTTGACCAGACGGTTGCGGACGCAAAGAAGAACGGCTATGTGACGACGATGTTCGGGCGGCGCCGTCCGGTGCCGGAGCTGTCCTCCTCAAACTTCATGCAGCGTTCGTTCGGGGAGCGTGTGGCGATGAACGCGCCGATCCAGGGGACAGCGGCTGATATTATTAAGATTGCGATGAATCGGGTGAACGACTGTCTGAGAAGCCGCAACATGCGCTCAAGGCTGATTCTGCAGGTGCACGATGAGCTGCTGGTCGAGACGGCGCGCGAGGAGCTGAACGAGGTGCGCGAGATTATGCTGCGGGAGATGCAGCAGGCGGCGCAGCTGAAGGTGCGGCTTGAGGTCGACATCCATGCGGGTGAGAACTGGTACGAGGCGAAGTGATAAAAGGATGCCATGGGCGTTGAAGCGGTAAGATGACAGAGGCTGTAAGCGCGCGTGACGTGAAAGGGCAGAAACGTGGAGCGGTCGATAGGCGTAGATCAGATCGAGAAAGTTCAACATGAAAAAAAGAAGGTGCTCGGCGTCACCGGCGGCGTCGGCGCCGGCAAGAGCACGGTGCTCGCGTATCTGCGGGACAGGTACGGCGCCCGCGTGATTCAGGCGGATGAGGTCGGACGGATGCTGCAGACGCCGGGACATGACTGCTACGATCAGATTGTGGAAGCTTTCGGCGTGGAGGTCGTCGATGCGCAGGGAAACTTGCGCAGGGAATTGCTGGCGGCAAAAGTATTTGACGATGCGAAAGCGCTCCGGAGACTGAATGATATCGTCCATCCGGCGGTGAAGAAATATATTGTGCAGAAGATAGAAGAAGAAAACAATGAGGGTCTCGCCACGTTTGTCGTGCTGGAGGCCGCGCTTTTGCTGGAGGCCGGATATGACGATATCTGCGACGAGGTTTGGTACATTTATGCGGGAGAGAAGACACGCGTCGCCCGTCTGATGCAGTCTCGCGGCTATTCACAGGAGAAAGCCCGCGACATTATGGCGAATCAGCTGAGCGATGAGGAATTTCGCAGGCGCTGCAAATTTATCATTGACAATGACAGTGATTTTATGGAAAATACTTTTGGACAAATTGACAAAGGATTGATGGAACATGGATTTTTGCAGCATTGCCAGCGGCAGTAGCGGCAACTGTATCTTTGTGGGAACAGACCACGCGAGCGTGCTCATCGACGCGGGGATCAGCGGAAAGAGGGTCGTGGACGGCCTGCATGGGATCGACCGGGATCCCGGAGAACTGGATGCGATCCTGATCACGCATGAGCATTCGGACCACATCAAGGGTCTGGGTGTGTTGGCACGAAAGTACGGGATCCCGATCTATTCGTCTGCCGGCACGATCCGCGCGCTGAAGGAGCAGCAGCCGCTTGGCCCTGTGGACGAGAGCCTGTTTCGGGAGATTGTTCCGGATCGCTGGTTTTCGGTCGGAGAGCTTGACATCCGCCCATTTCGGGTCTCGCACGACGCGGCGGAGCCGGTAGCTTATCGTTTCAGCTGCGGGGGCAAAGCCGTGGCAGTCGCGACAGACCTCGGCTGTTATGACGATTACATAGTGGACAATCTGAGAGATCTGGACGCAGTGCTCATCGAGTCGAATCACGATATAAACATGCTTCAGGTGGGGACATATCCTTATTATTTGAAGCAGAGGATCCTCGGCAGCAGGGGGCACCTCTCCAACGAGCATGCGGGACAGCTGCTCGGCGAGATCCTGAACGACCGGATGCAGACAGTCATGCTGGGACATCTCAGCAAAGAGAACAATTATGAAGCGCTCGCGCTTGCGACCGTGTGCGCGGAGGTCACGATGGGGGACAACCCATATAAGGCGGAGGATTTTGAGATTAATATCGCGAAGCGGGACGAGCCGTCGCGGATGATTGCGCTATAGTCGCAAATATATCAACAGGAAAGGGTTCTTGACATGAAAAAGACGATCATTACGGTAGTGGGGAAGGATACGGTCGGTATCATCGCGAAGGTATGCACCTATCTGGCCGAAAACAATGTGAATATACTGGACATCTCGCAGACCATCGTGCAGGGTTTTTTCAATATGATGATGGTTGCGGACGCGACGCAGTCGCCGAAATCCGGCGATCAGATCGCGGAGGAGCTGGAGGCCGTCGGTCAGGAGATCGGCGTCGTCATCCGCTGCCAGCACGAGGATATCTTCAACATGATGCACCGGATCTGAGAAATGCTCCTGAGGGAATTCAGAGCTGAAGAGTTGAAATCATAGATGATATAGGAGTTATTATGATCAATCTGTTTGAAGTGAACGAGACCAACAAAATGATCACGCAGGAGAATCTCGACGTGCGGACGATCACGCTGGGAATCAGCCTGCTGGACTGCATCACAGACGATCTGGAACAGCTCAACGAAAATATTTACCGCAAGATCACGACAGTCGCGAGCCGTCTTGTTGAGACCGGGGAGGAGATCGAGAAAGAGTATGGCGTCCCGATCGTCAACAAACGAGTCTCTGTGACTCCGATCGCGCTGGTCGGCGGCAGTGCCTGCCGTTCATCGGAGGATTTCGTGACGATTGCCAGGACGCTGGACCGCGCGGCACAGGAGGTGGGGGTCAATTTCCTCGGCGGGTATTCGGCGCTCGTATCGAAGGGAATGACAAAGGCGGACGAATATCTGATCCGTTCCATTCCGGCGGCGCTGGCGCAGACAGAGCGCGTCTGCAGCTCGGTCAATGTCGGCTCCACAAAGTGCGGGATCGACATGGATGCGGTTCGTCTGCTCGGCGAGGTGATCCTGGAGACTGCAGAGCTCACGAAGGAAAAGGATTCCCTTGGCTGTGCAAAGCTTGTGGTATTCTGTAACGCGCCGGACGACAATCCCTTTATGGCGGGAGCATTTCACGGCGTGACCGAGGCGGACGCGGTGATCAATGTCGGCGTCAGCGGTCCGGGCGTCGTGAAGCATGCGCTCACCGAGGTGAGAGGGGCGGATTTTGAGACCCTGTGCGAGACGATCAAGAAGACGGCGTTCAAGGTGACGAGAGTCGGGCAGCTGGTCGCGCAGGAGGCTTCTGCACGGCTTGGCATCCCGTTCGGAATCATTGATCTGTCGCTTGCCCCGACTCCGGCGATCGGAGACAGCGTGGCGGACATTCTCTGCGAGATCGGGCTGGAGCATGCGGGGGCGCCGGGGACGACGGCGGCGCTGGCGCTTCTGAACGATCAGGTGAAAAAGGGCGGCGTGATGGCGTCCTCTTATGTAGGCGGATTGAGCGGCGCGTTCATCCCGGTCAGCGAGGATCAGGGCATGATCGACGCGGTGCGCGCGGGAGCGCTCTCTCTGGAGAAGCTGGAGGCGATGACTTGCGTCTGTTCTGTGGGACTTGACATGATCGCGATCCCGGGCGACACGAAGGCGTCGACGATCTCCGGGATCATCGCGGATGAGATGGCGATCGGCATGGTGAATCAGAAGACGACGGCGGTGCGCGTCATTCCGGTGATCGGAAAGGGCGTGGGAGAGACCGTGGAGTTCGGCGGACTGCTCGGCTATGCGCCGATCATGCCGGTGAATTCTTTTTCCTGCGACGCGTTTGTGAGCAGAAGAGGACGGATTCCGGCTCCGATTCACAGCTTCAAAAACTGAAGTCCAGGCTGGCTAGACATTCTGTGTAAAGCAGTGAAAAATGTCATTTTCTGGTAAATATGAAATAAAATAAGTGTAAAACATCACAAAATTTATAAAAGAATTAAAATTTTCGTTATACAATTGACAAATTATCCTAGATTTGGTATGCTCTCGGTGTAGTGCAAGAATTTTATGGTGGAAAATCATTGTGAAAATATCCTGGTTGCGTAATGCTTGGGATATGGATTTGCCTGCAAGATCGTGCGGGCAATCATGGAGGTGATTGGTAATGAGACGTAGAATGACAAAGCTTATGGCTTGTCTCTTTGCAGCGGGAATTCTGACAGTGAGTGGGACGGCCTATACGGTTGGCGCTGCGGAGCAGAATACGACAGAGCAGGAGAGCGAGACAAAGAAGCAGACCGAAGCACAGACAGAGACCGAGGCTGCGAAGAAGAAAAAGAAGAAAAAAGCAGAGACCGAGACAGAGACCGAGACGGACGTAGATCTGAGTATGAAGGGGCAGATGATTTTTGCTCAATGTGAGGATCACATCAATATTCGCAAGGGCCCCGGCGTGGACAGCGATGTAGTAGGCAAGATTTACAATGATTGTATGGCGACTGTCCTGAGCAAGGACGGCGAGTGGTTTGAGATACAGTCCGGCAATGCGGTCGGCTTTGCAAAGGTCGAGTATTTTGCGACAGGGGAAGAGGCTGAGGCGATTGCAGAGAGGGTTGGCTATCATGTTGCCACAATCTATGCGGATGAGCTGAATATCCGCGCACTTCCGTCTGACGACGCCGAGGTGATCGGCGTAGCTTACAAGGAAGAAGAACTGGAAGCCGTCGCCTATGAGGATGACTGGATCACGGTCTATCTTGGCGATGATGTGTACGGATACATAAATGCTTACTATGCCGGATATGATACGTATTATCCGGAGGCCGAGACACTTGAGGAGGAGCAGGCAAGGCTCGACGCTGAGGCTGCCGCGGAAGAAGAATACTACGAGGATGAGTATCTCCCGGAGGAGACCTATACCTCTTATACGCCGTCGAGCTCAAGCTCAAGCGGACAGAGCAGCTGGACCCAGGCGCAGACCCAGCCTCAGACACAGGCGCAGACCCAGCCGCAGACGCAGGCTCAGACACAGGCGCAAACTCAGGCACAAACGCAGGCTCAGACTCAGGCGCAGACCTCTGCTCCGGCGGATGACAGTGATGATGACGATATGTATGTGGACGATGAGGACGCCGATACTTATTATGACGCTGCGACCGGCCAGACATTGAAATTCTGATCGGTGCGTCGGAAGATCCGGCTATATGACTTCAGACCATATGATTTTACGTGATGTGCGCGGCGTACTGCCGCGCCTTCATATAATGAGCGGACTGATTTCGTATTCGCTGCGGAAGACATTGTGAGTTCGCATCATCTGAATACTCCGGTAGAGGTGCGACGCGAAAAGATCCTGTTTCCACATATGAATGGAGAAGTCGTCTGTGAGACAGGAAGCATGGGCCGGCTTTGTGAGAAACGGCAGGGAGCTGTTCTCCTTGATCTGATGGAGTACAGGAGAGGCAGATCTGCGCAGACCGAGTACCTTTGCGTAGCGGATCATTTCATCAGGGCGTTCGCTCCGGATGTCATCGTCGCGGATGTCTAGTATTAAGTGGATCAGAGCGCGCCGGATGTGCGCTTCTGTGATCTGACGGCATTTCAGCAGGGAGACGATTTGTCCGTATGTTTTTCCGATACAGTTGAAGCGTAGATTCCGGATGCGGTCGGAAAGCTCGGAGGAAAGATCAAAAATCGAATCAAAGGAATCAAAGGCGAGGAGCTTCTGCGTAAGAAACGGCAGGAGCTCTTCTTGCGTTACGGCACAGTCGGACGCTTCAAGAAAAAGACTGCGGCAGTTTTCGGGAATATAGCGCAGAACGTGATCCGTGACATTTCCGGCGCAGAGTCCCTGGCGGATCGAGGCGGCGGAGCAGTAAGCGCCGTCCGGAACGGTGCTGTGATACGGGCTGCCCTCTCTGAGAACGGGAATAGGGCGGATACAACTCTTCAGCCTGCGGAGCGCTTTGCAGTATTCCACCCCGAGGATATTGTTCGGCGCCGAAAGAAAAGCAGAGAGACTCTGTACATCAGGGAAAGTCTCGCCGGCGGAGACAGACGGGCCAGCCTCATTGCCCGCGGCGCCGCCGTGACAAAGACAATAAAGGAGCGCTTCGCTTCGCGACTGGGGGAAGGTTTTTCCCTGCCGGAGCAGCCTGCGCAGATTTCCGGTATATTCCTGAGGTTCTTCAGAAAGGATCGCGGCGACCGTATCGAAAAACTCCGGGACCGCCTGCTCCGCGCCGAAGCAGAGGGTATCCGCGACGCCGAGACGGTCAAGGAGAGCCACAGCGCCCAGAGCAAAATACTCCGCGCTTGCGGTGGCATAGCGGACGGGAAGCTCCAGCACCAGATCCGCACCGTTTTGAAGCGCCATGCGGGCACGGGCGTACTTGTCAAAAACGGCGGGCTCTCCGCGCTGTACGAAATCCGGGCTCATGACGACAACGGCGTAATCTGCCTGTGAGATTTCCTTTGCTTTTTGGATATGATATGCGTGACCCGTATGAAAAGGATTGTACTCTGCGATGATCCCGACTGTTCGCATTTGGCCTCCCATAATGTTTTTATTTTCATACATAAGGAATTTTCCCTATTTTATCAGACAAAAAAGCAATCTGCAACGCAAATTTCATCTTGTCCGCTGTTAAAATCCCATCTTTGACAGTTCAAATGCGGGGAAACTTGATAATTCCAAGGATTCCCCGCATTTTTATTAGCTAAAAAT
>CANRDO010000032.1 GCA_947629385.1 uncultured Lachnospiraceae bacterium
AAAAATTTGACAAAAAGAAAGCAGGTCTTATGCGGCCTGCGAGTACTTTTTCTTTTATTCAACTGTCAAACTCCCGAGAGAGATTATTCGAAGTATCAGGACGAATGACATTAAAATTTGACAAAATTATTTGGACAGGCAATCTCTTGACAATCTATGTCCCCCGCAGTAAGATAGTTAGCGATTTAAAGCGATAGAGTGGAAAAGAGGGGCCGTATTTATGAAAAAAGAACTGCTGAACCATGTGAACGCGCTTGTGCTGCAGGTGCTGTACCGCAGCCTGCGCGTGCTGTACAAGAATGACAGCCGTGTGCGGGAGGAGATTGACAGCTGGGACAAAAACATTTCCTTCAAGCTGGTGTGCGGGCCGGGCGGAGCGGTGCTGGCGCTGCGCAGGAGCGAGCATGTCGGCTTTCGGAAGTTGCCGCGCGCGCAGAGAGCCGACATCACGATGCGCTTCAAGTCGGTGGACGGCGCGTTCTGCGTGCTGAGCGGGCAGAAGAGCATCGCGGACGCTTACGCGGAGCATTTGTTCACGCTGGAGGGCGACATTTACAAGACGATGGGCTTCGTGCGCTGCGTGGAGTTCGCGGAGGCGTACCTGTTTCCGCGCATCTGGAGCAGGCGTATCCTGAAAGAGATTCCGGACAGGCAGCTTGCCCCGCTGAAGGTGTATGTTCTGGCGCTTCTGGAGAACGTGTGACGAAAGGAAACCGATCAGGAAATCTGTCAGTTGTTTGTATATTAGCGTTATCGGAGAATATCTGATTAAGAAAAAGACAGGTATGAATGGAAGAAAGGAGCGAGGACTCGCACATGAATTACTTCGAATTTACTAATCCGACCAAACTGTGCTCCGGTAAGGGAGCGCTTGACAATCTTGCGTACGAGCTGGAGATGCTCGACGCGAAGAATCCGATGATCTTAAGCGACGCGATGCTGGAGCAGCTCGGCACGCTGAAGCTTGTGACGGACGCGCTCGGGGAGATGCACATCGGGCGCATCTTCACGGATATTCCGCGCGACAGCAGCGTGGAGGTCGTGAACCGGATCGCGAAGGAATACCGTGACTTTGACTGCGACGCGCTGGTGGCGCTGGGCGGCGGCAGTGTGCTCGACACGGCGAAGGGCGTGCGGCTGCTGATCTCGCAGGAGGCGGATGATCTGCTGGAGCTGATGGGCTGCGAGAGCATTCCGCGCGGGAAGAGCGTGCCGTTTGTCGCGCTGCCGACGACGGCGGGCACCGGGAGCGAGGCGACGGATGTCGCGGTGATCAAAAACGAGGCGAAGCATGTAAAAATGGAATTCATTTCGCAACAGCTTCTGCCGGATGTGGCGATTCTGGATCCGCGCATGACGGCGACGCTGCCGCCGAGAATTACGGCCTCGACCGGTATGGATACTCTGTGCCACGCAATTGAGGCCTACAGCTGTATGCAGAAGAACCCGCTCAGCGACGCCTACGCGACGGCCGCGATCGAGCTGGTCGGGAAGAACCTGATCAAGGCGGTGCGTTTCGGCAGATCGAAAGAGGCGCGCGCGGCGATGGCGAACGCGAGCTATCTGGCGGGCGCGGCGTTTTCAAACAGCATGGTGGGCGTGGTGCACGCGATTGGGCACGCGCTCGGCGGCGTCTGCCGCATCGCGCACGGCGACGCGATGAATATTCTGCTTCCGGCGGGTATGATGTTCAACCGAAATTACTGTAAGGACGCATATGCGCAGCTGCTGCTGTATCTGGCCGGGCCGGAGGTCTATCTGAAGACGCCGGAAAACAAGCGGGCCGACCGCATGATCGCGGAGGTGCTGAAGCTGCGGCAGCGTCTGAACAAGCTGACTGGCCTTCCGATGACGCTCAAGGAGGCCGGGGCGGATCCGGCGAAATTCCCGGACGTGGCGCGCACGGCCTTAAATGACGGCGCGGTCATCGTCAACCCCAGACAAGTAACTTACGAGGCTGTAATTAAAATTTTGGAAGTGTGTTACGGTGAGTAGGCCGATGTTATCAGGAATCAGTTAAAAGATAATACCGAATTATATGGAGGTAAGCATGGAGATTGAACAGATCGTCACCCGTCAGCGCGCCTACTTCGAGAAGGGCAAGACGCGGAACGTGGCCTGGCGGATCGCTGCGCTGAAAACCCTGAAAAAAGCGATCCTCAGAAACCAGGCAGAGATCGAGGCGGCGCTGCGCGCGGACCTGAATAAATCCGCATCGGAGACCTATATGTGCGAGACCGGCATGGTGCTCTCCGAGCTGTCGCACATGATCAGCCATCTGCGCGGTTACGCGAAGAACCGGCGCGTCCTGACGCCGCTCGCGCAGTTCCACGCGAAGAGCTTTACTTCGCCGGAGCCGTACGGAGTCGTGCTCGTGATGTCGCCGTGGAATTATCCGTTTATGCTGGCGCTGGAGCCTGCCATCGGCGCGCTCGCGGCCGGCAACTGTGTCGTGATCAAGCCGAGCGCGTATTCGCCGGCCACCTCGGACGTGATCGAGAAGATCATCGGCGAGTGCTTCGCGCCGCATGTCGTCGCGGTCGTCAAGGGCGGCAGGGCGGAGAACACGGCGCTGCTCGAGCAGAAATTTGACTTTATCTTTTTCACGGGCAGCGTGGCGGTCGGGAAGCTCGTCATGGAGAAGGCGTCCCGCAGCCTGACGCCGGTCTGCCTGGAGCTGGGCGGCAAGAGCCCTTGTATCGTGGACAAGAGCGCGAACATCAGGCTGGCCGCGCGCCGCATCGTCTTCGGCAAATACCTGAACGTGGGACAGACCTGTGTGGCGCCGGATTATCTTTTCGTCCATGAGCAGGTGAAGGAGAAACTTCTGGCGGAGATCAAAAAATGCATCCGGCAGCAGTTTGGTGCGCAGCCGCTCGACAATCCGAATTATGGGCGCATCGTGAACGAGAAGCATTTCGACCGTCTGTGCGGACTGCTGCAGTGCGGGAGCGTGTACTGCGGAGGCGAGACGAGGCGGGAGACGCTGCAGATCGCGCCGACTGTGCTCACCGGGATTTCGCCGTCCGACGCGATCATGAGGCAGGAGATTTTCGGGCCGATCCTGCCGGTCATGACCTTCCGGGATATCTCGGAGGTCATCACCTACACGACGAAGCGCGAGAAACCGCTGGCGCTCTATCTGTTCACAGGCAGCCGTGCCGTTGAGAAGAAAGTATTGAAGTATGTGAGCTTCGGAGGCGGCTGCATCAACGACACGATCATCCATCTGGCGACGAGCCGCATGGGCTTCGGAGGCGTCGGCGGCAGCGGGATGGGCAGCTATCACGGCCGCGACAGCTTCGAGCTGTTCAGTCACCGCAGGAGCATCGTGAAGAAGTATACCTGGATCGATCTGCCGTTCCGCTATCAGCCGTACAGCGGGCTGAAGGATTTTCTGATAAAGCTGTTTTTGAGATGAGAGAATGCCCCGGAAGATAGAACCGGGGCGTTTTTTTGGAATATTTCGAACCAAATTTTATAAAAGAACACTTGTCCTATGGATGGCTTTCAAGGTATACTATAAAAAATAACTCGTTGCATCATATTCTGCGCATATGGAGAGGAGATTTCAGCCATGCCGGGAGAAGCAGTGCTGAGCAATGACGAACGTTTTACATCATTTTCTTATAATAACAGAACGATACGATTTGTAACCTCCTCGAAGCTGGAGAAGTATACTCGGATCGTAGAATGGGATCATGGCTATCTTGTAGTTATGGCAGTATACCGGGGATTGGGAGAAGTGGAGGAATATATCGATTTGGTACCGATACTTGAAAATCTTTATCTGGAACCGGATGTTTTTTTGAAGCCAATTAAGAAAGTGAGGATTGCAAATGGTTGATATTACGAAAGTGGCGGACAAGGCAGATCTGATCGTGAATGGATATGCGTTTACCAAAGACGGCCAGAATATTCGTGTTCTAAATCTTAACGGGTCGGACAGGGCGGCTGTGATCAACAATGAATCAGCAGTGATTGAGACCAGCATGGATGATATCGAGATTGCGATCGTGATGGACTATTACAATCGCAGCAGGAAATTTCTGGAGGTATGATGAATGCCGAAATATTATGAATTTAAAGTATGTGGGTATTATCTGTATTATACCTCTCATTGCATTATTGAGGCGATGCACGTACATGCGAGTGATCGAAAATTGACAGAAGCAGGTTCAGCCAAGTTTTTTGTGAAAGATAATGGTGACACAATCGTTGAAAAACAAGGGCAGCTGACGGAAAGGGAAACACGTATTATCAGGGAATTCATCAAGGACAATTACAAAGAAATGTATCTCAAGTGGCGGGAAATCAGTGACAAGGGATTTTATGGTGCGTGATATGCTGAAGATATTTCTCGTGGAGGACGAGGTCGTCATCCGCAACGGAATCAAGAACAACATCCCCTGGGAGCGGGAGGGATTCATATTTGCAGGGGAGGCCAGCGACGGAGAGCTGGCCTATCCGCTTATTAAGAAGGAAAAGCCGGACATCCTGATCACCGACATCAAGATGCCGTTCATGGACGGGCTCGAGCTGAGCCGCATCGTCAAGAAGGAGCTTCCGCAGATCCGGATCATCATCCTGAGCGGCTATAACGAGTTCGACTACGCGAAGTCCGCGATTGACATCGGCGTCACGCAGTACCTGCTGAAGCCGATCAGCTCCGCGAAGCTTCTGGAGGCGGTGAAGGAGGTCGGCGCGCTCATCGAGAAGGAGCGCGAGCAGGATCGTGTGCTGGAGCAGTATCGGAAGGAGATGAATGAGAACCTTCTTCTGGAACGGCAGAAGCTCTGGAACGCGCTGATCGCGAATGAGCTGTCCACGGCGGAGCTCCTTGAGAGCGGGCAGAAGCTGGGGATGGATTTTACTGCGCCTGCATATCAGGTGCTTCTGTTCAAGCTGATGCCGGGGGACGCTTCGTCCGACGCCCCGAGCGGGCAGCTCAGGTTCGAGGCGCAGCGCATAGTCCCCGGGCAGGAGAACACCGGCGGCCCGCGTGAGCTGATCGCGGCGTCAGAGCGGATCGTGGAGCTCTCGGAGAGATGGGAGCAGGTGTTGACGATCGACCGGAGTCCGGAGGGCTGGGTTTTTCTGATTAAGGGCGAGTCGGAGGAAGACGCTGAAGAGCGTCTTGCGCAATGCGTGCGGCAGCTGCAGACGTTGGTTGCGGAGTATCCTGAGATCGAGTATTTCGGCGGGATCGGGACGGCGGTCCGGCGTTTCCGGGATATCCGGATCTCTTATCAAGAGGCTGGAAAAGCCTTTGCCGGCCGCTTCTTCACTGAGCCGAACCAGGTGATCCGTCCGGAGGACGTCGCGAGATTGCATCATCGCGGCGATGGAAAGATCGACCTGAGTAGCATGGGTTCCCGCAGAGCAGAGCGCGAGCGGGTGGATCGTTTTTTGAAAAATGGTACTCTTGAGGAGGTAGACAATTTTCTGGAGGAGTATTTTCTCGACGTCGGGGAGCAGAATTTTCAGTCTCTTTTGTACCGCCAGTATGTGGTGATGGATCTGTATTTCTCGGTGGCCGATTTTCTCGGGAATCTGGAGATAAGGACAGAGGAGCTTCCCGCCGAGTACAGGGATATCAATGAGATCGTGGCGGATTCTGTTTCGCTGCAGGAGACAAAGCAGCGGATCGGCGGACTTTTCACCGAGGCCATGAAGCTGCGCGACAGCAATTCCATGAAGCGCTACAACGCGGTGATCGAGGACGCGCGGATGTTTATCCGGGAGAACTACCAGCGCGAAGACATGTCGCTGAATACGGTCGCTTCGCAGGTAAACATCAGCCCGAGCTATTTCAGCGCGATCTTCAGCGCGCAGACCGGGCAGACCTTTGTGGAGTATCTGACCGCGGTGCGTCTCGAGAAGGCGAAGGAGCTGCTGATGTGTTCAAGTCTGCGGACCGCGGAGATCGGCTACGAGGTGGGGTACAAGGATTCGCATTATTTCAGCTATATATTTAAGAAAGTTGTCGGCTGCAGTCCGACGGAGTATAAGAACCGGCGAACAGACGGAGCGAAGGGCGTTCAGAGCTGAATCTGACATTTACAGCTAATACAGGAAAGCAGAGTCCGAAGCACAAGGAAGCCGCGGATGCCTTGCGAATCCGATCCGGCAGAAAGGAGTGTCCGGAGATGAACAGAATTCAAAAAATAACAGGTCTGGCGGCCGCGCTTGGGACGTTTTTGCTCCTGGCCGGCTGCGGGGCGAAGGAGCAGAGCGGGCAGGAGACGCCCACCGCGCGGCAGTTTGAGACGGAGATGGACGAGAACCTGATCGCAGTCGGCTTCTCGCAGGTCGGCGCGGAGTCTGACTGGCGCGCGGCGAACACCGAGTCGATCCAGTCGGCGCTGACGCCGGAAAACGGTTTCTACCTGATCTATGAGGACGCCCAGCAGAAGCAGGAGAACCAGTTCAAGGCGATCCGGAATTTCATTCTACAGGAGGTCGATTATATCGTCCTGTCGCCGATCGTCGAGACCGGTTGGGATACGGTGCTTCAGGAGGCGAAGGACGCCGGGATCCCGGTGATTCTCGTGGACCGCATGGCACAGGTGGACGAGGAGCTGTACGCCTGCTGGATCGGCGCCGACTTCGAGAGCGAAGGCAGGCGCGCCGGAGAGTGGCTGGAGCAGTATCTGAAGGAACAAGGACGCGCGGATGAGGAGATCCATATCGTCACTTTGCAGGGCACCCTGGACTCCAGCGCTCAGCTTGGGCGCACGAAAGGCTTTGCCGAGGTCATGAGAAAGCATGACAATTGGGATATGCTGGAGATGCGGGACGCGGATTTCACACAGGCCAAAGGGCAGGAGGTGATGGAGGCGCTTCTGCAGAAGTACGATGACATCGACGTAGTCGTCAGCGAGAATGACAACATGGCCTTCGGCGCGGTGGACGCGATCCATGAGGCCGGAAGAAGCTGCGGGCCGGACGGCGATATCACGATCCTGTCGTTTGACGCGGTAAACGCGGCGTTTGATGCGATGCTCTCCGGGGAGATCAACGTGAGCTTTGAGTGTAATCCGCTGCACGGGCCGAAGCTGCAGGAGATCATCCACGCGCTTAACGACGGCAAAAGCGTGGACAAGATTCAGTATATGGAAGAGACTTATTTCGACACGAGCATGGATCTGGAAGAGCTGCGGAAGACGCGGGCATACTAAGCGATGAAAGCCCGGTTTCCATGGGAGAGCAGACGGCAAGTTTACTTGCCTGTCTGGTCGCCGTGGGCTTTCATCAAAGGGAGACTTACATGGGAAAAAAGAAATCCTCAATCAAAAAAAGGCTGAACGGGCTTTTGCTGGTCTGTGTGGTTCCGCTCACGCTCACGGTCGTGTATCTGCTGGTGCTGCTGAACAGCTTCTCGGGCCGCTATGACACGATCGTGGAGAACATCACGAAGGCGAACGCGTACAACATCAACTTCAAGGAGGATCTGGACTATGTCATGTACATCATCGTGGCAAATTCCGAGCGCGCCGAGGAGCTGGTGGGAACCGAGCAGCCGAACATCATGATCGACGAGGCGAGAGGTGTGTTCGAGGAGCTGCTGGAGATCGCGGATTCCGACTATGCGCGCAACAGCCTGCAGCGCATTCTGAAGTGTCTGGACACGTTGGAGAACCGCGTGGATGAGATCGTGGCCGACGCGCTTGTGAGCGGAACCTACGACAAGAACATGGAACGCCTGGATTCAAACGTACGTATCCTGACGGAGCTGATTCAGGAGCAGATTCAGCAGTATATCTACTACGAGTCGACGAACCTCGAAAATCTCCGTGAAGGCATCCGCTCGGATGTGGACGCGGCGATCCGCATTGTCGCGGTGGTTGCCATCCTGATCGTGGCCGGCGCGCTGCTGATCAGCCGCAGGGTGATGGCGAGCATCACAAAGCCGATTGAAAATCTATGCCAGATGACGACGCAGGCAGCGGCGGGAGACTTCGAGGTTCGCGCTCAGGAGGACCGGACGGAGGAGATGGAGGTGTTGAACTCCAGCTTCAACCGCATGGTGGAGCAGATCGGAGATCTGGTCGAGGGCATCCGCGTGGAGCAGGATAACCTGCGCGCAACGGAGCTGAAGCTTCTGCAGGCGCAGATCAACCCGCATTTCCTGTACAACACGCTCGACACGATCATCTGGCTGGCCGAGTCCGGCGAGAAGGAGCAGGTCGTAAATATGGTTTCTTCGCTGTCTGACTTTTTCCGGACGACGCTCAGCAAGGGACGCGACTACATTACGGTCGGGGAGGAGGAGGCGCACATCCGCAGCTATCTGGAGATTCAGCAGTTCCGCTACCAGGATATCCTGCAGTACGAGATTCAGATCCCGGAGGAACTGCACGGCTATCAGATCCTGAAACTGACGCTGCAGCCGCTTGTCGAGAACGCTCTGTACCACGGGATCAAGAACAAGCGCGGCCTGGGGCATATCCGGGTCTTTGGTGAGCAGCAGGATGGCCGCCTCATCTTCATGGTGCAGGACGACGGCATGGGGATGGACGAAGAGAAGCTTGCCCAGGTGCGGGAGATCATTCGGGGACGTACAGGCGACCGGCAGATCCCACCCGGCCAGGCGGGCGGTGCGCAGGCTTTATTCGGACAGGCGCGAAGTCCGCAGGAATCCTCTGATCCGTCCGGCTTCGGGCTTTTCAACGTGCAGCAGCGGCTCCGGCTCAATTATGGGGCGGAGTACGGGCTGTCGGTCGAGAGCACGTACGGCGAGGGAACAATGGTTGCTGTGACGATACCGGCAATAAAATATTAAACATTTTTCACAAAATATCTAACCACACAGTCCTGAGACTTCACCGCTGGCAAAAAAAATTACAAAAAATCAAAAGATTCCTCTTTGAAATTATGCAACATTGTAGTATAATTCGTAATATGAAATCGGATGGATTTCATAAATCTATCACGTACATATTATTAAAGGAGGAAATGAAATGAAAAAGAGAATGATTGGATTGGCTCTTGGTGTTGTTACAGCTGTTGCTATGTGCATGACGGCGAATGCTGACGAGCTCATCAAAGTAGGTATCATCAACAACGACCCGAATGAGTCCACCTATCGTACTGCGAACGTGAAGGATCTGGAGCAGGCTTTCTCTGAGGAGAACGGCTTCGAGGCGAAGACCTTCTACAGCCTGAACAATGACGAGCAGATCGATGCGGCTAAGCAGTTCATTCAGGAAGGCGTAGACTACCTGCTTCTTTCCGCAGCGGCTACCACCGGCTGGGACACGGTTCTTCAGGATGCTCAGGCTGAGGGTATTCCGGTAATCCTGTTTGACCGTACGATCGATGCGGACGAGAGCCTGTACGAGGCTTCCGTTGTCTCCGATATGGCAAAGGAAGGCCAGACTGCTGTTGATTGGCTGGCAGGCCAGGGACTTGACGAGTACAACATTATCCACATTCAGGGTACGATGGGTTCCGCAGCTCAGGTTGGACGTTCTGGCGCTCTTGATCAGATGGTCGCAGACAATGACAACTGGAACATCGTAGCACAGCAGACCGCTGACTGGAACGCTGAGACGGCTCAGCAGATTGTTCAGTCTGTCATCGACTCCGGCGATTCGTTCAACGTTATCTACGCTGAGAACGACAACATGGCGGCTGGTGCTGTGAAGGCTCTTGATTCTGCAGGTATTTCCCACGGCGTAGGCAAGGACGTCATCATCATGGGCTTTGATACCACGACTGACGGCCTCAAGGAGCTGAAGGCTGGTAACTGGAACTATGATGGACAGTGCAACCCGTTCCAGTCTGAGTATCTTCTTGACATCATCTCCAAGCTCGAGGCTGGTGAGACGCTCGAGGAGAAGACCATCATCATGGATGAGAAGGGCTTCGATGCTGAGACGATCACGGACGAGGATATCGAGAAGTACGGTGTTGGTGGAGATACTACCGAGGCGGAGACCGAGGTAGAGACGACCGCTGCAGAGTAATACCGGAATTGAAATGCAGTCGTTTTTCACGGAAAAATGAACTGATGTGAAGAGAAAAGGGCGCAGTGCGGACGACAGGACGTCTGCGCTGCGCCTCTTTTGTAATGCGCAGGCCCGGGCAGGGAAAATTGCTGCTGGTGCAGCACCCGGGCCGCGCGGACGAGTAGGAGGGGAAACCGCCTCCTACTCGATTTAAGAAAAGCCCTCGGCATGCTGTGTGCTTCGCATTCCCGCAGCCGGGCTTTATATGATGAGAAGGAGGGATACGCTGGTGAATGAGAAATCCGTATTGGAGATGCGCGGCATCTTCAAAAGCTTCCCGGGAGTGCGTGCGCTGCAGAACGTGGACTTCACGCTCTGCGAGGGAGAGATTCACGCGCTTATGGGAGAAAACGGCGCCGGGAAATCGACGCTGATCAAGGTGCTCACCGGTGTCTATGAGAAGGATGAGGGTCATATCTTCCTCAAGGGGATGGACAAAGAGGCGGTGATCCGCTCCCCGCAGGATGCGCAGAAGCTGGGCATCAGTACAGTGTACCAGGAGATCACGCTCTGCCCGAACCTCACGGTGGCCGAGAACATGTACATCGGACGCGGAAAGGGTGCTTTGCAGAACTGGCGGAAGATGAACGCGGACGCGGACAAGATCCTGCAGTCGCTCGACATTCCTGCGAGAGCGACACAGCAGCTCTCGAGCTGCTCGATCGCGATCCAGCAGATGGTCGCTATCGCGCGCGCGGTAGACATGGACTGCAAGGTGCTGATCCTCGATGAGCCGACTTCCTCGCTCGACGAGCAGGAGGTGGAGAAGCTCTTTGGCCTGATGCGCGATCTGAAGGCAAAGGGCGTAGGTATTATTTTCGTCACGCACTTCCTGGATCAGGTGTACGAGGTGTGCGACAAGATCACGGTACTGCGCGACGGCAAGCTGGTAGGGCAGTACGAGATCGAGAATCTTCCGCGTGTGCAGCTGGTTGCCAAGATGCTTGGCAAGGAGCTCGACGACATGGCGGACATTCGTTCTGACAGTGATACATATGTGGAGAAGGACAATTCTGCTCCGGTCTTCGAGGCGCAGGGACTCCAGAGCAACGCCGGCATCAAGCCGTTTGATTTCTACATAAAGAAAGGCGAAGTGAACGGGTTCACCGGGCTGCTCGGCTCCGGCCGTAGCGAATGTGTCCGCGCGATCTTCGGTGCAGATAAGGTGATCGGCGGTACAGTGAAGAAGAACGGCAAACAGGTAAAGATTTCCAAGCCGGTTGACGCGATGAAAAACGGCATTGCCTATCTGCCTGAGGACCGCAAGATAGACGGCATCGTTGGAGACCTGTCCGTGCGAGACAACATCGTGCTCGCGCTGCAGGTGCTAC
Source organism: uncultured Lachnospiraceae bacterium (assembly GCA_947629385.1). Taxonomy (GTDB): domain Bacteria; phylum Bacillota; class Clostridia; order Lachnospirales; family Lachnospiraceae; genus Choladousia. The sequence goes on from CANRDO010000032.1 coordinate 11,345, forward strand.
AGGGTTTCCTCAAGCCGTTCTCAAAGGCAAAAATGTACGAATTCGCGGATGAATACATCAAGCTGCTTGAGATCAAGACCGCTTCGGCGGATACGCCGATCAAATCGCTCTCCGGCGGCAACCAGCAGAAGGTAATTCTCGCCCGCTGGCTGCTGATGCATCCGGAATACCTGATCCTCGATGAGCCGACGCGTGGCATTGACATCGGCACGAAGATCGAGATTCAGAAGCTGGTGCTCAAGCTTGCTTCGGAGGGCATGAGCGTCACGTTTATCTCCTCGGAGACGGACGAGATGCTGCGTACTTGCTCCAGACTTGTCGTCATGCGTGACCGCAAGGTCGTGGGTGAACTCTCCGGCGACGACCTGACGCAGAACAAGATTATGAGTACGATAGCGGGAGGTGAGGCAAATGAGTGATACGAAAAAGAATACGAATGCGGCCGGGCTGCTTTCCAGGTTGATGCGAAACCAGATCTTCATTCCGCTCGCGGCGCTGGTTCTTCTTGTCATCGTCAATCTGATCGCCGGGCCTTCGTTTTTCAAAATTTCTTACAGTGCGAACAATGCGGGTGACATGATTCTTTCGGGCTATCCGATTTCGATCCTCAATTTCGGCTCAGAGCTCGCGATCTTGGCGATCGGCATGACGCTGGTGACGGCGGCTTCTGGCGGACAGGACATCAGCGTGGGCGCTGCGATCGCGATCGCGGGTTCCGTGATCCTTCGTGTGCTCTGTGGCAATGCCGGTTCTCATCCGGCGTCCATGCAGGCACCGATCATCGTAGCGTTTCTGATCGGCTGTGTGGTGGCGATGCTTTTTGGCGCGTTCAACGGCATTCTGGTCGCGTATTTCCATATCCAGCCGATGGTCGCGACGCTAATTCTCTACACGGCGGGGCGTTCGATCGCGGCCTGGATCAACAACAACGAGCTTCCGGTCATCGCTGAGCCGGAGTTCGGCTACTTCGGCGGTTTTATTCCCGGAATTCCGATCCCGGTGCCGATCTTTATCGCGGCGATCTGTATGATCGTGATGGCGTTGGTGCTGAAGTTCACGACGCTCGGACTCTACACGCAGGCGGTCGGTATCAACGAGAAGTCCGCCCGCTTAAACGGCTTGAACCCGACGTTCATCAAGTTCCTGAGCTTTGTGATCCTCGGGCTGTGCGTGGCGGTGGCAGGCTTTATCAAGGTGAGCCGTCTCTCGACGATCAATTATTCCGTCATCGCGAAAGACATTGAGATGGACGCGATCCTCGCGGTTGCCCTGGGCGGCAACGCGTTGAGCGGCGGTAAATTCAGCATGGTGGCGTCGATCCTTGGCGCTTATGTCATCCAATTCCTCACACAGACCCTCTATCGCTTCAAGGTGTCCTCGGACGCCCTTCCGGCGTACAAGGCGGTCGTTGTGATCATCCTGGTCGTGGCGAGTGCTCCGGCGGCGAGGGAGAAGATTTCTTCTCTGTGGAAGAACAGAAAAGCACACGCAAAGGAGGTCGGTTGATATGAAGACAAACAATAAGAAAAAGCTTTCAGATTCCAACCTCCTGCTGACGATCACGGTGGTGATCTTCTTCGCGATGTACATCGGCGCGATCCTGTTCCTCAAGGGAGGCTTCCTGCGTCCCCAGGCGTTCCTGAATATGCTGAATTCAAACGCGTGTCTAATCATCCTGTCATGCGGCATGAGCCTTGTCATGATCACGGGCGGTATCGATATCTCCCTCGGCGGGCAGATGGCGCTGATCAGCATGTGCTGTGCAGTCTATCTGGACGAAATGGGAGGCAATGTTTTCGTGTCGATCCTGATCGCTCTGGCGATCGGTATAGCGTTCGGCGCGTTTATCGGTTATCTGGTGGCGTATCTGGATATCCAGCCCTTTATCGTCTCGCTGGCCGGCATGTTCTTCGCGCGCGGCATGACAACGATCGTGCGTACGGCTCCGTTTAACGTGGCGAATGAGGCTTTTACCGCCCTGAGGCGTACGAGGATCATTGTTCCGGGACTTGGCAGCGTGAACCGCAAGGGAATCTATGTGGACGCCTACATCGAGATCGGCGTGATCGTCGCGCTGCTCGTCGTAGTGCTGATGTTCATCCTACTCAAGTGGACGAAGCTTGGCCGCGCGTTCTACGCAGTCGGTGGAAATAAGCAGAGTGCGCTGATGCTCGGCATCAACGTGAAGAGGACGAAATTCCTCGCGCATCTGCTCTGCGGACTGCTGGCGGGCATCGGCGGCTATGTCCTGTTCCTGAATCACGGCAACGGTTCCGTGTCAAACGGAGCAGGCATGGAGATGGACGCGATTGCGTCGTCCATCATCGGTGGTACGCTGCTGACCGGCGGCGTCGGCAACATCATTGGCACATTTTTCGGTGTGCTGTCTCTGAGTACGATCCAGAATATCGTGTCCTCTGCGGGCTTCGACGAGGCGTGGTGGATCGGTATCACGACCGCGGCTATGCTCTGCCTGTTCCTTGTGATCCAGAGTATTGTGCTGTCGCGGAAGAAGTCTTCATAAAAGTAAATGTAAAATCTGTATAAGAAAACACCTTCGGGCAGGCCTGTACAGGCGGCTGTTCGGAGGTGTTTTTCTCTGGACATTCTGAGGCGGATGAGGTATAATAATAACAGATAATTTTTTATCTAATTTTATGTTTCCCTTTTAGTTTTGTATAATATTTTATCCAATATGATCGTTTGGCAGGAGGCTGCGGTGGATTACTTTGGAGAAGATTATGTTTGGGAGACGGCGGAGGAGCTGGATCAGAAGCTTGCGCAGCGTGTCCGCAGGATACGGAAGAGGCGCGCGATCTCACAAGGGAAGCTTAGTGAGATGAGCGGGGTCAGCTTCGGCTCAATCAAGCGTTTTGAGGCCACGGGCAAGATATCGCTGTTGTCGCTGACGAAGATTGCGCTCGCGCTGGGCTGTGCGGAAGAGCTGCGCGGCCTGTTTGCGCAGGTAGGATATCTGGATATTCAGGAGGTTATCCGTGAGAACCGGTAAGGTGTTACAGGTACGATACAAGGGAAAACTGGTGGGAACGTTGGCGGCGACGGCGGACCGGCGGATCGCTTTTGCATATGAGGACGACTGGCTTAGGGACGGATTTTCGATTAGCCCGTTTTCGCTGCCGCTTCGGAAGCAGGTGTTCTTTCCGGTGAAGAATTATTTCAGGGGATTGTTTGGGGTATTTGCGGACAGTCTGCCGGATGCGTGGGGAAATCTGCTTCTGGACAGGATGCTGAGAAAAAAAGGGATCTCTCCGGACACATTGAATGTGCTCGACCGTCTGGCGATCGTCGGCAGCTCCGGGATGGGGGCGCTCACGTATGAGCCGGAGTACGGCATAGAGGCCTGTCAGGCCGGATTCGACCTGGATGAGATTGCGCGGCAGTGTGCTCAGGTATTGAAGACAGAGCAGGGGAGTTCGCAGTTTCTCTCTGAGACGGATAACGGCGACGGCCAGACCGAGCACATTTATCTGGATGAGCTCTACCGTCTGGGTGGTACGAGCGGCGGCGCGAGGCCGAAGATCCTGACGGAGGTCGACGGCGAGGACTGGATTATCAAGTTTCCGGCGCATGTCGACGGTCCGGATGCCGGGCGGATGGAGTATGATTATTCGCTCTGCGCCAGGGCGTGCGGGATCGATGTGCCTCAGACGCGCCTTTTTCCTTCGGCGCGTTGTGCGGGCTATTTCGGAGTGAGGCGGTTTGATCGTGCGGACGACGGCGGCAGGATTCATATGCTGACGGCGGCAGCTCTTTTGGAGTTGGATTTTGAGCAGCCGAGCCTGGATTACCATGGACTGATGAAGCTGACGAAGATCCTCACCCGTGATCATCCGGCGGATGTGGAGAATATGTTCCGGCGGATGTGTTTCAATGTGTTCGCGCACAACAGAGATGACCATTCAAAGAATTTTTCGTTTCTGTATGACGACGTGAAAAGGGAATGGCGTTTGAGCCCGGCCTACGATCTGACGTACAGCAGCACGTATTACGGGGAGCATACGACGACGGTGGACGGTGAGGGCGCGCGTCCGGGCAGAAAGCAGCTCCTCGTGGTGGGAGAAGGCGCCGGCCTTGGGAAGAAGCGCTGCGGGCAGATCATCGACGAGACCGAAGAGACCGTCGGGGAGATGCTTGGGAGATACCTGCATTTGTAAAAGAAAATGGTGCTATGATAAGGAGCGGCAGGATGACAAAGACTGCGGATACGAAGAAAAAAAGGATTGTGTGCGGCGCGCTGTTTGCCCTTTTTTATGCGGGATGGGGCGCGATGCTTTACCGGATGTTTACGCGGCAGGCGATCGAGTTTCAGGGAAAGTACGGCAATTATCCGTCTGATCTGGTCGTGCACATCCGGGAAGGCAGGGAAGGGATCGGCTACAGCCTGATGGACAATGTGTTTGCGTTCCTGATGGATACGCTAGGCCTCGATCAGAGGGCGATCGGAGTTTTCCTGGCGCTGACGGTACTCGTCACGGTCTGGGCGACGTACCGGGTCATGCGCAGGCTGCTTCCGGGAGAGAGCAGCCCGATCCTGCTGATGCTGCTCGTCACGGTCAGCATGTTTGTGATGCCGATCCACATCAAGGCGCTGAATCCGTATCGTTACCTGAGCCTTCAGTCCGCGACGATCTGGCACAATGCGACCTATATCGGGATGAAGCTTGCCGGGATGTGCGTGATGTATTTCTACTATTATTATCAGGAAAACTATCAGAAGCATTTTTCGGCGGCTGATTTTATCTGGTTTACCGTGCTTCTGAGCTTTGCGAACCTGATGAAGCCAAGCTTCATCCTTGCCTTTGCCCCGGCGATGGCGGTGATGCTATTGACGGACTGTGTCGCGTCTAAGGGAAAGACGTTCGGGAGGCAGGTTCTGTTCGGAATTCCGGTGCTTTTGTCGCTGGTTGTGCTGGCCTATCAGAGCACAAAGCTGTTCATGGGGAATGATTCCGCGATCGTGTTCGCGCCGGCCTATATCCTGCGCTTCCACGCGACGCATCCGTTTGCCGCGCTGCTTCAGTCGGCGGCCTTCCCTCTGCTTGTGCTCGCGGCGAATTTCCGGAATCTGAAGACGGATCGCTGCTTCCGGGTGAGCTGGCTGATCTGGCTGTTCGGTCTGCTGGAGACCTTGCTGCTCAATGAGACGGGGCGCCGCCAGAACGACGGGAATTTTACATGGGGATACAGCTTCTGCCTGTTTCTTGTCTTCGTCGTCTGCCTCTGCTGTTTTTACAGAAATGTGAAGGAGATATACAGCCGCTGCAAAGACGCAGGGAAGGCCTCCCTCGTCAGATTTCTTCGGGAGGACCGCGGGTGCCGGAGGAGGGTGCTTTATCTGGCGGCGGCGGGTCTGCTGCTGTGCGCGCATTTTTGTCTTGGGCTGGATTATTTCAGGATCGTCTCTCAGGGCGGCAGTTATTTCTAGGCCGCGGTCCGGCCGCGCAGACGCATTTTTTGATAAATTGGGGATGGACGAAACCGGCGGACTGCGGTAAAATGTATGGAATGCAGATGGCCTTGCTGGATCAGGGATGGATAAAACCGGCAGACTGCAGCAGAATGTATGGAATGTAGCTGATGGGAAAGAGGGCGGCATGAGATGTATCTTTTGTTTTTTGCGCTGTGGGTGATCTTTAACGGGAATATCACGCCGGAGATCTGCCTGTTCGGGCTGGTGATCGCGGCGGCCATGTTCGCGTTTATCTGCAGGTTCATGGACTACAGCATTCAGAAGGAGAAGGCCTTTTGGAAGCGCTGCGCTGGGTTCGCGCGGTACGCGGTCGTGCTGGTGAAGGAGATCGTGGCGGCGAACTTTTCGGTCATGCGTATGATCCTCTCCGAGCGGGAGGAGCTGGAGCCGGCGCTTGTGAGCTTCCACTCGGATATGAAGACCGCGACCGGCAGGGCGTTTCTGGCGAATGCGATCACGCTGACGCCTGGTACGATCACGGTGTCGCTGGAGGGATCGGAGTATGTCGTGCACTGTCTGGACGAGAGTCTGGGCGAGGGCATGGACAGCTCCGTTTTTGTGGAGATGCTCTCAGCGCTGGAAGAGGAGTAATACCTGAATAGAGAAGAGAGCAGGAAGTTTTGTAAGGAAATCGAGGTGGATGAACGATGGGAAAAGGAATACCGGGACTTGAGACAGCGTATCATGTGCTGTTTACCGGGGCTTTGATCTTTCTCGCGATCATGGTCGTGCTCTGTCTGATACGCGCGATCATCGGGCCGCGTGTGGCGGACCGGATCGTCGCGGTCAACATGATGGGCACGATGGTCATGGTCATCATCGCGATCCTCGCGCTGATGCTCGAGGAGGGATATCTGGCGGATATCTGCCTGATCTACGCGATGCTGAGCTTCCTCGCGGTGATCGTGCTGACCCGGGTATACATGGGCGTCTACCGGGAAAAGAAGGAGAAGGAGGAGAGACGAAATGGCGGCGATTGAGTGGATCCGTTTTCTGGCCGGGGCGTTTCTGCTCCTCTTTGGCCTTTTCATTTTCCTGATCGAGATGATCGGGGTGTTTCGCTTTAAATATGTGCTGAACCGTATGCACGCGGCCGCGATGGGCGACACGCTCGGCATCGGGTTCTCGCTGGTCGGGCTGATCCTGATGAGCGGCTTCACGTTCACCTCGCTGAAGCTGTTCCTCGTGATCGTGTTCTTGTGGTTCTCGTCGCCGGCGTCCTCGCATCTGATCGCGAGGCTGGAGGTGTCGACCGACGAGGAGCCGGAGAAGCATTACCGCAGGTATACGATCCGTGAGCTGGAGCAGAAGCTGCATGGGGATACTGCTTTGGCAAAAGAGACGGACGAGACAGAGCTTGCGCGGGAGGAGGCGTGACATGCAGATCTTTACGTATATTTTATTGGGATTTCTGGTCGTCTGCGCCGTGTCGGTGAGCCTCTCCAAAAATCTGCTGAATTCAATCCTGATCTATATGTCCTACAGTCTGGTGATGTCGATCATCTGGCTGCTGCTGGAGTCGCCGGATCTTGCGATCACGGAGGCCGCGGTCGGCGCGGGCGTCACGAGTCTGCTGTTCTTCGTCACGCTGAAGAAGATCCAGGCGATCGTGAAAGCCGACGAGGAGACGGACGAAAATCTGACCGGGCAGCCGGATGGAGGAGCAGGCGGAAGATCAGGCGAAGAACGAGACGGAAAACCGGATGAAAATTCGGACAAGGAATCTGATAGAAATTCAGGCGAGGGGGACGGCCGGGAAGGAGGAGACAGATGAGCAGGAAACTTTCTGAGCAGGAATACGGGAAGACCACCTCCGGGCAGCTGAGAAAATGGCTGGACGGGGATCAGGATCTGCTCCTCGGCAATGTTGAGATGCAGCCGCAGAAGCCGTTCGAGGAGGACGAAAAGACAAAGAAGGAGCGCGCCGAGGAGAAGAAGCGCGTCCTGAAGAAGGTCTATGATCTCAACAACAACAGGCAGGTACGTGTCTTCGAGAAGCTCTACCGCGTGTCCTGCGCGCTGTTCTGCGTGCTGCTTCTGGCGATGCTGCTGATGGCGATCTCGCAGCTGCCGTCGATCGGCGCGGCGGAGCGCCCGGTGAACAACGAGGTGTCCAGGCGTTACATCGAAGACGGCCTGCAGGAGACCGGGTCGGTGAATATCGTTACCGGTATGATCCTTGACTACCGCGCGTTTGATACGCTGGGCGAGTCGCACGTACTCTTTATCGCGACGTGCACGGTGCTGATCCTGCTGCGCATCGATAAGAATAAGAAAAAAGAGCTCGAGGACGAGCAGAACGACAGCGTCTATGAGCCGCAGAACGATGTGATCCTTCAGACGGTTGCAAGGATCCTTGTGCCGACGATCGTGATCTTCGGCATCTATGTGATCCTCTGCGGGCATCTGGGACCGGGCGGAGGCTTCTCCGGCGGCGCGATCATCGGGGCAGGGCTGATCCTCTACCTGAACGCGTTCGGCTTCAAGAAGACAGAGCGCTTCTTCACCGCGAAGACCTACAAGAAGCTCAGCTTCTGCGCGCTGGCGTGCTATTCCCTGTCGAAGTGCTATTCTTTCTATACGGGCGCGAACCACATCGAGAGCGTGATCCCGCTGGGAACGCCGGGCGCGATCTTAAGCAGCGGGCTGATCCTGATCCTGAACATCTGCGTCGGGATCGTGGTCGCCGGGACGATGTATACGTTCTTTGTGATGTTCCGAAAGGGCGGTTATTGACTTTGTGGTTTTAACACCTGAATGATGATTTATGCCGCTATAGGGCGGCGGAATGGAGCGATATATGAATTTTGCAAACCTTGCGAACAATTATGAAGAGGCGGTCGCGATGCTCCTGTTCGTGATCGGGTTCTCCAATCTGCTGCTGCAGAAGAACCTGATCCGCAAGATCATCGGGCTTAATATCATGGACACGGCTGTCTACCTGTTTCTGGCTCTGAAGGGCTACATCGAGGGGCGCAAGGCTCCGATCGTGGTGGACGGCGTGCAGAGCATGGAGGCCTATGTCAACCCGATCCCGAGCGGCCTGGTGCTGACGGGCATCGTGGTGTCCGTGTCCGTGTCCGCGCTGATGCTGGCGCTGACGATCCGGCTGTACCGCAGATATCATACGCTGGATCTCGATGAGATCACGACACGGCTGAAGAAGGAGGGCCTGTGATGGAGTTTGTGCAGAATTTCCCCTTCTTCTCGATCCTGATCTCGCTGTTTTCAGGACCGCTGTGCTCCGTGATCGGCGGGAAGGCGGCCAGGCGCATCAACCTGGCGGTGATCACGGTGATCGGGGCGATGTCTGCGGCGGTGCTGAACTTTACGATCCGCAGCGGGGAAGCGTACGTCTACCTGATGGGACATTTTCCGGCGCCCTGGGGCAACGAGATCCGCGTCGGCGTGCTGGAGGCTCTGATGGCGCTGTTTTTCTGCGTCGTCATGTTTCTGAGCATGATAGGCGGCTCTCTGGAGCGCACGCTCGAGATCGAGACGGAGAAGGAAAACCTTTATTATGTGATGGTGAACCTGCTGCTCTCGTCGTTGCTGGCGCTGATCTACACGAACGACCTGTTCACGGCGTATGTGTTCGTGGAGATCAACACGATCTCGGCCTGCGGGCTGATCATGATCCGGCAGAACGGGCGCACGATCGAGGCGGCCACGCGCTACATGATCATGAGTCTTTTGGGCTCCGGCCTTCTGCTGCTCGGCATCTGCTTCCTCTACGACATGACGGGGCACCTGCTGATGAGCAACATCAAGGAGCAGGTACAGCTTTTGCACGCCTCGGGCGATTATCACATTCCGCTGCTCGTCACGGTCAGCCTGATGTCGGTCGGTATCGCCATCAAGAGCGCGCTGTATCCGTTCCACGCCTGGCTTCCGGACGCCTACGGCTACTCGACGCTCTCGTCCGCGGCGATCCTCTCGTCGCTGGTCTCGAAGGGATATATTTTCCTGCTGGTCAAGATTTTTTACCGCGTGATCGGTTTCGACATCGTGCGCGACAGCAAGATCGTCAACGTGCTGTTCGCGTTCGGCGTGGTGGGCATGATCATGGGATCGGTCAGCGCGATCAAGGAGGGCAACATCCGCCGGATGATCGCCTATTCCTCGGTGGCGCAGATCGGTTATATCTATATGGGCTTCGGCATCGGGACGACGGCCGGCGTGATCGCGAGCCTGTACCACATTCTCTCGCACGCGGCGACGAAATCCCTGCTGTTTGTAGCGGGTTCCGGTCTCACGGACGCGTCCGGGGACAGTACGAGCTTCTTCGACCTGACCGGGGCGGGGTACCGCAACAAGCTTGCCGGCGTGGCGTTCACGGTCGGCTCGCTCTCGATGGTCGGTTTCCCGATGTTCTCGGGCTTTATTTCGAAGCTGCTGTTCGCGCAGGCCGCGGTCGACAGTGTGTATTATAAGCTGCTTCCGGCCCTGATCGCCCTGGCGCTGAGCACGATCCTGAACGCGGTCTACTTTATGAAGACCGTGATCCGTATCTACACCCCGGCCAAGCGGGAAGAGGTACAGAGGCGCGGCTTCCGGAACGTGACGGTCGCCGACCAGAAGGCGAAGTCGGTGGCGCTCGTCTGCTTTATCGTCCTGAACATGGCGCTCGGGCTCTGCTCGGAGCCGGTCGTGCGGCTGCTGAGGGAAGGATTAGAGATGTTCGCGTAAGCAATGAGCCGAAGGCTTTTCGAGGTTGAGCACGGCTCAACAATATATAAATTTTGTACATGGAGGAGAAGATCATGGACGCATGGATTTTGCTTCCGGTATTTCTGCCGGTGCTCGCAGGGGTGATCCTGCTGGTGTCACTGGCGCTTGAAAAGAGAAAAAAAGGAGAGGAACAGCCCGACAGAGAGCCGGGCGAGGCCGAACTGCACAACCTGCACAGATATGTGGCTGTGGCGCTTGCGGTCTCGGGCGTGCTCGCGCTGGCGGCGGCGTTCAGCGGTGAGCACAGTGTGACGCTGTTCGAGCTGCTGAAGGGAATTCCCGTGTACTTTCACGTGGACGACATCAGCCGGCTGTTCGCGGTCGTCATCAGTATCATTTGGCTGGTCGTGGCGTTCTACTCTTTTGTCTATATGAAGCATGAGGGAAAGGAGCAGCGCTTCTACGGCTTCTATCTGATCGTGTACGGCGTGCTGATGGCGCTGTCGTTCTCGGGCAACCTCGTGACGATGTACCTGTTCTACGAGATCATGACGCTGACCTCGATGCCTCTGGTGCTGCACAACGGCTCCCGCGAGGCGATCATGGCGGCGCTGAAATATCTGTTTTACTCGATGTGCGGCGCGTACCTCGGGCTGTTCGGGATTTTCTTCCTGTACAAATACTGCGACACGCTGACCTTCACGGCGGGCGGCACGCTGAACCTGGAGCTCGCGCAGGGGAATATTACGATCCTGCTGATCGCGGTGTTCGGCATGCTGATCGGTTTCGGCGCGAAGGCCGGTATGCTCCCGCTGCACGCGTGGCTTCCAGCGGCGCATCCGGTGGCTCCGTCCCCGGCGTCCGCGGTGCTCTCCGGCGTCATCGCGAAGGCTGGCGTCCTGGCGATCATCCGCGTGGTGTTCTATGTGGTCGGGCCGGACTTTCTGCGCGGAACCTGGGTGCAGACCGCGTGGATGACGCTCACGCTGCTGACCGTGTTCATGGGCTCGATGATGGCGTTCCGCGAGCCGGTGTTCAAAAAGAGGCTGGCGTACTCGACGGTCAGCCAGGTGTCGTATATTCTGTTCGGGCTTTCGGTGTTGTCCCCGGTCGGCATGACCGGAGCTCTGCTGCACGTCGTGTTCCACATGGTGATCAAGTGCGCGTTGTTCCTGACGGCAGGCATCTTTATTTTCAGGTGCGGTGAGACGAGGGTGGAGCAGTTCCGCGGAATCGGCAAGCAGATGCCGAAGACGCTCTGGTGCTATACCTTTGCGTCGCTGGCGCTGATCGGCATCCCGCCGACAAGCGGTTTTGTCAGCAAGTGGTATCTGGCGCAGGGCGCGCTGGAGGCCGGCGTCGGCGTGTTCGGGATCGTCGGTCCGGCGGTGCTGCTCGTGAGCGCGCTGCTGACCGCGGGTTATCTGCTGCCGATCACGACGAGCGGCTTTTTCCCGGGCGGGATTGTAAAACATTTTGGAATAGAAGAAAAGCATGAGGCCGGTTCTGCAGAGGAAGCCTCAGTCGGGCAAAGTGGACAAGAAAATAACAGTGCTGCGCAAGCCGATGCCGGCAAGGTGGCAGAGACGAATAGAAAGGCTGACAGTCTCGAGCCTGTGCCCGAGATGCTGATCCCGCTCGTGATCCTTGCGGCGCTCGCGGTGTTGCTCGGGCTTTTCCCGAATCCGCTGATCAATTTTGCGGGCAGGATCGCCGCGTCGGTGCTGTAGAGGAGGGAGAAGATGAACGAGGCAATTCTGGCAGTCGTGGTTCTGCTCCCGATCCTGGGCGGAGCGCTGATCCCGCTGCTGCCGTTTAAAAACCGGACGCAGATGATGGTATACACGGAGGGGCTGGTGCTTGTAAATTCTGCGCTGGCGCTCGCCCTGCTGTTTCACCGGCCGGAGGACAGCTTTGTCCTGTTCCGCTTCACGAGCAACCTGACGCTGAGCTTTCGCGTGGACGGGATGGGCACGGTGTTCGCGGCGATCGTGTCGGTGCTGTGGCCGCTGTGCGTTCTGTACGCGTTTGAGTATATGGAGCACGAGAAGCATGAGAAGATCTTTTTCATGTTCTATGTGATCACCTTCGGGGTCACGCTCGGGATCGCGCTGGCCGAGGACGTCGTGACGATGTACTGCTTCTACGAGATGCTGACGCTCGTGACGCTCCCGCTGATCATGCACACGCTGACGCGGGAGGCGGTGCTGGCGAGCCGGACGTACCTGTATTATTCGCTCGGCGGCGCGGCGTTCGCGTTCATCGGCGTGATCTTCATCCTGGTCTACGGGACGACGCCGAACTTTACGCCGGGCGGCGTGCTGGATCTGGCCGCGGTCGGGGAGCGCACGAATATGCTCCTGCTGATCTATGTCCTGTGTTTTATGGGCTTTTCGGTCAAGGCGGCGATGTGGCCGTTCTCGTCGTGGCTGCCGCAGGCCGGCGTCGCGCCGACTCCCGTGACTGCGCTGCTTCACGCGGTAGCGGTCGTAAAGGCCGGGGCGTTCGCGGTCATGCGCGTCACGTACTATAGCTTCGGCCCGGATTTCCTGCGCGGAACCTGGGCGCAGCATGTGGTGATGGCGCTCGCGATCTTCACGATCGTGTACGGCTGCAGCCGCGCGGTCAAGGAGACGCATATCAAGCGCAGGCTGGCCTGGTCGACGGTCAGCAATCTGTCGTATATTCTGTTTGGCGCCGCGATCATGACGCCGCTGGGGCTGGTCGGCGCGCTGAGCCACATGGTCGCGCACGCGGTCATGAAGATCTGCTCGTTCCTGTGCGCGGGCGCCGTGATCTGCAAGACAGGGCGCGAGTACGTGCACCAGCTGGACGGCTTCGGCCGGAAGATGCCGAAGGTGTTCGCCGCCTTCACGGTGGCAGGTCTGGCGCTGATGGGCGTGCCGGGGCTGTGCGGTTTTATCAGCAAGTGGCAGCTTGTGCGCGCGGCCGTGGACAGCCGCGATCCGCTGGCCTACATTGGCGTGGCGGCGCTGATGATCTCGGCGCTTCTGACGGCGATCTACATGCTCACGATCGTTGTGCGGGCGTTTTTCCCGCGGAAAGATTTTGACTATGACACGATCCGGGACGTGAAGGATCCCGGCTGGAAAATGCTCCTGCCGTTCGCGATCTTCGTGATCGCGATCGTGACGATCGGCCTGCACTCGCGGCCGCTCATTCAGGGGCTGGAATCAATCGCGGCGCAGCTGCCGTAGGAAGGAGGGACGGATATGAAGAGCAATTTCATTCTGGCGTTTCTTGTGTTCTATCCGTTTCTCGGCGGATTTCTCGCGTGGCTCGCGGGACGGCACGGCGAGGCGCTTCTGAGGATGATAAACGGGCGGAATATTTCTGAAGGGAATGTTTCGGATAAGAAGAACCGCGGAAATGGGTCTGCCGGAAACTTCGGGAGAATGCTGAGGGGCAAACTTGGCGCAGACAATAACGCCTGCCGCGATTACGTGGCCAACTTCATCGTGATCAGCGAGTTCCTCGTGATGGCGGTTCTGTTCCTGTGCTACGCGTCCGCGGCGGGAGAGGGCGCGGTGGCTGCGTGCCGGATCCCGGGGATCTGCGGCTTCGGGCTTTCGTTCACGCTCGACGGTTTCCGCCTGATCTATGGCGCGGTGGCCTGCCTGATGTGGATGATGACGACAATCCTGTCGCGGCAGTATTTCGCGCACCATCACAACAGGAATCGTTTCTACCTGTTCCTGCTGCTGACCTTCGGCGCGACGATGGGCGTGTTCCTGTCGGCGGATCTTTACACGACGTTTATCTTTTTTGAGATCATGTCCTTTACCTCCTATGTCTGGGTGGCGCAGGAGGAGAACGCCCCGTCGCTGCGGGCGGCGCTCACATATCTGGCGGTCGCGGTGATCGGCGGACTTGTGATGCTGATGGGACTGTTCCTGGTTTACCACGAGCTCGGGACGCTGGAGATGGCAGAGCTGCTGTCGGCGTCGCGGGAGTATCTGGGAATGTCTGAGCTGGCATCGGGCGCTGCGATCGCGACGACGCTTGCGGGACGCCGTGTACTCTTATACGCGGCTGGCGCCTGTATGCTCTTTGGATTCGGGGCGAAGGCGGGCGCGTTCCCGCTGCACATCTGGCTTCCGAAGGCGCACCCGGTGGCTCCGGCTCCGGCGTCCGCGCTGCTGTCCGGCATCCTGACGAAGACCGGCGTCTTCGGCGTGCTTGTCACGACGAGCGGATTGTTCCTGCATGATAAGACCTGGGGCAGCCTGATCCTTGCGATCGGCGTGCTCACGATGTTCGGCGGCGCGCTGCTCGCGGTTTTCTCCATCGACTTGAAGCGCACGCTCGCCTGCTCCTCGATGTCGCAGATCGGCTTTATCCTGGTCGGCGTCGGGATGCAGTGCCTGCTCGGCGAGGAGAATGCGCTCGCGGTGCACGGGACGCTTCTGCACATGGTGAATCACTCGCTGATCAAGCTGGTGCTCTTTATGGCGGCGGGCGTGATCTTTATGAACACGCACGCGCTGGATCTGAATGAGATCCGCGGCTACGGCAGAAAGAAGCCGCTCCTGAAGGCGATCTTCCTGGTCGGCGCGCTGGCGATCGGCGGCATTCCGCTCTTCGGCGGCTATATCAGCAAGACGCTGCTGCACGAGAGCATCGTGGAGTACGGCGGCGGCTGGATTATGCGCGCGGTCGAGTATATTTTCCTGTTCAGCGGCGGCCTGACGGTCGCCTACATGACGAAGCTTTTTGTGGCGATCTTCGTGGAGCGCAATGAGAGCGTGGAGCGGCAGAGAAAATATGACAGGCAGAAGGATTACATGAACGGCGCGAGTACGTTCGCGTTGGCGGGGAGCGCGGCAGTGCTTCTGGTCTGGGGGTTGTTCCCGCACGGACTCATGGACCGCGCGGCCGGGCTCGGCCAGGGGCTGATGCAGCTAGAGGAGTTCGGGCATGTGGTGGATTACTTCAGTTTGAAAAATCTCTCCGGCGCCATGATCTCGATCGCGATCGGTGCGCTTGTCTACCTGTTCGTGATCCGTAGGGTACTGATGCGGCAGGACGCCTATGTCGACCTCTGGCCGGCCTGGCTCGATCTTGAGAATCTGATCTACCGTCCGCTGCTTTTGGAGCTTCTTCCGTCGGTGTTCGGCGCGGTCTGCAGCTTTCTCGACCGGCTTCTGGAGACACTGCTGCGCTTTGTTCTGCCGGCAGGCGGCGTGTTCTGCAGGACGCTTGACAGCTTTGTCGACCTGATCGTCGTGGCGCTGCGAAAGACGGTCTACCGCGACAGCCCGCTGCCGCACGAGCGGCCTGAGGGCAACATTGTCACGGCGACGCTGGGACATGTGCTGAATTTCTTCCAGGGCGTCGCGAATCGTATCTGGCGCCGCCACAGACCGGTACACAAGGATTATGTGCATATTCTCGCGGTGCGGAACACGGCTCTGAAGGAGAACAATACGATCATCGGGCGCAGCCTGTCGTTCGCGCTGCTGATGTTCGGCATCGGACTGTGTCTCACGCTGATCTATATTTTGTGGTGGTAGAAATGGTTTTTATTGATACAGCACCACCGGATAGCCTATGGTGACTGTATTGTAGATCAGTTTGGCGGCTTCCGGCGGCAGATTGACACAGCCATGGGAGCCGTCGCCTTTGTAGATCTCCCCGCCGAATTCGTCGCGCCAGGTGGCGTCGTGCAGGCCGTAGTTGCCGTAGAACGCCATCCAGTAGCTGACTTCTTCGCTGTACCCAGGGCCGTCGAGCGTGTCGGGCGACGCCTTATAGTACACATAGTAGACGCCCTCCGGCGTCTCGCAGTGCGGTTCTCCGGAATTGCCCGAAACGCAGTCGCTCTCAAGGAGCTTTCTGCCATTCTTATAGAGATAGACTTTCTGGTTTTTGAGATCGATCTCCACATAGCCGTCTTCAAGATCGCCGCGCTCGCCTGCCTTGGCCGTCGCGGCTTTTTTCTCCCAGACGGGAGTCAGAAAGAGGGACTGATTCGTTCCGAGATATTTCTCAAGCATGGCTTTTGTCCCTTTCCGGTCGAGCTTCTGACCGGTATCTCCCATGTGCACAGTGATCTCTTCCCCGCCGTCGGTGCAGAACTGTACCGGATCCCCCGGCGTGTCGTACTCTTTGGCAAGCCGTGCGACGAAGTCGTCGAGGTAAGCAGAGTCGAGGACAAATTCATGGTCCGCATTTTCCGAGATATGAGCGGACAGATCCTTCGCAGTGATCGTCTCGTTCCGTGTGTCAAACTGCAGAGTCAGGCGCAGGCCGCTGTACGGCCCGTCGTCGCCGTAGGGATTGACCAGGTCAGTGTCAGAACAGTGTCCGGTGCTGATTTCCGTAGGCTCAAATTTCCACATCTGGGAAAATCCTCCGGTATAATCTGCCAGGACGACCGGATCTCCGGAATAAGGCCGGGAGTCGGCAAGCGTCACATACTGATCAAAGACTGTCCGGATATAACAATAGCCGTTCGGGGCTTTCTCGATGATCCAGGACTGCTCGTCGGAGGCATCGGTGTCCCGTGGATGTTCCTTCGCTGTGGTGACGGCGGAGTCGACGGCCGGATATTCGTCTATCGTGGTGATGACAAAGCTGGATTCTGAGGCTTCGACGTTATCGGCGGAGTCGGCTTTCGGGTATTCGTCTGTCGTGGTGATGACGAGACTGTTTTCTGAAGCTTCAATGTCTGTATCGGAACCGTCTTCCGTGTCTTTCTCAGCAGCGACTTCGTCAGAGTCGTTATCGGCGGAGCCGGCAGTGAGTGCCTCGCCGGTGTGCTTGGCCCTGATGCGGAATAGTCCGTTTGGGAGCTCATCCACAGAAAACTTTTGCTGATTGATATCCATAGAACGGTAAAGCTGCGCGGTTCTGAAATCTATGTCATGTACTGTGCAGTGTCGGATATCCAGCACAAAGTTTGCGTTTTGCGCACTGGAGATTTCGTACAGTCCCGGCTCGACGCCCGGGATATAGTTCGGGATTTGCGGAGGTGCCGGGGGTATTTCTATTTCTTCGCCCTGCTCCGGAAGCTGTATGACGAAGGATTCCTGGGGGTTGTTTATGTCCGGTATTTCTTCGACTCCCACGATCTCAACCTCGATCGCAGACGCAGACAGACTGCCGAAAAAGAGAGCGCCTGTGAGAATTGCGGGTAAAAGTATGTGGCGATGATTCATAGCCGGAACCTCCATAAAATGATATGCTTCATTTTAGCACAAAGTTTATAGAAAGGACAGAAGCATTTTCCGAGGATTTACTATTTGCCGTTTTTATGGTAAGATGGTCGCGAAAGCTTTGAGGACGGTGGATTTTGGACGATGAAGCCGAGAGGACAGGTTCATTGAGGATGGAAAATCTTATGAGGAAAATATATTTCAAGGGCATTGTGGGGATCATTGCTTTGACGATGGCCCTTTTGGCCGGCGGCTGTGCGATGGGCGGCGCGACCGGGAAGAAGACGCTCGAAGCGCAGGAGGCATTGGAAAACGGTGATTATGATCAGGCACAGCAGCTTTTTGCGGAGGCGGCCAGAGATGGGGAAGAACAGCTGTTAGCTTACCGGGGATTGGGACTGGCCTATATGGAGCTCGCGCAGTACAAAGAGGCCGTGCAGGCGTTTGAGGCGGCGTTGGCTTCGGCGGACAGCCACATGGAGGACAATGTTCTGGACGTGGAGCTTTATCTTGCCACAGCTCAGTATCGGGGAGGCAGCTATGACGAGGCGGCGGCTACCTGTGATAGGATCCTCGAGGAATATGAATCAGCAGACGCGCTGTTTCTGCGGGGAGCGAGCCGTCTGCATGACGATATGCAGGATGAGGCGGCGGCCGACTTTGACGCGGCCGTTGAGCTGCGGCCGAACAGCTATGACCTGTATTTGGATATTTATGAATGTTACCGTGAGCAGAACGTGTCAGGTCTGGGCGGGGCCTATCTGCAGAGCGCGCTGGCGATTCAGGGCGATGATATGGAGCACTATTATAATCGCGGCAGAATTTATTATTATCTGGAAGACTATGAGGAGGCGCAGCGGCAGCTGTCGGGTCCGGTGGAGGCGGAGTACGAGCCGGCATTGTATTTGATGGGCAGGGTTTATCTGGCGCTTGGGGATTACGTGCACGCGCAGGGAATGTATCATAGAATCGAGGAGAAATCGGGCAAGAGTGCTGCGACGTGCAACGGGCTGGCGCTGTGCGCGCTCTCGAGCGGTGAGTATGATATGGCGCTGTCTTACATTGCGGGCGGTCTCGAATTGAATTCCGGCGACAAGCGCGAGCTTTACTTCGATGAGATTGTGGCCTATGAGAAGAAGCGGGATTTCGCGACGGCGAAGGCCAAGGCCAAGGAGTACATGCAGCGATATCCGGCGGACGAGGCAGGCGCCAGAGAGTGGACGTTTCTGTCGACGAGGTGAAAGGGTATCCGGGGTTCTGCACATATTGGCTATCCGGACACCCTGCAAGGGCTTGCAATGTCAGGGCAGACCCGCTCGCGCTTAATCGGGCACGCAGCGGTGCATAAGCTCGCTTGCGCTCACTAAACACCGGCGGCCCTCAATGATCTGCCCTGACACAGCGAGTCCCTTTTGCTGGGCTGTGCGTTAAACACGAAGATATAACAGAAAGCGGAGAATACTATGCAGGAAATAGAGGAGCGGGTGATTCTGATTGGCGTGCAGCTGCAGATCGGGGACGACACGGACGAGTCGGTGCGCGAGCTCGGGGATCTGGCTCAGACGGCCGGCGCGGAGGTGGTCGGAACGCTGATCCAGAGGCGCGAGAACATTCACCCGGGAACTTATATCGGAAGAGGAAAAATCGAGGAAGTGAGGGAGCTTCTCCGGGAGACGGAGGCGACGGGGGTCGTCTGCGACGATGAGCTCAGTCCGGCACAGCTGAACAATCTTCAGCAGGAACTGGACTGCAAGGTGATGGACCGGACGCTTTTGATCCTCGATATTTTTGCGCGCCACGCGACGACCCGCGAGGGCAAGATCCAGGTGGAGCTGGCGCAGCTGCGATACCGGGCCGCGAGGCTTACCGGACTGGGCCGCTCGCTCTCACGTCTCGGCGGCGGGATCGGCACGAGAGGGCCCGGCGAGAAGAAGCTTGAGACGGATCGCCGCGTGATCCGCACGAGGATCGGGCATCTGAAGCAGGAGCTTGCAGAGGTCGTGCGGCACCGGGAGCTGATCCGCGCGCAGCGGCAGAGGGCACGGCAGAAAGTCGTGGCGCTTGTCGGCTACACTTCGGTCGGAAAATCGGCGATCTTCCGGACGTTGACCGGAGCGGACGTCCTCGAGGACGCGAAGCTGTTCGCGACGCTGGATACGACGACCCGCATGGTGCAGCTGCCCGGCAGGCAGGAGATTCTGCTGACGGACACGGTCGGCTTCATCCGCAAGCTGCCGCACCATCTGGTGGAGGCCTTCAAAAGCACGCTGGAGGAGGTCTGCTGCGCGGACATCCTGATCCATGTCGTCGACTCTTCGAGCACCCAGCTGGAGGCGCAGATGCACGTCGTGTACGAGACGCTTTCTGAGCTCGGGGCCGGGGACAAGCCGGTGATCACAGTGTTTAACAAGCAGGATCTGCTGACGGAGCGGCGGAGCTTCCGCGACTTCCGCGCGGAGAAATGCATTTTGGGTTCCGCGCACACAGGTGAGGGCATGGAGGCGCTGAAGGACGCGGTCAGCGAGATCCTGCGCGCGCAGAAGATCTACATCGAGCGCCTCTATCCGTACGACCGCGCCGGAGCGATCCAGCTCATCCGAAAAAAGGGCGAGCTCCTCGAGGAAGCCTACCAGCCGGACGGAATCCTCGTGCGGGCGTACGTTCCCCGTGACATATATCTTCGTGTTTAATTCACATATTGGCTATCCGGACGCCCTGCAAGGGCTTGCAATGTCAGGGCAGACCCGCTCGCGCTTAATCGGGCACGCAGCGGTGCATAAGCTCGCTTGCGCTCACCAAGCACCGGCGGCCCTCAATGATCTGCCCTGACACAGCAAGTCCCTTTTGCAGGGCTGTGCGTTGAATTGCGAAACGAAACAGCGTGCGATGGGCTGTCGGTGTTCCGCGCGCAAACGATAGGCAGTTCGACGCAGGATTCGCGAGCATAGCGACAGCTGTCGGAGCATGTCTGAGCGAAGCGAGTTTGCGGAGACAGCTGTCCATGGGCGGCGGAGCGAATCTAGGAGAACAACGTGTTTGCGGCGGAACATCCGCAGACAGAGCACGCGTTCGGATTACACTTTAAGTGAATTAAACACGAATTTAAGGCATTTGCACCGTCCGGCGTCCGCACTACATTTTGTGTTATGTAACAAAATTGACACATATATGTAGTGCTTTTTCCATTGACTTCCCCTATATGTGATGTTATAATCCCATCTTTGACAGTTCAAATGCGGGGAAACTTGATAATTCCAAGGATTCCCCGCATTTTTATTAGCTAAA
>CANRDO010000033.1 GCA_947629385.1 uncultured Lachnospiraceae bacterium
CAGCTGTCCATAGGCGGCGCAGCGAATCAAGGAGAACAACGTGTTTGCGGTGGACAGGCACATCGGCTCCTGCGGCGTCCGGGTTATGTGCATTAAACACGAACTCAAACGCGAAAGTCCGAGTATTCCCCGAGATCCATCAGCACGATACTGTGGCTCGTCCTGCGGCTGCTGACCGGGATCATCTGCCTGTAATCGCCGTACAGGTACGTCAGATATTTGTCGTACTCCTTGGGCACAGGGAACTGATATCCCTCGAAGTCGACGTACACGACCTCTTCGAGCCACTCGGCCGGAAACGCGCCGCGGCTTAAATTGCGGCCCATGCCGTCGTACAGATAACCCGTATCGCGGCTTCTGTAAAACTCCAGCAACCGGTTCTGCGCCCAGAGCGCGAAGCGCATCGGAACAAGATATTTTACCTTGTCGACGATCTTGCAGATGACCGGATGGGCTCCGCCGCCCGCGATGTCCGTATCGCCCCATTTATTAAACACGATGGAGCGCATCAGCATCGTCGCCACCAGGTGGAGCTTCTGCGACCATCTGTGCTTTCCGGTGCGGTCGTGCGCCAGAATATCGAAAAAGATGCCGTTGTGCATCCAGAGAAAGTGCCCGGTAAACTCTGTCGCGAACATTGTATTGTCGATGCGCAGCTTCGTGAACGGATTGTAATTGCCCTTCTCCGTGTGAGGAAGCTGGATAAAAATGTTTTCCGGCAGCTCATCCTTCGCCACCGCGAGGAAACGTTCGTAGTCCTCGCGCAGCATCATCACGTCCGCGTCGTCGTCCCAGGGAATAAAGCCGTGATGCCGGATCGCTCCGAGCAGCGTCCCGCCCGCCAGGAAATATTTGATGTTGTGCTTTTTACAGATGCGGTCGATCTCGAGCAGATACGCGAGCAGAATCTTCTGCACCTTCTCCAGCTTACCGAGATACGTGTTGTCGAAGATAAACACTTCCCCGGTGTTCTGCAGACTCTTGACGAGAATGATCAGCCCGTCCTCGATCGAGACTGACGGAGCGAAGCCGTAGTGCCGGATCAGCTGCGTATTCAGGAAGATGCCGGACTGCTTTTCCGAACCCGGAGCAGGCTCAGAACCATCCGCCTGCCCGGACGTCAGACTCAGCCGACACTGATCCGGAAAATTGTTGTACAAAAGCATCGCCAGCTCGCCGTCTGTCACATCGGAATGCAGCCCGGAAGCATTGAGAATCTTGTTCGCCGGACATTTCGTCAGAACAAACTGCAGAGCCGTCAGCGCATCATGAATGCTGATATAGGAATTCTTGTCCTGCGAAAGCGTCAGGGTGACCGCTTCCCCCGCAGCCACCTTCGCGGCAAGCGCCGTCGCCGGATTTTTCATCATAGTAAGGCAGGGCCCATAGATCAGGCCTGTGCGCAGAATGTTGAACGGCTTTCCCGCCGCGCGCGCTGCCGATACAAAAATATTTTCCAGCGCCTGCAGAAGATACTGCGCCTCAAATCCTGCCGCGCAGGGGTCCGTTTTCCCGGCCTCGTACTCGGACGCAGCGAAGCCATGCCCAAGCCGTCCGTAGACGCGCCCGTCCGAGAGCAGGAGAACCCGCTCGCAGCCCGTCGAGACAGCCGCCTGCGCAAGTCCGCGAAACTCATCGATCAGGGAGAGCGTCTCCGCCACTGTACCATCCGCGCCGCGGCAGCACAGCCCGGTCAGGATGATATAGTCGGCTTCCTCCGGCTCAAATTCCCCGTCTGTAAAACTGCGCGTGATCTCAAATCTTTTCTCCTCACGCTTCCGCCCCGACTGTCCGGTCGCAACACTACCTGATGCTTCCCGCTGTCCGATCGCGGCATCCGTTTCCTCCTCCGGAAAAACGCAGCGTGCCTGTTCCGCGCGCACTCCGGCTTTTCGCTCATCGTTCCACGCCGCGAAGGACCATCCGATCGCGGCCTCAAAGGCGTCCTCCCGCCCTGCGATCAGGATCTTTTTCCCTTTGATCTGCTTTAGCGGGATCAGCTCCGACCGGACCGCGGCCTGCGCCCAATCCAGTTCAAATTCATTTAATCGATCACGAAGCAGCATAGTTTTCCGCCTTTCCGATATCCGGAAGTACAGTGACCGGCGCCAGCGGCGAACGCGCACCTGCGCATTCTTCGCTCTTCCGCTCAAGCGTATCCCGCGACAGGCCGGAAAGATTGTATGCCTCTCCGGCGGTTCCGTTTTTCAGAATGTCAAACAGAGAGCTCAGGATCGCTCCCGGCTCTCCCTTCTCCTGCAGCACGGCAGGAATGTGCGCCCAGTCCGCGCGCACGATCTTCACCGACAGGCCTTCTTCCCGCGCCAGCCTGGCGCACAGATGCTCCGCCGTGCGCATCCACTGCGCGGTCATCGAGTCCGCAGACGTATGGCAGACGTAGCCGATCTCATTCTCACAAAGCAGCCTCTGCTCCCCGAACACTTTTCCATAAACCATCGTGTCCGAGACAAAAAGAACCTCCCGCGGCCTGACTCTCTGTATCTGTCTGATCGCATCTGTCAGCTCCTCGATCCACCCTGTATCCGCCCTTTGATCACCCATGCCGTCCCTTACGGAAGAGCGCGGCTGTTCCTCGGATTTTGCATATCGCCCGAAGAGGAGCACACTGTCCTCCCGCGTCAGGCCGTCCGCTGTGTCCGTGACATTTTCACCCTCTGCCAGCCGCGTCAGGGCGCCCTTCAGCATCTGCTTCACCGGGGAATCCGGCCCCAGCAGGATCAGTTTTCCTTTCCCGTCCGTTCTTAGCATTTCGCGATCCTTCTCAATCTATATCTTGTCTGTAACTCTTTCCTGAAAATCGTATGCCTTATTATATCCGACACATTAACGTCCTGCCATGCTTCTTTCACGCGAATTCCTTCCAGCTCTGCTTCATGCTCGCGAGCAGCCTCCGGAACATCTCCCTCAGATCCGCCTCCGGCCTCCAGCCGAGCGCGCGCAGCTTCTCCGCGTTCACCAGCATGCGCGAAGTCGGCGCATAGCCGAGGCTTCCCACATCCTCCGGGATGTCAAACACCAGCCCGGAACCGCTTTCCGGATATTCCGCGATCAGCATCTCCGCCATCTCCCGGATCGTTGAAAAGGTCTCCTCGTTCGAGACATTGTAGGCCTCGCCCGCTTTCCCGTCGAGCAACACCTTCAGAATGCCGCGCGCCGCGTCCGCCGTGTAGCAATAGCAGTGCGCCTTGCTCCCGTCCGTGTGCAGCACAATGTCCTGCCCTGTGAGAATACTGCGCGCAAACTGCGCGAACACGCGGTTCTCGCTCTCCGGGATCCCCGCGCCGAAGGTCTGCGCCAGACGCGCGATCTTCACCGGCAGATGATACTCATGCGCGTACGCACCGCAAAGTCCCTCCGCCATGCGCTTGCTCTCCGAATAGCTGCTGCGCGGCTGCAGCGGATCGATGTAGCCGTAATCCGCCTCGCGGACGTTATAGTGCTCCGCATCGACCACTCCGTACGCCTCCATCGAGGAGAGGTAGACCATGCCCTGCACATGCTTCGCGCGCGCGAACTCGAGCAGGTTTTCCGTACCCTTAAGCGCCGTCAGGATCGTCTCCACCGGATGATCCACGAAATCCTTCGACGTCGTCACGCTGGCTCCGTGCACGATATAGTCGACCGCCCCCGGCGCCTCAATCGGCGACAGGATATCACATATCAGCAGCTCGAGTCCCTCCTCCAGAAACGGCCCGAACATCCGCTCCGCCTTTGCGCGGTTCCGCACCGCCGCAAGAACATGCAGATTCAGACCGCGTCTTTTGCCGGCACAGACCAGCCCCCGCGCCAGGATGCTCCCGATCAGCCCGGTCGCCCCCGTCACAAGCACCGTCTTCCCTCTCAGTTTTTCCCAGTCGATCACATCCGATGCGACAATCTCCTCCAGATCCTGCCGCAGGATCTCATCCTCGCACCACACTTTACTGCCCATAATCCGAGTCCTCTTATCTCTCTGAAATGCTCTGCTTTTGTCTGTCACGTCTCTCACTCGCGGTAGCGGTTCATCTTCGCAGCCAGCCGGTCCGTCAGGCCGAAGCCGAACGCCTGCTCATTTTCCTTGTACTGCAGAAGCGCCCGGAAGATATAGACGTCCTCAGGCGTCGTCACCTTGATATTCCCGCGGTTGCCGATCACAATGTGCGGCTGCTTCCCGAGCTCCCGGTAGATCGTGCACGCGTCCACCATGTTCTCGTAGCCGGGGTTCACCGCGCGGATCGCACGGTGCGCCTCCAGAATGTCCTTCAGATAAAAGCTCTGCGGAGCCTGCGCTGCGTAGCTCTCCTTTCGCAGCGGCAGCTCGTCCACCTTCTCTCCGTCGCGGCTGACAAGAATCGTCTCAAAGCACGGCGTGGACGTGATCGCGCTCCCATACTGCCGCACGCCCTCGATATTGTCGCTGATCACGCCGTACTCGACGAAAGGCCGCACGCCGTCGTGGATCAGGACGACCGAATCACCGGGATTTTCCTGCTCCGCCCGCTCGAGCGCATTGTAGATCGAATCCTGCGCGGTCGCCCCGCCGGGCACGACCGCCGCAACCTTACTGATACGGTAATCGAGCATCAGCTGCTGCGTGTAACGGATAAAATCCCTGCTCATCGCCAGGTAGATCTTATCGATCTCCTCATGCTCCTGAAACAGCTGCAACGTGTGGATCAGGATCGGCTTCCCGTTGATCTCCAGAAACTGCTTCGGCACGCCCGCGCCCATGCGCACGCCGCTTCCTCCCGCAAATATGATCGCAATGTTCATAGATCCTCCCTTATCTCTGAAAAAACGTCGCTTTTTTTCACTGCCATAAGCCCACCAGCTTCAGGATGCGCTCCGTCGCATGCCCGTCGCATGCCCCGACATATTTCTCACGGAAGCGGTCGATCTCCTCATCCGAAGCGTTCCCTGGCTCTCCCGGCCTTCCGTCCCCGCTGCACGAGGCACTGTCCGTGCCTCCGACCGCGCCTGCGGCTTCCTCCTTGGCTTTGGGAATCGGCTTCTCCCGCCAGACCCGGGCGCAATTCTCTACCGCGCTCCTCAGCTCTTCCGCCGTCTCCGCAACCGGATACGGCAGTTCATGATAATCAATGTAAAATCCCCGTTCCGCCTCATACTTCCCGAGATCCGGCGCAAACAGGACGATCGGTCTCCGATAAAGCAGATAGTCGAACATCACCGACGAATAGTCAGTGATCAGCAGATCTGCCACGGGCAAAAGCTCCTCCGTCGGTATCGCGCAGTTTGAAACCATACCATGCGCGTCGATATGCGGATGCGCCTTGATCAAAAAATACCATTCCCCGGAAAGTGCATCCGCCGCCCGGCGAACCTCTTCCAAGCCTTCCAGCCGCGGCCTTGCCGCGTTCCCCCGAAACGTCGGCGCCCACAGCGCGATCCTTTTGCCCCGCGCTTGCGGGTAACGCTCATAAAACGCTTCCCGGCAGCTTCGGTTCCAATCCTCGTCAAAATAATAGTCCGTCCTGCTGACCCCGGTCGCATAGATGCG
Source organism: uncultured Lachnospiraceae bacterium (assembly GCA_947629385.1). Taxonomy (GTDB): domain Bacteria; phylum Bacillota; class Clostridia; order Lachnospirales; family Lachnospiraceae; genus Choladousia. The sequence continues at coordinate 5,519 of CANRDO010000033.1, forward strand.
CTCCTGCGTAATCCGCAGCGCCCGCGCGTGCACCGGCACGCAGACCTGCGCGCTCAGCGTCAGATAAGTGTAATTCCCAAACATGTCGCCACGGTAGCCCTTCGGGATATCGTCCCCCGCGTCATACGCGATCTTCTTCATGAGCCCGCAGGAGTGCCAGAGCTGCACCACCTTTGTCTCCGGGCGCTTGCGGCAGGCCGCGACCGGCAGATAATAATCACAGATAAACACATACTCCGCGGTCGCGTACGCTCTCATGAACCGAAGCAGATAACGCAGCAGCTGTCCGTACGGCACCCGGTCGAAATCCCGGACGAAGCTTTCAATTCGGTACTGCGCGCTCCCTGCGCCGTCTTCCCCGCTCACCCCGCCCCTTTGATCCTTTCCGGACGGCGGGAAAGCCTCTTTGCCTCCGGACATACACCCGCCGGTTTTCCCCGACGTCAGCGTCTCATAGACGCGGCGCATCGAAAACGGGACCTCATCGTGATGTGCGTCCGCAAAAAGTATGCTGCCCTTCTCAACCGGCTTCCTCGCGTACCATGTGTAAAAAAGCGGCAGGAGTATGTTCTGCAGAAACATTTTTAACAGCTGTTTTATCCGGAACATATCCGCTCCTCCGCATCTTTGCCTCATTGACATTCCGGGCGCGCCTCGGCACAGTCTGAAATGTCGCTTCCTGTTCTTCGCCTTGCCGAAGCCGGCCGGGATCACTGGATCCAGATATTGAGCTCCTTCGCCGAATCGACGAGCGCGGCCTCGATCACCTTGTCCATATCATAATACTTGTACGAGCCCAGCCGTCCGCCAAAGATCACGTTCTTCTCCTGCTCCGCCAGAGCGCGGTACTTCTCATAAAGCGCGTTGTTCTTCTCATCGTTGACCGGATAGTACGGATCGATCCCCGGCTTCCACTCCATCGAGTATTCCCGCGAGATGATCGAAAAATCCTTCGGGTTCTCCTGCTCCGCCTCCGGCTCGAAATGCTTGTGCTCGATGACCCTCGTGTACGGCACCTCGCGGTCCGTGTAGTTGACCACCGCGTTCCCCTGGTAATTGGACTCCTCCACACGCTCCGTCTCGAAGCGCACCGAGCGGTACTCCAGATGTCCGTAGCAGAAATCAAAATACTCGTCGATCATGCCCGTGTAGATTACCTTGTCGAACATATCCGGATGCTCTTTCCGGTATTCAAAGAAATCCGTCTCCAGCATCACGTCGATATTCGTAAGCAGCTTCTCTACCATGCCGGTGTATCCGCCGCGCGGAATCCCCTGGTAGAAATCATTGAAATAATTGTTGTTGTAAGTAAAGCGCAGCGGAAGTCTCCGGATGATAAACGCCGGAAGCTCCCTGCAGTCCCGTCCCCACTGCTTCTCCGTGTAGCCCTTGACCAGCTTCTCATAGACGTCCCGCCCCACGAGGGACAGCGCCTGTTCTTCAAGATTCTGCGGATCCGTGATATGGAGATCCGCGATCTGCTCCGCGATCTTCGCCTGCACCTCCTGCGGCTTTTTCAGACCCCAGAGCTTGGAAAAGGTATTCATATTAAACGGCAGATTATAGAGCTCGTCCTTGTACACCGCCACCGGAGAATTGATGTAATTGTTGAAATCCGCAAAGCGGTTGACGTATTTCCAGACTTTTTGATTGCTCGTGTGGAAAATGTGCGCTCCGTATTTGTGAACCTGGATGCCGTCCACATCCTCCGTGTAAATATTGCCTCCGATGTGGCTACGCTTGTCAATGACCAGGCAGCGCTTTCCGCGCTTCATAAGCTCACGCGCGAACACCGCGCCGTACAAGCCTGCCCCCACGATCAGATAATCGTATTTCCGGCCCTCTTTTCTGAGCTGCTCTCTCTTCTCTGCCCGCTTTTTCTGCACCTGTTCTTCCTGCTCCGCGGCATACGCATCGCAAACCTCCGAGGACGGCCCAACCATGCGAATCTTCCCTTCGTCCAGCCAGACCGCGTACTGGCAAAGGTTCCGGACCGACTCGATGTTGTGCGAGACGTAAAGAAGCGTCGTCCCGCCAGAGAGCATCTGCTGCATGCGCTCGTTGCACTTGCGGCGGAAACGCATATCTCCCACCTCGAGCACCTCATCCACCACAAGGATATCCGGATTCACGACCGTCGCGACGGAGAAACCGAGACGCGCCTTCATGCCGGACGAGAAATTCTTGACCGGAGAATCCAGGAATTTGTCCAGACTGGAAAATTCCACGATCTCGTCGAAATGCTTCTCCATGAACTCACGCGAATGTCCGAGAACCATACCGTTGAGAATAATATTCTCCCGGGCGGTCATCTCCGGATCGATCCCGGCTCCAAGCTCAATCAGCGGAGCAATACGCCCGTTGACCTTCACCGTGCCCTCGTACGGCTGCAGGATCCCGCTGATCGTCTTCAAAAGCGTGGATTTCCCGGAACCATTGGCGCCCACAAAGCCCCAGGACTCTCCTTTTTTGATCTTAAGGCTGATATCCTGCAGCGCCAGAAATTCCTGGAACATCAGCTCATGCTTCACAAGCTTGATCGCGTACTCTTTGAGATTGTCGACCTTTTCGTTCGCGAGATTGAAACGAATCTTCACATTTTCTACTTCGATTGCATATTTAGCCATTCTTCCCTCCGAATGCGTTTTCGCATCATTAAATATAGAGTATAAACTTATCTTTCGACCGCTGGAAAGACCACACGCCTATCGCCAGCATGACAAACGCAATCAGCCAGCCGCCCCAGAACACCCTCGGTCCGGGAATGTTGCCGTAGTAGATGAGATCTCTGGACTGCGCGATGTAATAGTACATGGGATTAAATCCCTTGACCGCAATGTGGAACCAGCGCGGAAAACGGTCGTCCAGCTGATAGATGATCGGCGTAAAATACATCCAGGCCGTCAGGACAACACTGTAGATATACTGGATATCCCGGAAAAACACGTTAAGCTGCGCCAGAAGAAAGCCCAGCCCGCAGCAGAAAATGTAAAGCTGCAGGATTACGAGCGGCAGCAGGAAGATCGTCAGATGGAACTTCGATCCTGTCGCCACCATGACGATGAACAGAGCACCCAGAGAAAGCACCATATCCACCATACAGCTTGTCACCTTCGCAAGCGTGAAAATGTATTTCGGCACATAAACCTTTCGCAGCAGCGACGCGTTGCCGACCACGGATTTCATCGCGTTTGTGGTGCTGGCCTTCAGGAAATCATACAGCATGCGCCCGCTGAACAGATAGACCGGATAGTTCTCGATCTTTTTCCCGAGAAGGTGGGTGAACACGATTGTGAGAACGATCATGGTCAAAAGCGGATTCAGCACGCTCCAGATATAGCCCAGAAAGCTCCGTCTGTACTTGAGCTTCAGGTCGCGCGCGACAAGCTCCTGGAGCAGATCTTTGTATTTGAACAACGTCTTGATGCGGTATCTCAGCAGATCCATCTTTTTTCCTCCGAATTCTTTATGCCGTAAACGCCCGTCTCCGGGACAGGCTACAGCTGTTATAATACCATATTCCCCCTGCTTATTTCAATAAAATATGGGTTTTTTATGGAAAATGTCTTTTTTTCATGATAAGATATCCGGGAAAACAGTGAACTGTACAAAGACGTCAAAATACGGTTTAAGCAAAGGAGCGCTGCAATGGAGAAAAAGCGTTTATCTTATCTTGACGCGGCAAGAGGCCTGGCGATCCTGCTCGTCGTCCTCGGCCATATATGGGAAAACGACCGGCCCGTTCCGGTCCTGATCTATTCTTTCCACGTCCCGCTCTTTTTCGTGATCAGCGGAATCCTGACCGCCTACACCGGGCAGGAGCGCAGAACGGCAAAGCAGCTTGTTCTCTCCAGGCTATGGGGACTGATCGTACCTTATCTGTTTTTTGAAGCCGTCTTTGTGATAATTTTCGGAATCCGAAACCACTTTGATTTCAGCACGCAGCGCGCGCATATTTACGACAGCCTGCTGCTCTCTCCGCTGAACGTGCCCATGTGGTTTCTTCCGACGCTCTGTCTGACGGAGCTCTTTTTGATCCTGCTGATCCGAACGATCCGCGACAAAAGGTATGTCGCCCTGGTCTGCCTGATCTTATATCTGCTTCCCTTTGTGCCCGTCTGCGCGCGCTTCCTGCCGGCTGCGCTGCTGCGCTGCCTCTCCTCTGTCGGTTTCCTGGCTGCCGGATACTTCAGCGCAGAGCTTGCCCGCTCAGAGAATCCCCCCTGGTATCTTCTGCTGCCCACGACGGTCATAAGCGGCCTGCTCGCCCTACTAAACGGCAAAACCGGTATTTATAAGCAGGTCTTTCACAATCCCCTGCTCTTCACGGTCTGCGCGCTCGCAGGATCCTACTGCGCGATCTTTCTGCTGAAAAAATGCGCCCGCCGGTATACCTCTCCCCTGGAGCTCGCCGGACGAAACAGCCTGACGATCCTCGGCCTGCATATCATCGTGCTGCGCATCTTGCAGGAAATTCTCGGTCTTCGCACCGACTCCATTCCCGGAGGACTGCTCGCCCTCGCCGGAATTCTCATCCTGCTCACCCCGGCGTGCGCCGTCCTGAACCGTTTCTTTCCTTTTCTGGTCGGAAAAAAGCGCCGCTGAACGAACGGGCAAGCTGACAAAAGGATCCGGGCGGCCTGCCCGGATCCCTGAAATCCCTGAATTGGTCTATCCCTGAATCGATCTATCTCTGTCTGTACCGAATGTAATCCATGATCAGATCCACGGATCCGTCGATCCCGAGCGAGCTGCTCTCCACACAGAGATTATAGCTCGAGGCCGCGCCCCACTTCTTCTCGGACTGGAAATTGTAGTAGCTCGCGCGCTTCTTGTCTGTCTTCACCAGCATATCCTTCGCCTTCGCCTCCGAGACCTTGTACTCCTCCGCCACGCGGGCCGCGCGGAAATCCGTGTTTGCATGGACGAAAACGCTGACAAGCTCCGGGCAGTCCCTGAGCGTATAGTCCGCGCAGCGTCCCACGATCACGCACGAGTCCTCCGAAAGCTTGCGGATTGCGTCGTAGGTTGCCTGATAGATCTGCTGGTCGATCGTCGGCCCGGAGTACATCACAGACGGGTAGATATCCATCACAATGGAATACAGAAGGCTGTTCGTCGGCTTCTCATCATAGCTCTCGAGTACCTTTTCGCAGAGACCGCTCTCCTTCGCGACCAGCTTGAGCAGCTCCTTATCGTAAAACTTCACCCCCAGCTTCTTCGCGATCTTTTCTCCTATCTCATGTCCTCCGCTGCCAAACTGGCGTCCTATTGTAAGAATTACTTTTTCTGACATACTGCTCCCTCCTGTCTTCTTTTAGATGCACTGCCTGCTTGCTTCTATTTGAAATCCTTCGGGAAAAGGATCACAAAATCATTCGCGTCATAGCGCTTTTTACCCATCGAGATCTTGCGGAAAAATTTTCCGGAGCGCGCGATGGCCTTGCTCACAATATCGATGACGCCGGAGATCGTCATCGGCGTCCCATCCGGATTCCCCGCCGCGATCTTCTGGCAGAGCACGTCGTACGCCTCCTCGCCGATCACATAATCCTGCTCGTTCGCGTAGATCTTTCCGAACACAGCCAGCTCCTCCACCGTGTACTCCGGCAGATAGATCTGCGCCGTGAACTTCATCGTAAACCGCGGATGGCGCATCAACATCTCGTGTATGTACTGCTGCTCGTCCTCAAGGATCATGATCAGACCGTCCGTCCTGAACTCCATCGCGGTCGTGAGCTGCTCGACGGTATTCGGCTCAAGATCGCCCGCCTCCTCAATGATCAGCGTGCCACCTGCAATCTTCGCAATTGTCGCCGCAATATCCTTGCGGTTCAGATCTGTCGCGTAGATCCTCGCGATCTTCATCGTCTGACTGCCCCGATCCTGCGCGATCGCCTTCGCCAGGCTCATCGCCAGCGTCGTCTTGCCGGCGCCGTGCGCGCCGAAGATCAGGATATTGCCGCTGCGGGAGGTCTTGTCGTCTCCCTTTGCCTCTGTCTGGAGAATCGCGTTCGCGATCTGATCCTCCAGCCCTTCTACCTCAGTAAATCCCTTGAACAGTCCGCGTAAATACTGCGGAATGGTCAGGTACTCATCGTCATACTCTTCTTCGTATTCCTCCGAGAGCGCTTCCGCCTCCGTCGGCTCCCCGTCATCATACTGACCGTCCTCCGGGACATCCTGTGCAAGCTCCTGCACACCGTCCTGCTGCTCGGAAAGCGCTTCCTCCTCCGGATGCTCCTCGCCGAGCCTGCGGGAGATCTCTTCTGTCGGGATCCGCTTTGTCTTTCCGGAAAGCGCGTCCTGTCTGACAGCCTCCATCAGCTCCTCCCGGCTGTTTCCGATCCTCCGGGTCTTGCCGAGATCCTCCTGCTCCTCCGCGTAGGTCGGAAGGGAGCTCTTGTTTCTCAGAAGCCTCTCCGGATTGCTGGTATACTGAAGCGCCTCGCGCTGCGTATCCGTAAGCTCATCCGCCGCGGCCTCGGCCACGCTCCGAATCGTCCTCTCCGAAGCAGGTTCTCCCTGAGCGCCTTCGTCTGTATCCTCTGCGGCTGTTTCGCCTGCATCCTCCGGCGCTGCCGCTTTCACGTCCTGTTCTCCGGCTTCCGCCTCTGCCGCTTTTTCGCCGACACTCTCTACGCCAGGCATCTCTGCGCCTTCCTGCGCAGACTCTGTCTCCGCCTGATCGTCATTTTCTCCGAGCACCGTGTCTACAACCTTTCTCCCCTGATCGCTCATGGAGAGCAGAATATCGTCGATCGACAACTGACCGGCAATCTGTTCCGACTCCTCCGGAACCTCTGTTTTTATCTTATGCGGGACACCGTCTACGGAAGCAGGAATGTCTTCCTCGATCGTATCGTTGTGCTTTACAACCCCGGAAATAATATTCCGCATACTCTTCGCAAGCTTTACCTGAAGATCCTTCGGATCCTCGTCTGCCGATTCCTGCGTTTCCTTCTCCGGCATTACATACTGTTTGGTCTTTTCTATCTCAGGCGTCTCTTCCGGCGCTTTCTCCATCTCAGCCTTGTGCGCCGCCACCTGGCCGGCGATCTCCTTCTCTGTCTCGGCCATGATCGTCTCCGCGATCACTTCCCCGTCCGTGCTCTCGACATTCTGGATCACGTTGTCCTCCTCCTGCTGTGCAGGGGCCGACAGCCTCTCTTCCAGATTCTCCTCGAGGCACTCCTCATAGATCTGCTGCTGCTTCGGCGTGAGTGCGGCATAGCGCTTCTTGAGCTCGAGCGCCTTCATCACATACTTGCCACTGTGGAACCAGAGCACAAGATCGTCGCACGCGGCAAGACACTTCTGCATCTGCCCGGACTGCTGGTACAGCTTCGCGAGCTCATACGCCCACTTCTCCGTGTACTCCTGTCCCAGATACTCCTCAAGGATCGCGATCAGCTCCTCTACAGAGCTTCCCCTTCCCTTGTATATTTTATACTTGAGAATATAGCGGTTGTTGTCGTGCGGGGCTGCCTGAACATATTCCGTATAATACTCGATCGCCTCGTCATACTGCTGCAGCTCGGTCGTCACCTCGATCAGACGATACAGCACCGTCCTTCCGACCGGTGAGCGCCTGTACGCGCGTATCAGAATATTTTTACTGTCCTCTAGCCTTCCGGACGCCTCATAAATCTCGCTGATCAGACAGAGTGTCCGTATATTGCGCACCCTTCTCCAATCGATTGAGTCGGCAAGACTGGCCGCCTCCGTATAGTTTCCCTGGTCCACCAGCTTGTCGATTTCCTCCAGCTTGAGATTGTATTCATATTTATCCAATTTTATTCACCCCGCCATTATTCCGGCATACGCCTTATTCTCTGCACCATTTATTCCTGTCTTATTTTTTTAAGTGTACCATACCTGCTTTTTCTTGTCAAAACCAACCTGTCGAAAATGAGCGTTTTTGCACAAAAAAAGGAGATATTTTTCTGATTAATATCTCCTTTTGGTTTTTATTCAGTTTTTATTTTGTTTTCTGATTTATATTTTGGATGATATTGGAGAGTGCTTTTCCTGCTTTTGAATTATAAAAGATGTCGTTATCTTTTATAACCATGTGGCTCTTCTTTTTAACCTTCTGCTCGAACCTGCGAGTCCGATATTTTCCGTTCTACCCGGATAAATGTGCTCTATCAGCAGATTCTCTTTCCTCTCCAATGATCGTTTTCGTACGATTATCTGAATCAGCTCTGATAGAGGTCTTTTTTACAGGAAACATTTATCCAGCCACATGTATTGATATACATATGTGAAACTGTGTCCATTGGAATCGACCTCCTGTCCTTTATGATCTCTTCTATAGGTGTGATCTATAGGAACAACAAATGTTTTTGTTGATGGTTGTATCTTAGCACAGCTGCTCTTATTTGTCAACAATATTTTTGATTTTTTATCAAATTATTTTTATTTTTAATTCTTTAATTTCATATTTTGTGTATATTTTATGTTTTGTATATAAATTTCAGTTTATTTTATCAAAAGCTCCAACGACGCCGGCAGCACCCGCGCTATTGAAATAACCCCGCCCATGTGCTAAAATAACGGACAAAATATGCTTCCCGAAAGAGGATTGATACAGCGATGAGCACATACGATATTTCTATTATTTATGCCTGCCATAACCTGAAACAAACGGCTCCGGCCGCTTTCCCGGCGCTGAGTCTGCCTTCAGACCGCGTCCAGTGGCTTCCCGTCTTTGACCATAATATCTATGATCCCCGGGAGAACGCTCTGAAGAAGTTTCCTGAGGCAGAGGGCAGGTATACCATCCTGATCGATGAAAATGACAAATTTGAACCGGCGCTCATCGCCCATCTTATGGAACAGCTGGAAAAAACCGACGCCGCGTTCGCGATGCCGGCGCTCATGTTCTCAAAGGTGAAGCGTGTGAACCGGTATTATGTGCTCCCGGAGCCTGCGGACGTAGATATCGATCTGTCCGACGCCAGGTGGAAGTCTTCTCTTCCCCCGGTCATCCCCACAGACCTGCACGGGCTTTTGATCCGCACCGACGCCCTGAAAGAGGCTCTGGGGCAGACGCTGTCCCTTCCGGAGCCGGAGAAGCAGACGTTGCTGTATCTGCTCTGCCAAAATCCGCGTTACCTGTATCTCGGCACGCTGATGATCGATTACGATTATCCCAGAGAGGCCGACCATCAATATGACTATCGCTGCATGTCCAGGGAATGGTACTTCGAGCCGTTTAAGCAGTTTCTGATCCCGGCGCTCGAGCAGGAGCAGGCGCAGTACGGCCGTGTGAGCACCTATCTGCAATGCCTGACTCTGTACATGACGCACATCCGTATCTACGCGAACACAAACAACCGGAACAAGCATGTGATCGAACCGGAGGAGGTCACTGATTATGCCGCGCTTTTTTCCGATATCCTGCAGTACGTCGATGTGGAGACGATGCTCTCCCAGAAATGTGTCACCAGCTACTGCGGCACAGACTATCGCCTGCTGGATCTCCAGCTGAAGCGGAGAGACTTCTCCTACCGCCTCAGCCTCAGCTTCGCGGAGGACGTTCCGGCCGCTGAGCGCTTCGGCGACACCGGCCTGTTCCTGACCTGCGACGGAAAAGTTTTTTCCGATCTGCTGACCCTCCCTGTCCGGATCAATCTGATCGAATACCGGAAGGGCTGTCTGGAGATCGACGGCGGCGTCAACGACCTCTACTACGACAAGGACGCCAGGGTGTACGCCCGCTTTGACGGAAAGCCTTATGAACTCTCTTACAACCACAGATATTCCATGGCGAAATGCTTCGGAGTGACCTACACCCGCTTCAAGACCTTCCATGTCTCGATCCCGGTTCCGCCCTCAGACGAAGAGCGCATGCTGCATTTCATCTTCTGCACGGGCGGAAGAGAGTTTCAGATGGACTATGCGTTCCCGTCCCACACGAGCCGGTTCGCGAAGGATTTCCCCGGCGCGCTGTGGCAGTTTGGGCAGTACGCCGCATACTGGCTACCGGACGGTATCCATATACGCAAGGCAAGCTGGCCGTTTGTGCTGTCAAGGCAGCTGAAGCTCTGGCTGGATATGTGGATCATACGCAAGGGGCACCGCAGGCAGATCCCGCTTAAGGCGCTGAATTTCGTGCTGCGCCCTTATTTCTCGCGCCGGAAGATCTGGCTTTTCTTCGACAAGATCTACAAGGGCGGCGACTCCTCCGAGTACATCTATCGCTACGCCGCGCAGAAAAAGGACGGGATCAAGAAATACTATCTGCTGGATAAATCCTCCGCGGACTACGCGCGCATGCGGAAGGAGGGCTATCGTCCCCTGAAGCGGGACAGCCTGAAGCACAAGCTGATCTTCCTGAACGCGGACATGATCATCGCTTCAAATTCCACGGTCTTCGCGTTCAACGGTTACAATTTCCGGAGCACCTTCCCGTTCCGCGGCGACGTTCATTTCGATGTGGCGTGCGTCCAGCACGGAATGTCCGTCCAGAAGATCGCACTCGCGCAGCAGCGTCTGCGCGACAATACGATGCTGTATTTCTGCGCGTCCAAATATGAGATCGAGAATCTCTCAAAACCGGTTTACGACTATATCGGCTACGACGCGCTGAAGCTGACCGGCGTGCCCCGCTACGACGGGCTGAAAAACCGGGCGCAGAAAATCATCCTGCTCTCTCCGACCTGGCGCATGAATTCCGCCATGCCGGTATTTACGAACGAAGGCGTGGCGCGCGATTACAATCCGAATTTCCGCGAGACGAATTATTATAAGGTGTACAACAGCCTGATCAACGATCCCCGTCTGCTTGCGGCCGCCGAACAGTACGGCTATCGCATCCAGTATGTGCTGCACCCGATCGTCAGCCCGCAGATCGACGATTTCACAAAAAACGATCATGTCGAGATCATCTCCGCGATCGGCGATATGAGCTACGAAAAGCTCTTCTGCGAAGCCGCCCTGATGGTGACGGATTACTCCGGCGTGCAGTTCGATTTTGCCTATATGCGCAAGCCTGTCGTCTATCTGCATCACAACGACATTCCGCAGCACTATGAAGAAGGAACCTTCCATTATTCCACGATGAGCTTTGGCGAAATCTGCCGCACGAACGACGAGCTGATCGACGTGCTCTGCAGATATATGAAGAACGACTGCGTGATGCCTGAGCTCTATCGGAAGCGCGCGGACGATTTCTTCGCATACTCCGACAACAACAACTGCGAACGCATTTACCCGATCATGCTGGAGCACGAACAGGATCGGGAATAAAACTGATATATTTTAATCTTTTTCTATATTGTCGTATTCATATCACAATTTCCTAATATGATATCTATAATTTACAAAAGTTAGGGAGTTGTTTTATGTCTGACATGACACATCTTGACAAGCTGGAAGCCGAGGCTATTTACATTCTCCGCGAGGTTGCCGCAGAGTGCGAGAAACCGGTCATGCTGTATTCCATCGGCAAGGACTCCTCCGTCATGCTGCATCTCGCGTTGAAGGCATTTTACCCGGAGAAGCCGCCGTTCCCGTTTCTTCATGTGAATACCACCTGGAAATTTCACGAGATGATCGAGTTTCGGGATCAGATCGCGCAAAAATACGGCATCACTATGCTCGAATATATCAATGAGGAAGGCGTTGCGCAGGGAATCAACCCCTTTGATCACGGCGCCGCGTATACCGACATCATGAAAACACAAGCGCTGAAGCAGGCGCTCGACAAATACGGCTTTACCGCCGCGTTCGGTGGCGGCCGGCGCGACGAAGAGAAATCCCGCGCCAAGGAGCGCATCTTTTCCTTCCGCAACTCGAGCCACGCCTGGGATCCCAAAAACCAGCGCCCCGAGATGTGGAAGCTCTACAACGCCCTGATCCATCCCGGCGAGGAGATCCGTGTTTTTCCTTTATCCAACTGGACCGAAGCAGATATCTGGCAGTATATTCGCCGGGAGTGCATCGAGATCGTTCCTCTTTATTTTGCAAAGGAACGACCTTTCGTGCGCCGGAACGGCAATATCATCATGGTGGACGATGACCGCATGCGCTTAAAAGAAGGCGAGGTCATAGAGCATGGGATGATCCGTTTCCGGACGCTCGGCTGCTATCCCCTGACCGGCGGAGTCGAGAGCACGGCCGACACACTGGACGCGATCGTCGAAGAGACACTCGGCGCGGTATCCTCGGAGCGAACAAGCCGCGTGATCGACAGCGACGGCGGAAGCGCCAGCATGGAAAAAAGAAAAAAGGAGGGCTATTTCTAAATGAACAGTCTTCTGAAATTCATCACCTGCGGCAGCGTGGACGACGGAAAATCCACCCTGATCGGCCATATGCTCTACGACGCCAAGCTTCTCTTTACCGACCAGGAGCAGGCGCTCTACCTCGACAGCAAGATCGGCTCCAGGGGAGGCGCGGTCGATTACTCTCTGCTTCTCGACGGACTCATGGCTGAGCGCGAGCAGGGAATCACGATCGACGTGGCCTACCGCTATTTCACGACAGAGAAGCGCTCCTTTATCGTCGCCGATACTCCGGGCCACGAGGAATACACGAGGAACATGGCCGTCGGAGCTTCCTTCGCGGATCTCGCCGTGATCCTTGTGGACGCCACGCACGGCGTTCTGGTGCAGACGAGACGGCACGCGCGCATCTGCGCCATGATGGGGATCCGCCACTTTGTCTTCGCAGTGAATAAAATGGATCTCATCTCCTACGATGAAAACCGCTTTGAGAAAATATCCCGCGATATCCGACGCATGATGTCGGAGCATGATTTTGAGACAATGAAAATTCTTCCTGTCTCTGCAACCGAGGGGGACAACATTACGCAAAAGTCCAGCCATATGCTGTGGTACAGAGGTACATCCTTGCTGACCTATCTTGAAAACATCGATATCCGCGATTCCGGGAATGAGGACGGCTTCGTGATGCCTGTGCAGAGAGTCTGCCGCCCCGATCATACCTTTCGGGGATTCCAGGGTCAGATCGAATCCGGTCTGCTGAATATCGGCGATGAGGTGACAACGCTTCCCTCCGGCGAAAATGCGATCGTAAACCGCATCATTGACGCCGGGAAGGACGTCGGCTCATCCGACAGCGGTCACGCAGTCACCATAACTCTTGACCGTGAAGTAGACGTTTCAAGAGGCTGCGTCTTCGTGAAGGATTTCCACCCACATGTCGGCAGCCTTTTCACGGCACAGCTTCTCTGGATGGACGACACTCCCCTCGTCGCGGGGAAAAATTATCATCTCAAGCTCGGCACCCGGCTGATCCCGGCGGTCGTGATGAACATCAACCACAAGGTCGACGTAAATACCGGGAATGAGATTCCCGCGGACATCACATACAAGAACGAGATCGTCGAATGCGACATTTCCGTTTCAGATAAGATCGTTTTTGACAAATTCCGCAATATTCCTACGCTTGGTTCTCTGATCCTGATCGACCGGGTTACAAATATGACCTCCGCCTGCGGGATCATCCTGCGCAGCATTCAGCGCTCCGACAACCTGACCTGGCAAAAGCTGGACATCACAAGAGAGTTCCGCGCCGGCCAGAAGAGCCAGACGCCTGTCACGATCTGGCTGACCGGGCTGTCCGGCTCGGGAAAATCCGCGGTTGCCAATGAGCTGGAAAAAAAGATGGTTGCCTGCGGGATGCATACGATGCTTCTCGACGGCGATAATATCCGTATGGGCCTGAATCGCAACCTCGGTTTCAAGGAGGCGGACCGTATAGAGAATATCCGCAGGATCGCCGAGGTCTCAAAGCTGATGAACGACGCCGGGCTGATCGTTATCACCGCGTTTATCTCTCCGTATGCCCGTGACCGGCAGATGGCCCGCGATATCATCGGAGCAGATTCCTTCCTGGAGGTTTATCTGAGCACCCCGCTGGAGGAGTGCGAACGCCGGGATATAAAGGGACTTTACAAAAAGGCTCGCCGCGGCGAGCTGTCGGATTTCACCGGTATTTCCAGTCCCTATGAGGTTCCCCGGCATGCGGATGTCTCTTTTGACACTTCCTCCCTTCCCTTGGGAAAATGTGCCGATCTCATCTGGGACACTCTCATCCGGCGATACCCTCAGCTGCGCCGCGCTGACACTGCGGCTGAATGATTCTGCCGTATTTTTAACGTTTGGAGAAAAATAATATGTCTACCGTTTATTTACACATCGGCATGCCCAAAACAGGGACTACCGCAATTCAGAATTTTCTTTGGAGCAATCAGGCGGCACTGGAAAAACATAAGGCCTGTTATCCGGAGCTCGGCATGAAATATGTCCGTGTAAGCAAGCTCAGGAATGCCCATTTTCTGGTCGATCACCTCATCGACAGCCGTCCCACGGGAGCAGATTACATCTCTATCCTGGATCAAATCGCAAAGCTGGGAGCGCAGTATGATACGATACTCCTCTCCGACGAAGCCATTTGGGAAATCAAAGGAAAACAACCCATGTTCTGGGAGAAGCTAAAGCAGGATCTGGAAAAAAGGGGGCTCGCCCTGCGCGTTGTCTTGTATCTCAGGCGCCAGGACGGCTTCGCGCAGTCTGTGTATCGCCAGAAAATCAAGGGATCCTATACAGATCTTCCCTTTGACGCTTATCTGGAACGGCTCAGAGAAATCTACTCCCTGGACTATTTCCCCTGTATTGAAATGCTCGTCAAAACCCTTGGAAGAGATTCCCTCATCCTTCATATCTATGAGAAGGAACAATACGGAGGAAATCTGTTTGCGGATTTTCTGGCTATCGCGGGAATCCCTCTTGATGAAGATTTTAATACCAAAAAGTTGGTCTACAATGTCTCTCTGGACGGTCCGCGGCTCGAATTGCAGCGCATCCTCAATTCGCTTTCCGAAAATCCGTTTGATACAAAAGCACTGTACGACAGCATGCACAGCCTCCAGATGGAAAGTCCGCCTGCTGCCTCCAGGGAATCACTCTTCCATCCGGAAGACCGTCTCAGATTTGTGGATGAATTTTCCGAATCAAACAGTCGGATCGCAAGAGAATTTCTGGGCAGGGAGGATGGCGTTCTGTTCCGTGAAGGCTGCAAGGACGAGCTTCAGGAATTTCACGTCAGCACAGAAGAATTGCTCCACAGCACGATTCTGTTTTACGGCAAGACCATTCAGCGGCTGGAAAAAGACGCGGTTCGGCTGGAGAATCATATAAAAGCACTGGAGAAGGAGCTTGCGGAAGTCCGGGAAAATACAATTCTGTACCGGCTGAAAAGAAAGCTGCGCCATTTCAAAAAAAATGTTTATCAGCTGTTTTCTCACGGAAAAAAGGATGCTGCAGACTAACGCCTGTCTGCAGCATCCTCCTTTTGAAAATATATCATTTTATTATTTCACACGATTGTAGTTGATCAGACAGCCGTCGAGGATGATCTGCCTCTCCTCGTCCGTCATCTCGCCGAGACGCAGGGTGAATGGCTTGAGCGCGCCGTCCTTCACAACGTAGGCCTTCACCTCCGCCGCCTTGTTCTGCACTGCCGCTCGGATGCCGGGGATGAACAGGTAGTCCTTGTTCTTAAACGGAAGCTCGCCCTCGTCGATCAGGAAGGGAAGCATGCCCCAGTTGATCAGATTCGAGCGATAGCGCTTCGTCGCGTAGCTGTTCGCGATGTTCGCCCAGCCGCCGAGCACCTTCTGGCAGGAAGCCGCCTGCTCTCTCGCGGAGCCGTCGCCCGGCTTCACCGCGAAGATCGTGCTGCCGACGCCGGTATTCTTTCCGCAGACGTCCTTGAACTCCGGCACGGCCTTGACCGTGTGCATCGCGGTCCGCAGCTCCGGCAGAACCTCTCCCATACACTCGCCTGCCTCGCGCGCCTTCTCCGCTTTCTGCACTTCCTTCGCCAGCCCCACATACGCCGGATCCTTTCTGGAGAGCGTGAACTCCGCCAGCCCGAGCGGATTCGAGCGGTAGGAGGACGTCTCGCCGGACGGGATCAGCTCGTCCGTCGTCGTCACCGGATCGTGGATCTCGGAGACCACCTTGAGCATCAGGTTTTCCGTCAGCTCGACCATCGGCGGCCAGTCCTTGATGTTCGGCCCGAGCTTGATCTCGACCGACGGATCCGCCACGCCCTTGCTGTCAAAGACACGGTTTTCGTAGATGCTGCTGTCGAAGAAGTATTTCGGCTTCCCGTAATCTGCGTCGATGTCGGTCGCCGCAGTCAGATAGCCCTTGTTCGCCGCGGTCGCCGCGATCGAGCGCGCGTCCATCAGCGCCACGGACGCGATCTGTCCGCTCTGCAGCTTCGAACCTTCGCGGTTCGGGAAATTCCTCGTCGAGTGACGGATGCTGAACGCGTTGTTCGCCGGCGTGTCGCCCGCGCCGAAGCACGGCCCGCAGAACGCGGTCTTCACGATCGCGCCGCTTTGGATCAGGCTCGCCAGCCTGCCGTTCTTCGCCAGTTCCATGTAGATCGGCGTGCTCGCCGGATAGACGCTCAGCGTGAACTCGTCGGAGCCGATGAATCTGCCCTTCAGGATGTCGGCCGCGTCGCAGATGTTCTCGAATCCGCCGCCCGCGCAACCCGCGATGATGCCCTGATCCACGTACAGCTTTCCGTCGCGCACCTTGTTCTTCAGCGTGAAGTCCACCGCACCGTCGAGACTCACCTTCGCGCGCTGCTCCACATCGTCCAGAATGTCCATCAGGTTCGCGTTCAGCTCCTCGATCGTGTAGGTGTTGCTCGGATGGAACGGCATCGCGATCATCGGACGGATCTCGCTTAAGTCCACACAGACCATGCCGTCGTAGTACGCCACGGCGCCCGGATTCAGCTCCCTGTAATCCCCGCTCCTGCCGTGGATCTCATAGAATTCTTTGATCTTGTCGTCCGTCTTCCAGATGGAGGACAGGCAGGTCGTCTCAGTCGTCATGACGTCGACGCCGATGCGGAAGTCCGCGCTCAGATTTTCCACGCCCGGCCCGACAAACTCCATCACCTTGTTGTTCACATAACCGTTGGCGAAGACCGCGCCGATGATCGCCAGAGCCACGTCCTGCGGACCGACGCCCGGCACCGGTTTCCCCGTCAGGTAAATGCCGATCACGCCCGGCATGTTGATGTCATAGGTCTGCCCGAGCAGCTGCTTCACGAGCTCCGGCCCGCCCTCGCCCATCGCCATCGTGCCGAGCGCGCCGTAGCGCGTGTGCGAATCCGAGCCGAGAATCATGCCCCCGCCGCAGGCGAGCATCTCGCGCGCAAACTGGTGGATGACCGCCTGATGCGGCGGAACGTAGACGCCGCCGTACTTCTTCGCGCAGCTTAAGCCAAACATGTGGTCGTCCTCGTTGATCGTGCCGCCGACCGCGCACAGGGAATTGTGACAGTTTGTCAGCACATAGGGCACCGGAAACTTCTCAAGTCCCGACGCGCGCGCCGTCTGGATGATCCCGACGAAGGTGATGTCGTGCGAGGTCAGCTTGTCAAATTTGATGCGCAGCTTTTCCATATTTCCGGACGTATTGTGCGCCTCGAGGATCGAGTACGCGATCGTCTGCCGCGCAGCCTCCTCCTTCGACGGAGCCTGTCCGAGCTTCTGCGAAAGCGCCGCGCCCGCTTCCGGTCCGTCCTCGATAAGCTCCGTGCCGCCTACCAGGTACACGCCGTTCTTGTACAATTTGATCATTTTATTTCCTCCTGTCTATTTACAAAGTAAGTGCCGCAAAACCCCCACCTCCCGGTGTCAGCCTTTGCGGCAGCTTCTCTGCTACTGCTCACTCTGTAATCAGCAACATTTCTCTCTTTTTATCCGACCCGAAGCCGGAACTTCCTGGCTTCCTTGTCGTCGTGAACCAGCTCGATCTCGGCGCCGAGGCTGCGCAGCTTCTCATCGAACTGCTCGTACCCTCGCTGGATATAGACGATATCGTCGATCGTCGTGATCCCTTCGGCCGCGAGCGCCGCGATCACGAGCGCCGCTCCTGCCCTGAGATCTGGGGCACAAATCCGTGCTCCCATGAGTCTCTCCACGCCGGTGATGATGGCCGTGTTGCCTTCCACGCGAGAGACCGCACCCATGCGGGCAAGCTCATCCATGTATTTAAACCGATTCTCGAAAATGCTCTCCGTCACAATGCTCGTGCCTTGTGCAATTGAAAGCGCCACACAAATCTGCGGCTGCATATCCGTGGGATAGCCCGGATACGGCGAGGTCTTCACATTCGTGCTGTTCAACCGCTTCGAAGCAACCACGCGCACTGCGCTGTCGAACTCCTCCACCTCGCAACCAATCTCGATCAGCTTCGCTGAAGTCGCCTCGAGATGCTTCGGGATGACGTTCTTCACCATGATATCGCCCTTCGTGGCCGCCGCGGCAAACATGAACGTCCCTGCCTCGATCTGATCCGGAATGATGGAATACTCTGTCCGGTGCAGCTTCGCCACGCCGCGAATACGGATCACGTCCGTGCCTGCGCCTCGGATGTTCGCGCCCATGCTGTTCAGGAAGTTCGCCACATCCACCACGTGAGGCTCACGCGCACAGTTCTCTATGACGGTGTAGCCTTCTGCCATCGACGCCGCCATCATGATATTGATCGTCGCGCCGACAGAAACCGTGTCCAGATAAATCCTGCTTCCGTGCAGATGCTCCGCCTTCGCGATGATAAACCCGTTGCGGATCGTCACGTTCGCGCCGAGTGCCCGAAATCCCTTCAAGTGCAGATCAATCGGCCTGCTGCCGATGTTGCACCCGCCCGGAAGCGGCACCTCTGCTTTCTTGTACTTCCCCAGCAACGCCCCGATCAGATAATAGGAGGCCCTTATTTTCTTGATGTATTCATAATCTACGCTGACTTCCCCAATATGCGCACTGTTCGTCTCGACCGTATGGCTGTCAATGCGGTTCACATTGACCCCGATGCTCTCCATCGCTTCCAGAAGAACATTTGTGTCCCTCACATCCGGCATGTTCTCAATGCGCACAGTATCGTCCGTCATAATCGCGGCCGCGAGAATACCCAGCGCCGCATTCTTCGCGCCGCTGATCTCAACCTCGCCCACAAGCGGATTGCCGCCTCTGACAATATACTGTTCCATACAGGCACCTCTGCAAATATTTATACTTTTTCCCCTTGTCTGCGCCCTGTAGATCTCTGTACCCCTCAGAAACTTACAGCACGGATTTTCCTCCGTAAAGACAGAAAATCATTATAAGTATATCACATCTCCATTATTTGTAAAGAAAAATTAATTTTTTCTTCACTTTTTCCTCACACTGTACCCGAACGAGCCAAGCTTTTCCCCCAGTCCGAAATACTCTCCATGCGAGTAGACCATCGGTCCGGCCTCGTTGAGCCGGAACTTTCCGTTCTCGTCCAGATAGCGCTCGTCGACGTCCACGCCCACAACCTCTGCCATGAACATATGATGCGAGCCGAGCTCCAGCACCTGCGTCGTCCTGCATTCGAGATTTACCGGGCTCTCTTCGATCAGCGGCGCAGCCACATGCACAGACCTGCCGGGCGTCAAGCCCATCTCTTTAAACTTGTCAAAATCCTTTCCGGAGCGCACGCCGCACCAGTCCGTGGCGCGCACCAGCTTCTCCGTCGTCAGGTTGATCACAAATTCCCCGGTCTCCCGGATGATATCGTACGAATAACGCTCCGGGCGCACCGAGATCGACACCATCGCAGGTGAGCTGCAGATCGTCCCCGTCCACGCCAGCGTGATGATATTCGGCCGCTCCCCGGGCCTCTGGCAGCTCACCATCACCGCCGGAAGCGGATACAGCATGTTGCCCGGTTTCCAGTTTTGTCTGCCCATTCTGTTTCTCCTTCCCGGCTCCGCAAAGCCGAATCCATAAACATGAAAGCTCTCCTGAACAGCTTAGCCTCAATGAGCGAATTCATCGCAGTTTTGGCATGTCCCGCAACAGAAAACCATTCACACGGCACAATATAATGCCATAATTTACAGCGCCGTCATCCGGCTGATCGCCGTCATGAACGACGGCACGAGCTGCTTCTTGCGCGACACCACGCCCGGAAGCTGCGCCCGGTTGTCCTTCACTTCCCGGTCAAACGCCTCCTTCACAAGATGCTCAGAGCCCTTGCCGTAGCACAGAAGCTCCGTCGTCTCCTCGATGATGTTCGTCAGCATAAAGAAGACCATATCCGTCTCGCGGCTGCCCGGCAGCTTTTCAAGCAGCGGGATCATCCTCTCACGAATGCTGTCCAGCTCCTGCGCGTTCATCGAGGTGATCTGCCCGATGCTGATATTCAGATCTCCAAATTCAAACGTCTTGTAATCCTGATACAGGATCTCCTCCGGCGTTCGCGAAATCAGGTCGCTTCCCGCCGCAAACATCTGAGGCGCATAAGTCTCACACTCGATCCCCGCAATGTCCGCCAAAGCGCGCGCCGCTTCCACATCCATCCCCGTACAGGTCGGCGAACGGAACATCAAGGTATCCGACAGGATTGCGCTACACAGGAGCCCCGCGATCTGCGCCGGGATCCCGACGCCCCGCTCCCGGAACATCTGATATATGATCGTCCCGGTACATCCAACCGGCTGATTCCGGAAGTAGACCGGCGCCATCGTCTCCAGCGAGCCGAGACGGTGATGATCGATAATCTCCATAATCTCTGCGTCGAGCACGTTGTCCACCGCCTGCGAAACCTCATTGTGGTCGACCAGAATCAACCCGCGCTTGCGAACGCCCAACAGGTTTCGTCTGGAAATCATTCCGACGAATTTCCCCTTCTTATCGAGAATCGGAAAATCGCGGTAGCGCTTCTGCGACATCGTCTCCCGGATATTCTCCGTGTAGTCGTCGAGCCGGAAGGTCATCAGGTGCTCTTTTCGCATAAAAAAGTCGACCGGCATGCTCTGGTTGATCAGCCGCGCCACCGCATAGGTGTCGAGCGGCGTGCTGATGATCGTGCAGCCGTGCTCCTCGGCGAGAAGCTTGATCGTCCGCGAGACTGTCGCTCCCAGGCACACGACGATACAGCCGGCCTGCATCTCGATTGCGCACAGCTGCGACTCATAGCGGTTCCCGAGGATCACCATGTCGTGCTCGTCGATATAATTTTCCATAACATCAGGGTTGGCCGCCGCGATCACGACCTTGCCTCTGTCAAAATACCCGTCCGGATCCCCGACGACCATCTCCGCGTCCAGCGTCTCCAGAATATTGCGATACGGCGTTTTCGCCACCGAGACGATCGCGCTGTCGTACTCCTCCATATAGGATTTCGCGATATCATTGATCGTGATCAGGCCTTCGAGACGATTTTTCTCATTTGTGATCGGGAGCGTATACACGTTCTGCGTCGTCATCAGCGTCCAGGCCTTCTTCAGCGAGATATCGCTGCGCACGCCCGGCACCCTGCGGATCTCCATGTCCTTGACGCGCGTGCCGATGTTGTCGAGCACACGGGGCACCTCCGCCCCGAAATGCTCCAGCACGTACTGCGTCTCCGCGCTGACCTGACCCGCCCGCGCCGGGACAAAGCGAAAATGCTCCCCATCCGTCTGATTTTTCAGATATGCATAAGAGATCGCGGAGCAGATCGAGTCCGTGTCCGGATTCTTGTGCCCCACGACATACACGGTCCGTGGCTTCGTCGGGTCTCCGCGACCCGCCGCGTCCTTCGCGGCTTCGTCGAAGCTCTGCGTCTTTTCCGTATCCGGCTTCTCCGTATTCAGCTTTCCTGTATCCGGCTTCCCTTCGCCGTTCCCGTCCGCCACGCTGCCATTTTCAAGCAGCGACGCCTCTCCGACTGTATTCCCTCCAGATTTCATCGCTTCTGTGTCCAAAGCCGTCTATCCTCCATATTTTCCTTACAGATATTTTCCATTGTTTACCCGCCGCGCCATCGCGTCTGTAGGTTCCGATGTCGCACCTCATATCGCAAAGCAGGATTGCTTGCTCAGGCCTTACAAAGGGATTCCACACCGTCTCGCATCACGCTCTTATAACCTCAGCAGCCAGTGCTTCGTCCTTTCCTAAATATACTCCACTCCCTCAGCTGTAACCCTCGCGTAGATCAGAGGCTCCGGCTGCGGCTTCTCATCGGCGATCGTCAGGGATTCCAGGAATTTCTTCTGCGCGCTCGCAAACAACGCCTCATCGGATGCACGAAGCTCTGCAATCACCTCGCCGGCGCGCACCGCGTCCCCTGTCTTCTTCTTTAAGATAATACCCGCCAGATAATCGAGTTTGTCCTCCTTCGTCTCGCGCCCCGCGCCCAGCATCATCGCCGCATAGCCGATGCCCGCCGTGTCCATCCCTGTGATATAGCCGTCCTGCGGCGCGCGCACTTTGGCGGAAAACGGCGCGCTTCCGAGCTTCTCCGGATGATAGATGCATTCCTCGTCCCCGCCCTGACAGCGCACCATCGCCGCCAGGCGCCCGAGCGCTTTCCCAGAGTCAATCGCCCGCCGCACGAGCTTCGCGCACTCTTCGCGCGAGCCTTTGCCCGCAAGCGTGAGCATCTCCGTCGCCAGCGCGAGGCAAATCTCCGTCAGATCCTTGGCTCCCTCTCCGCGCAGCGTTCGCACCGCCTCCTCGACCTCCAGCGCGTTGCCGATCTGATTTCCGAGCGGGATGTCCATATTTGTAATCAGAGCCGCGGTCTTTCTCCCGTTGTGGGCGCCGATCGCCACCATCTTCTGCGCGAGCTTCACCGAATCCTCCACCGTCTTCATGAACGCGCCGCTGCCCGTCTTGACATCCAGCACAATGCAGTCGCTTCCGGCCGCCAGCTTCTTGCTCATGATGGAGGACGCGATCAGCGGAATGCTGTCCACCGTCGCCGTCACATCCCGCAGCGCATACATCTTCTTATCCGCGGGCGTCAGGTTCCCGGACTGCCCGGTCACCGTGATCCCGGCCTCTATCGCTGTGCGAATAAACTCCTCGCGCGAAAGCTCCGTGCGCATCCCCGGGATCGACTCCATCTTGTCGACTGTGCCGCCCGTGTGTCCGAGCCCGCGTCCCGACATCTTCGCGACATGGCAGCCACAGGCCGCCACAATCGGCCCCACGATCAGCGTCGTCTTATCCCCGACACCTCCGGTCGAGTGCTTGTCGACCTTGACGCCCGAGATCTCCGAGAGATCCATCACATCCCCCGAGTGCGCCATCGCATCGGTAAGCACCGCGGTCTCATGGTCGGTCATCCCCTGAAAGCAGATCGCCATCATCAACGCGGACATCTGGTAATCCGGAATCTTCCCGTCCGTGTACTCGCGAACAACCGCCCGTATCTCCTCGTCCGTCAGTTCGCCGCCGTATCGCTTCTTCAGGATTACATCGTACATCCTCATGTTCATGCCTCCCCTCAGCAACTCCATGCAAACTTTTTTGTGCGATGGTTTAAATGAAAAGAAGTGGGAGTTGCCCACTCTTTTTTATATAATCAAAAATTACTCAGACACATTCAGATCTCCCGGCCCGAAATGCTCCGGCAGCAGTTCCCTCAGCCGAAATACCCGATAGTCCTCCGGGCTTCGCGCCAGGATCACTTCGAACAGATCGCCGTCGCAAAACTCCGCCATGACCTGCCGGCAGACGCCGCAAGGCGCGCAGTAGTCCCCTTCCTGTCCCTGATAATTCCCGACCACGGCGATCCGGGCGAACTCGCGCACACCCTCGGAGATCGCCTTGAAGAAGGCCGTCCGCTCCGCACAGTTCGTCGGCGAGTACGCCGCGTTCTCAATATTACAGCCCAAAAAAATCTGTCCGTCCGCCGCCTCGAGCGCTGCCCCTGTCGCGAAATGAGAATACGGGCAGTACGCGCGGCTCTGCGCCTCATAAGCGAGCTTTATCAGATCTCTGATATGTTCATCCCACGTCATTTCTCTTGTCACTTCCTTACCGTTCTATCCACTTCAGCGCCTGACCTCGTCCCAGAAGCTCGTTCCATCGAGCGTCTCGTCGATTCCGAACATCGCAAGCACGGTCGCCGCGATATCCGCAAAGCTCTTTCGCGTCCCGATAGACACGCCCGGCTTCACCGCATCCCCGTAGATCAGCATCGGCGTGTACTCGCGTGTGTGGTCCGTCCCCGGATATCCCGGATCGCAGCCGTGGTCGGCCGTGATGATCACCACATCGTCCTCCCGCATTTTTTCCATCATCTCGCCGAGCTGACGGTCGAACAGCGTCGCGGCCGCCGCATAACCGTCGATATCGTTGCGGTGCCCGTACATCATGTCAAAATCCACCAGATTCACAAAACACAGTCCCTTGAAGTCCAGGTCCATGTGAGCCAGCGTCTTGTTCATACCGTCCTCATTGTTTGAGATCGGCGTCGTGTGCGCGATGCCCTGCCCGGCGAAAATATCGTTGATCTTCCCGATGCCGCAGGTGTCGAAGCCATGCTCGACAAGGCTCACCGGCATCGTGCGCTTCGGCGGGAGCAGCGAGAAATCGTGGCGATTCCGCGTACGCTCGAAATTCGGCGCCTGACCGACGAACGGCCGCGCGATCACACGCCCCACCCCGTGCTTTCCGACAAGGATCTTCCGCGCGATCCGGCAGTATTCGTAGAGCGTCTCGAGCGGGACGACCTCCTCGTGCGCCGCAATCTGGAACACGCTGTCCGCCGAGGTATAGACGATCAGGTCGCCGGTTCTCATGTGCTCCTCCCCATAGTCGCGGATCACATCCGTGCCGGAGTATGGCTTGTTGCAGAGCACGCCGCGCCCTGTCTGTTCACGGAACGGCGCAAGCACCTCCTCCGGGAACCCGTCCGGGTACACCGGAAGCGGCTCCGGCGAGATCACGCCCGCAATCTCCCAGTGTCCGATTGTCGTGTCCTTGCCCATCGAAGACTCTGCCATGCGCCCGTAACTTGCAATCGGCGAGGCCACACCTGGCCGGCAATCTACCCCGTCGATGTTGAACAAGCCAAAGCGCTCCATGTTCGGTGTGCTGTATTTGTCCGACTTCACGATCGTGCCCAGCGTATTCGCCCCGGCGTCCCCGAACTTCTCCGCGTCCGGCAGGCAGCCGATCCCGTAGCTGTCCAACACGATCAGAAATACGCGTCTGATATCCATAGATTAATCCCTCTCTTTAACGATTATTCCCCTCCCACAGGGATTTCCCTGTCTACGCGATCTCCAGCGCAATCTTCACCATGTCGTTGAAGCTCGACTGACGCTCCTCGGCCGTCGTCGCCTCGCCGGTAACCATGCTGTCCGAAATCGTGCAGATTGCCAGCGCGTTCTTGCCGCAGCGCGCCGCGTTCATGTAGAGCGCCGCCGCCTCCATCTCCACGGCGAGCACGCCCATCTTCTGCCAGAGCTCCGTCGTCCGCTCATTGTCATTGTAAAATACGTCGGCGGAGAGAATATTGCCGACCTTATAATTGATATTCCCCATCGATTCCACAGTCTCGACTGCCTTCCGAAGCAGCTCGTAGGAAGCGATCGGCGCGTAGGTACCCGGAAGCTGGAACTGGGATGCAAAGTTGGAGTCCGTGCACGCGCCCATGCCGATCACTACGTCGCGGATTTTCAGATCCTTGTGCATGGCGCCCGCCGTACCGATGCGGATGATATTGTCCACATCATAAAAATGAAAAAGCTCATAGGAATAGATCCCGATCGACGGCATTCCCATGCCGCTCGCCATCACGGACACTTTCTTTCCTTTATATGTACCGGTGTGTCCCTGGACACCGCGGACATTGTTTACAAGTACCGCATTCTCCAAAAATGTCTCCGCGATGTATTTCGCCCGGAGCGGATCTCCCGGCATCAAAACTGTCTTCGCGAAATCTCCCTGCTGTGCCGCGATATGCGGAGTTGGTGTGTTACCCATAATTTTCCCTCCTTCGGAATATATTTGTGTTGAAATGAGCCTGTATTTTCATGTCCTGTCTTCCATTGTACTACAAATGCGATTGAAAAGAAACCAATATTTCGGTGAAATTCCTCTTTTTCTTATCGTTTCTGACGGCAGATTGTTTCGCCACAGAAGAATGATTATGTGCATTTCAGACAATCAGTTTTTGATTTTAGATTTGTTTTATGTCATTTTCACTATATATTTACATTTTGTTCATATTTTGTACATATTTGGCTGTTATATTCTAAACAGTTCTTGAGAAGGATTTCTCAAATCAAAGTGATAAATTTTTTCATAATAGCCTCCGGTGTACCAGACGCCGGGGGCACTCCTCATGTCCGCGAAAGCAATGAGCCGTGCAAAGACGCTGAAGCGGGAAGTGCCTGCTTGCAGGCATCTTCACGGGGCAGCGGATT
>CANRDO010000034.1 GCA_947629385.1 uncultured Lachnospiraceae bacterium
TATTGCAGATTTCCCTTAAGACCAAGGTTTTTATTAAGTTTTGGAACAAAAAAACAGGTAGGATTTGACACTACCAAGAGAGAAATGGAGGTATCCAAAATGAAAAGAGCAAAAAAACTGTTAACTGTATTCACACTCTGCCTGTTCGCCGCGTTCATGGCGGCAGTCCCGGCTTCCGCCGCCAAGAAACCGTCGTGCGCAAAGTCTGTCAAGGTCTATTTCATAAGAGCCTGGGGATTCCCGACTGGCGGATACGCAGTCATCCCATCCTATTACAAACTGAAAGCAGAGCAAGGTTATATCATCATTAAAAACATCTCCAAATCGGCAAAGATCAGCGATGTAAAATCCAGCAATTCGAAAATCAAAGCGTCAGCTATAAAGTACAATGGCCGCTATGTGATCAGCGTCACCCCGACCACCGATAAAAAAGGCAACGTTAATACCGGTTCCGCCAAGATAAGCTTTACCGTCCGGCAGGGAGGGAAAAAATATAAGCTTTCCTGCAAGTACAACGTTGCGTTAGCGCCTTCTCCGCTGAAAAGTCTGGTTATAAACGGAAAAAACTATGCTTCTTCGCTGAAAGGGAAATTCTCACTCAGTGTCAAAACGGGAAAGACCGCTAAGATCAGTTTTAAATCAAATTCCCTGTTAAAATCTCTTCGTCTCACTTACTACAATTCCAAGAGCAAGAAGATCACGGTCAAAAACGGCGCCCGGATTTCCGTGCCGAAGTCAGGCCTGACTCTTTCAGTAGAATTCAAGTGGAAAGGCGCAAAATATGCGAAAGGCGAATATAACGAATATTTTGTCACTCTGACAAGATAACAATCCCCGAAGTTCAACAGCCGCAGCTCCGTCCGGTCAGGCGGAATTGCGGCTGTTTTTTGTACCTGGCAGATTCCCATATCAGTGCTGAAAATAATACCCCACGCCCCATTTCGTATGTACATACTTCGGATCGCTCGGATTTTCTTCAATCTTCTCGCGCAGTCTCCGAATATGTACGTCTACGGTCCTGACGTCGCCCGGATACTCGTAACCCCACACGATGTTCAGAAGATTCTCCCTGCTGTATACCTTATTCGGATTGAAGACAAGAAGCTCAAGCACGTCAAATTCCTTCGCCGTGAGATTGACTTCCTTTCCGGCGATGCTGACTCTGCGGCCCTCGCAGTCGATCGTCAGATCTCCGACCTCGACGATCTTGCCCTTCGGCTCGGCCGCCGTCTTCTGGGACGTTCTTCGGATGATCGCCTTCAGGCGAGCCTTGACCTCCAGAATATTGAACGGCTTCGTAATGTAATCGTCCGCGCCGTACTCCAGACCCAGGATCTTATCCATGTCCTCGCCCTTCGCGGTGAGCATGACAATCGGCACATCCGAAAACTCTCTGATCTGCTGGCAGACCTCCAGTCCGTCCAGCTTCGGAAGCATCAGATCCAGAAGGATAATGTCGTACTCCTTCTCCTTCGCCATGCGCACGGCCTCCTCGCCGTCATACGCGCAGTCCACTTCCATATCGTCCTGCTCCAGACTGAAGCGGATGCCCTTTACGATCAGTTTCTCGTCGTCTAC
Source organism: uncultured Lachnospiraceae bacterium (assembly GCA_947629385.1). Lineage (GTDB taxonomy): Bacteria > Bacillota > Clostridia > Lachnospirales > Lachnospiraceae > Choladousia. The sequence goes on from CANRDO010000034.1 coordinate 1,579, forward strand.
TACCAATACTTTCTTAGCCATGCTCTCTCTCCTTTATATTGCGCTTGCTGCGGTTATATTCGTCTTTCCCACTGCCTGTGTGGGTGTCTGCGCCGCCGCGTCTGTCCCTTGCGCTTCTGTGCCGCGGACACGATCTGTATATGTGAAATTTCTTATACTGTGATTAAATCTTTGATCTTCGAAAATACAGCGCTCTTAATCCCGGAGATATTCTGGATCTCCTCGATGGATCCGAACGATCCGTGCTCCTCGCGATACCGAATGATCGCGTCCGCCTTCGCGTCCCCGATGCCAGGCAGCGTCTTCAGCTGCTCGCGGTCCGCCGTGTTCAGGTTCACCTTCTGTCCGGCTGAACCGGCACTTCCCGCCTCGCTGTCGTCTCCGATGGCTCCGGCCGCACCGGCGCTTTCCGCCCACAGGACCGTGTCGTCCGGCTGTTCGTCCGCCTGCATGCCCTCTGTGATCACGCGTGTCTCCTCCTGCGTATACACATAGAGGCGTTCCCCGTCCTGCAGAAGCTCCGCCTGATTCAGCCACTCTCTGTCCGCGTCCTGTGAAAAGCCTCCGGCCTGCTCCAGCGCTTCAAAAACACGCATCCCCTCATGCAGCGGATACACGCCGGGCCGCGCCACCGCACCGCAGACGTACACATATCCCGACGCTTCGGGCTCTCCTCCTGCGGACTGAAGCCCTTCTCCCGGCGCTTCCGACTCTCTCTTTGCGGATCCGGGTTCTTCTCCCGCAGCGTCCGCGTATTCCTTCGAGCTGTCCGTCCCGGGCAGCCCCGTCGTCGTCTCCTTCTCTGTCCGGACAGCCGACATTTCCTGCGGCTCCTGCTCCCGCACTCCGGCCGTATAGACCTCTGCGCGCCCGGAACAGCCGGACAAAATGAAGCTCAGGACAAACAGCAACACAAATAGCAGGGTGGCTTTCCATCCCTGAAACTGGTTTTTCATATTTCCGGCGGCAGCCGCCTCCGGTTTCCCTTATACAACTACATTTTAACCAAAAAGTAAAATTTTTGCAACATTTTTTTCAAAAGGGATGCGCGCGGCTGCAGCCCGGCATACCTGGGCTTTCAGCTTTTTATCTGGCGCCCTGTGAACACAGCGACCGAGCGCGGGCGCAGCGTATAGCTTCCGTCGACGCGGATCTCGTCTTTTTCCGGATATACATACCGCCCTTGCCCATCACCCCAGGTATCCACGCTGAGATACCAGTGCATCGCGCCGGACAGGGCCGGAAGCGTGATCGTCACATCCTCCCAGTATGTATTGATCGAAATATATACCAGATCGTCCGCCCCTCGCTCCGCGTCGTACCCGGCGAAGCTGATCGAGAAAGTGCGGGTGTTCTCCGGCAGGTTTGTGTTCTCCGCCTGCACGTCGTGCGCGTGGATCGGCTCCATGCCGCAGACCGCGTCCGGAAGCTTTTTGCGGATGATCACATGCCTGTGGCGATAGTCGATCATGAAGCGGAAAAAGTCAAACAGCTCGCGGTTCTTCTCCAGCAGCCGCCAGTCCAGCCACGACAGCTCGTTGTCCTGACAGTAGCAGTTGTTGTTGCCGTTCTGCGTGTTGCCGAACTCATCGCCCGCGAGAAACATCGGCGTCCCCCGGCTGCACAGCAGCACAGCGCAGGCGTTGCGGATCATCCGATAGCGCAGCTTCAGCACCTCCGGATCGTCGGTCTCGCCCTCCGCGCCGCAGTTCCAGCTGCGGTTGTTGTCCGAGCCGTCCGTGTTGCCCCAGCCGTTGGCCTCGTTGTGCTTGCCGTTGTAGGAATAGAGGTCGTAAAGCGTGAACCCGTCGTGACAGGTCAGGAAATTCACGCAGGAATTGTAGCCCGCGTACGTCGTATTGTCGTCCGGCGTATATCCGCCGTACATATCCCCGGATCCGGCGATGCTCCAGGCCGCCGCCCAGGCTTCCCAGTTGTCTCCCTTCAGAAAGCCGCGGATCACATCGCGATATCTTCCGTTCCACTCCGCCCAGCGGCGACTCGCCGGAAAGCTGCCGACCTGATACATGCCGCCCGCGTCCCAGGCCTCGGCGATCAGCTTGACGTTCGCGAGCACCGGGTCAAAGGTCAGCGTCTTCAGAAGCGGCGGATTGTCCATCGGCGACCCGTCCAGATTGCGTCCGAGGATGCTCGCCAGATCGAAGCGAAAGCCATCCACACGGTAGCTGACCGTCCAGTAGCGCAGGCATTCAAGGATCATCTGCTGCACCGTCGGATGATTGCAGTTCAGCGTATTGCCGCAGCCGCTAAAATTGTAATAATTCCCGTCCGGCGTCAGCATGTAATAGATCTTGTTGTCGAAGCCCTTGAAGCTGAACGACGGCCCGTGCTCGTTACCCTCCGCGGTGTGATTGAACACGACGTCCAGGATCACCTCGATGTCGTTGTGGTGAAGCTCGCGGATCAGCTCCTTGAGCTCCGTACCTTCCTTGTTGTATTCTTCAGCCGCCGTGTAGCTCGTGTTCGGCGCGAAAAAGCCGACCGTATTGTAGCCCCAGTATTCCAGAAGCTTCTTTCCATCCACCTCACGGGCGTTCCTCGTCTCGTCGAACTCAAAGATCGGCATCAACTCGACCGCGTTGATCCCAAGCTTCTTCAGATAGGGAATTTTTTCTCTCAGGCCGGCGAAGGTGCCTCTGTGCTTCACCCCGGACGACTCATGCATCGTGAACCCGCGCACATGCAGCTCGTAGATGACGAGATCGCTCATCTCGCGCTTCGACTGCGGCATATCGCCCCAGTCAAACACATCCTTCACGACCCGCGCGTGGTAATCCTTCTCCTGCCGCTCTCCCCAGTGCCGCTGGCCGGTCACCGCCTTGGCGTACGGATCGAGCAGGACATTCTTTTTGTCGAAGCGCATCCCCTGCTCCGGCTTCCACGGTCCGTCGATCCGGTAGGCGTACTCAAAATCCTCGATGTTCAGCCCGAACACGATCATTGAGTAGACGTCGCCGACCCGGTAGGCCTCCGGGAACGGCAGCACGGCGTACGGCTCATCATCGCCCTTGTGATACAGCAAAAGCTCGCACGACGTCCCGTAGTGCGTGTGGAGCGTAAAATTCACGCCGGCCGGCAGCGCTGTCGCGCCGTTCACATCGAACATCCCCGGCCGCACCGGAAATCCGTTTATCTCCGCCATCGGCTGCACCGACGTCGGCAGATCGATCGTCTTTTTCTTCTTATAAAACTTCAAAAGGATTCCTCCCATACAATCAGATTCCGGGACAGTCCGGTGAACTGATTATAAAACGATTCCCCAGCCGCGTCAAATACCGACTACCTCTCCCACTTGAATATGACGATCCCGGCGATCGCTATCAGCATCCCGATCACCTTGCGCCACTCAAACGGCTGCTTCTCAACCTGAAAGATCCCGAACAGCTCGATCAGATACGCGACGATCAGCTGAGAGATCACGATCAGCATCGCCGCCCGCGCCGGCCCTAAGGAGCCCATCGCCTTCACGACCGTAACCGTGATGAACGCGCCGATCACGCCGGAGAACAGCATATACTTGTGCTCCACCTGCGTGAGCGACGTCAGGTTCGTCCGGTCAGAGATCAGCCACGCTGCCAGACAGACCAGAAGCGCGGTAAACTGCACAAAAGCAGACGATACCCAGAGGCTCGTCTGCTTCGTCACTTCTGTGTTGAACACGCCCTGCACGCTCATCAGCGCGCCGGACAAAAGCGCGATCAGAATTCCCCACATATCGATTCTCCTTTCCTTTCTCCATACTGCGGTCACAGGAAGAGTATATGTGGTTTTCCCTTTTTTATTCTTGCAGCTTTACCGCCGTCATTCTGCCTCTGTCTGCGCCAGCTCCGCCGCCGTTATCCCGGCCTCCGTCTCTGACTCCGACTCTGCCTCCGGCCATACCTCAAACTCCGGCTCCGGCAAGGTCTCCGGCTTCTCCATCACAGGCAGCGTGCCCGGATCCGGCTGTTCGACAAGCACGGCCTGCACGAGAAAACGATGCTCCGGATCGTTCTGATAACAGGTAGACAGCGTCAGGATATGGCTGTCCGACGTCACCTTGTCAAAAAGTCTGCGGTCAAAGGTCCGCACGTCCGCGCAGCGCTCCTCCACCTTGTCGAGGTACTCCTGCCGGTCCTTGCGGGAGCGCGTGTTCATGCCGCCGAGCTGGTGCATATTGTCCGACACATAGGCGGCGAAGATCCAGTATTCGAGCGTGCGGTCCGGCAGGTAAATATAGATTACATTGTGATCCCACAGTGTCCCGAGATCCGCGAGCTCCGACAGCCAGCCGAACATCGTGTCGTCCTTCATATTGTGCCCGTAAATGATCGTATTAAAATCCGAAAAATCCTTCTCATTGTATCTCTGCGTGTAAATCGAACCGTAGATGTCTTCGTTTCCTTCGATGTCATGCGTCAGGTAGAAATCCTCTTCGCCCACGCTCTGAAGCACCGGATAATTGATCACCGTCCCCGGTATCCGGATCCACGCATAAATATCCGAATTCAATTCCCACAGTCCCTCAAAATCGATCGGGGATTCCGTCTCAGTCTCCGTCTCCGTCTCGGATTCTGTTTCCGTTTCGGATCCTGTTTCTGTCCCGGATTCTGTTTCCGCTCCAGCCTCTGTTTTCAGCCCGGTCCCAGACCTGACCTCCGTCTCTGTGCCGGAGCTGCCCTCCACTCCGGCCTCTGTCTGCGCCGCAGCCTCTGCTCCGTTTCCTGACGGCTCTTCGCCGGCCTGCGCCGCGACCCCTGCCAGACAGCCGGCCGTGAACAGAACGCAAAGTATCCTTCGCATCTTTTTCTTCTTAATCATTTATTCCCCCACCACAAAGCGTTCTCTTCGCGTTACAGCTTAAACAGCGTGCTCAGAATACCTCTTCCGAGCGAGGCGCCCACGTTTCCGCCCAGACGCTTGCCAAACGAGCCGCCGACTGAATTGCCGACCTGATTGCCCAGCTCGCGTCCGAGCGTGCCGATCGCGCTGCTGGCCACCTTCTTGACCTCGGACTTCATTGTTTTCTCGCGAGCGGCCGCCTCCTTCTCAAGCGCCTTCTGCTGCGCTTCCAACTCCTTCTGCCGTTTCTTCTCCTCTACCTCGAGCTCCTTCTGGCGTCGCTTCTCCTCGGCTTCAAGCTCTTTCTGGCGCTGCTTTTCCTCCGCTGCCTCTTCCTTCAGGCGTTGTTTCTCCGCTGCTGCCTCTTCCTTCTGCCTCTGCTTCTCAGCCTCGGCCTCCTCCTTCTGGCGCTGCGCTTCCTCAGCTGCCTGCTGCGCCGCCTCCGCGTCCGCCAGAGATTTCCTCTGCAGAAATTCGTACGCGGAATCGCGATCCTGTGCCTCCATGTAACGCGTATACAGGAGACTGCCCTTGATCTGCGTGTCGCGGACCGTATCGTCCAACGCGCCCATCTGGCTCTGCGGCGGCAGGATCGTGCAGCGCTTCACGACCGTGGGAACGCCGTCCTCATCCAGCACGGAGACAAGCGCCTCGCCCGTCCCGAGCGCGAGCAGCGTCTCATAGGTATCAAACTCCGGATTCTCACGGAACGACTGCGCGGCCGCCTTCGCGCCCTTCTGCTCCGCCGGCGTGTAGGCGTGCAGCGCATGCTGCACCTTATTCCCGAGCTGGCTCAGCACGCCGCCCGGAATGTCAGACGGATTCTGCGTGACAAAATAGATTCCTACGCCCTTCGAACGGATCAGCTTCACCACCTGCTCGATCTTGCTGAGCAGAACTTTGGAAGCGTCGTCGAACAGCAGGTGCGCCTCGTCGAAGAAGAAGATCATCTTCGGCTTCTCCGGGTCGCCCACTTCCGGCAGCGACTCAAACAGCTCGGACATCATCCAGAGCAGGAACGTCGCGTACATTGTCGGATACCGGATCAGCTCGCGGCAGTCGAGCACCTGGATCGTCCCACGGCCGGTATTGTCCGTGCAGAGCCAGTCGCCGATGTTCAGCGCAGGCTCGCCGAAGAACAGGTCGCCGCCCTCCGCCTCGAGCGCCATCACGGAGCGGAGCACCGCGCCGAGGCTCTGCTTCGAAATGTTGCCGTATTTCAATGTATATTCCTTCGCGTTCTCGCCCACATACTGCAGCATGGAGCGCAGATCCTTGGAATCGATCAGCAGAAGCCCCTCGTCGTCCGCGATCCGGAAGATCACCGTGAGGATATCCGCCTGCGTGTCGTTCAGACCGAGGATACGGCCCAGAAGCAGCGGTCCCATCTCGGAGATCGTCGTGCGAAGCGGAAGCCCGCCTTTGCCGTACACATCCCAGAAGCAGGTCGGGTACGCCTTGAAATCAAAGCCGAGCTGCGCAAGCCCCATGTCCGTCACACGCTTGTCCACGTTCTCATTCGACGCGCCCGGACAGCACATGCCTGCCAGATCGCCTTTCACATCAGCCAGAAACACCGGCACGCCGCAGTCGCTGAACGACTCAGCGAGCACCTTCAGCGTGACCGTCTTGCCCGTACCCGTCGCGCCGGCGATCATCCCGTGGCGGTTCGCCATCTTCGGGGAGATGCACACCGGCTCGTCCCCCGATTTCCCCACTAAGATCTTGTTCTCCCAATACATTCCTGCGCCCTCCTTTTGCTTCCGTCAAATAATAATTATTGTATCATCTTCGTTTTCAGAAAACAACCCTGCATTTCAATCCAGGAGGGATCCAGGCGAGATGATAGTAAAGACAGGACCACCGGTTTAACCGATGGTCCTGACTCGTCTACGCTTTTTTCAGGAATCCTATTCCCAGCGGATACGGACCGGTATGCACGGCAATCCCGGCGCCGATCTGATACAAGCAGATTTGATCCACATCCAGCACGCCGCGAAATCTCTCTTTGAGCTTTTCGAGAAAGGCCTCCGCCTCCGGGATATCGTAGCCGTAGCCCACATCCGCCACATAATCCGCCATATTCTCTCCGGCGGCGGTCAGAGATTTTACATGACTGTCCAGCAGGTTCATCACCGCTTCCATAGATCTCCTGCGGCTTCTCGACAGCCCGGACGGAAAGATCTCTCCCTCCTTCAGCGTGATCAGCGGCCGGATCCCCAATATAGAGGCCGCGATACCAGAGAGCTTTCCGATCCTTCCCCCATGCTTTAAGTATTCCACGTTCCCCACCGTGAAAAAAATCCTGCCCGTTTCCCGGATATTCAGAAGACGTTTTACAGCTTCCTCATAAGGCACGCCCTGATCCCGCAGCTTCACCGCTTCCAGCACATACATGCCCTGCAGCACCGTATTGATCATGGAATTAATAACCTCTATCTTCGCGTCCGGGTAAGTTTCCAGCAGAATATTCTTTGCATTCATCGCCGCTTGGTAGGAACCGCTGAACTTTACGGTGATGCAGATGCAGATAATGGGAATCCCCTGCTTGACATATTTTTCAAAAGAGGTGATGTAATCTTCAATCGACGGGAGCGACGATTTCGGAAAAACAACATTTTCCTTCTCCACCATCAGATCGTAAAACTTCCGTATGGGCATTTCCGATATTTCTTTGTAATAAGTCTTTTCATCAAAAGAGACATAGAAGGGAACCACCTCTACCCCTTTATCCCTCGCCAGCTGTTCCGGCAGATCGCATGAACCGTCACTGATAATCTGATACATAAATTTCCCTCACATTTTCTCGTGCAGCAAACCCTATGATTTGGTTTCTGTTTTTTCATTATGTAGTTTATTTTACTACATGTCGGAGATTTTGCAAGCTTTTTGTAATCAGATCCCTCAATATACGCTTCCGAAGAGTACGATGACAATGAGAAATTCTATTCAGCGCATTGACGACTCATGTATTCAGAATTAGCACAAAACTGACGTTTATGAAAATATGCTTTTTTCAAAGTCGGCGGCAGCCTTATTCTTTAATGTCCTCGCTTTGTCATAATATGTATTTGCACCGTCCTTGACCGAATAATACTTTTGGACAATCGCCCGCTGCTTCCGGAGAGGCGGGACGGGAATTCTGATTGACCCGATTTCATCGCTGTTGATATTGCACTGTCCTGCCGTTTGCCTGCTGACAGTATCAATTTGTATTCTTACAATAGGGAGCATAAACAAGATGTTTATATACTCCGGCAAGACTATTGATGTATTAAACCTGTATCTTATAACGTACGATGCATATGTATAGTCTCCGTCAAGATTAAAAACCGCCGATTTCCCGACCAGTTCCTTGCTGTTTGTTCTGTTAATCAGAAAGTCTCCTTTGCGGAGAAGCCATTTATCCGGCTCCCTTGATGTGACTGCACTTTTGTAAGGAAGGTATTTGAGCCCACTGCAGTCGATTTCTCCATTAACAATGTTAGACATACGAAGCATTGGTATCATGCCTTTTTTCTGTGTTGAGGATGCTTTTACAGACAGTCCAAACAACGATTCGGTTTGCAGCTCAGATATCGAACAGGAAGGCCATTTAAAACTGTTATATATACGCTCCGGCATACCTCCTTTAAGGCCGAACGTCACTTCCCATCGGGATACTGATGAAAAAGGTATTATTTGTATAATCGAGCCGGCTTGACTATCTGATTGTTCTTGCCTCTTCAAATCCGAAACCTCAGACTGGATATCGTACAACAGTCCATCGCTAAAGCCATTGCCCTTTGCATTATTTTTATCGGCCTCGGCAAGAGTGTCATTGTATTCCGCAAGTATTTTTTTGTGTTCCGGTATTGACGGCAGGGGAATTTCGAAATTCTTTATGAAATCATAACGGACTCGTGTTTTCATTCCTTTTGGCTTTACGGAAGCAACATGTTCCATAAAAAGATTACACCTTAACGCGTAAAACAAAAAATCAGGAAGTATTGCTTCATTATCAACCATGTATGATGTGTAATCAGTAGACGCATACACATCTCCCCATATATTTATGGCAAATGCGCCCTTTTCAAAATTGATACTGGATACGAGAAGATCATTCCTGCATGATTTGTTCATATCATTTTTATTTTCCTGTCTTTAAAGAAGACTGCTCCGTCGGTAAATCTGATTTTGGACACAACTAATCTATCGGCCGGTATTTCCACAGGCTTCCTTTTTTCTTTGCGGGGAATAATAATTCTTTCAAGCTTCACCAGCGGATATGTACTATACAATTCTCTGGAAAATAGAATCATATCAATGTTCCAGTCTTTGAATTCGGAAAGTTTTTTTGCCGTAAGGATCATAATTTTCTTTTCTCCTTACCATTAACATAACTGTAATATATATCTTGCGAATCCACTTTATAGGAAAATTCGGCGGCTATCGGATTCCAAAGTCGATTTTTTGTGCTGTACTCCCTATATTCCTCAACCAATTCAGGAAGCTGATTCCCTTCCGATGCAGCGCCTGTTGTCGTTATTCCGGCATCATCCACCTTGGCGACAGGAACATCATAGTCAATCTTTTTCTTAAGAATCGGCTTAACCTCTTCCTCCATCTGTTTTTGCAAATCTTTTATCGCCTTTTCGGCATCTTTCTTTTCGCCCCTGTTGTCCCTCTGCTCTTGAAGGATTGCCTCGATTTCTATTGCAATTGCGGAGATGTCTCTTTTTTCCTTTCTCGCCCGCTTTAATCTGGCACGTGCATTCCCGAGATCAGCTTTAAGTGAATCAGCCTTGTTATCACAATTTGAAATGGTTGCGTTTAACGCGTCGATTTCAGATTTATGGAATGCGGCAACTTCATCAAAAGCAGCTTTTTTACATTTGGCATATTTAATTTCTTCCTCTGTGGTAAATTTCCGCATAAAAACAAGGCTTGGCTTTACAGTCGCACCAGCGGCGATAAATACATCCTGCGGAATGGAACAAATGAGAATCAATTTTGCCTTTCCTTCAAAATACTCCCTAACCGATGCGAGGTTTTTATTATTGGGAACACCTTCCGGGAGAACCATGCCCATACGGCCGCCTTTTTTGAGCAAACGAAGGCACCGCTCCATAAAAAGCACTTCTGTGAGCGTGCTTGTACTGCCAAGATCATAGAGCGACAGCAGAGATTCGCCAATGTGGTCATCGACCTGTTTCAACGCTTCATCATAAGCTTTCCCATATTTTTTTCTATATTTCTTTTTCATTTCTTCATCCGTAAAACGGTCAGACTCAGAGATAAGTTGATTGCGGTCGACATTCTGACCGAATGGAGGATTTGTCAGAATCACGTCAAATCTTTCCTCAAATATGCCGCTTACATTAAGCAGCCCATCGTGATGATATACTCCCCCGTGTCCGTCACCATGCATAATCATATTCATTTTGGATGTACGCGCCATACGGGGATTTGCATCCGTACCATAGATGCAATTGTGCGAGAGCTGATACATACGGCTTCCCTCTATGCCCGTGTCGAGTTCAGTGTTTAGCGCCGTTTGCATCCCGTCAATTTTGTCGCTGATTGCTATCTGCTCTTCTTCCGATTTGCTGTCATAGTCAACACCCTCAAGCGAGGATCTCAAGTTTTCCTTATGCTTTCTGATATCAGCCTCTATTTTTTCACGCACGTACTCAAAAGCCTTGATGAGGAACCCGCCTGAACCGCAGGTTGGGTCGCAAATAATCTCGCCTTCCTGTGGGTCGAGTATCTCCGTCATAAAGTCCACAATCGTTCTCGGTGTAAAAAACTGTCCGAGCTCTCCACGGAACGTTGTTCCGAGAAATTGTTCAAAGGCTATTCCTTTTACATCGTCCTGTGTATCAGACAGATTGTAATTTTCGAGTTTTTCCAAAATCTGAACGAAACTGTTCTCTCTGATTTTGATTTCATCATTATCCTCGAAAAGATGATCTTCCTTAAACTCAATTTTAGCGGTATCAAAAAGATTCTGCATATAAGGCTGGTCAATGCCTTTCATTTTCAAACCGGGGCGTACATTTTTTCGTAGTTTTCAGCCTGCGCCAAATATTCTGCCCTGGTAAATACCTTTGTACCTCTTTGCTGGCGCTCGTATCGTATTTTCATGAAAAGCAATTTACTAATCTCGTCAAACGCTGCCTCGGGTGAAAGCTTGTCATTATTGCGAATGATATTGTGACAAGCCTGCAGTGTCTTTGTAAATTCCTCGCGTGTAAAGGTCTTTGTCTGATTTTTTATCTGTTCAATCTTTTTGGCATTATCGATATCTTCAGCCGTAGGAATAGCAACAACCTCTTCCAGCTTTTGCGGGAGAAACGCAGGAGCAACGTTAAAGAATTTTGTCTCCTTTTCATTTGTGGTGACAAAAAATCAGCATGAGCCCACGCTGCGTAATTAAACCCCTGATAATAATCCTCAACGCGTATCTTTACATTTTCTGCCTTGCATTCGACAACGATAAACGCAGCCTTCTTATCGTCTTTGTCTTTCTTACTTTTCCAGATAACAATATCAGCACATGCCTTTCCCTGCCCGCGCTGAGAATTATTTACCTTTTTTCCTGCGCCATCTGCTCCAATGAATATCCATAGCTGTTCACCAGGACGCAGATGTACCGTTGTCTGACTTTTTCTTCCGGTTTTGCTATAAGCCATTTATTTATCAACGGGCAAAATACCTTGCCGTCTTTTTCCTGATATTCAAGCTTTGCCATCGCTGTTTCCTCCATATTAACGGTTCTTTTGTCCCGTCCTCCTCCGTGCGTGTTCAGGAATATATGGGGATATTATATCACATTGGCGTGACCTTTTCAATGCAAGGACAGCTGCTTTCTGGCTAAAGCATCTAAAGCATAATCTGTATATCTTCCGCAGGAAAAATGAATGAGCAGCCTGACGTATGCCAGCGCACAGCCTCAGCACAAGGGGGTTGCGCTGTCCGCCACCAGCTCATACTTCACAACATTCATCCTGACCCGGCCATCCGCAAAGAAAGAAATCCCGTCTGCGGCCTGCTCCGTGTAAATCGTCGCCGTCATGACTTGCCTGCCGTCATTCACAAAAACCTCCACACTGAACCGATCCAGAATCAGCCGAAGTCTGATCCGCCCGTTTTCCGACGGCACCTTACTCCTGCGCTGATGAATAATCGCCCTGCGCGAGCCGGAAAACTTGCGGTCAATCTTCAGCACCTCCTCATACGGACGGTAGCTGATTGACGTCTGATAGTCCTCGTTCTGCGCAAAGCGCACCGCAAACCGACGATACCCACTTTGCTCATCCTCCGGCGCCACCTCAACCTCCATATCAACCTTCCGTCCTTTCACACCTTCCAGTTGAATCGTACCGTCAACGATCACATTGTCATAGCGCACCTCATTTCGACGAAGCTGCTCCAACTCACGAACCGGCTGCTGGTACAGGCGTCCGTCACGTATGGAAAGCTCCCTCGGGACGCTCATCTGCCCGAACCATTTATGTTCATCCGTCTGCCTGTGCATATTGCAGGTATCCCAGTTCTGCATCCAGCCGATCATGACTCTGCGTCCGTCCGGCGTCAGAAGGGTCTGCGGCGCATAGAAGTCTATGCCATAATCTACGGACTGGTTCGCCTCCTCGGTGAAAATATCCGTCTCCTCATCATAGCTTCCGATCAGGCAGAGCGTGCCGTTTCCGTTGTGGTACTCAAAGCCCTGCGGCAGCATATCCTGCGGGCTCGTCAGGATCACCTGCTTGCCGTCCAGAGGAAAACAGTCCGGACACTCCCACATCTTACCATACCGGTTATTGTTCGCAAGGAGTACTTTCTTAAAGCGCCAGTGAAACGCGTCTTCGCTCTCAAACAGAAGAATCTGTCCGCTCCCGTCCGTCCGGCAGTTTCCGACCACGCAGCGATAGGTCCCGTCTTTTGTCTGCCAGAGTTTCGGATCCCTGAAATCAAACCTGCTTGCACCCTCGGGAAGATCGTGCTCGTCCAGCACAGGATTGTCCTCGTATTTCTCATAGTCCACTCCGTCCCCAATCGCCAGGCACTGTGCCTGCACTTCGCAGACTTCCCCATTCTGCTGGGGTTCCTGTATCACGCCCGTGTACATGAGCAGCTGTCTCCCGTCCGGGAGCGTGACCGCACTTCCTGAGAAACAGCCATCCTTGTCGTACGGCTCATCAGGAGCCAACGCCACAGGAAGATACCTCCAGCGGAGCAGATCCCCACTCACTGCGTGCCCCCAATGCATCGGCCCCCAGTGGCAATCATACGGGTGATACTGATAGAACAGATGATACTCTCCGTTGTAGAAAGAAAATCCGTTTGGATCGTTCATCCAGCCCACGCGTGTGGAGAGATGGAACTCTGGCCGTCCCTCATCCCGAATCAGTTTTTCTGCTGTCTCCTCATATTTTCTGGCGTCGCGCAATGTCTGGCTGTTCATTCCGATACCTCCTGTTTTCATTCTTGGTCTTTTCTCTTCCATTGTTGCATAAAACGTATCATATACTTGCCTATTTGCTATCAAAAAAGCATTTTTGTTGCATCAAAATTTTGCTTTTGTAAAATCAACGCCGGGAGCTGCCGTAAAACAGACCGTTCCATCCCCATTCGGTCAGGATTCCTGTTCCACAGCAGCCCCCGGCTTTTTAAATGCCCGGTCCTGTCTGCCCGCTGCTGCCGTTACAGTTCAGGTCAGGCTGAAACACCGGCCGCCGAGGCCGTATCAATGTTTTCTGAAATAGCGCTTACTCCGCCTCTACATAACGGTCATACGCGTCCTGGTATGCCTGCAGGAGGTCTTCCATACCACAGCCATAGGTCAGGTTGTCGAGGTACTCCGCCCACTCGTCGTCGGACGGGCCGCCATCGCGGAGCCACAGGCCCTCGTTCTCAGCTACCGTGTTCTCAAAGTCAACCTTGTACATATCGATCGTATCCAGCTCATCCGACGTAAACACGCAGTCTACCGGATAGGTCGTCGTGTCGGATACGTAAGGCATCCAGAAGTCGTTCAGATCGGTCAGACGCTCGATCGCGCGATCCTCCATCTTGAAGGTCGACTGATAGTAATCGCTGAGGATCAGCTTCGGACCATAAACTTCATATTCACCCTTGAGCTCGCCCGCGCCCTTGCCAAACTGCTCCTGCGCCTGCTCGTCGGTGATGCTGAGCCATACGCCGTTCTCGTCCTGCTCCGTGAAGTAGGTGCCGATCGGGCCGTACTGAAGCTGCATGACGTTCTCCGGCTCATACCACTGATCGAAGAATTTCAGAAGGTTCGCCGGGCTCTCGCACTCCTCCGTGATGCTCAGGTTACCGCTGTTCGTAGCGCCGCCGGTGCGAACTGTGACATTGTGCGTGCCGTCCGGGCCGTCCAGAATCGGAAGGAATACATAATCGTCCGCATAGTCGCCCATCAGCTCCTCAATATACCACCAGGTGGAAACGCCCACATAGCCCTGGCTGCACTTTGCCATCAGCTGCGTGTCGCTCTGACTGAACATCTCAACGTCCATCAGACCCTCTGCAAACCAGTCGTGGAAGTAGGTGATCGCGTCACGGTATTTGTCGGTCGCGCAGACAAACTCCACCGTTCCGTCCGGATTCAGCACCAGATCATTAATAACATCATTCGGCCAGTTTGTAAAGCCGAAACCAGCGTAGAAGACATTCTGTCCCCAGCACCACTGATCGAAACCGGTGCTCATCGGGATTGTGCTGCCCGCGTCGTTGCCGTAGTATTTCGCGCTCATGTCGTTCTCCTTGAAAGCGACCAGAGCGTCGTGCAGCTCGTCGAGCGTGGTCGGCACCTCAAGTCCGAGGTCGTCCAGCCATGCCTTGTTGATCATACTGAACTGCGGGATCGTGTAGATGCTGTAGTCATTCTCCGCGCCGATGCCCGCGGTGCCCATCTGCTCGCCTGCCGGCAGGCCGTAAATACCGCCGTCCTCCATCGTGATCGCGCTGCGGATCTCCGGATGCTCCTCGAGGATCTTCGCCAGGTTCGGCATATACTCTTCGGTCAGATACGGGCTCAGGTCGATGAACGTGCCGTCTGCGCCGTAGTTCGTCAGGTCGTAGTTCGAGAAGCCGACGCCCATAAACGCGTCCGGAAGCTCGCCGCCCGCGATGCGGATGTTCACCTGCTCAGCCAGGGAATCGCTCATCGTCTCCCAGTCGATCGAGATGCCTGCTTCTTCCTGCATTGCGTTCAGGACTTCGTTGTCCTCATAGCCGCGGCTGAGTGCGCTCATGCCACCCAGGATCGTAAACTCTGTCTGCGAGGTGTCCGTGTTGGCCTCCGCGTTCGCAACTCCCGCAAAGGATGCTGCCACCATGCCGGCCGCCAAAAAACCCGAAAGTGCTCTGCGATACATTTTCTTGTTCATTTTGCTCTCCTTTTCTTTTAATTGGTTTGTGCTTGGTTGACGGGTTCCTATTTCATGTTTCCTATTTCTATGAATGCTCAATTTCATGGAGTGGCCCATGCCGAATCGCCAAGGCTTCCGTTTTCTTGTCCACGGCAGCGCGGACTCAGCCCTTCACCGCGCCTGCCATGAAGCCCTTCTCGAAATACTTCTGCACGAACGGGTAGATCACAAGCATCGGAGCCGCAGCCACCATGATTGACGAGAATTTAATCATCTCGGTCAGCTTGTTCAGCTCTGCGTATCCGCCGGAGATCGTGCTCGCCTGGCTCGCGCTCGCCGAGCTCTTGATCAGGATGTTCCGCAGCACGAGAGGAAGCGGAGCCTTCTCCTGTCCCGGCAGGTAAATCAATGCTGTGAACCAGTCGTTCCAGTAGGCCACCATGCTGAACACGACCATAACCGCCATGATGGAACGGCTCAGCGGTACGATGATCTTAAGGAAGGTCGTCCACTTGGACGCACCGTCGATCTCCGCCGCCTCGACCATCTCCTTCGGAATACTGTTCTCGAAGAAGTTGCGGACGATGATCATGTTGCCGACCGCCACGCCGCCCGGGAGGAACAGCGCCCACATGTTGTTGATCAGGCCGGTCTGCTTGACGACTAAGTAGGTCGGGATCAGGCCGCCGCCGAAATACATGGTGATGATGAAGAAAATACTCAAAAACGTTCTGCCCGGCAGGTCCTTGATGCTCAGCGGATAAGCCGCAAGATACAGGACCACGACGGAGAAGATCGTGCCGATCACCGTGTACTTGATGCTGTTGAGGAAACCGGTAAAAATATTCTTGTCCGCGAACACCGCCTTGTAGCCGTTGAGCGTGAATTCACTCGGCAGAAGGAAGGTCTTGCCCGCATACACGTCATACGGGTTGGACACGGAAGCGATCAGTACGTAGTAGAGCGGGTATGCCACCAGGAATACGACGACAAGGCAGAGGGCTACCAGGATAATATCGCTGGTCCGATCGGACAGGCCTCTGAGCTGTCCTGCTTTTTTCTTTCCCATGCTGCACCTCCTACACAAAGCTTACGTCTTCTGACAGCTTGCTCGCCAGCTTGTTGACGACAACCAGAAGGATGATGTTGACAGCCGTGTTGAACAAGCTGATCGCGGTCGAGTAACTGTATTTCGCGTTTTCAATACCCTGCTGATACACGAACACGGAGATAATGTCGCTCGTCGCCTTGTTCAGATCTGTCTGGAGCAGGAATACCTTCTCGAAGCCTACGTTCATCAGGTTGCCGGCGCTCATGATGAGCATCAGCACGATCTGCGGAAGCAGCTCCGGAAAGTCAATGAAACGGATCCTCTGAAACATGGAAGCGCCGTCGATTCTTGCCGCCTCATAATGAGAAGCGTCGATGTTTGCCAGCGTCGCCATGTAGACGATGATGCCCCAGCCTGCGTCCTGCCAGATACCGGACACGATATAGATCGTGCGGAACGCGGCCGACTGAGACAGGAAGTCGATGTTCGTGCCCGCGATCAGGTTGATCAGACCGCCGGACGGGCTTAAGAAGATGCGGATCATACCACAGACGACCATGGTAGAGATAAAGTGCGGCGCATACAGCACCGTCTGTACCGTCCTCTTAAACTTGTTGAACCGCAGTTGGTTGATCAGCAGAGCCAGGATGATCGGAACCGGAAAGCTCCAGAGCAGGCTGTAAAAGCTGAGCAGGATCGTGTTTCTGATCATGCGGACACAGTTCGGCGACTTGAAGAAGCGCTCAAACCACTGGAGTCCGACCCACTCGCTCCCCAGATAACCCCGGTTCGCCTTGTAGTTCCGAAATGCAATCTGAATGCCGTACATCGGTATGTACTTATAAATAACAGTGAGTACGACAGGAATCAGAAGCATCAGGTACAGCTGCCAATATGCGCGGATCCGCTGCGAGACTGATTTATTCGTCGCCCTGGCAGCTGCTTTTGACTTACTCATAAATCTCTCTCCCTTCTTTCGTTCCATAAAATACCATTTATTTCATGAAACGTTATTTTGTTTGTGATATGAGAATAACCCCTACGCCCTGTTTTGTCAACGCATTTTAGGGCTAAATGAACACTTTCATCTGTTTTTCACAAATTTATTCTGTCTAATTTGTGCATTATGCTGTTGTGAATCGTTTCATAAAAATGTTTCATTTTTTCCTTTACAACTCCGTGAAACCGATGTATAATCATTTCATGAAATGTTCACCGCGCGTCGGGATACATCTCGTCAGACACGGTGCAATTTCGGGCGAACAGTCAGATAATCCTGGCAGCCTTTACTTCAATATATCATCAGAAAGAAAGGATTATACATAACAATGAGAACAAAAAGCACAACTCCCACAATCAAGGACGTGGCAGCAGAGGCAGGAGTCGCGCTCGGTACCGTCTCCAAAGTGATCAATGGTCTCCCAGTCGGCGAGAGCTACCGCATCCGCGTAGAGGACGCGATCCGAAAGCTGGACTACCATGTCAACAGCTACGCGCAGGGCATGAAGGCCGGCAAAACACATACAGTTGCGCTGCTGATCCCGAACACCCAGGAGCCGTATTTCGCGAGGCTTACCTATCACATCAACCTCGCCTTATTAAAAAGAAATTATCGGATGCTGCTGTGCTCTACGGATTACAATCAGGCGGCCGAGCAGGAATACATCACGATGGTTCAGCAGAACAAGGTGGATGGAATCATCGGACTGACCTACAATCCTGAGCTCACGATTGCAGAGAACATTCCTTTTATCTCAATCGACCGTTCCATCGGGCCGCATGTGCCCTGTGTCGCCAGCGACAACTTCGCCGGCGGACAGATGGCGGCGGAGAAGCTCGCGGATCTCGGCTGTCGGCACGTGGCCTTTCTGCGGATCGGCTCCTCGCTTTCCAACGAGCCAAACAAGCGCAAAGCTGGCTTCGAGAATGGCTGTCTGGCGAGAGATCTTTCCTATGACATGAAGATTCTTGAGGACGGGGATTCTATAGATGAGTTCAATGACTTTCTAATGGAGCACATGCACGACGGCAGGCTCGACTTCGACGGACTGTTCTGCGTGACGGACCATGTCGCCTTCCAGGTGCTGAAGATGCTGCAGAAGCTGAAGGTGCAGGTTCCCGAGGATGTGCAGGTGATCGGCTTCGACGGCACGCGCGCCTTCGGCAAGGAGGAATACGTCTGCTCCACGATTGTTCAGCCGACGGAGGATATCGCAGAAATGTGCGTGGAGCTGTTGCTCCAGGAGAATCTGACGGCGAAGCCCCCGCTCGTGTGCCTGCCAGTCTCCTACGGGCACGGTTGGACGACGCGGGAATAAGATCAGAAAGAAGGGCAAAAATTGAAGAACTGGTGGTACTACCACAAATGGTATGTCGTCTGCTGCGTGATCCTACTGCTGATCGCAGGGGAGCTGCTCGCGAGCAAATTCGGCTGGTTCAAAAAACAGCCCGATCTGCAGATTGCCTATATCGGAAAGACAAAGCTCCCTGAGGACACTGTCGCCGCGCTTGAGACAGTCTTTGCCTCCCTCGCTGACGACTACAACAAAGATGGAACCGTGCTGGTGCAGGTCAACCAGTACGCGACCTCTAATCCGGAGGTGCAGACAGACGCAGCTTTTTCCGGCACTGTCGGTACAGAGGCAGACAATCATTTCTCTGCTGCTTCAAACGGTGACCCTGCGGCAGTTGAAAATCCGGCTTCGGTGTCAGATGCCCATACCGACACATCGTCTGATGTCGCGCCCATCGGCGACACCGGTATCGTGACATCCGGCGTCGGCAACGGCATCACGGGCGTCGGCTCCACCTTCTCCGGCGATCTCTCCTTTTATCAGAATGCATACGAGATCCCGTTGATCGGAGATATCACGGACTGTACCAGCTATCTTTTCCTGATGGAGGATCCGAAGGAATTTCAGCTTATGTATCAGCTGCTTGCGATGCCGGACGGAAGCTGCCCGGACGACAAGGATTTCTCCGTGGACAACAAGGTCTTCCGCTGGGATTCCTGCAGCCTCTTGTCCGATGCAGAGCTCGGAGACTACAGCGACTCGATGCTCGGCGAAGAGGTTTCCGGAGAAAACAAGGATCTCCTCTCCGGCCTGTACCTTGGTCGGCGCTGTTTTTTCACCGACAAGCGCTCCGCCAACGAGGATGGATGCGCCGGACTGTGGGAGGAGCTTGTGAAGCACCTTCGTGTTCAATGAATCCAATTCAAGGAGGATACGCATTATGAATATTCGAAAATTCCTTCTCCTGGCCGTCGGCACAGCGCTGCTTCTGACCGGCTGTGCCGCCTCCGCCCCGAAAACTGCGGCGGATGGTCAGACATGGAGCGAAGACTGGGTCATGGTCGGAAATAGACTTGGGATTGAAGCTCCGGAAGGGCTCTCGCTTTTGGAAAACAAAGATATCCTGGCAGCAGAAGGCCTCTATTACGCGACTTGGACCAAGGGTGATTCCGTTCCCTACGAGAACGACGACGGAGACACAGTTGACCTCTACGACGCGCAGATCTATCTTCTGGCCGGTGAGTCCCGCAGCGCCGAAAAAGCACAGGACAATATGGAAACCTGGCTTGCCGCCGCCAAAGGAAACTATGATGTGACCTCCGAGAAGACAGTGACCTGCAACGGTCAGGAATATACGCTGCTCACCTATACGATCACGAAGGAAGACTCTCCCTACGAGCGCGGCGTCTCCGCCCTGGGCTGCTGCAATACCGAAGCAGTCTGCGTGGAGCTCACCTGTGTCAAAAGCTTTGAGGAAGATCTGGAGCCGATACTCACCGAATTCCTGAACGGCTGTCACTATGCGGCCGGATGAGCGATCCCGCATATGAATGATCCTGATATATAAGTGATCCTTTCTGAGGAATGAATCGTTACGAAGAACTGCAGACAATATTCGTTATGCCGCAGGGAAGAAGCGGCGGAATGGAGCGTATCATGGGACTGATGTTTAAGAAGAATCTTTATCGTGCAGGCAGTGGGAAACGCCTGACCGGAATGGCACGCTATACTGAGGTGCTGGAGCGTGATTTCAAAAAGCTGTTTCTGGCAAATCTGATGACTCTGGTCTGCTTCCTCCCCTTTGCCGCCGGAGTAGTTTTCTCTATTCTCACCTCCAGCGTCCTGGTGCTGATCCCCGCCTGCATCGTCGGCGGACTGATCGCAGGTCCGGCGCTCTCCTGCATGTACGACTCCATCTTCCGCGGGCTGCGCGACGCCTCTGGCAAATGGTGGGACAACTACCGTCACGCATGGAAACAGAACTGGCGGCAAGCGCTCCTTCCAGGCGTCGTCTTTTGCCTGATGCTCGGATTCTATGCATTCATGGTGATGCTGTTCTGGTGGGCCACACGTTTCCCCGGCTGGGGCACCATTGCAATCTTCCTGTTCAGCCTGCTGCTCTTCACCACATTTTTCGAGATCTACTGGCCGCAGGTCGCACTATTCGACCAGTCCGCCATAACAGGTGCGCGAAATTGCCTGCTGTTTGTGCTGCGCTTCCCACTCAAATCACTCGGCACAGCGCTACTGCAGCTTCTCTACTGGACAGTCTATATTTTGTTTTTCCCATGGTCGCTCTTTCTGCTGCCATTGGTCGGCTTCTGGTTCATCCTGTACACGGCAAGCTTCCTGCTCTACAATACCTTCGAGCAGAGCTTCCAGCTCGAAGAGCAGATCGCTGAGGCTTTCCCGGAGCAAGCTCCGTACTATGAAGACGACGAGACATGGCTAAAGCGCAAGCAGGCAGAATCACGTGTTTATGAGGAGAAATAGGTAAAATTAATTGCCTTATAATATCTTCTTTTCAAAAACGGCAGGCCGTATGGCCTGCCGCAATTTTTTGTCTCAGAGCTTACGATGCCTCCGGCATCGCCGTCTGGCTCTCCGACGCCTCAGGATCACCTGCGCTATTCGGCTGCGTCATCTGCGCAACAAGAGCCGCGATCTGGTTGACTAATTCATCCGGCACACCGGCTTTCTTGCAGTTCTCCATGATCGCCTCCAGGTGAAGATCCGCGACGTACGTCTCCATGTCCTCCTGGCTGTTCGCCTGGTACACTGTTCCCTCGCCGGCGCCGCTGTCAGTCAATAGCTCCTCGTCCTGTCCCGACTTCAGGTAAAGAGTCGCAAGCGGCTCATCATTCACCGTCAGACTCACGGAGAGATTGTTGATTTTCTCTTTCGCCCTCTCCTCCACGTCAAAGATCAACGCGTAGTCCTCAAGCGGCATCGACCCCTGCGAATCGTCCGTCTCCCCCACGTAAGTCAGCTTATAGGTGCCGTCCAGGTCGCTCGGCTCGGCATTCACATCGTAATCGCTCACCTCGATCTTGCACTGAAGGAGACCGTTCTGTGTCACCATGTACTCGCCGTTCAGCCTGCCGTCCGTGATCGTGCCGACGCCCGAGAGGATGCCGCTTTCCCCGCTCTGTCCGTCGCCAGCAGCATAGTACATGCGCAGCGCCGCCTGATCGGCTTCCAGGACATTGAGCCAGGCAATCTGAGCCTCCGTCTCTCCGTCCGAGACGACGGAGAATTCCCGGCCCGCGCACTTGCCGTCCGCATCCAGCCATACCTTCGCGGAAATGTAGTTGTCCTCGCCGTACTCTCCGGCCGCCGCGATCTCATCCTCCAGATTGCTGATCGCCTCATCCATCGCCTGCTGATATTCCTCGTAGATATTCTCCTGCTGGGAGAACGTCCCCAGGTCCTCGATCATCTCCTTCAGCTGCTCGTCGTCCCTCGCCTGCTTCGCCATCTCCAGCACGACAGAGTACACATCGTCCGCGTAGAGACGTCCCTCCTCCACCGTGAAGGTCTGCTCGAGGTTCGCTATTGTCTCCGTCTTCTCCTCGGAGGATGCGTCTGTCATTTTGTCAAACAGAATGTCCCCGTAGCGCTTCAGAAGCTCTGCCACCTCGTCGCCGTCCGCCGCGAGCTCCGCCAGAAACTCTGGATTCATCACTTCCTTCAGGCGCTGCCACTGCTGCCTCGCCTCCTCCGTCTCAAACTCAAACGGCGCCCCGATGTAGTTCTCGCTGATCTCCGGCACCCGGAATCTGACCGCATCGTTCCCGAGATCGATCGGCAGCTCCAGCGTGGCCAGCACCGTGTCGTTCAGGCACAGACCGATCGCCGCATTGATCACATTGCTCTCCTCACTGTCAACCGCAGCCTTAAGCCCAATGCTTTCAAGCCAGGAAAAATCCATCGCTTCTCCGTCTGATGTCGCGAGAATACTGCCAAGCATCGTGCGCACGAGATCCCCGAACTCAAGCTTGAGCTCCCCAGAAGAAATCTCACTCTCCTGAGATTCTGCCATCGCCTCATCCCACAGCCCTCCGTAGAGATCGGCGAACGCCGCCCAGTTCCCACGCTCCACATCGACATAAGCCGCCGAGGCCGTGAGCGGGCCAAGCCCCGCAAGCGCAAGCGAGCTCGCCGCAAGCAATGCTGTCGCCTTCTTCCTGAACCCTGTTTTCATAACAATCCTCCTTATTATGCATACTCTAAAGTTCCGTCATCGGAATGTCGTTGAGCCTCCCGATTTCCGTTTCACCCCGATTGTAACACAAATCCCGCATTCACACCAGTCCTCTTATCAATAAAATAAATGATCCGAGGAAATGAAACCTACAGACAGTGTATCAGTCAAGAAAAGTGGGCGCAAAAAATCACACCAGCCGGAGCGTGTTCCCGGGATAAGCAAGTGTGAGACCGGACACCTCCGATACGGGTTTGCCGCACTCCTCCCGGAACTGGTGTGATATATCCATTATAAAGTTCTGTTCAGATAATTTCAAGTGTTTATACTTTCCGCGCTTCGCCTTCCGGCAGTCCCTGCATCTTTCCACAATAAAGCGCCCCTATTCTGATCAAATAAAGCTCTTTCCTTTTGTCAGAAAAGAGACTATAATAAAAAAGAATTCGACGGAGGATCCGATCTTCAAAACCGGATTTTTAAATTGTCAGAAAGGGATTAGGATGGACAGTAAGATTGTTAAATTTAAAAAGACAGCGCTGGACGACGATGCCGCGATCTACCAGCGCTCCAAGGACACGATCACAAAGGAGGAGCTCAAAAATCTTCCGTTCAGGCAAAAGCTGGGCTACTATAAGGATTACTATCTGAAAATCACGATTGGGATAATCATAGCGGCCGTGCTTATCTTTTCCATTTTGAACACGACCATCTTCAACCGCTCCGAATGTCGTCTCTCCCTGTGCTTCCTGGATGGCACCCTGCCTGAGCGCAGCGAGGAGATGGACAGCTTCTTCGAGGAAGCGATCGGTCTGGAGAACAAAAACGACTTTATACACTCCGACACCTATGTGTTGGGCAATTACCAGATGGAAATGGCGTACAGGACAAGACTCATGGCAAGAGCGATTGATCTGGTCGTCTGCCCGCGCGACGTCTTTCTGGAGCAGTCCGGACAGGGTCTTTTCTGCGATCTGCGCGAGCTTTTGCCGGCGGATATGTACGCTCAGCTTTCCGATCTGATGATCGAGAATAAGATAGCCGAGACCGACGACGCGGGCGAGGTCGTCTCCTATTCGGAACCTATGCCAATGGGGATCGACCTGTCCGGCAGCGATTTCTACAAGGAATACGGCGGATTGCTCGAACAGCCGGTGCTCTGTGTCACATGGAATCCGGAGAACAAAGGAAACGTCCTCAAGGCGATCACGTACTTCACCGGGATCGACGTCTCTCTTGCAGAGACAGAAGAAGCCTCCTCGGAGGCTTCTTCTGAGTAATCTTCTGAATGGTTTTCCGCATATTTTTCTGAATGATTTTCTGCGTAATCTTTTGAATCATTCTCTCTGAACAATCTGAGGATCTCTTTGCTATTTCATCAGCTTTTGGATCGTGCCGCAGAGCTCATCCACGGCCTCGTGATTGCCCTCACGGATATCGTCGACGACGCAGGTCTTGATATGGTTCGACAGCAGGGCCTTGTTGAAGCTGTTCAGCGCGGACTGCACCGCCATCACCTGTGTCAGAATATCCACACAGTAGCGCTCCTCCTCCACCATGCCCTGTATGCCGCGGATTTGGCCTTCGATACGTTTCAGACGATTCATCAGGTTCCGGTACTCTTCGTTCTCGCGATGCTTCATCCTGCAACCGCATTCTGAGATCGTATTCTCCGCTGGCTGCTCCTCCGCCTTCTTTTCTTCCGCCACTTTTTCTTCTATCCTTTTTTCCTGCATCTTTCGCTCCCCGCAATCCTCTCCGCAACCGCTGCTTTCTGTCTCCTACGTTTGCACACCCGATTTGCTTTATATTCTACTGCACCGCTCTTTTCGCGTCAAGAAAAAGCGCAACGCTTTTCCCTGTTTACATTCTGGCACTTTTCAACTATACTCGTGTATAGCAACGAGCCGTGCAAGTACGCTGGAACACGAAAGGAAATATCCCATGAAATACATCGATCTTCACGTCCATTCCAATCAGTCCGACGGCACTCTTACTCCAAAAGAGCTGGTTCGCCTGTCTGCAGAGCAAGGTCTGTCCGCCTTTGCTCTGACCGACCACGATAATACCACGGGCGTCGCAGAAGCACTGGCTGCTTCCTCCGAATACGGGGTGGAGGTCATCCCGGGTGTCGAATTCTCGACAGAGCACCTGGGTATAGACATCCATATCGTAGGACTCGAATTTGAACTGGAAAATCCGGACTTTCAAAAGCAGGTTGCCGAATACCGGGACGAGCGGCTTTTCCGCAATCGGAAGATGATCGACCGCATGGCCGCGGACGGAATTGATATCAGCTGGGAAAAAATGGAGCAGTCTTTCGGGCCGATCGCATGGACGCGGGCGCATTTCGGCCGCTATCTGCTCGACTACGGATATGTGAACGAGATCAGCGAGGCTTTCAGCACCTATATCGGCGAGGACTGCAAATACTTTGTCCCCCGCGAAAAGAGCACCCCGTACGATGCGGTGCGCCTGATCCGCAAATACGGCGGTATTCCGATTCTTGCGCACCCGTTTCAGTATCATTTGTCGCGGGAACAGCTTGAGGAGCTGATCGGCGGGTTGAAGGATGCCGGTCTTATCGGGATGGAGGTCTACTACTCCACGTACAGCAAAGAACAGAGCGCCGAACTGCTTGCGCTTACACAAAAATACGATCTGGCTCCTTCTGGCGGATCGGATTTTCACGGGGATAACAAACCTCTGATCTCTCTTGGCACAGGGATAGAAAATAACCTGAAAATCCCCTACTCCATTCTGGACGAGCTGCGCGCCAGGCGAAAGGAGGCATCCGACCATGCCGGCAAACAAAAATAGAAAAATATTGTTCACAGATCTGGACGGAACACTTCTAAATGATGAGAAGCAGATCTCAGCAGGCAATCAGGCCGCCATCGACGAGGCCCTCGCCAAGGGACACGCCATCGTGATTTCTACGGGCCGTTCTCTGCCGAGCGCACTTGCACTGGCTGACCGTCTTGGCTTCTCAGGCGAAGGCTGCTATATCATCGCCTGGAACGGCGGCCAGATTTATGATTTGTATCACGAAAGGGCCATCTACAGCAAAACGCTTTCTCGTTCTCTGACAAGGCCGTTGTTTGATATGGCGGCTGCGCGAGAGATTCATATTCAAACCTATGATAGCACACATGTCCTCTCCGAGCATGACAATCAGATGCTCCGCGACTATGAGCGCTTCACCGGCCACCACTACCGTGTCGTCGCGAATATCGAACGCGTTTTGAATGTGGATCCCTACAAGATGCTCGCAATCCTCTACGACTGCGATGCCCACAATCGACTGGAAGCCTTTCGTCAAGAATTGCTGTCAGCTTACCCGGACATCATTTCAAGCTTCTTTTCCAGCGACACTTATCTGGAGATCGTGCCGAAGGGCGTCTCCAAAGGCTCCGCAATCCGATGGATGTGCGATTACATGGAGATCCCGCTGGAGAACTCCATCGCCGCCGGGGACGCCCAGAACGATATCTCCATGCTGGAGGCAGCGCACATCGGCGCCGTCATGCGCAATGCTTTCCCGGGCGTCGCGGAGCATGGAAACTATGTCACAGAGGCGGACAACAACCACGACGGCCTTGCAGAAATCATCCGCCGTTTTATGCTTTGACGCTGTTTTCTTTCTCAAACTGATGTGAGCATGTGAGCCTGCTCAAAAAATGCTCCCTCTCCGTGACAGCCTTTTCGCCTGTTCTCCGGAAAGGGAGCATATTATTTGTCTCGCTTATTTCACGAATCTTTCTGATCCGGCTTCTTCACAGCCTCTCTGCCGGTTTTTACAGATCATGCCACACTCAGGAACGTTTTCTCCTGCGGATCAGTACGCTCAAGAGCAGGAGGAACAGCAGGCAGGAAGCCCCCGCCAATACTACCATCATCGCGATCGGCGTCTCATCGCCGGTCTTCACTGCCTCTGCCGGTGTCAGTACCCGGAAGGTCACCGATCTGGTATCTGTCGTTCCGTCCGGTACCCAGTTGGTTCCATCAAATACGTCCTTCGCATAATTGACCTTCAGCGTGTAGTCCCCGCGTGCCTTGATCGACATGGAAGTCGTGTACGGCGCCGCCTGCCAGGAACCGGTCACGTTTCCGATCTGATAGCCGGTCGGACGATAGCGGTAATCACCAGGATTCGGATTGGAATTGTCCATCCCGGCGCCTGCCGCTGTGAACTTGATCGTGCTATCTGTAATGTACTCTCCGCCTGCCACGAGATCCAGAATCTGGTTGCTGTTCGGTGACGGGCCGTCCTTGTATGCAGCGCTGACTGTCACATCGCTCGCCGGCATCGTGAACGTCGTCTTCCATCTGGAAGAATCTCCGAATGTCACCTTTCCGCTGACAGCCTTCCACTGATCGAACTCTCTGCCACTCGCCGGATAATTGGAATAGATCGTAACCTCCTGTCCCATGTAGTAGGTGTCATTGTCCGCATAGCCGTTCTGCACCGTCACATGATACTCTTTCATTCTGTAGTAAGCAGACACCTCAACATCCGCCGTCGGCATCTGGAATGAGGTGGTTGCCTTGTTGGCGTTCTTCAGAGTCACGTTTCCGCTGTCCACCTTCCAGTAGTCAAACTCCATTCCCTCCGGAGCCTCATCTGCCGTGATCTTCACCTTCGTGCCGCTGGCCGCCTTCGTATAATCAGCGGTACCATCGTTTACCGTGATGCTGTATTCGATCGGAACAAATTCCGCCGTCACCGTCACATTGGAAGCCGGAACCGTAAAGTTCGTCGTTGTTTCTCCCACTGCCGTAAACATGGAATCTGCAATTGCCTCGCCTGACTCTGTCTTCGCGGACCATTTAGAGAACTTCATCCCTGCAGCCGGCACGTTCGCCTGAAGCTGAACCACTTGTCCTGCTTCAAAAGAACCGGTTGCCGTTCCCGTCGCCGTGACAACACCTCCGGAGACAGTCACCGTATAAGTCGGCGCCGGTGTAGGCTCCACCGGGATCTGAGTATACTCGGCTTCAAGCGTCACAGCCGCGCTCGGCATTGTAAACGTTGTCGTCTCTGCAGAAGCATCCTGCAGCGAAACATTTCCTGATGTAACCTTCCAGCCGCTGAACCGGAGATTTTCCGCCGCTCTATTCCTTGCCGTAACAGTGACTTCCGCTTCTGCCTGATAGCTGCCGACCTGAGTTGGCGTCCCTGTTGCTGTTCCATTCGTCGTTTCGGTCACCGTAACCGTATAAGTTGTCGGCGGTGCAGGCTCCTCAATCGGCTCCGGCACAGACTGGATCGGTCCATAGCTGGCAGCGACCGTTACATTCACCGCCGGCATAGAGAAAGTCGCCTTATACGGGTTCCCGGCGTCTGTGCTCAAACCGACGGAGTCGCCTGTCACCGACCCGTCGTCGGACGTTACCGTCCATCCGAGGAATTCAGAACCCTCGGCAGTCTTATCAGACGCTTCAACCGTCACTACAGTACCTGCCGTGAAAGAAGCGGTCTGATCATTCGTCCCATTCTCCGAGACTACCGTCCCATCCCCATTTTCCATGGTAACAATGTACGTTATCGGTTCATAGCCCGCCGTCACCGTCAGATCCATGTCCGGCATATCAAAGCTTGCGGTCAGCGGATCGGCAGCCTCAATGAATGTGATATCAGCCGGAGTCTCCTCCCCTGTCGCCGCATCTGTCGTCCTTGCCGTCCAGCCTGTAAACCTGTACGCCTGCTTGGTATTATCCTCGGCCGTTACCGTTACCGTCTTTCCGACTTCCACATCGCCCGGAAGAGTAAGCGCAGCTCCGTCCACCGTCGCCGTACCGCTGTTCACGGCTAATTTTCTTGTCTGAACCAGAGGAGCTGCCTCCGGATCTGCCACCGGCGTACCGTTAGCATCCACATACTGCGCGGTGAGGGTGACGCCCTCTGCCGGCATCGTAAAGCTAAACGGAGATACATTATCTGCCGGATCCGGAGCAATATTTCCTTCTATCTGCCAATAAGAGAACGTATATCCGTTCATGCTGTAATCATTTGCCGTGACAGTAACACTGGTTCCCGCCTGGAAAGCATAGCTTTCCGGCACTGTTCCCGCGGCGCTCTGACCATCAACGGTCCCGCGATACACATCCAGAGTATAGAGATCCAGGCTTCCCAGACCCAGCCCGCTGCCGCTCATATCTGCAATTTCCGGATCGGAATTGTACTCATCGTTCGTGGTGATCGGAAACTCTTCATTGTCTCCCACGCCGTCAAAGATGCTGTCTGCCGGAGCACTTGCATTCGGATCCGTACCATCCCCTATAACTACCACATCCGGCTCTCCTGTGCCTTCCACATTCGGATCCGCCGGAACTTCTACATTCGGATCCGCCGGAACTTCTACATTCGGGTCTGCCGGAGCTTCTACATTCGGATCCGCCAGGACCTCTGCATTCGGATCCGCCGGAACCTCTGCGTTCGGATCCGCCGGAACTTCTACATTCGGATCCGCCGGAACTTCTACATTCGGGTCTGCCGGAGCTTCTACATTCGG
>CANRDO010000035.1 GCA_947629385.1 uncultured Lachnospiraceae bacterium
TACTGAAGACAATAAAAGAATTCTTGGCGGAGCCGTTTATAGCGGCGGTCGGAAGTAAAGAATTTGTTGAAAAATGGTCTGCCACTTATAAGGAATGGATGTAAAGGAGAAAGAGTGAAAGGGGATGGAGTTACATGAAACGAGCAATTATTGGCGGCTTTCTTTCTTTGATTGGAAGTATTTGGGTTCATGCTATTGTTATATCGGCTGATAGCTATCTGTTAGATGGATGGTCAACCCCACCTGGAAAGCTGTTGACACAAATTACAGAGGCAGATCTTATGCCGTGGTTTGTTGGTTCAATTATATTGGTATTTTTGGGAATTGTTCTAATGGCCGTTGAACTTTTTAAGAAAGATAAATAAATTTGATAAACAAAGTATAATGAATTCTATAGAGTGGAATTTGCGGAGGAGATATCATGGGGAAAAGAAATGGTATTGGAATCACAAAAATAATGTTTGGATTATCAAGCGTATTTTTAGCAATAATCCTGATTGGATTTTTAGAGTCAGCTGCCATAGCCCCAAATATGAAAAATAGTAACTATGCGTTCTCTGATACTTCGGATTTAATTATGTTTGAGCAAATGCTTATTGAGAACGAAATACCTTATAAGAGAATATCATCAACTACTTTTTCCATTGAACCGGGATGGAAAAATGAGGCAGACAATATATATCAAGCTTTTTTAAAGGAAACAGAAGGTAAAAGTCAGGCGTGAGCGTAATTGCTCACGCCTGAACGGACTCTTCTGATTCTTCTTCATCCTCGACATATTCCAGAATGTCTCCGGGCTGACACTTTAGCACCCTGCAAATCGCATCCAGAGTGCTGAAGCGGACAGCCCGTACTTTTCCTGTCTTCAGATAAGAGAGATTGACGTTGGAGATGCCGATCTGGGCGGCCAGGTCGTTCAGCTTCATTTTTCTGTCCGCCAGCACCCGGTCAAGTCGAATAATGATCATAATGTGTGATCCACCTCATCCTGTAAATTTACTCCGTAATGGATAATGTACGCAGCCACAAGGAAAGCGATGCCGGGAAAGAGTGTGTTGAGCATATCCTGTCCGGTGGAGATTTCCATATGGTTGCCGGGAATGAAACTGACAAGTCGACAGATCAGCAGCCTGAGAAACGGAACGCAAACGGCCGCAAAGATCTGGAACAGTCCATAGTAGAGCAGATAAGAAGCGTTTTGCTCCGTGAAGATCCGGTCTTCACGTACATTGGAAAATACACGGCTCAAAAACCAGAAAGCAAGCATGAGCGGGACGGTATGAATGGCGTACATAAGCGCCAGGCTGAGCTGAACGCTCAGGCCGATCCGTCCTTTGCTGTCTGCCCAGACATGAATATCGTCGTTTGTGCCGACTGTCATGAACCGGGCGTACGGAGCATGATCTTCTTCTGCGCAGATCGCACTCTCAAAGACCCCTTCATCGGTATGAAGGATAAAGTTCTGCCGTCCCATAAAACTGAGAACGGTACAAAAAGCCAGAAAAGCAATCAGAAACCAGCAGACAGCGTTCATAAATCCGGCGGCCGACCGCGCAAACTTTTGATTCGTGAGTTTTTGAATGAGCTGCATAAGACTCCCCCCTTGATCAGTTGCCTCGAAATGAAAATTTCGGATTACCAGACAGTACTCTTTTTCTTTCACTATATCATGAAATTCTCAAATGTCAATAAAAATTTAATGTTTATCATTAAAAATTATAAGGCAAACAATTAAGACAGGTAAATAGCAAGCCGAGAGTCCCGTTTGTAATCCAAGAGTCCCGCTTTGTAAATGAGATTCCTGTTTTGTAAACAAGATTCCCATTTTGTAAACGACTTTCCCGTTTTGTAAGCGAGATTCCCGGCTTTCCATTTCCGGCCTGATATGTTATAATGCATTCAGCAGAAAATCTGCGCAACAGATCCAGGGGTCAATTCCCGCTCGAAATTTTTGTATTCGGAGAATCCATCCCTCAGCAGTTGTCGTTTTACTGTCTGTCCTGGCGGCCTGTGCAGATCGGTCTGTTACTTTTTGAGAAGCTTCGGCTTTAAGATGATGTTCTCGGGTGCTACCGGCGAACATCCAAGTTTCTTAAGCAGGTCTTCTCCGTAGTAAAAGCTGAACGCATCGTATGGGCTGCGATTGTTCAGCTTTTTCCTTTTGTAGGAATTGATGTGGTCCATCATCAGGAAGACGTCTTTTTGTGTCAGGCCGTCAAAACTGCTCCCCTTGGGGAGGACCCGGCGGATCAGTTCATGGTTGACCTCGCAGGCGCCTTTCTGATAGGGAGAGCCCGGATCGCAGTAAAAAACCCGTGTCCTCGAATACGGATATTTCTGGCGGTATTCGATCTCCTTCGGATTCGAGAACTCGCTCCCGTTATCCGTCAGGATGACCGGGAACAGCCGGTCAAATGCCTCTGCGCCAAGCACCTGGTCCAATGTATTGATGATACGGATGACGGAACCCGAGGTGTTGGCATCCCGCAGGAACGCCAGCATGAGCCCGGTCTCGACGAAATGGACGGTGAGCAGGCATTTGCCGCCGATCCGCCCGATGACGCTGTCCATCTGGACGACCGTCGTTTCCGGATTATCCGCAAGGAACTTCTGGAAATCCGAATAGTTCCGCCCGGTCCGGCATCCCCGGTCTACCTTGAACTCAGGCTGTTTATAACGCGGGCGGTACCTGGCCTTGCGGGGCAGGTCGATGTTCCTGATATCAAAGAGCTGGGCGTCGACGTAATTATACAGGGTCTTCTCGCTGCACATCAGGTCATCCACATGGTGCAGGTAGACCTGATGCAGGGACTGTCCGTTCCGCACAAGGGGGCTGATGATCCGGTTGATCCTTGCGATGTCATCCTCGCTTGAGAGGATGCCGGTCCTGGATTCGGAAATGGCGCGGTGGGCCATTTCATGTGCGTCGGCCGGATCATAGATCCGTTTCCGGAGGGTACACTTTGGGAGGTCCGCACATCCATTGCAGACATAGGGAGGCTTCGTCTTGACTGAGCAGACTTCCTCCTCAAAATCAGGGCAGTGGGCAGAACACTCCGAACAGAGGCTGCATTTATAAGCTGACTGGTGGGTACAGCTGTTCCCGCACAGCCCTTTCGCTTTACAGGAAGCCCGGAACCTGCATGGGTTGTAGGGATAGCCGGGGCGGCCGCTCTTCTTATCATAGGAGTATTTCTTGATCTCCTTAGCGATGGTGGTGCGGTCACGGCCCAGTTCCCTGCCGATCTCCCCAAAGGAGGCATTCTCCTGAAGGCGTTTGGCAATGATGAGGCGGTCCTCATAAGATAAAAACTTTGACATGCTGGCTCCTTTCCAGCCGCCAGCAGTCAAAGCATAACAAAAATGGAACCAACCTTCCAGTCAGTCCCCAATCTTTGTAAGAGAGAATCCATACCCATCTCTTACGGGAATACTCATTAACCTATGTTGTTTAACCGAGATGCTGGGTATGGAATCTCGGATTACAATTGACGTAGCAAGCTCAGCGGATCAGGTACTTTCCAGCAGTTCCTGTCGGATTGCTTTCAGTTCGTCCAGATTCTGTTCAATGTGCGTCCGCATGGATTTTTCCGCCTGATCCGGATCGTGCGCGCTGATGGCGTCCGCGATCGCGCGGTGGCCGACGATCGTTTCGGACAGAAGCGTGTTGCCGTTCAGGGAACCGAACAGACCGACGGAATAGGTGATGATCGGGATCAGCTTGGGCGCTACCAGATTGTGCATGCAGTTTGCGATGCTGATATGGAACTCCGTGTCGTTCGGCAGGTGGTTTTTGCCGGAGAGGATATCCTGCTCAACCGTGCGGCAGTTCTGGTTCATGACGGCGATCTCCTCGTCCGTCGCGCGCTCCGCCGCAACTCTCGCGATCCACGGCTCAAGATTAAGGCGCACCTCAAGCAGATCAAAACCGAGCTGAAGCTGATCCGGAAAATAGGCGAAGCCGAGCGGATCGGAGATCTCTCCGGGGTGGTGGGCGATATAGGTGCCCTTGCCCCGGCGGATGATCAGCACGTTGCGGGCTACCAGAAGCTTGACGGCCTCACGGATCGTCCCGCGGCCTACATTCAACATGGATGCGAGTTCAAATTCATTGGGAAGCTTGTCTTCACTTGTCAGACGCTTCTCCACGATCAGCTCGGAAATCTGCGCCGCTACCTGTTCTGCCAGCGGAATGTCGTTGGTCCTCACTGATTCAAAGCCAATCTGTTCCATTTGTCTCAACCCCCTTATCTCAAAGAAGCAATGTGCCAGAAAAAGATGTCTGCGAAGCAGGGCTGATTTCCCGGACGTTTGCAATTAAGAAAAAATCCGGGGTCGTACCATGTCATACGTCTTGTCTGACTTGCCCAGTGTACCATAAAAACCCTTCTTATTCAAGCAAACCTTATAAAACGACAAGCTGCTTTCGTGTGTTGTAAGGAAAACAAATTACAGGACGTCCCATAGAAAAGCGAAAGGGGCCGCCCGAAGCAGCCCCAAATTGTAAATTGTGATTGGCTTATGTGCTTACACCAAACCCGGCAGGAAGCCCTGTGCGAGGCTGAGGATGCACACAAAGATCAGGATCGATACGCCTGCGACGAAACCGCCCAGCGTCCATCCGCGGATCGTGTCGACCTCGCTGAGATGGAAGAATCTGGAGATCGCCCAGAATCCGGAGTCGTTCGGCAGGGACAGACCGATGCCGCCGGCACACACCGCGATTGCGCACAGGATCGGAGAGATTCCGGATGTGGCGGCGGATGTTGCCACGATGGCCGCTGTCGTCGTGAGGGCGACGGTGGTAGAACCTGTCGCGATACGAAGCACCTGCGCGATGACGAAGCACATGATCAGGACCGGCATATGGAAGCCCTGGAGCGTTCCGGTGATCAGGCTCGCGATACCGCAGGCCTTCAGCACTCCGCCGTAAGCTCCGCCCGCACCCGTGATCAGAAGGATCAGGCCTACCTTGTCGGCGCCGCTGGACATGATATCCGTGATCGAGCGCGGCAGATAAGGACGGGAGATGAACGCCGCGTACAGAACGCCGATCGTCATAGCCACATTCTTGTCGCCGAGGAAGGAGAGAACCTTCAGCACCGCGCTGTCCTCAGGAAGGAAGAACGCGGAGAAGGAACCCAGAAGGATCAGGAAGATCGGGACGAGAAGGATGGACATTGCCTTGCCCGCGCTCATCTTTTCCTTTTTGGAAGCGGATTCCTTGTTCGCAGCCAGCTCCGCGTCCAGATCGGAGAAGTCCCAGGTCTTGCCTTTTTTCTGATCCTGCTTGTTGATGATGCCGCCGTATACGATACCGCCGATGAACATTCCGACGAAAGCGGAGATCAGCGCGTAGAAGAAGAAAATACCAACATTAACGTCCATGGCCGCCGCGACTGCCAGAGGCGGAGCCGTCGGAAGCACCAGAGCAAAGGTACAGGTGGTCGCCACGGCGATCGCTCCGCCGTAAGCTGCCATCGAGTAGCCGGTCTTGCGGGAGAGAACGCGGAGCATCGGGGCAAACATGATGTAGACTACATCGCCGAACACCGGAATACCAGTGATAAATCCGGCGACGCACACCGCGTACTGGGAGCGCTTCGGTCCGACCAGCGACAGTACCTTGTCTACGATATTGTCGATACCGCCGGACTCATACATGAACATGCCGAGCATTACGCCGAGGCCGGTGACGATACCGATGGAACCGAGCGTCGAGCCGAAGTTGTTCGTGATGCAGGCCGAGACGTCGCTCAGCGTCGCGAAGCCTTCCGGGGCCGTCCCTCCCATGTAGGTGAGCAGCGCCAGGATACCCGTTCCGTAAGCGCACGCCAGCAGTGATACGAACGCATTCAGCTTGATCTTGATAATGCAGAGCAGTAACACTACGATCGATACTATAAATACGAGCATTAACATAAAGATTTTCCTCCTTTTTTGATAATGGTTTTCCGGTCGTTCTCCAATGTCTGTCAATGCTTCCTGTGTGCAAATCGTAACACGTCATACGTCATATGTCAAACAGAAATTTTATATTTTGCACAAGTTTAGTAAAAACAGACAAAAACAGGTTGTTGAATTTGTTCATTCGGATGATTGAGTTGTATGACGTGTGATGTTATAATGACAATAACCATTTGAAACCGAGGTCTGTTCGGCAGGGCGAAATGCTTCCTGTATTGTTCGTTCTCCTGTGTTTCCCCTGCGGACAGCCGGCTTTCCTATCATTTTGAAAGCTGCTGTCTCTGCGCAGACCGGTTTTCGGCGGGTACTATTATTTTATTTATTTTATGCGGAAAGGAGAACTGTTTTGAAAGCGATTAAATTTGAAAAGCCCTGGGATGTGGCGTGCGTAGGTATGGAAAAGCCGGTTCCCGGCCCGGGACAGGCGCTGATCAAAGTAAAGACGGCCGGGATCTGCGGCAGCGATATCGGAGCTTTCCGCGGGACCAACGGCCTGGTATCCTACCCGCGCGTGATCGGGCACGAGCTGGCGGGCGTTATCGAGTCTGTCCCGGAGGATAATCCGAAGGGCCTGAAAGTCGGCGATCATGTGATCGTGGATCCGTATCTTTACTGCGGCCACTGTTATCCCTGCTCGATCGGGCGCACCAACTGCTGTACCGACCTGCATGTGCTGGGCGTCCATGTGGACGGAGGAATGGCCGAGTATTTCTGTCATCCGGCGGATATGCTGGTAAAGATGCCGGAAAATATGGACTGGATCCTCGCAGCGATGGCGGAGCCGCTAACGATTTCTCTCCACGGCGTTCACCGGGGCGGTCTGAAGGCCGGAGAGTACTGCGCGATCTACGGAGCCGGGCCCATCGGTCTGCTTGCCGGGCTGGTGGCAGAGGCTTATGGCGCGCACGCGATCCTGATCGATATTGTTCAGGAGCGCCTTGACTTTGCGAAGGAGCTGGGGATTGAGTACATTGTCAATTCGGGCAGAGAGGATCCGGTGAGCGTGGTGTCTGAGATCACCGGAGGCAATATGGCCCAGCTTGTCATGGAATGCACGGGAGCCAACGCGTGTATCCGCGGTTCGCTGGATCTGGTCTCGAACGCCGGGCGCATCACCTTTACGGGCTGGCCGAAGAAGGAGACGTCCCTTCCCACCGACGTATTTACCAGGAAGGAGATCGATATCCGCGGCGCCCGCACCAGTGCCGGTGAGTTCGAGGAGGCGATCGAGCTGATCACATCCGGCAGAGTTGACGTCCGGAAAATCCTCACCAAGACCATTTCTCTGGAGGAGGCTCCGGAGACCATCATCGATATCGAAAAGAACCCGGGCAGCTACATGAAGGTTGTAGTGGAGATGCCGTAAATGGATGAAACCTGCGTGCAGCCAGATCGGCGTAGGTTTTCCCGACGGATATGGGAAAGGAAGTTCTTGTTTCAGGAAAAGGAGAGTTCCAATGAAAGAATTGTATCTGACAGAGGAAGAGAGAGGGATCAGCACCGGGCAGTTGGAGGAGATGCTGGATCAGCTTCTGGCGCAGTACCCGGAGGCACGAAAGGTGCTGATTATTCCGCCGGACTACACCCGTTGCTATTCCTATGCGGGAGTCATCACGCAGCTGCTCTACCGGAAGCTTGCGGATTCTGCGACCGTGCATGTCATGCCGGCGCTGGGCACACATATGCCGATGGATGACGACGAGCTGCATAAGTTTTTCGGCGACGTCGTTCCGAAGGAGGCGATCCTCGTCCATCACTGGCAGACGGATACCGTTCGCCTGGGATATGTCCCTGCGGATGTTTGCTCTGAGATCAGCGGCGGGCTGTTTCCCGAGCAGATCGATGTGGAGGTAAATCATCTTCTGGTGGACGGAGGTTATGATCTGATCCTTTCGGTTGGGCAGGTGGTTCCCCATGAGGTCGTGGGAATGGCAAACTATTCCAAAAATATTTTCGTCGGCACTGGCGGGCGGGAGATGATCAACAAGTCCCACATGCTCAGCGCGATCTGCGGGATGGAGAAAGCGCTCGGAGTGACGGACAGCCCCGCGCGCAAAGTGTATGATTACGCCCAGCGGCATTTCATCGACGGGAAGCTTCCGCTGGTGTATCTGCAGACGGTGACGACCCGCCGGGAGGACGACGTGATCCTTCATGGGCTGTATATCGGATCGTCCAGGACGCCCTTTGAGATGGCCGCGGGGCTTTCCCAGAAGCTGAATATCTGCCATGTCGAGCGACGGGCAAAGAAGCTGGTGACCTATCTGGATCCGGAGGAGCTGAAGACCACCTGGGTTGGAAACAAGGGAGTTTACCGCACGCGCATGGCGGTCGCCGACGGAGGCGAGCTTCTGATCCTCGCGCCGGGCGTGCGCGCCTTCGGTGAGAATGAGGAGATGGACCGGATGACGCGCAAGTACGGCTACACCGGGACGGAGCATATCCTGGAGCTGTATCGGCAGGGAGCTTTTGAGGGGCGGCTGATGAGCGCCGCGCATCTGATGCAGGGATCCTCGGAGGGGCGGTTCACGATTACCTACGCCACCAGGCCGGAGAATCTCTCCAAAGAAGAGATCGAGAGCGTTGGGTATCAGTGGGCGGATTACAATGAAATGTCCAAACGCTACGATCCGAATACCCTGAAGGAAGGCTGGAATGTTCTTCCAGACGGCGAGGAAATCTATTATGTGGGGACGCCTGCGCTGGGATTGTGGATGGTGGATGACTGAAAGGATCCTGTCTTTGCGGGCACACAGTCTGATGCAGGGGTGGATGATCTGTCCAGGTTCTGGGTGGATGAACAGGCGAAGTTCATAGTGTGAAAGCAGATTTTCATTGCGATTTGTGCCGTCGACTGGAAGCCGGCGGAATAGAGATTTATATGAAAAAATGAAAGGGGACGGAATATGTTAAGAAGTCAGGAATTCAGAAAAAACGCTCCGGAGCTTGACCCGCTCCGTCTGGGGACGGGCTGGAAGCCGGAGGATCTTGGGAAACCGCAGATTTTTGTGGAGAGCACCTTTGGCGACAGCCACCCGGGTTCCGGGCATCTGGATACGCTCGTGAACGCCGCGGTGGAAGGGATCGCCGAGGCGGGAGGTCATGGCGCGCGTTACTTTACTACCGATATGTGCGACGGCGAGAGCCAGGGAAACGACGGGATCAATTTCTCGCTGGCGAGCCGTGAGATGATCGCGAATATGATCGAGATCCAGGCGAACGCGACGCCTTTCGACGCCGGCGTCTATATCGCGAGCTGCGACAAAGGCATGCCCGGCAACCTGATGGGACTTGCCAGGGTCAATATCCCCTCTGTCGTCGTGACGGGCGGAACGATGGCGGCGGGACCCGAGCTGCTGACGCTGGAGCAGCTTGGCATGTACAGCGCGATGTATGAGCGCGGCGAGATCGACGAGGAGAAGCTGAACTGGGCGAAGTGCAACGCCTGCCCGAGCTGCGGCGCATGCTCCTTCATCGGGACGGCCTCCACAATGCAGATCATGGCGGAGGCGCTTGGGCTGACGCTTCCGGGGAGCGCGCTGCTTCCGGCGACGAGCCCGGATCTGCTCGAGTACGCGAAGGAGGCCGGGAAGCTGGCGGTGAAGCTGGCGGCGATGGAGCATATGCGTCCGTCTGATATCGTGACGCTGGACAGCTTTGAGAATGCGATCATGGTGCACGCGGCGATCTCAGGCTCGACCAACTCTCTGCTGCACCTTCCGGCGATCGCCCATGAGTACGGCATTGAAATAGACGGAGACACCTTCGACCGTCTTCACAGGGGCGCGCATTATCTTCTGGACCTTCGCCCCGCGGGACGCTGGCCGGCGGAATTCTTCTACTATGCGGGCGGCGTTCCGGCGATCATGGAAGAGATCAAGAGCGTGCTCCATCTGGACGTGATGACCGTCACCGGCAAAACGCTCGGAGAGAATCTGGAAGATCTTAAGAAAAACGGATTTTATGAGAAGTGTCAGCACTGGCTGGATGAGGCGAACAAGAAATACGGACTCAGCCTTACAAGGGAGGACATCATCCGCCCGTTTGACAAGCCGATCGGGACAGGCGGCTCAATCGCCATCCTGAAGGGGAATCTGGCTCCGGAGGGCGCCGTGATCAAGCACACCGCTTGCCCGAAGGAAATGTTCTCCGCGGTTCTGAACGCGAGGCCGTTCGACTGCGAGGAGGACTGCATCGACGCGGTGCTCCATCACAAGGTGAAACCGGGCGACGCGGTGTTTATCCGCTACGAGGGCCCGAAGGGTTCCGGCATGCCGGAGATGTTCTACACCTCGGAGGCGATCTCCAGCGATAAGGAGCTTGGCAGGACGATCGCCCTGATCACAGACGGACGCTTTTCCGGCGCTTCCACCGGGCCGGTGATCGGGCACTGCAGCCCGGAGGCGCAGGCCGGTGGGCCGATTGCGCT
This sequence comes from uncultured Lachnospiraceae bacterium, assembly GCA_947629385.1. Lineage (GTDB taxonomy): Bacteria > Bacillota > Clostridia > Lachnospirales > Lachnospiraceae > Choladousia. The sequence continues at coordinate 10,397 of CANRDO010000035.1, forward strand.
GGTGGAGGAAGGCGACCTGATCCATCTGGATGTGGAGCAGCGCGTCCTGGAGATTGTCGGCGTTAAGGGAGAGCGCCGGACGCCGGAGGAGATCGACGCGATCCTCGCCGAGCGCCGGAAGAACTGGCAGCCGAAACCGGCGAAATATCCGCGCGGGACGCTGCGCCTGTTTTCCGAGCTGGCCGCTTCTCCGATGAAGGGCGCCTACTTAAAGTTCGATTGACAGCCTGAAATGTCGTCCGCCCGGAATAGACGCAGCCTGCGGTCTGCGGCGTGACACTCAGATCGAAGCGCCTGCCGCCGGAGTCGTGTTACTTTTAGATCAGGCCGAAGCACTTGTTGCCGAGGCCGTAAAAAAGTGATTCAGGAGTCGTGAGAACATTGGACAAACGGCAGTCTTCGGCTTGACGTTCCGGGCAGAAATTTATAAAATAGAAAAAAAGCAGATGAAAAGGGGGACAGCAGTTATGGAAATGACACTCAGGTGGTACGGGAGCAAATTTGATACCGTCACGTTGAAACAGATCCGCCAGATTCCGGGCGTGACCGGCGTGATCACAACCTTGTATGACACTGCGCCGGGAGAGGTGTGGAGCCGGGAGCGCATTCACGCGCTGAAGGAAGAGGTGGAGGCGGCCGGGCTTCACATCGCGGGCATCGAGAGCGTCAACATTCACGACGCGATCAAGACAGGCGTCCCCGAGCGTGAGCAGTACATCGCCAATTATATCGAGACGCTGGAGAATCTGGGGAAAGAGGACATCCATCTGGTCTGCTATAATTTCATGCCGGTCTTCGACTGGACGCGCACGGAGCTGGCGCGCAGGAGAGCGGACGGTTCTACGGTTCTCGCGTACACGCAGGAGGCGGTCGACGCGCTGGATCCCGAGAAGATGTTCGAGTCCATCGCGGGCGACACGAACGGAACGGTCATGCCCGGCTGGGAGCCGGAGCGCATGGCGAAGGTGAAGGAGCTGTTCGCGCTGTACAAAGACGTGGACGACGAGAAACTGTTCGCGAATCTGAAATACTTCCTGGAGAAGATCATGCCGGTGTGCGACAAGTACGACATCAACATGGCGATCCACCCGGACGATCCGGCCTGGAGCGTGTTCGGGCTGCCGCGCATCATCATCAACGAGGAAAACATTCTCCGCATGATGAAGATGGTGGACAATCCGCACAACGGCGTAACGTTCTGCTCCGGCTCCTACGGGACGAACCTGAACAACGATCTTCCGCATATGATCCGCGCGCTGAAGGGCAGGATCCATTTCGCGCATGTGCGCAATCTGAAATTTATCTCGCCGACCAACTTTGAGGAGGCGGCGCACCTGTCCTCGGACGGTTCGTTCGATATGTATGAGATCATGCGGGCGCTCTATGAGACGGGCTTTTCCGGGCCGATCCGGCCGGATCACGGGCGCATGATCTGGGACGAGGTCGCCATGCCGGGCTACGGGCTGTACGACAGGGCGCTCGGAGCGGCCTATCTCAACGGCCTGTGGGAAGCGATTGACAAAAGCCATAAGGCTAAGGCATAATTCGCGACAGCTTTGCTTCGTATCATCATTTTGACGTGAACAGATATTGGTTTAAATGAAAGGGAGGTACCCATGAAACTCAATAGCGACGGACTGAGAGACAGAGAAACCTGGACCGCGGCCGGATACCAGCTTCCGCAGTTTGACCGGGCGGCGGTGACGGCGGCGACTTATGAGAATCCATTCTGGATTCATTTTGGCGGGGGAAATATTTTCCGTGCGTTCCAGGCGAACGTGGTGCAGCGGCTGCTGGATGCAGGCGTGATCGACAGAGGTTTGGTGGCGGCGGAAGGTTTCGACTATGAGATCATTGAGAAAATGTATCATCCGCACGACAACTATTCCGTCCTGGTGACCCTGAAGGCGGACGGCAACGTGGAGAAGACCGTGATCGGCAGCGTGGTAGAGTCGCATATCCTCGATTCCGGAAACGAGGCGGAATATGGAAGGCTGAAGGAAATTTTCGCAAAGGACTCTCTGCAGATGGTGACCTTTACGATCACGGAGAAGGGCTACAGCCTCGTAAACGGCAAGGGAGAGCTTTTGCCGGATGTAAAGGCGGATTTTGCAGCGGGACCTGAGAAGCCGGTCAGCTACATCGGCAAGGTGGCCTCTCTTCTGTACAGCCGGTATCAGGCGGGCGAAAAGCCGGTCGCTATGGTGAGCATGGACAACTGTTCCCACAATGGCGATAAGCTGTACGCGGCGATTGAGACTTTTGCGGAAAAGTGGACCGAAAATAAGACTGCGGATGCGGGGTTCCTCGCCTATGTGAACAATAAGGAAAAGGTGGCGTTCCCCTGGACGATGATCGACAAGATCACGCCGCGCCCGGACGCGTCCGTGGAAGCGATTCTGCAGAAGGATGGGCTGGAGGAACTTGAGCCGGTCATCACATCCAAAAATACTTATGTTGCTCCGTTTGTCAACGCGGAGGAGTGCGAGTATCTGGTCATCGAGGACGCGTTTCCGAACGGCAGGCCGGAGCTTGAGAAGGCGGGCTTCATGTTTACGGATCGCGAGACCGTGGACAAGGTCGAGAAGATGAAGGTCTGTACCTGTCTGAATCCGCTGCACACAGCGCTGGCCGTTTTCGGATGCCTGCTCGGATATCAGAAGATCTCTGATGAGATGAAGGATGTGCAGCTTCGCAAGCTGGTCGAGACGATCGGCTATGTGGAGGGGCTTCCGGTCGTGGTGAACCCCGGCGTGCTCGATCCGAAAGAATTTATCGATACCGTGCTGAATGTGCGCGTTCCGAATCCGTTTATGCCGGATACGCCGCAGAGGATTGCCACGGACACCTCCCAAAAGCTGTCGATCCGTTTCGGCGAGACGATCAAGGCATACGCGGCGTCTCCGGATCGCAAAGTCGGTGATTTAAAGCTGATCCCGCTCGTCTTTGCGGGCTGGCTGCGCTATCTGATGGCGGTGGACGATGAGGGGAAAGCGTTTGAGCTGAGCCCGGATCCGCTGCTCGACACGGTGTGCCCGTATGTCGCGGGGATCAAGCTTGGAGCTGCGGCGGGTAAAGTGGGGAACGCGGACGGAAGCACAGAAGAAGCGGCGGATGTGGAAGCAGCCCTGAAACCGATTCTCGAGGACGCGAAGATCTTTGGCGTAAATCTGTATGAGGTCGGAATGGCCGGGCAGGTTTGCGAATATTTCAAAGAACTGATCGCGGGGCCGGGGGCAGTGCGCGCGACGCTGAAGAAATATACCGAAAGCTAACCGACAGAAAAAAGCGATAGTTATCGGAACATGCGTTACAGATGATTAAATAAGATGGTGCATGCGGTTTGCAGATTGTCTCTGAAAGTGTATCCGGCAGAGAAGAATATGGCATTTGTGAAAATAATCCAGAAGATATGGGAATAGGTGGTGAAGAATATGAGCAGTGTAGCAGAGAAAATTCAGGAGTTGGGCGTGGTTCCGGTTGTCGTGCTGAACGATGCGAAGGATGCGGCGCCGTTAGCGGAAGCGCTTTGCGAAGGCGGTCTGCCCTGCGCGGAGGTCACGTTCCGGACAGACGCCGCGGAAGAGTCGATCAAGCTCATGGCGGAGGAGTATCCGGAGATGTTCATCGGGGCCGGCACGGTCCTGACGACGGAGCAGGTGGACCGGGCGGTGGCTGCCGGCGCGAAGTTTATCGTCAGTCCGGGCTTCGACCCGGAGATCGTGGACTACTGCCTGGAAAAGGGAATCCCGGTGTTTCCGGGCTGCATCACGCCGTCGGAGGTGGCGCAGGCTGTGAAAAGGGGTCTGAAGATCGTGAAGTTTTTCCCGGCGGAGCAGTTCGGCGGCGTCGCGACGATCAAGGCGCTGGCGGCTCCGTATACAGGGGTTAAGTTTATGCCGACGGGCGGTGTGAACGCGAAGAATCTGGAGAGCTATTTAAGCTGTGACAAGATCGTGGCCTGCGGCGGCAGCTGGATGGTAAAGGGCGATCTCGTAAAGGCGGGCGAGTTTGACAAGATCCGCGCGCTGACGGCGGAGGCTGTCGCTCTGGTGAAGCAGATCCGCGGATAGACGAACCTGCTGATGAAGCAGATTAAGCAGACTGTGAGTGAAATAGCGTTTTTATAAGCGGTAATTGAGAAGAAGGAAGGAGTGAGAGATTGTATGGATCTGAATTTACGTCCGGCGAATGAGTGCCGGTATGATGCGGTTTCTCTGGGAGAGGTTATGCTCCGCCTGGATCCGGGCGAGGGCAGGATCCGCACGGCGAGAAGCTTCCGCGCGTGGGAAGGCGGCGGAGAATACAATGTTGTGCGCGGACTGCGGCGCTGCTTCGGGCTGAAGACGGCGGTTATCACGGCGTTTGCGGACAACGAAGTGGGAAAATTGATGGAGGATTTCATTCTCCAGGGCGGCGTGGACACGTCCCTGATCAAATGGATGAAGACCGACGGCATCGGGCGCGTCTGCCGCAACGGACTGAATTTCACCGAGCGCGGCTTTGGTATCCGCGGCGCGGTCGGCTGCTCCGACCGGGCGAACACCGCGATCTCAAAGGCGACGCCGGAGGATTTCGATTTTGACTATATTTTCGGCGAGCTCGGCGCGCGCTGGCTGCACACGGGCGGCATCTACGCGGCGCTCTCGGAGCAGTCCTGCGAGACGGTGCTCTCCGCGATCAAGACGGCGAAAAAATACGGGACGGTGATCTCATACGACCTGAATTACCGTCCGTCCATGTGGAGCGCGATCGGCGGGCAGGCGAAGGCGCAGGAGGTCAACAAGGAGATCGCGAAGTATGTGGACGTCATGATCGGCAACGAGGAAGATTTCACGGCGTGCCTGGGCTTCGAGATCGAGGGCAACGATGAGAATCTGAAAGAGCTCAATCTCGACGGCTACCGGAAGATGATCGGCGAGGCAGCGAAGACCTACCCGAATTTCAAGGCGGTCGCCACGACGCTGCGCGAGGTGAAGACCGCGACCGTGAACGACTGGAGCGCGATCTGCTGGGCGGACGGCGAGATCTACAAGGCGAAGGATTACAAGGGCCTGGAGATCATGGATCGCGTCGGCGGCGGAGACTCCTTTGCTTCCGGGCTGATCTACGGCCTGATGACGACCGGCGACGCGCAGCTGGCTGTGGAGTACGGCGCGGCCCACGGCGCGCTGGCGATGACGACGCCGGGCGACACCACGATGGCGAGCAAAAAGGAAGTGGAGGCCATCATGGGCGGCGCGGGCGCGCGCGTGCAGAGATAAACGGATTGTCAGCTGCGAATGCCGGCGTGAGAGAAAAGTGTGTGAATAAGGGAGGACTCTCACAGAGTTAATCAGGACAGAGTTGTCGTCAGACAGAGGCGGCAGCTCTGTTTTTATATTTGCATGAGCATTAACGAAGAAAAATTTTACAAAAAACCGCACATTTTTATACTATATTGTGATATAATCTTTTAAATATCAATATGACAGGAGGCCGCAAATGAAAAATCAGGCAAAACGTTTGACAGCAGTGTTTCTGGCGTTTTCAATGATCGTAAACGTGCCCGGGCAGAGCGTATGGGCAGAGGATATGACAGAGCCGACGTCAGAAGTGGAAATGGAAACGGAAATTTGTTCGGACGAAAGTCCGGCGCAGGAGGACGGGGAGGCGATCGTTCCGGAGGCGGAATCCAAGCCGAAGGAGGCATCCGTCCAGGAGACGGAATCTGAGCCGAAGGAGGAATCCGTTCCGGAGACGGAATCTGGGCCGAAGGAAGAGTCCAGCCAGGAGACGGAATCTGAGCCGAAGGAGGAATCCGTTCCGGAGACGGAGTCCGGACAGAAAGAAGAGGAGTCGCCGGCGGCGGAGGAATCTGCCGAGAACGAGACGGGATTTCTGACTGTCGACGAAATATCCGTGGTGGAAGAGGAAGCGCCCGGAGATATGTCGGACGAGGAACTGATTGCGGATTCCCCGGAGGATTTTACCTATTATGTGGGAATGTCGGATGGGGAAAACTATCTCAATTTGACCGGTCTCGCCGAGACAAAGGCCGACGCTGTGTCGGCGGTGATCCCGGCGGAGATGGAATATCCGGATTACGGAGTTCTGCCGGTGCGGGGAATCTCGGGAAGTGCTTTTTTGAACGCCGAGAATCTGACGGAGGTCACGATTCCCGCTACGGTGAGATGGATCAACGACAGAGCGTTTTCCGGGTTGTCGAATCTCAGAAAAGTAACGTTTGCACAGGACAGCGAACTGCAGAGTATCGACGAATTCGCTTTCTACCGGACCGGGCTGTCGGATATCGTGCTGCCTGAAAATCTGGAGGAGATAGGGCAGAGTGCTTTCAGCAGATCGGAGATCGCATCGGTCTGGATTCCCGCGTCTGTGACGACAATCGGCCGGAGCGCGTTTGAATTCTGCGCCGCCCTCACAACGGCGGAATTCGAAGAAGGAATCGCGCTGGAGACGTTGGAAACAAGCGTTTTTAACGAAACAGGGCTGACTTCGTTCACAATTCCCGCGTCCGTGACGTCGATCGGCGAGTCGGCGCTGGGATATAATGCGGATATGGCGGAGCTGATCTTTGAGGAAGGCATTCAAATCAGTGAAATCGGGGAAGGCGCGTTCTGGTCGTCCGGAATCGAGCGTCTGGAGCTTCCCGCGTCTGTAGAAAAGATCGGAAAATATGCTTTTTCTTCCTGCACAAAGCTGCGGGAAATCGTTTTCCCGGAAGACAGCCGCCTGACGACGATCGAACAGCAGGCCTTTCAGAACGACGGACTCGAAACGCTCACAATACCGAAAAGCGTGTCCTTCATCGGAGAGTCGGCCTTCCGTGGATTGAACAGCCTTCGGACGCTGGATTTCGAGGAAGGAAGCCAGTTGAAGGAGCTGGGTCCTTTTGCGTTTGCTGCATTTCGTAACGAAGGCGAATCTCATCTCGAAACGTTGAACCTGCCGGAGGGATTGGAGAAGATTGGGCAGAAGTGTTTCGTGAACGTTGCCGTCGAAACAGTCAGGATTCCGGCTTCCGTCACGGAATTCGGAGAAGGCGTATTCTACGAATGCGAAAATCTGAGGTCGGTGGAATTTCCGGAGGACAGCCATCTGAAGACGATCAATAAAAATGTTTTTGCGTTCACTGCGCTTGAGTCTATATGCTTTCCGGAGTCTCTGGAAAAGATAGATCAGGCGATCTGCCTGGGCTGTGAGAACCTCAGGGAAGTTCGCTTTGCGGGAAAGGCGCTGAACCTTGTCTTTCTGGGGGCGTATTCCTTCCAGGGAACCAGCCTTACAGAGTTTGAACTGATGACGGACAGCGCCGTGGAGATCGAAGGGAGTTTTCTGGACGAGGACATTCCGGTTCTCTGCGCCTATGGAGCCCCGATCATTGAACAGCTGGAAAAACTGGGTATCCCGTACCAATGCATCGGCGGCAAGCTGCAGGCCGACATAAAGGATGAGAGCGGAAACGCGCTCGTTTCCGGCTATACCGTCAACTGGTTCCGCTCCGGGCAGGAGGAGAGCATCGGCGTCGGAAACCGCATTTTCATGTCGGAGGGAGAACAACCCCAGGATTATTCCTTCGAGATCGTTCTGGGAGAAGAACTGAGGGAAAAATATTACGGAACGGAGCGGGTGACATTTTCAGAAGACCAGACTGTGGCGACGGTCACTCTGGAACCGATTCCGCAGATCACGGTCGAGGGAAAGGTTGTCAACGCCGCCGGGGCGCCTGTCGCGGACGCGTCTGCTGTCATATCGGTGATATTTGACGACGGTTACGCGCGGGAGGAGGAGCTTGCGCTTTCGGAGGACGGTTCCTTCCGGACAGAGCTTCCGGACGTGACGCTTTCGCTGACGCTGAGCCGGGAAAGATACTACACCAGAAAGAGCGTACTCTCCGCGGGACGCTCAGGTCTGGAAACCTTACAGGCCGGGAATATTATTCTGTATGCGCTTCCGGCTTCCAGGGTCGACCTTGCGGTTTACAGCATGGCGGCCGTAAAGGAGAGCGAGAGTGACAGCGCGGCGAAATCGCCTGTCTTCTCTCTGGAGGGTTATGATTTTGCACTTCTGGACAGCGAAGGGAATTCGGTTCCGGGAGTGGTGCGGGAAGGCTTTGCCCTCTATCTCGGAGAGAACGCGGCCGGGTATGCGGGACAACAGCTGACGCTGCGCTCGACGTGCCTGGACGGGAGCATGACGGCGGCGGACGTGACAGTGTCTTTGGATAAAGACAGCGTCGGAGCGGCGGCTGTCGTTTTCCGCGAGAGAGGAAAGCTTCTGGCGGAGAATATCGAAGGAGAACTTCCGGCGCGAGTGTTTGTATACGGAGAAGAAGGAACGGCAGAAGAGAGCGACGTGGTGTCCGGAACCTGGCAGTCCAGGGCGCTGCCGGACGGCAATTACCGGATCGTGCTGATGCAGGATCAGGATTACATCCGGGACGTCCAGACCCTGTCCTTGCTGGATGAACTGGGTCTGGCGGAAGGAAGCGATTATGTGAGCGTGTCCGCCGCCGTGAAGGAGGGCGTCGTCACGGAGCTTTCCGGAATCGAGGTTCCCGCGTTCGACACCGACCGTTTTGACTGCATCAACCAGGAAAATACATACGTAAAACTGAACAAATCCGTGTTGCCGGTGGGAAGTCTGGTTTCCCTGCGCATCGGATATGAGATCAAAGAGGAATACGCGGGTATCCTGAAGAACCTGAAGCTGGTGATCCCTCTGCCGGAAAACGTGGAGTATATCGGTCAGAGCGCGACGGTCGACGGCGCGCTTGCGGAAGTGTCTTACGAGGATCACTGCCTGAGGGTCAGCGTCGGAGCTGAAGAGGAGGAAGCGGTTTTCCGCTGTCTTCTGATGCCGCAGAAGGACGGAGATTATACGCTTAGCGCTTACCTGTCCTTTGAGCGCGAGCTGTCGGATACGCTTATGAGCGGGATGCAGCCGGTCGGAGAGACGAATCTGCGTGCGACGCAGGTTTCGCTCACTGTGCCGGAGCAGACGGGCAGGACGAAGATCAGTGTGACGGGCACGGCACTTGCGGACAGTCTGGTTACGGTGTACGACGGCGATACGGCTTGCGGTACCGCGACGGCGAAGGCCAGCGGTTTCTGGCAGTGCGAGATAGAGCTGTGCAAGCCGTACCAGCACAGTGATCATTATATCTGCGCGATGGTGAATAACAGCTACGGATACAGTTATTATACAGAGACAAAGCGCGTTGTCTATGACGTCAGGTATGCGGACGTGAAGAATGTGGTCATGAAGAATTTCGGACATGGCGAGGTCACGACGGTATGGGACTTCCAGACCGACAGAGACAAAGAGAAAGTCGAGAGCTATGATTTCAATCCGAATTATCCGACGTTCACATTCCAGGTATTTTTCGATACGGAGGATCCTGCCGCGCTCGGCGAAGCGGTTCCGGAGGTCTATGTGAAGACGACGGGCGCGAACGGCGCGACGGCGCTGATCCGGGCGGCGTACGATGAAGCCTCCGGATCGTGGATCGGGAGCGGAGATCTGAATTTCGATACAATTCCGGTGTCGCTGTCCGTATCCTTTGATCAGCCGCAGATCGATATCCCGCTGGATTTCGAACAGATGTCGGACAACAATGCGGCTTTCGGCGAAATACTGGCAGAGATGGGCATTTCGCTGGAGGATTATTACGATACAGAGGTGATTGAGGACTCGGAAAGCGCCTATCGGCTTCGATGTGTCCCGAAGGATCCGGAACTGGGACTTCCGCTGCTTTATCTCGATATGGAAGTCACGGATCTGTCGGAGGAGGAGTCGGCTGGTCTTGTATATATGCATGACGCGGACGGAAACAGTATGGGCGTGAGCGTCAGCCGCGGCGAGAATTCGGTCAGCTGGATTATGACGCTGGACAACGGAAAGGCTTTCCGGACGAGTCTGCGCAGCGAGGCGGCGGGCAGCCCGGAGGCGGGGATCGCGACAGTCGCATTTTTAGACAGCAAGGCAGGGCAGTTCCTGAAGAATGTGTTTGATATCGGTCTCTCGACCCTGACGTTCGGATTAAGCGATCAGGTAAAGCTGGTCAAAGATATAAGAGACAAGTACAAACTGCTGGATACGCAGTACGCCGAGTACAGGAGGGAGTCGGACAACGTATATACGATTTATCTTCCTCACAAGCGAAAAAGCGGGAAGCTGTCCCTGGAACCGGCCGATCACCGGATGTTTACCGGATTGATCGGAATCATGGATAATACGTATGCGAATCGGATATCGGTACTTCAGGAGCAGATCAGTCTCTACAACAAGGCGGCGGCGATAGCGAACGGCATAAGCGGGCTGATCCCCGCTATGAAAGTGGCAAAAGGGGCGAAGTGCCTCAAGGCTGTTTACATGAACAGCGACTTGTACCTTAACTGGAGTTCGAGTAGTTCCTTTGGGAAAAATATGCTCGACAACGCTACGAATTTCCTGAGTCTGGGAATGTCGGCATATGAGAACTGGCTGGATAGCCAGATCAGCGGCTTCCATGAAAAGATGATGGACGATCTGTATCAGCTGGAGAGAGATATTGTGGCGCATTACCGTGAAGACGAAGAACCGCCTGAATTGCCGGAACCGCCTAAGGATACGGAGCAGACGAGTCCGGAGAACAAAATCTCGAAGCCGGATCCTTCCGGTTACGTCTACGAGGCTGTTCCATCCAATCGTCTGGAGGGGGTGACCGCGAGTATCTATCAGAAGATACAGAAGACGGACGCTTCCGGGGAGGAGATCGGAGATCCGGAGTGGGTACTCTGGGACGCGGAAAATTACGACGAGATTCAGAACCAGATTACGGGCGTTGACGGAACCTACGGCTGGGACGTTCCGTTCGGGACATGGAAAGTCCGATTCGAGAAGGATGGCTATGACACCGTGGAGAGCAACGAGATGGTTGTGCCGCCGGAGTGGACGGACGTAAACATCGGAATGGTCTCGAAGGCCGCGCCGGAAGTAAAATATCTGAACGTGTACGAAGAACGGATAGAGATTGCGCTTACGCAGTATGTCCTTCCGGAAACAATGGAAAGCGGAATCGTCGTGACGGCGGACGGAACGACGTTGAGCGGAACGATCGAGCCGCTCAATCTGGAGGAAAATTATGATAAGACGGCCTCCTACGCGAGCAGATATCAGTTTGTACCGGACATGCCGCTTGCCCCGGATACAGCCGTGACGGTGGAACTCTCCGGCGTGAAAAGCTACAATGAAAAGACGATCGAGCAGTATTCTGAAAATCTGCCGGTGAAGAAGGAAATCAGAGAAATTCTGGCGACGGACATCCCGGTCATCGGGTATCAGGAGGAGGGTATCCTGACCTTCAGCCTGACGGACGCAGGCGCAGGGAAGGCTGTGCAGATCACGAACCTGATGACGTCAATTTTGGAATTCAGCGGCGCAGACGAGGATGGAGTCAGAACCGTCACGGCAGATGCGACAGGTACGTTGACTGTACCGGTGAAGGGCCTGATGCCGGGAACCGGTGTGCTGAGGCTTGAAATGCCGGAGTATGGACTTGAACTGGAGCAGAAGATAACGGTCTGCCGCCATTCCTGGCAGGATGCCGTCACGGAGCCGACGTGTACCGAACAGGGATTCACGACTCACACATGCACTTCCTGTGGGGAGATTCGCATGGACAATTACACAGCCGCCAGGGGGCATAGCTGGGATGCAGGCAAGCCGGACGGCACAGGAAAAAAAGTATATCACTGTACGGTATGCAATGAGACGAAAACAGAGAAGATGCCGGAGGAGCAGACAGACATTGCATCCTGCACAACGGCGCTGGCCGGAAACTGCGTTTATAATGGAAAAGAACAGAAACCGGCGGTTACGGTGAGCAAAGGAGGAAAGACGCTTGTCGAGGGTCAGGACTATACGGTTTCTTACAGAGACAATGTCAATGCGGGAACGGCAAAGGCAATCGTGACCGGTACAGGCAATTACAGAGGGACGGTTACAAGGACCTTCACGATCGCCAAAGCAGTAAACAGCATGACAGCGTCAAATATCACCAAGACGTATAAGAAAAAGAAGCAGAGCGTCTCGGTGGTTCCCGGACAGACTGGCGGGGCGCGCCTGAGCTATAAGAGCAGCAACAAGAAGGTTAAGGTGACAACCTCCGGTAAGGTGACGATCCCTGCGAAATTTATCGGAAAGGTGACCATTACTGTGACGGCCTCTGAGACAGGGAACTTCCTGAAGACCGAGAAGAAGATTACGATCACAGTGAACCCGTCGGGAACCAAGCTTTCCAAAGTGAAAAATGTTTCCGGGAAGAAAGCCGAGGTCAAGTGGAAGAAGACGACCGATGTTACAGGTTATCAGATTCAGTATGCGACGGACAAGAATTTCAGGAAAGGCGCGAAAATCGTAACGGTAAAAGGAAAATCGAAAACTTCCGGAACGATAAAAAAACTAAAGAAAAAGAAGACTTATTATGTTCGCGTCCGCACATACAAGACAGTTTCCGGGGTAAAATATTATTCCGCGTGGAGCAAGGCTCAAAAAGTAAAGATTATAAAATGATCATACCGGTTGGGCGGAGATTTTCACAGAGCCGGTTTAGGCAGAGCCGTTGTCGACAGAGACAGCGGCTCTGCTGTTTTGCTCTTTCGTGCATCTGATGAGTCATTTCATGCTGTACAAATTGCCCGGGATGTTTCGATGTGATATAATAAATTGCTTTTTCGGCAGTTGATATGATCGAAACAGTTAAGATGCCTGTTGCGACTATCTGAGACGAAGCAGTCGTTTTCGGGCGATTCTGACAGGGAGGCAGCAATTATGTACGAGATTGAGAAGGATGCGGAGCGAAAATTTTTGCGGATGTACAGTTTCCTGACTGTCTTCGCGCTTGTCATCGGGTTCCTGATCGTGCGGGTGTTCCTGATCTCCATTCCCATGCTGATCTGCCTGCCCGTGTTCTGGGTTTTCTATCTGAAGAATCTTTTCACGCACCGGCAGAGGGTTGCGATCATGACAGCGGTGCTGGATCTTTTCCTGCTGATCTACGGTATGATCACGCCTTATTTCTCGAACATGCTGATTCTGTCCTGCCTGCTGATCGTGATGGTCAGCCTGCTGAACGACGCCCTCTGCCTGTGGAGCAATGTGCTGGTCGTTGCTGTGCTTGCGATCTATCACATCCTGATACGGCGCACAGTCAGCCTGACAGGCGGGCAGGATATCACAAATCTTCTGCTTGGGTTTTTCTGTGTCGGAAGTATTCTCTATTTTTCCCTGCAATCAGTGAAAAAAACACTTAATATGAATAGCGCGCTGCTTCGGACAATCGACGACCTGCGGCAGGCGGAACACAGCAAGGATGAGTTTATGGCGAACATTTCCCACGAGATTCGGACGCCACTCAACACGATCAACGGCATGAGCGAGCTGGTGCAAAGGGAGGAGCTTTCCCCGGAGGTCCGGCAGGATATGTTTCACATTCAGACGGCGTCCCGGAAGCTGCTGGCCATCGTCAGCGACGTCCTGGACTTCTCGGAGCTGCAGACGGGCGTGTTGTCTCTGAACGAGGAAAGCTACAATTTCGCGTCGGTCATCAACGATGTAATTAATATGACGATGGCTCAGAATGACGAGAAGGGGCTGGAGATGATCGTTGACTGCGACCCGCAGATTCCATGCGAGCTGTGGGGCGACCGCGAGAAGATCTGCCGTGTCATGAACAACCTGATCACAAACGCGATCAAGTTTACGAAAAAGGGCGGTGTCGTGATCACGGCGACTGCCAGAAAAGAAAGCTACGGCGTGAACTTAAGCGTCGCGGTGCGGGATACGGGCATCGGACTGCGGCCGGATGAGATCGAAAACCTCAGCAGAGGTCTGTATCAGGCGGATACAAAGAAGAACCGGGAGCAGAGCGGCATCGGGCTGGGGATCGCGATTTCCAGAAAGATCATGGCTCTGATGAAGGGTTTTCTGCAGATCGAGAGCGAGGCGGGCAAGGGCAGCGAGTTTCGTTTTGTAGTGCCGCAGCAGGTGCGCAACGACAAGCCGATGATTAGCCTGAGGGAGAAAGAAAAGATTCGTATCATTTCCTACATCGATCCGGAGGGCTTTGCCGAGGTGGAGATCCGGGATTACTTCGTAAAAAATATTCGGGATATGGCGGCGCAACTGGAGGTTTCGCTATTGCATACGAGGACGCTCGCGGAATTCAGGGGACGTCTGGCAAGGGGAAAGTATACGCACGCGATCATCACGGGCCGGGAGTACCGGGAGGACACAAAATTCTTTGCGGAGCTTTCCGATAAGGTCACGGTGATCCTTGTGCTGGATCGCAATGATAATGTCAAGGTGGGCGGAAAGATCCAGGTGGTGTACAAGCCGTTCTACGCCCTGACGCTGGCCGAGATCCTGAACGGAGATTATCATCAGCAGAGGAGAGACGGCGGACACACCCTGCTTCACCGCTTCATCGCGCCGGAGACAAGCGTGCTGGTGGTGGACGACAGCGTCATGAACCTGAAGGTGATGGAGGGGCTGCTCAAGCCGTATAAGCTGAAATATTTTACTGCGATAAGCGGCGCCGAGGCGCTGAAGATGGTAGAGCGCCTGCATTTCGACCTGATCTTTATGGATCATATGATGCCGGAGATGGACGGCGTGGAGGCGATGCACCGGATCCGCGGCATGTCGGGGGCTTATTACAAGAGCGTCCCGATTGTGGCTCTGACGGCCAACGCGATCGGCGGGGCGAGGGAGATGTTCCTCGCGGAAGGTTTTACCGATTTTGTGGCGAAGCCGGTGGAGCTGACAAACCTCGAGCGTGTGCTGAAGCAGTATCTGCCGTCGGAGCTTTTGCGGGAGAACGTGGAGGAGGAGCCGCCACGGGGGAGTTTGAACGAATCGAAAGCGGAGAAGAATGCACAGAAAAGACAGAACGAATTGAATACGGAAAAAACCATACAGAAAAATTCGGAAGGATTGCGTACGGAGGAAACTGCGCGGGGGAGTCAGGAGAAGTCGGCAGAGATTGAAATAACGAACAAGGAAACAAACGAGGCGGAGCAAACGCACCTCGATGATGCGGATGAGACAGCCGGAGCGGACGAGATCGACATGCAGCAGGGTCTCACATACTGCGGCGGGGATGAGGAGGGATTCCTCGAGATCGTCGGCCTCTACTATGATACGCGGGAGGAAGTCTCGGAGAAGCTGGAGCGCCTGTTCGCGCAGCAGGATTGGAAGAATTACACAATCGAGGTGCATTCGCTGAAAAGTTCTTCGAAGATGATCGGAGCCAATTCGCTCTATGAGATGGCGCTGGAGCAGGAGATGGCAGGAAAAGAGAGCGATCAGGAAAAGCTTTTGCAAAACCATGAGCCGCTGATGAAAAAATACGAGAAGATCTTAAGCGAGATCGACAGAAGGTGGGGTGAGGCAAGCCATGATCAGGGATAAGATCACACATTTTCTCAAATATATCAATGACAGTGAACAGGACCTGCGCGCGCGGATGCTGAATATCGTCCTCGTGGGAAGCATAGCGGCGTCCGCCGCGGGTACGGTGAACTCCATCGTCGTGCGTGCGACGTGGATGTGCGTTGTGCTCACGTTCTCGATCATGCTGCTGGCGATGTGGCTGCTGAAGTACCTCTGGAAGACGCATCGGACGACGCAGGTCTCGGTGATCCTCGGCATCGCGGTGAACGTAGTCCTGTTTCCGGTGATCTATTTCACCGGAGGAGGCATTTACGGCTCGATCAACACCTGGTTTGAGCTGGGCTTTCTCTTCTGCTTCCTGCTGTTTACCGGGAAAGTGTTTTTTATTATGACCGGCGTGTCCTTCGTCAGCTTCACCTGCTGCTATGTGATCTCCTACCTGAAGCCGGAGTGGATGATCCGGCTCAACTCGGAGCTGGACATCTACCTGGATATCTATATCGGACTGATCGCGGCGTCGCTGATCGTGGGCGCGCTCTTCAAATTTCAGATGAAGCTGTATGAGAGGGAGCGCGAGAAAAGTCTGCGCCAGCAGAAGGAGCTGGAGCAGGCCAATCAGGCCAAGGACAGCTTTCTTGCCAATGTGAGTCATGAGATCCGGACGCCGATCAACACGATCATCGGGCTGAATGAGATGAACCTGCGCGAGCAAGTGTCCGCCGAGGTCGAGGAAAACTGCATCAACATCCAGAGCGCCAGCCGGCTGCTTTTGGCGTTGATCAACGACATTCTGGATCTCTCAAAGATCGAATCGGGAAAAATGGATCTGGTGGAGCAGCAGTACGACGTGGGGGCGATGCTGAGCGAGCTCGTGAACATTCACTGGACCAGAGCGCACGAGAAAAATCTGGATTTTAATCTGGACATCTCGCCGGAGCTTCCGTCCATGCTGTACGGGGATGACATCCGTCTGCGCCAGATCATCACCAACATTCTGACCAACGCGATCAAGTACACGGAGAAAGGAAGCGTCACGCTGCGCGTCAGCTGCGAGCGCACGGGCGAGAACCGTGTGCGTCTGAATATCTCGGTCGCCGACACGGGCATCGGGATCCGCAAGACGGATATCCCGCATCTGTTTGACGTGTTCCAGCGCGTGGATGAGAAGAAGACGCACGCGATCGAGGGTACCGGGCTGGGACTCGCGATCTGCAAAAATCTTGTGGAGATGATGGGCGGCGAGATTCATGTCGACAGCGTGTACCAGAAGGGCTCCGTGTTTACCGTGTCGCTGGAGCAGGGGATCGTGAATGCCGCGCCGATCAGT
Organism: uncultured Lachnospiraceae bacterium; assembly: GCA_947629385.1. Lineage (GTDB taxonomy): Bacteria > Bacillota > Clostridia > Lachnospirales > Lachnospiraceae > Choladousia. Next base: position 27,159 of record CANRDO010000035.1, read on the forward strand.
GGTCTCTCCGGCGCGCGTGCCGGCTCCGGGAAGCGAAAGCTTTATCATCAGAGCTTTGAGGCGCCCGAGGCCCGCGTGCTGGTGGTGGACGACAACGAGATGAACCGCATGGTCGCCAGAAAGCTTCTGCGGGATACGAGGGTGCAGGTGGAGCTTGCCGAGAGCGGCGCCCGCTGCCTGGAGCTTACGAGAGAGCATTATTACCATGTCATTTTCATGGATCACATGATGCCGCAGATGGACGGCGTGGAGACGCTGCAGCAGCTGCGGAAGCAGGAGAACGGGCTGTGCCGGGAGACGCCTGTCGTCGCGCTGACGGCGAATGTGTTTTCCGGGGCGGAGCAAACCTATCAGAGGCTGGGCTTCCAGGGATACCTGGTGAAGCCTGTGAGCGGCATGCTGTTTGAGCGCATGCTTCTGCAGCTGCTGCCGGAGGATCTGGCTGAGCTGCAGGCCGGGGAAGAGGACGAATTGTCCGCGGAACAGGCGGGGCTTCGAATGGTGGATGCTCAGGGCGGCGTGCAGCCTGACTCTTTGCGCGACGGCGAGGCGGCTTTGTTCCGGAGCAGATATGGAGGAAACAAGAGGACAGTCTGCATCACGACGGACAGCATCTGCGATCTGCCGCCGGAGCTGCTGGCACAGTATGAGATAAAATATACCTACTATTATGTAAAAACCGACCAGGGGCGTTTTTGCGACGGGGCGGAGGTTTCCGCGGAAAACCTGCTGGATTATGTCGGAAGCGGGGAGGGAAGCGCGCGCTCGGAGGCGCCGCCGGTTGAGGAGTACGAGACCTTCTTTGCAGAGCGGCTGAGGGAAGCGGAACAGGTTATCCATATCAGCGCGGGCGACGGCGTCGGAAAGGGCTACGGCAACGCGCTGCGCGCAGCCGAGGGCTTCGACCATGTGTATGTGGTGGATTCCGGTCATCTCTCCAGCGGTATGGGGATCCTCGCGCTTTTCGCGGCGGAGTTCGCGCGGCAGGGAAAGGGTGCGCAGGAGATTTTAGACGCTCTGAAAGGGATTCGAAAAGAGATCTCTACCACATTCATTGTTCCGACCGCCGATATGATGTACCAGTCGGGGCGGATCAGCGGACGCGTCCGCTCTCTGTGCGACGTCTTTGATCTGCATCCGATGCTCAGCCTGAAGGACAGCAAAATCGCCTGTACCGGAATCTTTGCCGGCGCGTGGGAGCGGGCGTTCCGGAAATATGTGCGCCGCTGCGTCAGAGGAAAGCGCGACATAGACACGAGGCTGCTCTTTTTGACGCACGCCGGATGCTCTCAGAGCACGGTCGAGGAGATAAAAAAAGAGGTCGGAAAATATCAGAAGTTTGAGCACATCATCGTGCAGCAGGCGTCGGCGGCCATCAGCAGCAACTGCGGCGCAGGGACGTTCGGACTGATCTATGTGCGCTCCGGGCGAATAACAGAAAATCACAAGGGATAACGCGGCTCTACAGTGACGTCAGATCGATCCGGTCTTTCGGAAGCCTCTCGATATAGGGGTCGACGACAGACCGGACTTTTTCGGGGATAGTATCGTCCAGTCCCCAGAGCTTGACAAGGGAGGAAAGGCATTCGTAGAAAACATTCTCGGCCGTGTACGCGGAGGGATCAGAATCAATCAAGCGGATCAATCCTCCGATATAACCGTAGGCAGACGCGAATGCCAGAGCCGGAATGTTCTCCTGGATGAAAAACGGGCGATAGGCCAGGCGCGAGACAAGCGTATAGCAGCGCGGGAGCCCTTTTTCTTCCTGGTAGATTGGTTCATCTTCAAAATAATCTACGATAAATCGACGCAATTTCGGATCATGCAAAAATTTGTACCACTGAATGTAATGTGCGAGAAAAGGAGCATATCTCTCGTCCTTACAATACTCCCCGGCTAAGCGAAAGCAGCGCCGGAAATGCTCAACCAGAGCATCCTGACGGAGCATGTTTTTTCCCTTGTAGTAATAATAGATCGTGCCGCGATAGACATGGGCCTCGCGGGAGATATCTTGAAAGCTCGTCTGGTGGTATCCCTTCTCATAGAAAAGCCGCATGCTGACATCCAGAATTTCTTCTTTGGTTGTAGTGTTTGCCGGATCCATACTCATAACTCACCTATACATTGCAACAAAAATTGTTATACTTTTGGACAAAAACGGAAAATGTTTAAATTGTTAAAATCAGCCATCGAAAGGTTTGAAAATTTTATGCAAAAAACATATAATTTAAATAATACAATGCCGCTTTATATTCGCATTTCATCAAAAATAATCAAAAACATTGTATTAGAATTTGATGGAAAAGTCAAGTTGACGGCAGGCAGGGAGGTTTTGAGATGAAGAGAAACAATGCAAAACGTGTTTTGGCACTGGTTCTGGCGAGCGCGATGCTGCTGCAGCAGGGTTCCGTGGGAATTTTTGCGGCAGAGACAGAGACCGTGACAGAGGCGCAGACGGAACAGACGACCGAGGCAAAGGTCGAAGAGACGCAGGCTCCGGCTCCGGAGACAAAGGCGGAGGAGACACGGGAGTTTGACAGTTGAATAAAAGAAAAAGTACTCGCAGGCCGCATAAGACCTGCTTTCTTTTTGTCAAATTTTTT
>CANRDO010000036.1 GCA_947629385.1 uncultured Lachnospiraceae bacterium
TCGATTACCTACGGCTATACCGCTTATTTCTGGGACAACGGGATTGCGCGTCATTTGTTTTCGGCGGCAGCCATGTGGTGGCTGTTCGGCGTGTGGGTCATCAGTCTCGTTGTTCTGTTTTCGTCACTGCTGCAAAATAATACGAGCGTTATCCTGTGTACCGGCGGAATCGTGCTGCTTGCCTATGTATTGCGTGCCATACCGAAGGCAAAGGCATACTCGCCCGCTCTGCTGATGAACGTTAATTCTCTGCTGTGCGGCGTGGAAGAAGCAAATGTATACAGAGAAGCCGTCCTTGCTGCCGTTGCCTTTGCCGCGATATTTGTCGTCCTGAGCGTGCTGAATATAAACAAGAGGCAAGTGTAGCAAAGACAAACCGTGCATGGCAAAAGCAAGGATATAAAAGACTTGAATAGAAAACGGCTTTATGGCATACTGCATGTAAGAAAATCCTACAAATATTTTGAAAGAAATCATAGGGAGAAAGGGAGAAAAAGATGATCTTATATGTGAATGCCTGTGTAAGGGCAGAGTCGAGGACAAACAGATTAGCAAAAGCTTTATTGGACAAGCTGGGAGCTTTTGAAGAAGTCAGATTAACCGATCTGGAGATTAAGCCGCTTAATGAGGAAAGCCTGAATTATCGAGAAGCTCAGATTGAAAAGCAAAATTATGATGACAGCATCTTTCATCTGCCGAAGCAGTTTGCCGAAGCCGATGTGATAGTGGTATCGGCCCCGTACTGGGACGGCCAGTTTCCGGCTATTTTAAAAACATATTTAGAAAATATCTATGCGATAGGGATTGTTTCGAAATATAATGAAGTCGGACTCCCGCAGGGATTGTGCAAAGCAAAGAAACTATATTATATTACGACAGCCGGCGGAAGATACAATCCGAGATTTAGTTTTGACTATATAGACTATTTGGTGAAGAACATGTTCGGCATTAAGGAAACGGAATTAATCTGTGCGGAATATTTGGATATTGAAGGTAATGATGCAGAGGAAATATTATCTAAGGCGATAAGAAATATAAATAGCTGATTTGATATGGCGCAAGTTTATTTATAATCAATCTTAAGGTTGAAATGCAGGCTTCGGCCACGTATGATTAAGAAAAAATGTTTATGTAGCAGATAAGGGTGTATTTTCTCACTATTTTTGAAGAGAAATAATGCTGAATTCAAGTGAAGGTCGGTCGGACTCAGGTCCGGCCGATTGTAATAAACGGAAAAATAAGATGACAGAGGAAACAGAAAAATGAGAATAGAGACAGAGAGACTGATCATCCGGTCAATCCAACAGGGAGATGAAATTGCATATGCCGAGATGGCGAGGGACGGAAGCCTGAGCGAAATCGGCTTCGATGAAGATTTCCATGAATGGATGGGAGACTGGATAAAGGAGGCGCTGGAGCTGACGGAAAAGGATGATCCGAGGGCAGATTATATTCCGTGTACAATTCTGCTGAAATCGACGGGAGAGATCATTGGAAATGTCGGCTGTACATTTTTTGAAGACATGAAAAAGGTGGGGATCTGTTACTTTGCGGGATCCTCATTTCGAAGAGCGGGCTATGTCACAGAGGCTGCAAAGGCATATATTTCCTACTTTTTCGAACATTATCATGAAAGTGAAATAATAGCGTTGATTCTTGATTCGAACAGTGCATCCTGGAGAACGGCAGAGAAAATCGGCTTTGAATTATCCGAGATTAAAATGTATAAAGATGCCTGTGAAGAAAAGGAAAATCCTTATCGGTTCTATAGTATAAAGCGAGAAGATTTCAAATACGCAGAAAAACAATCACAAAAAAATACGATTGATTTTTTGCGTGTTTTTGCGTATAATGCCTGGATATTGAAAACAGATTTGCGGGAAGGATAAAACATATGTGTAATATAAACATTCTGCATTTAATCGAGGGAGCGAAACAGGCGAAGGGGTTGACGGTGATCATTGACGTTTTCCGGGCGTTTTCACTGGAATGTTATCTGTATGACATGGGTGCAAAACAGATACGTCCTGTTGGAACGATAGAAGAAGCATTTTCCCTCAGACAGCGAATTCCAAACAGTGTTCTTGTAGGGGAACGACATGGCAGGAAATGTGACGGGTTTGATTACGGCAATTCGCCCTCAACTATTTTGGAGAAGGATGTGGCCGGCAAAACGATCATACATACCACCAGTGCGGGAACACAGGGAATCGTCAATGTGTCTTGCGCGAGTGAAATAATCACCGGAAGTCTTGTCAACGCAAAGGCGGTAGCCGAGTACATCCTTGCCAAGCAGCCGCAGACGGTTTCTCTTGTGTGTATGGGGAATGAAGGCGTGAGACCGGCGCCGGAGGACGAGCTGTGCGCGGAGTATATCAAAAGCCTTCTGGAGGGCAGGAGATTTCCGGAAATGGAACAGAGGATCAGCAGCTTAAAGAAGAAAGGCGGGGAACATTTCTTTGACAAAGCCAGACAAGACGTTTTTCCGGAAGCTGATTTTTATATGTGTGTGAAATATGATAAGTTTCCTTTCGTAATCAAAATTGAAAAGGACGAAACAGGCTTTGTTGCAAATAAGGAAAATGTGCTGTAGGCATCCTTCCTCCCCATGCGATAGTGGGGGAGCTTGCAAATCTGGAGGAATGGATTGCAGAAGGTTTTAAAAGGCTTCATCATGAAAACGGATATACTTGACAAACCTGTCTTGTAAATGTTACATTGTTCAGGACAAATCAGAAAAAACATAAGTTGTGTAAGGTGAGGAAATGATCGACAGATAATTTGATTTAAGTGAAGCACATATTTGGGAGGATCCGGACAGGTTCCTTGTTGTCATGCGCCCCGGGATTTCCGGGGAGGCATGCAGATTGTGTACGCTTAAATTGAAGGATCGCGCGGATTGTTTCCTTTTTGTTTCTGTGAGAAAAGAAAGGGTCTCTTTTTGCGGGTCTGTTTTGCGTACGCAAGGCGGACCTGTTTTGATGTTCAGAAGGGAGGAGACCATGTTACAGATAAACGGACTTACTATTACCCACAAAAAGGATCTGCGCGTGATATTGGAGGACTTTAATCTGGTACTGAACGATGGGGACAAGGCGGTGATCATCGGGGAGGAAGGGAACGGCAAGTCAACCCTGCTGAAGTGGCTCTATGACCCGGAACTGACGGAGGAATATGCCGAGGCGAAGGGGACGCGCGCGCTCGGGAACGAAAAGCCGGGTTATCTGCCCCAGGAGCTGCCGGAGAAGGACAGGCAAAAAACCTTATACGAATTTTTCACGGAGAAAGACTGTTTCTGGAACCGGACGCCGAAGGAACTGACGGAGCTGGCCGGGAAGTTTGGCGTCGAACCGGAATTTTTCTATCGGGAGCAGCTACTGGGCAGTTTGTCCGGCGGAGAAAAGGTAAAGGCGCAGCTGATGAAGCTATTGATTCAGGAGCCGACGGCGCTGCTTCTGGACGAGCCTTCCAATGATATCGACCTCGCCACGATGGAGCTGCTGGAGACGGTGATCAACGGCTGGGAAAAAATCGTGCTCTTTATTTCCCACGACGAGACGCTGATTGAAAACACCGCGAACATGGTGGTTCATCTGGAGCAGATCAGACGGAAAACAAAAAGCAGGTATACGGTCGCGAAAATGCCGTACCGAGACTATGTGCAGAAACGGCTTCACAGCTTCGAGCGGCAGGAGCAGCAGGCGCTGAACGACCGCAGGGAAAAGAAGCTGCGGGAGGAGCGGTTCCGGAAAATATATCAGAGTGTGGAACATGCGCAGGCGGTGGTCTCAAGGCAGAACCCCGGCGCTGCCAAAAACCTGAAGGATAAGATGCACGTCGTCAAGGCGATGGGCAGGCGGTTCGCGCGGCAGGACGAAGAGATGACAGAGCTGCCGGAGCGGGAGGAAGCTATTTTTTTCAAGCTGGGCGGGCAGGATGCCAGCATGCCGGCGGGCAAGACGGTTATCGAGTATTCACTGGACGAGCTGTGGACGCCGGGCGGCGCGCAGAGCATGAGCGCACACGCGGAGCAGTCTGCCGAAGATGCTGATTCGCGGACTTCGGAAGATGCGCGTATGAGCGCACACGCGGAGCATGCCGCCGATCAAACTGATTCGTGGGTATCGGGAAATGCGCAGAACAGGCGGCTTCTTGCGAGAAATATCTTCCTTCGGGTCCGGGGCTCGGAGAAGATCTGCATTGTCGGGGCGAACGGCGCCGGCAAGACGACCCTGCTGAGAAAGATCGCCGACGAGCTTCTGGAGAGGCCGGATATCCGGGTAGAGTACATGCCGCAAAATTATGAGGATCTTTTAGACCTTGCCATGACGCCGGTGGATTTTCTCGACCGATCCGGCAGCAAAGAAGAGCGCACGAGGATCCGGACTTACCTTGGTTCGCTGAAATTTACAGTGGACGAAATGGAACGCCCCATCCGTGAGCTGTCCGGCGGGCAGAAGGCGAAGGTGCTGCTCTTGAAGATGAGCATGTCCGGCGCGAATGTTCTGATCCTGGACGAGCCTACGAGAAATTTTTCTCCGCTGTCCGGACCGGTGATCCGAAAAATGATACGGGAATTTCCGGGAGCGGTGATCAGCATTTCGCACGACAGGAAATACATCGCGGAGGTCTGCAGCGCGGTGTACAGGCTCTCGCCGGAGGGACTTGAAGAGGCTGCCCTCTGAATCACTTTTTTACTGCCTCAGCGGCAAGTGCTTTGGCCTGGTCTGAACAGTAATAAATTAGTGACAGAAAGCGACAAAAAGATTATACTGTTAATATAGTATGGACAATGATGCGGCGGCCGCACGGAAGACAAGACAGGTGATCAGGATATACACAGCTGTGCGGGAGCCTGCGGCGGGCAGGAGAGGAAAGAGATGGAATTTCGGGAGCAGTTTACGGAGATATCCGCAAAACAGTGGGATTATCTTGCGGAGGGGGATCTGACCCCGAAGCAGGCGGTGGCTTTCCTGAATTCCGGGATGGAACTGCGCACATTTTCGGGAAACCTGCGACGTCTGTATCCTGCGAAGGATCTGGAGACCAGACTGATCGAGGGTCTGATCCTCTGCGCGCAGGAGGACGGAAAAGACGCGAAAGCGGACAGCGTCCGCAGGAAGGTACAGAACTGGATGATGGATAAAAACGTTCCTTCTGACCGTGAGGAGATCTTCCGTATCGCCTTTGCGCTCGGGCTCGACGAGAAGCAGACGGACACGCTGCTTTTGCAGACCGTGGAGCAAGGGATCCATTACCGCAACGAGAGGGAGATGATCTACGCGTTTTCGCTGCGCAATCACCAGAGCTATCGGACTGCCTGTGAGAATGCGCGGATTTTCGCGGAGCAAAAAGGAGAAAGCCGGCCGGGACAGAACGTGCGCACACAGGTCATGCGCCTTCGTTTTGAGAACCTGCCGCCGGGGGAGGATGTTATCGGTTTTCTGCTGCAGCAGAGCGCGAACCTCGGAACGTACCACAACACAGCCTACCAGTATTTCCGGAAGATGCTGGATCTTCTTGTGGGCGGGGAGGAGCAGGAGGAGGCATATTCTCTGGAGTACGTCGCGGAGCATTACCTGCGCATGAAGATGCCGCAGAGCAGGAAGATGGTCTCCTACAGTGACATGCAGAAGGTGATAAAGAAATATTGGCCCGGGAGCAGGAACATCAAGGCGATGCAGAGCCGCAGCGAGGATGTGTCGCGGAAGGTGCTGCTTTTGCTCTATATCATCACGGGCGGAATCTGGGATCTCGAGTACGACGAGCTGGACGAAGAATATATTACGCCGAAGGAGACGCTGGAGGAGCACTGCCGCAGGCTGAACGCGATGATGGAAGAGTGTGGGATGAGCCGCATGGATCCGCGAAACCCGTTCGACTATCTGGTGCTGTACTGTCTGAAGCCGCAGGGCGATGACGATATGAGCCGGAGGATGGAGCGCGTCGTGGAGGAGCTATTCGGGGCGGACGGGCAGTGTTAGGATGGCATGCCAAGCGCACAGGGGATGAGCAGCTGCGGGAGACACAGAAGGAAGAAGGATTGGGACAAAAAAAGAGCTAATACGGAAGGATGATAGCAGAAGCTGCTGCCGCGGGGTGCGACGGCGGCTTTTTTGCTGTCCTTTTTTGACTTTTCCATTCGGAAACAAGTTGCACGGGCGGAAAAATTCGTCTGATATACTACGGTCAGAAGAATTGATCGGAAGCGCTGATCGGAAATTGCGCGCAGGGAAACAGGGAGGGTTGAACAGATGAGAGGAGAGAGATACGAGGGAAAGCGGGGAGGAAAAAGCCTCAAAAAGATCGGACGCCGGCTGCTGACGGCGGTGCTGGCCGCGGCGCTTGGCCTGTCATGTCAAGTCTTGGGAGCGCAGACACAGGAGGCGGCAAAGCAGCGACTGCAGGAGGTGATGCAGCAGCTTCAGGACACGGTGAAGCGGCGGACGTATGAATCGCTGGGGCAGCAGGGACAGGCGGAAGTGAATCAGCAGCTGCAGGGTGAAGTGAAGCAGGAGACGCGGCAGACGCAGGGCGCTGAGGATTACACGGACGCCATCATGTTTTCCCCTGTAATGAATCTGGAGACAAACGAGCTGGACAATTCCTGGGGGCTGTCCTGTTCCGCGGTCAGCTATGGCGGATACACCTATGTTTTCACGGCGGGAGACTACGAGGATTTCGACTACGATAAATACCTGAGAATGACGGGAGATCTGGACAGCAACGCAGAAATAATCATGGCTCCCCTCGGAAACGGTCTGGCGGTCTGTTACGGATCCTCGCCGCTCGAAGGGCAACCGGCGGCTCCACTGGGGGAGATCGACCCGGAGGCCAGGCTGGCGGCCGGATTTTACGCTTACAATCAAAAGGAAGACCAGTACACCATGATCAACGGATGGATCGCGGGCTCTCTGGAGCAGACGGAGGGCGGCTATATCCTGGACGAGGATTTGGGTGTGGAAGGGATGTGGAACGGGGCTCTGGTGGTCGACTCGCAGACAGGGGAGGCAGTGGGGATCGGCGGCTACCGGGACGGACAGTACCTGGTCTATGACATTCCGATAGACGTGGTCGAAGAGCTGTTCGCGCTTGAAAACTGGGGAGAATACACGGGAGAGGATACGCCAGAGGAAGGAAGCGGGGAAACGGACGCGCAGCCCGGGGAGGCCGCGGCGGACGAACCGAAGGAGGCCGAGCCGGAGACAGCGGCGAAGGAGGAGCCGGAGGAAGAGGAGACTGAAGAAAAAGAGACGGAAGCGCCTGCGAAAGCAGAACCGAAGGAAAGGGACGGCGGCTCCGGCGGCGAAGAGCCGGTGGAACAGGATGAGCCGGATCCTGAGGATACAAAGACTTCCGAACGGACAGGATCCCTGCCGCCCAGCGCATGGATCGCGATCCTGACTGGGATTTTGGTGGTGATCTTCCTGGCCGGAAACAGGAAGAAAAAGGGAGCTTCGCCCGGTCGGCCGGAAGAGAACGATTCGACGGATTCGGAAAAAAGCGAGTACACGCCTCCGTCCGGGACGATCCAGCTCGGGCTGGAGCAGAGGCAGAGTCAGTACATATTGGATTGTGTATCGGGCCCGACGGCGGGGCAGCAGATCGTGATCTACGACAATTTCCGTATCGGCCGCGATCCGCAGAATTCGGATCTGACGCTTCCGGAGGACACGAAGGGCGTCAGCCGCAGACACTGCAGGATTGAGATACGGGACGGGCGCATCCTGCTGCGCGATCTGGACTCCAGCTACGGCACATTTCTGGAGAACGGAGTGAAGCTGGAGGCGCAGACGCCATACAGCATTGATCCCGGGATGGTATTTTATGTGGGCAGCCATCAGGTCGCGTTCCGGGTGATAAAGAGGTGACACCGCGAACGGATACGCGGCCGGGAAAGAGATTTTGCAAAGGAGATTCAGAAGATGAACAGCAAGAATAACAAGACGTTTTTCCGCAAGGCAGAGTCGGGAGAGCTGGGCTATAAAGATATTTTTTCGGATGTATTCAAAAGGCATACGGAGGAAGACACGGCGCGCGTGTTTATCGCGGGGACTTCGCTGACGACGCCGGGTCGGGCAAACATGCTGGCCGAGTGGATCAAACCGTTCCTGTTCGCGCGGTTCTTCGCGGTGGGAGCTCTGGCTGCTGCGCTCCTCGGAGGCTTCTTTTACATGACGCAGCATGAGCTTGCGTTGTATATGCTCTTGATCCTCATTCCCTGTCTGGTACCGCTGACGATGTTTCTGATGGCGTGGGAGATGAATATCCCCAGGAACATCTCGCTGTACGAGGCTCTGAAGATGATACTGTTCGGCGGCGTGCTGTCGCTGTTTTGTACCGCGTTGCTGGTTGAGAGGATCGATCTTCCGGCGTATCTGGCCCCGGTGATCGAGGAGCCGGCCAAGCTTTTGCTGGTCTGCCTGTTTCTGGGGAGGAGAAAGCAGAAACGCTCCTACATCCTCAACGGGATCCTGATCGGATTTGCCGTGGGGACGGGATTCGCGCTGATGGAGTCGATCCAGTACAGCTTTAACGCCTTTATCGTTGACGAGAACTTTGGCATACTGATTCAGGGAGATTATGAGCTTGCCGCACTGTATGGCATAAAGGTTGCTCTGATCCGACTGATGAACGGGGTCGTGGGACACGGCCTGTATGCGGCGCTCTACGGCGGGGCGATCGCCATGGTGAAGAAGGACGGGGATCTGAGGGTGAGCCATCTGGTTCAGCTCCCGGTGCTGATCTACTTTGCGGCCGCGTTTTTGCTGCATGCGCTGAACAATTCGGAGACGCCGCTGAGCGAGGTTTGGATACTGAGAGTTCCGGTTCTGGGCAGCCTGCTCTCAGCGCAGATACTCTTCGTGCTGTATCCGCTCGGTTTCTTCTTCCTGCTTCCGCTGCTGCGCAAGGGCGTGAATCAGATCGTCGAGATCAGTGTCCAGGAAAACGGCGGCCTGACGAACGCGGTGAACGCGGTGTCTCCGGGAATCATAAATCAGAATCCGGTGCTGTCGGACGTCGGGAATTCCGTATCCGCGGAGGTGTGGTATCTGCAGGGCGTCTCCGGAGAACTCTCCGGTAGAAGGATCGCTCTGAGTGAGGACAGCGTACTACGTGTGGGCAGGGACGCGTCGAGAGCTTCTCTGGTGCTCGGCAACAGTCCGAAGGTAAGCGGCCTGCACTGTGAGTTCCGCCTGCAGGCGGGCAGGCTGAGCGTGCGGGATCTCGGCTCCACGAACGGAACGCTCGTCGACGCGAGGAGGATTCCGGCGCAGGTCGAGACGGAGGTTTATGAGGGAAGTACCGTCTGCCTGGGCGATCAGACCTGCAGCGTCCGGCTTGTAAGAGAAATGAGGAGATAGCTTTGGCAAAGGGAAATCTGAGAGAACTGTTTTTGTCGGGCCGGAATTCTCCGCGCGCGCTGCCGCAGCGCTATCTGCTGCACGGCCGCTATACGATCGGATCGACGCTCGGCGAGGGTGGATTCGGGATCACCTACCGGGCGTGGGACGAGAGAGAGAACTGCCGCGTCGCGCTGAAGGAGTACATGCCGGCGGGAATTTCGGATCGGGTCAAGGGTTCCGGGGAAGTATCCTCGGGGAAGGACAGGGAACATTTCGAGAAATATATGGATCGCTTTCTGGAGGAGGCGCAGATCATCTACCAGTACCGGGGGCATCCGAACATTGTGGAAGTGAGGCACCTGTTCCGGGAAAACAATACCGCCTACTATGCGATGGAATACCTGGACGGCTCTGACCTGAGGCATCTTCTGCAGAGGCAGCCCGGTCTCCGGGCCGGATGGGAGGACCTGAAGCCGGTATTTTCCCAGACTGTACACGCGCTGCGCACGGTACACCAGAGCGGGATCGTGCACTGTGACATCAGTCCGGATAATATCGTGATCCTGCGCAAGAATGGACAGGTGAAGCTGATTGATTTCGGCGCAGCGAAGACCAGGATTGGAGGGATGAGTACGCAGATCGTCCTGAAGCGGGGATACGCTCCACCGGAGCAGTTTTCGCTGCATGGGGACCTTGGACCCTGGAGCGATATCTACGCGCTGGCGGTGACGATCTACTCCTGCCTCGCCGGGCAGCTTCCGCCAGGGGCGATCGAGCGCCTCTCCGGGGCGAGAGAGAAAACGCTCTCGGAGCTTGGGGTCCGTCCGCCGGAGAATTTCGATGAAAGGGCGCTGCAGAAGGCGATGGCGCTCCCGGTGAAGGATCGGTATCAGGATGTAGGCGTTTTCTGGTCGGAGCTGACCGGGGAGCCGGTGGGAAGGGAAAGCGGCCGAGGAACATCCGGGTCGGCGGCTGCGAAAAGCAGGAGTCTGATTCTGCTCGGGAGGACTGGCATATGGGAGAATGAGCGCTTCCGGCCGGAGCCGATCCTGTACGCGGGAAAGAAAGCGCAGTGCCTGATCCATTTCCCACCGGGGATAGCAGGAATCGGAGACGTCCATTTCCGGGTCTGGAGCGAGCGGGGGAAGCTGTTCCTGACGGATATGGGTTCCGGCTGCGCCACCTATCTGGACTATAAGAAGATCACGCCGGGACTCGTGTACGAACTGAGGCCGGGGAGCGGGATCCGCATTGGAGAGAATCAGATATTTGAGGTCATGGAACTTTAAATAGAGTAACTGTAAACCCACTATTATGAGAAGAAAAAGGAGAATCATTATGGAGATCATCAAATGCAAAAACGGACACAGCTACGACCCGTCGGTGACGCCGGAATGCCCGGAGTGCGCGCGGCTGAGAGCGCTCGAGGGAACGGTTCCGCTCGACCCGGAGGACGCGCCCGGCAGGGGAGGAGCGGAGGATATCGGAAAGACGCAGCCGGTACATTTTCTGAGCCCGGATGCAGACGCGAATCCGTCGAGAGAGGACGGGAGGGCGAAGGGCTGGTGGGAGCAGGATTCCTACCAGAAGGCGGCGGACGGCAACCGTGGCTCCTGGGACAGGACGGAGGCGAGATCCGCTGAGGAGCTCACTCCGGTGGTCGGCTGGCTGGTGTGTATCGAGGGACCGGCGAAGGGACAGGATTTCAGGATCCATGCGGACAACAATTACATCGGCCGCGCGCCGTACATGGACATCGCCGTCACGGGAGACGACACGATCTCCAGAGAGAACCACGCGATCTTGGCGTACGATACGAGGGAGAAGCTCTACTATTTCGCGCCGGGCAGCGGCAGGGGAATCGTGAGGCTCAACGGCAAGGCCGTCCTTATGATGACAGAGCTTCACGCGTATGATAAGATTGAGATCGGGAGAAGTATTCTGATCTTTGTGCCGCTTTGCGGGGATCAGTTCTCCTGGGAAGAGCTGGAAGATAACAGGTAAGAATTATGGATGAGAACAGAAGGTCGACCGCAGGCGGCGGGCTGGAACAAACGAAGGCTCTGAAGGAGATGCAGAATCTGCCGGGCGCAGAGCAGGAGACGGAGAGCGAAGCGCAGGGGATCATTTCAGCGGAGACGGAAGCGGAAGCTGAGACAGAGACACAGACACAGGGTGGGATTCCGGCTGAGATGACGAGCAACCCGGTGACCATTTCGTATCCGGGCCTGGACCGAAGGGATACGGCCGAGACGGAAACCATGGGAACTGTCGAAGGCTCACAGGAAAAAGAGAGTGAATCAGAGACGCAGGCGGAGGCCACGACAGTGCAGACAGAATCTGCGACGGAGCAACCGATATCCGTGACGGTGCAGACGGAATCTGTGAAGATACAGCCGGAATCTGCGCTGTCCCCGGAGCTTGTGCGGAAGCTGGAGCTGGGCGGCGTAGTACTTCTGATTGTCGCGGCGTTCGTGCTTCTCTGGAGATACTTCCGGAAAAAGGACGCGGGCCACAAAGGCGAATCCGGCGGGAGTGCTCAGGCCGGAGAAGCCGGCGAATCCACGCTGCGGGGGCAAGGCGGCGCGCAGGTGCCTGCGCTGGGGACAGGATCCGCCTCCGCACCGGGGACGGGTATGGCGCTGACCGGCATTGTGCACGGAATCGGCGGGAGAGACGACCAGCAGGACAGCTGCGGTCTTTCCGATGAGTCGGGGAAAGGACTGTGGCAGGAAAAAGGCCTGTTTGCCGTGCTGGCGGACGGGATGGGCGGCCTCTCCGACGGCGGGGCGGTGAGCCGGCTTGCCGTGAGCACCTGCCTTGACACATTCTTCGGGGCGGGGACGGAGAAAGACCCGGCGGATCTGCTTCTGGAGGCTGCGCGGGCGACGAACATCCACGTGAACGGCATGCTCGGACCGAACATCCGCAAGAGCGGTTCCACGCTTGTACAAGCGCTCATACGCCGCGGAAAGCTGTATTTCCTGACAGTCGGCGACAGCCGCATCTATCTGTATCGAGGAGGAAGGCTGCTCTGTCTGAACCGTCCGCATGTGTACGCGGAGGAGCTCGCGCTTGCCGGGGTCAACGGCAGAGGAAGCCTCGATCAGGTTCACAGAAACGCGCAGAAGGCTGCGCTGACAAGCTTTGTCGGAGCCGGTGAGCTTATGCATCTGGATCGCAGCAGCGAGGGGATCGCGCTCGTGCCGGGAGACAGGATCCTTCTGGCGACCGACGGCGTCTTCGGCACGCTGGAGGACTGGCAGATGGAACAGGCATTGGAGAAGAATGCGGACGAGGCCGCGCGGGAGCTCGGGCGGCAGATTGAGGAGGCAGACAAGGAGTATCAGGACAATTACACCGCCGTGATACTCACATATCCGAAATTATGACAGAAACCGGAGTGAAAGATTGCAAAAAGTTTGCTCCAGGGACGACACAGCGACTGTGGGACGTTCTGAGGAGTCGATTCAGGAGGCGGAAATGATTACGACAGCGCAAATCACGAGCTGCGGAGGACGCAGCCAGAACGAAGATGCGGTCTGGATTGAGAATTCGGATCGCGGAGTGTGCGCGATCGTCGCGGACGGTCTTGGCGGCCACGGGGGCGGACAGACCGCGTCCAGAGCCGCGGTGGAGAGCCTATCCCGGCAGTACCACCGGAGGATGTTGGGCAGTCGGGAGGGGATGCGCCGGGCGTTCGAGGACGCGCACCGAGAGGTGACGCGCCACCAGTCGAAGAGCTGCATGATGAAGACAACGGCGGTCGTGCTCTGCATCGACGGGCAGGAGGCCCGTTGGGGGCATGTGGGCGACTCCAGGCTTTATCATTTCAGCGGAAATCACATCGTGCAGCAGACGCTCGATCAGAGCGTGTCGCAGATCGCGGTGCTGATGGGGGAGATCACCCCAGAGCAGCTCCGATTCCACGAGGACCGCAACAAGGTGTTGCGGGCTCTGGGCGGGAGTAGCTGGGAGCCGGATGTGGCGGAGGCCGTCCCGGTCTCGTCGGGCGTGCACGCGTTCCTGCTGTGCAGCGACGGGTTCTGGGAATATGTGTACGAAGCGGAGATGGAGAGGGAGCTTGCATCTTCCGCAACTCCGGACGAATGGCTTGCGCGCATGGAGCGCATCCTGCGCGCGCGCGTGAAGGGAGACAATGATAACTATACTGCCGCCGCGGTGTTCTGCAGCGGAGGACAGGGCAAAGGACAGGGCAGAGGGTAGAGAGATGAGAGAGAAACGTTGTTATGGATGTATGAAAAAGATCGGAGACGCCGTGGTTTGCCCGCACTGCGGTTATGACAACAGCAAGCCGAATGAGGATTACCAGCTCCCGGCCGGCACCGTGCTCAAGGAGCAGTATCTGGTCGGGCGTGTGCTCGGTCAAGGTGGGTTCGGCATCACCTATATGGGCTGGGATCAGTATCTGGAAATGCCGGTCGCGATCAAGGAGTATTACCCGACGGGAGCCGTGAGCCGGAACAACAAGAATTCGACGGACGTGATCAGCGGCGGGGGCGAGGTCGGTTCGCGCTTCCGCAACAACAAGGAGCGCTTCATGCGCGAGGTGAAGATGCTCGCCCGGCTGTCCGGGATTCCGGAGATCGTGCAGGTGAAGACCTTTTTCCTCGCGAACAACACGGCCTACATCGTCATGGAGTACATCGAGGGTATCACGCTGAAGGAGTATGTGAGGGAGCATGGCGGAAAGCTCGGGGTCGAGGAGACGCTCGGCATTTTGGGGCCGATCATAAAGGCCCTGCAGACGGTGCACAGATCCGGCATCGTCCACAGGGACATCAGTCCGGACAACATCATGATCCAGAACGACGGAGATGTGCGACTCGTCGATTTTGGGGCGGTCCGGGACGTGGGACTTACCGCGCCGGATCAGCCTTTGACAAAGTCGACCGAGGCGATCCTCAAGCAGGGCTACGCTCCGGTGGAGCAGTACCAGAGCCGCGGTTCGCTCGGACCCTGGACGGATATCTACGCGATGTGCGCGACGATCTATTTCTGTTTGACAGGCGAGGCGCCCGCAGACGCGCCCGGGAGGATCCTCGGGGAGGATATCATCTGGTTTCAGGAGCTGGGCATCGAAGTGCCGGACTATGTGGAGAAGGCACTGAAGCGGGGCATGGAGATACAGACCAGGGACCGCATCCAGGATATGGGAGAGCTGTACAGGCGGCTGTTCCGGACGGGCGGCGACGAGGATACGGATGACGACGATAGGGACGGCAGCAGCGATGATATCGGCGGAGACCGCCTCGGTGGAACTTACAGCAGCGGAGACCATGGCGGCAAAACTTATGTTGGCGGGGATCATATCGACGGAAATCGTTCTGGTGGAGATCGTACCGACAGAAATCAGGATGCGGCCGATGGCGATGGAAGGAAAAATGGTCTGAACGGAGGAAAAAGTGACGACGACAGGAGACGTCTCTTGCTCCTTGGCGGCGCGGCTGTGCTCCTTGTGCTTGCGGTGTTTGCCGGATGGCAGCTGCTGCGCGGCGGACAGGGCGGCGGACCGGATGTGCCGGGACAGCCGGGGACGGAGCTCGCATCGGAGCTGTCCGGAGCGGAGACAGGCGCGACAGGTTCGGAGGAGTCCGAGCTGGCGGCGGATCTGATCACCGGAGCCTGCGGCGATTACATGACTTACAGCTTCAATCCGTCGACGGGAGTGCTTACGATTTTGGCCGATGGGAAAGATCGGAAGATGTGGGATTTCGGAGTGGATTCCGAAGAACAACATGTGCTTCCCTGGGGCGAGTACCGCGACACGATCGAGAAAGTGGTGATCTCGGAGAATGTCGCCACGATCGGACAGAATGCTTTTTCCGGTTGCCCGAACCTGAAGCAGGTCGACGGTCTTGAGTATGTGCGGGAGATTTGCGACGGGGCGTTCGCGGACACAGCGTTGGAGAGTGTGACGTTCGGCGACCGGCTTGTCCGGATCGGCGAAGGCGCGTTCGAGACATGCAGAAATCTGGATGAGGTAGAGTTTCCGGAATCTCTGGAATCCGTTGCGGTGAATGCGTTCAAGGACGCCGGGATCATGAAGGCGGTTATCCACGAGGAGCCGGAGCTGGATCATAATGCGTTCGGCGAAACGTTCAGATTATGGGATCCCTCCGGCCCGGAGCAGCCTCTTGGCGGCCCGATGATCTTCGCGGAGAGCGGATCGAATGCGGAGGCGTTCGCGGAGGAATTGCAGCTTCCGTTCGTCCCGCTTGGACAGGAGCCCGAGCCCACGGTGGACGGACAGTGCGGGGAGAATGTGTACTGGGAGCTTGACCTGGAGAGCGGCGTGCTAACGATGAGCGGCGAGGGCGAGCCCTGGAGGTACAGGACAACATTGGAGGATACGGATGCAATAGGGAGCGGCCCCGGATGGTCGAACTACCGGAACTTTATCCGGAAAGTGGTCGTGGAACCGGGGATCACGAAGCTCACAAGCGGCCTCTTCACCAACTGCGTCAACCTGACGGAGTTTGACTTCGGAACGGTGGAGGAGATCGATGTGAACGCGATTACGAATTCGGGAATGGTTTCGGTGGAATTTCCGGAGACGCTGCGCAGGATCGTGGATTACGGGCTTCAGCACAATCTGTATCTTGAGTCGGTCGTGATCCCCGAGAGTGTGGAAGAGCTGACGATTCCGTTCGCCTACTGCAAGAACCTGAAGGAGATCACGATTCTGGGCAATCCGACGTTCCTGGACATGAATTCGGAGGACGTTCCGGGCTCCACGAGCATGGTCTACGACGGAAATCCGGTTATATTGCCGGAAGACGAGGCCAGGGATGAGAACATCACGATCCGGGCCTACAGGGGAAGCACAGCGGAAGAGTACGCGAAGAAGTACGGAAATCCGTTCGTGGCGTTGGATGAGGAAGAGAGCGAAGAGTAAGGACGGATAGCAGAGCAACGGGGGATTGGACAATGGCGAATCAATGGTATCAGCTGCCGCCCGGGACGATCGTCGGAGGACGGTACCATATCGAAAAGGTGCTAGGCGAGGGCGGCTACGGGATCACCTATTACGGGACGGATCTGCGGCTGAAGCTGCCGGTGGCAGTCAAGGAATACTATCCGGGCTTCTGGGCCACCCGCGACTGCAGGGAGAGTCTTGACGTGAAATATTCTCAGGCGCAGGAGGAGAGCTACCTGCGGGGACTTGCGCGCTTCGAGGACGAGGCGCTGACGCTCGCGCAGTTTCACACGGTCCCAGAGATCGTGCTTGTGAGGGATTATCTGGAGAAGAACGAGACGGGCTACCTGGTGATGGAGTACCTGGACGGGCAGAACCTCAAGCAGATGACAGATGGCTTCGGCGGGCGCATCCCGCCGGAGATCCTGATGCCGCTGATGGAGTCTCTGATCCTTGCGGTGCAGAAGGTGCACGAAAAGGGCCTGATCCACCGGGATATCAGCCCGGACAATATCATGATGCTGGAGAACGGGCATGTGAAGCTGCTTGACTTCGGGAACGCACGCGACGTGACAGAGGACCGCTCGATGACGCTCGCGATGAAGCAGGGCTTCGCGCCTCCGGAGCAGTACCGCAGCAAGGGGCAGGGGACGTGGACGGACGTCTACAGCCTGTGCGCCACCGTCTATTACTGCCTCACCGGGAAGCTGCCGGTGCAGGCGATGGACCGCCTGACCGGAAAGAAGCTGCCGACGCCCGGCGAGCTCGGCGTGCGGCTCCCGCGCTGCCAGGAGGAGATGATCCTTCAGGGTCTGGACCTCTTTGTCGACAAGCGCCCGCAGACGATGCGGGAGCTGTGGGAGAGGATGTACGCTTCAGAGGATGTGCAGAGTCAGACGGCGACTCAGGCGGAGGGAATGCAGAGCCGAATCATGAATCAGACAGGCAGGATTGACGTAACGGCGGCGGATTCGGATAAGACCACAGACAGGAATTCTACACTGCTGAGTACATATGAAGATCTGAAAAACGGCGGCTTCCGGGAGGTCTGCATCGCGATCTTCCGAAAGCTCAGGGGTCTGTCAGGAATGGAGTGAGGCAATGAGAAAGGAAAAAATAGAGATGTTTCACCGGTGTATTTACTGCTTTGCTCCAATGGAGGAGCTGCCGGATCGGGACGAAGAGGAGGAGTTTCACGACGGTGGGCCGTCGAACGTTCCCTGTCCGGTGTGCGGTTATCAGAACGGTTTGTGCCTGACGCAGGTGTGGTGGCTCGCGCCGGGGACGCTTCTCAAAGGCCGGTATATCGTCGGAAGGCTTCTGAAGGAAAGCGAGACGGAGCTGGAGTATCTGGGCTGGGATCTGAAGCGCGGCTGCACCGTGGAGGTGCACGAGTGTTATCCGAGGAACCTGCTTCAGAGAGACAATACATTGTCGGAGCAGGTGAACTGCCTTTCCGGCCGTGAGCAGGAGTTCGAGCAGGAGAAGCAGCGCTTTTTTGAGAAGG
This sequence comes from uncultured Lachnospiraceae bacterium, assembly GCA_947629385.1. Taxonomy (GTDB): domain Bacteria; phylum Bacillota; class Clostridia; order Lachnospirales; family Lachnospiraceae; genus Choladousia. The sequence continues at coordinate 17,795 of CANRDO010000036.1, forward strand.
CAAAATTTTATTATCAATGTGTCCGCCGGGTAGAAAAAATGTACATGGATTTTTTCGCGAGGAACAATACCTGCTATTATGTACGGGATCAGAAGAAGGAGCTGCCGCGTTGAGCGTGCGGCTCTTTTTTCGCGGAGACAATGCAAAAACGGCCGCATTTATTCGGTTGAAAGCAGGGGGTGTTTTTGCTATACTCAGAAAGTAAAAGCATTCTTTCAGGGTATTTTCCATGTTGGAACGTGTCTTGCAGGAGATGAGACAGCGTGACAGTGAAACAGGCAGAGGGACAAATGAAAGAGATTCCCTGTAGAGATTTATCGCAGAGGAGACAGGAAGATGAGCATGAATGATGTAGTATCGGCGGAGCGTGTGCACATCGGATTTTTCGGGGTGCGCAACGCCGGGAAATCGAGCGTTGTAAACGCGGTGACGGGGCAGGAGATGGCGCTTGTCTCGGATGTGAAAGGGACGACCACAGATCCGGTCAAAAAAGCGATGGAGCTTTTACCGCTCGGGCCGGTGGTCATTATCGACACGCCGGGCATCGACGATGAGGGCGAGCTGGGCGAGCTGCGCGTGAAACGTGCGCGGCAGGTGCTCAATTACACGGACGTGGCGGTGCTGGTGCTCGACGCGCAGAAGGGCATGAGCGAAGCGGACCGGGGGCTGGTCGCGCTCTTTGAGGATAAACAGATTCCGTATGCGGTCGTGTACAACAAGGCGGATTTGCTCGGTGGAAATGAGCCTCAAGCTGGCGCTGTGACAGGAAATACAATCTACGTCAGCGCGAGGACCGGGCAGAATATCTATGAGCTGAAAGAGTTGATCGCGCAGCTCGTGAAGCAGGAAGAAAATAAGAAGCGCATCGTCGCGGATCTGCTTGCGCCGAACGACGTCGTGGTGCTCGTCGTGCCGATTGATTCTGCGGCTCCGAAGGGACGGCTGATCCTGCCGCAGCAGCAGACGATCCGCGATATTCTTGAGGCGGGAGCGGCGGCAGTCGTCACGCGGGAGAGCGAGCTGAAGGAGACGCTGGCTTCCCTGCAGAAGAAACCGCGCCTCGTGATCACGGACTCGCAGGCCTTCGGCAAGGTTTCGAAGGACACGCCGCAGGACATTCTGCTGACGTCGTTCTCGATCTTGTTTGTGCGCTACAAGGGAGATCTGAACGCGGCGATCCGCGGGGCGGCGCAGCTCGATCGCCTGAAGGACGGCGACACCGTGCTGATCGCGGAGGGCTGTACCCATCACCGCCAGTGCGACGACATCGGGACGGTCAAGCTGCCGCGCTGGATCCGGGAATACGCCTCAGCGGATCTTAACTTTGAGTTCACCTCCGGCATGGGCTTTCCGGAAGACCTCTCGAAGTACGCGCTGATCGTACACTGCGGCGGCTGCATGCTGAACGAGCGTGAGATGCAGTACCGGGTGCGGCAGGCGGTCGACGCGGGCGTTCCGATCACGAACTACGGCGTCGCGATCGCGCAGATGCACGGCATCTTAAGGCGCAGCCTCGGCCCGTTCCCGGACGCGCAGAAGCTGCTGGATGATAAAATCTCTCTTGCACAATTGATATAAGGAATGTTATGATTAAGACAGCGATGCCGGAGGCTGAAGATCATTCGCCCCGGCTGCTGTGAAATCAAAAAAGAAAGGGGATACGGATATGATTTATAAGGAATTTCAGGGAATGAAGCTGTCTGCGCTCGGCATGGGGAACATGAGACTGCCGGTGGTGGACGGCGACGACGGAAAGATCGATGTAAAAGCTGCACAGGAGATGGTCGACTATGCCATGAAGGCAGGCGTCAATTATTACGATACCGCTTACGGCTACCACAACGGACAGTCGGAACTAGTCGTCGGGGAGGCCCTCAAAAAATATCCGCGGGACAGCTTTTATCTCGCGACAAAGTTCCCGGGCTACGATCTCTCCAACATGCCGAAGGTGAAAGAGATCTTCGAGGAACAGCTCAAAAAGTGCCAGGTGGAATACTTCGACTTCTATCTGTTCCACAATGTCTGCGAGATGAACGTGGACGCCTATCTCGATCCGAAATACGGGATCTACGAGTACCTGCTGGAGCAGAAGAAAAACGGCCGCATCCGTCACCTCGGCTTTTCCACGCACGGCAGCCTCGACTGCATGAAGAAGTTCCTGGACGCCTACGGGAAGGACATGGAATTCTGCCAGATCGAGCTGAATTATTTTGACTATAAATTCCAGAGCGCGAAGGAAAAGGTCGAGCTGCTGAAGAGCCGGAATCTTCCGGTCTGGGTGATGGAGCCGGTCCGCGGCGGGCAGCTTGCCGCGCTTTCTGAGGAATTTGAGGCAAAGCTGAAGGCGGCGAGGCCGGAGGAAAGCGTGCCGGCGTGGGCGTTCCGCTTCTTGCAGACGATCCCGGAGGTAACCATGATCCTTTCCGGTATGTCGAACATGAACCAGCTGCAGGACAACATCGCAACCTTTGCGGAAGAGAAACCGCTGAATGAAAAGGAGAAGGAGCTGATCCTCGGCGTGGCGGACGACATGATCGCCCGTACCACGGTTCCCTGCACGGGCTGCCATTACTGTGTGAGCCATTGCCCGCAGAAGCTGGACATTCCGTTTTTGCTGAAGCTCTACAACGAGGCGGTGGTCGCGGGATCAGGAGACTTCATCGCGCCGATGGGGCTCTCGTCCATAGACGCGGACAAACAGCCGGAATGCTGTGTGGCTTGCCGCAGCTGCGAGAAGGTCTGTCCGCAGACGATACATATTCCGGACGCGCTGCATCGCTTCGCTGAGAAGCTCGGACGGGTATAAGGCGGTGGAACTAAGATCAGATGATAAAAAATATTGTATTTGACATAGGAAATGTACTGGTAGATTTCCGCCTGAAGGAATTTCTGGCGGAAAAGGGCTTCGACGCCCCGATGATCAAACGGCTCCTGAAAGCGTCCGTGATGAGCCCGTACTGGGAACAGTTCGAGCGCGCGGACATCACGGAAGAGGAAGCCATGCAGGCGTTTGTAAGTCTGGATCCGGAGATTGAGAAGGAGCTGAACGAGGCCTTCTCCAACATCCATGGAATGCTGACGATACGGGAGTACGCCGTCCCCTGGATCAGGAGCCTGAAGGAGACGGGTTATCGCGTGTATTATCTCTCGAATTATTCGAAGAAGGCCTACGACGAGTGCCAGGATTCGCTTGCGTTTATGCAGTATATGGACGGCGGCTTCCTCTCCTTTCAGCAGAGGATGACGAAGCCGGATCCGCGGATGTATACAAGCTTTCTGGAGCATTTTCAACTGAAGCCGCAGGAGAGCGTTTTCATCGACGACACGGAGCAGAACGTCGCCGTAGCGGAGAGCCTCGGCTTCCGCGGGATCGTGTTCCGCTCCTACGAGGACGCGGTGAAGCAGCTGGAGGAGCTGAAAGCCGAAAACGCGTGATCTTGGTGTTTAGTTCACTATGATTACCCGAACGCCCTGCACGGGCTTGCAATGTCAGGTCAGACCCGCTCGCGCTTAATCGGGCACGCAGCGGTGCATAAGCTCGCTTGCGCTCATCAAGCACCGGCGGCCCTCAATGATCTGCCCTGACACAGCAAGTCCCTTTTGCCGGGCTGTGCGTTGGCATGCGGTAGAACCATTTATAATCTTGTAATTTTGCAGTATAAATCAGCGAATTATGCGTCTGCCACAAACAGCCGCAGGAAAGCCGGGTGTTGCCTGTCCGCGCGCAAACGATAGGCAGTTCGACGCAGGATTCGCGAGCATAGCGACAGCTGTCGGAGCATGTCTGAGCGAAGCGAGTTTGCGTAGACAGCTGTCCATAGGCGGCGCAGCGAATCAAGGAGAACAACGTGTTTGCGGTGGACAGGCACATCGGCTCCTGCGGCGTCCGGGTTTTGTGAATTAAACCGAAGCTTGCCGTGCCTACGCCACCACGCTATTCCCGGTGTATAGCTGATAATATTTCCCTCTCTCCTCGATGAGCTGGTCGTGCGTGCCGCGCTCGATGATGCGGCCCTGCTCGAGCACCATGATGCAGTCGGAGTTGCGCACGGTGGAGAGGCGGTGGGCGATGACGAAGGTCGTGCGGCCGTTCATCAGGCGGTCCATGCCGCTCTGCACAATGCGCTCGGTGCGGGTGTCGATGGAGCTGGTCGCCTCGTCGAGGATCAGCACCGGCGGATCCGCGATGGCCGCCCGTGCGATCGCGAGGAGCTGGCGCTGGCCCTGGCTTAAGTTCGCGCCGTCGCCGGTGAGCATCGTGTCATAGCCCTGCGGCAGCCGGCGGATAAAGCCGTCCGCGTTCGCGAGCTTCGCGGCCGCGACGACCTCCTCGTCGGTGGCGTCCAGCTTGCCGAAACGAATATTTTCTTTGACAGTACCTGTGAAAAGGTGGGTATCCTGCAGCACGATCCCGAGGGAGCGGCGCAGGTCCGCCTTTTTTATTTTGTTGATGTTGATTCCGTCGTAGCGGATCTTGCCGTCCTGAATGTCGTAGAAACGGTTGATCAGGTTCGTGATCGTCGTTTTGCCTGCGCCGGTCGAGCCGACGAAGGCGATCTTCTGCCCCGGCGTCGCGTACATCTTGATGTCGTGGAGCACCATCTTGTCGTCGGTGTAGCCGAAATCGACGCCGTCGAAGACCACGTCCCCGCGCAGCTCCACGTAGTCGACGCTGCCGTCCGCCTGGTGCGTGTGCTTCCATGCCCAGCGCCCGGTGCGCGCCGCGCTCTCCGTGAGCTTGCCGTTTTCCTCTTTCGCATGGACGAGTGTCACGTAGCCGTTGTCCACCTCGGGCTCCTCGTCGAGAAGGCGGAAGATACGGTCCGCGCCGGCGAGCGCCATGACGATGGCGTTGAACTGCTGGCTGACCTGGTTGATCGGTCCGTTAAAGCTCTTGTTGAAGGTCAGGAAGCTCGCGAGGCCGCCCAGCGTGAAGCCGCCGAAGCCGTTCAGCGCGAGGATCCCGCCGACGATCGCGCAGACCACGTAGTTGATGTTGCCGATCTGCGCGTTGATCGGGCCTAAGAAGTTGACGAAAGTGTTCGCCTGGTCCGCGCTGTAGAAAAGCTTGTCGTTCAGCTCGGTAAATTTCCGGATGTTTTCTTCTTCGTGGCAGAAGACCTTGACGACCTTCTGCCCGCTGACAGACTCTTCGATGTAAGCGTTGACCGCGCCCAGATTCTTCTGCTGCTCGCGGAAATATCTGCCGCTGCGGCTCGTCGCGTAGCGCGTGCAGATCAGCATCAGCCCGACCATCACGAGCGTCACGAGCGTGAGCGGGATGCTCAGGATCAGCATGCTGATAAGTACGCTGACGATCGTGAACGCGCTGTTGATGATCTGCGGGATACTCTGGCTGACCATCTGGCGCAGCGTGTCGATGTCGTTCGTGTAGACGGACATGATATCGCCGTGCTGATGCGTGTCGAAGTAGCGGATCGGCAGCTTCTCCATGTGCTCAAACAGCTCGTCGCGCAGGTTGCGCAGCACGCCCTGGGTCACCGTCACCATGATGCGGTTGTACGCGAAGGTGGAGACGACGCCGATCAGGTAAAAGCAGGCCACGCGCGCGATCGCGTGCGCGAGCGGCGAGAAATCCGGATGCTCGCTGCCGAGGAACGGGGCGATGTAATTGTCGATCAGGCTCTTGGTAAACATGGTGCCCTGTACGTTGGCGATGACGCCCGCGAAGATCAGGAGGAACACAAAAATACAGTGGATCTTGTAGTCGCGGAAGATGTATGCCATCAGCCGCATCAGAAGCTTGCCCGGATGGGCTACCGTCGGTTTCTGTCCGCGCGGGACGCGGTTCATTGGTCCTGGCATATCAATCCCCTCCCTTCTCGTCGAAGTCTCCGCCGCCGCCCGTCTGCGACTCGTAGACTTCCTGATAAATGCTGTCGGACGCAAGCAGTTCGTCGTGTGTGCCAAAGCCGTGGATGCGCCCTTCCTCCATAACGATGATGCGGTCGGCGTCCTGCACGCTCGAGATGCGCTGCGAGATGATCAGTTTGGTCGTGTTCGGGATCTCTTCGCGGAACGCTCTGCGGATCCGCGCGTCGGTCGCGGTGTCCACGGCGCTCGTGCTGTCGTCGAGGATCAATATCTTCGGCTTCTTCAGAAGTGCCCGCGCGATACACAGGCGCTGCTTCTGTCCTCCGGAGACGTTCGTGCCACCCTGTTCTATGTAGGTATTGTAGCCGTCCGGGAACGCCCGGATGAAATCGTCGGCGCAGGCGAGCTTACAGGCCGCCTGACATTCCTCATCGCTCGCGTTCTTGTCGCCCCAGCGCAGGTTCTCGTAGATCGTGCCGGAGAACAGGACGTTGTTCTGGAGCACGACAGAGACCTGGTTGCGCAGGACCTCCATGTCGTAATCCTTTACGTTGTGGCCGCCGACAAGGACCTCGCCGGAGCTGACGTCGTAGAGGCGGCTGATCAGGTTCACCAGGCTGGTTTTAGCGCTGCCCGTCCCGCCGATGATCCCGATCGTCTCGCCGGAATGGATCTCAAGATCGATATCCTTGAGCACCGGCTCCTGACTGTCCTTGTGGTAGGAAAACTCCACGTCGCGGAATGTGATGCTGCCATCCGGAACCTCCATGAGCGGGTGTTCCGGATTCTGAAGATCGCTCGTCTCGTTCAGCACCTCGGAGATACGCTCCATGCTGGCGGTGCTCATCGAGATCGTGACGAAGACCATCGAGAGCATCATCAGGTTCATCAGGATGTTCATGCAGTAGGCGAGCAGGCTCATGAGCTCGCCCGTCGTGAGCGAGTCCGCGACGATCATCTTCGCGCCGATCCAGCTGATCAGCAGGATGCAGGTGTAGACTGTGAACTGCATGATCGGGGCGTTGAAGATGATGTTGCACTCGGCTTTTACGAAGATCTTGTAAATGTTCTCGCTCGCCTTTTTCAATTTGCCCGTCTCGTGGTCCTCGCGCACGTAGGCCTTCACGACGCGGATCGCGGATACGTTCTCCTGGATGGAAGCGTTCAGCTCGTCGTACTTCGGGAACGCCTGCCGGAAATATTTCGTCGCGTGGCTGATGATGAAGAACAAAATGACGCCCAGGATCAGCACCGCCACAAGATAGATCGACGCCAGGCGCGCGTTGATCGCAAACGCCATCACGAGTGCGCAGATCATGCTGGCCGGGGCGCGCATCGCCATGCGCAGGATCATCTGGTAGGCGTTCTGGACGTTCGTGACGTCCGTGGTCAGACGCGTCACCAGACCTGCCGTGCTGAATTTGTCGATGTTGGAGAACGAAAACGTCTGGATGTGGTCGAACATCGAGGAGCGCAGGTTGCGCGCGAGTCCGGTGGACGCCTTCGCGCCGAAGCGGCCGCCGCCCAGACCCGCGAACAGGCCGATCGCCGCCACGACGATCATCAGCCCGCCGATGCGGTAGATGTGGCCGATGTCCCCGGTGTTGACTCCGTTGTCGATGATCGACGCCATCAGAAACGGGATCATCGTCTCCATGAGCACCTCGAGGAGCATAAAGATGGGCGTTACGATGGACGCCCACTTGTACTCTTTGACCTCTTTTAAAATTGTGCGAATCAAGTCAGGTCCCCCTTGTGTGAATGAATGCAGCGACTCTCATGCGTCTGTGCATGGAGAATGAGCTTTATTAATGTTCGGAAATAGTTTAACACATATAATAGAGAAAGGTAAACTATAAAATTTACTAAAATTGGTTGAATTGATCGCGTGTTTTTTCATGCGCAATTTCGCATATTTTGAGAGAAAGACTTGATAAAAAACACCGAAACACTTATAATGTGATGCGGTGTCTGGTGTCACGAAAAACTCATTTTTATATGTATGAAGCGGAAATATTTTGCAAGCTTGCAGAATGGGAGGAATTGATCATGTCCGCAGGGAAAAGGTTAATGTTATGCTTCTATGCGGTATTGCTTTTTCTGGCCGTGATTTTGGGACGGCTGTTTTATACAACAGGAAAGGATTTTGACGGAGACGCGGAGGCGACGACTCTGCTGGACATTGAGCCGGTGCAGGAGGGAAATGTACTGACGTGGACGGAGACGCTTCCGGATGCGTTTGAAGAGGGGTTGAGCTTGCTGTTTGAATCCTCGCAGTCCGATGTGGAGGTGCTTCTGGACGGCAAGAGAATCTACACGTACGGTATGGAAGAGAGGAGCTGGGGCAAGTCCCCGGGAAGCTACTGGCATGTGGTAGACATACCCGAGAGAAGCGCGGGGAAGACGCTGACAATTCGCCATTTGATCGCCTACGATTCGATCAGGGATGATATACCCACGATCCGCTATGGCAGCCACGGCGAGTGTGTGGAGACGAAGATCCTGGATATGCTCCCGGTGCTGGTGCTCAACTGTATCATTATTTTTTGCGGAATGATCTGCATTTTCCTGCACATTGAGCGCACGCCGAAGCGGAAGCGGGCGGAGCTGGGCAGCCTGCTGTGCCTGGGACTTTTCGCGATTCTGGTGGCGGTATGGTCGCTGCGCCAGTGCGGTTTTTTGCAGCTGCTTATTCCAAACGGAGGCGTGCTGTATTTTATCGACTTGCAGATGCTGCTTCTGTTCCCGGCGCTGATCGATCTGTTTATTTATACGATATGCGAGAAAAGGCATAAGACCGGGTTCGCGGCGTTTGCCGGGGCTTATCTGCTGTGTGTAACGGTGGAGACAGTGCTGCAGCTTCTGGGCGTGGCGGATATGTTTGAGCTGCTCTTTCTCACGCACGGACTGATCCTGGTGAATGTGCTTTATCTGTTTTGGACGATCTGGCAGGAGGGACGAGATGTGTCGAAGCCGGATATCCGCAGCGAATCCGTTGAGGAAAGCGAATCGGGAAACGATTTGGATCTCGCGCGGCGCTTTGAACGTGAGACGGGCGGGAAGCAGAGAGAGGTGAAAGGGCACCTGCCCCAGATGAAGCTGCCGCTGTGCATCCTGGTGGCGTCCGGCATCATGGAGATGATTTCCTATTATATCAGCCTTCTCAAGGAAGTCTCTGTCTTTATGGCGCTCGGCACAATGATCTTTATTGTGATGCTGATGTGGCAGCGCGTCCACGAATATTACGATATCGAGCTGGAGGAAGAGAAGCTGGCTTACTTCAAGAAGCTCGCGCGGACGGATATGCTGACGGGTGCGCTCAACCGCAACGCCTACGAGGAGGAGCTGAAGACTCTCGCAAAGAGCGGGGACATGAACGGGCGGTGCGCGATCGTCTTTGACCTCAACAATATGAAGGGGATCAATGACAATTACGGACATGAAAAGGGCGACCAGGCGCTCAAAACTTGCTATCAGTGCATCAGCAAAGCGTTCGGGGAGTTTGGCCGTTGTTATCGTATCGGCGGGGATGAGTTTGTATTCCTCGGCAAAAAGAACGAGGGGATCCGGAAGGCGGCTGAACAGTTTGGCGAAGCGATCAAAAGGGAAGCCGCGCAGTTTGATTTTCCGTTCAGCGTAGCGTTCGGCTACGCAGACTTTGATCCGAAGAAGGACGCGGACCTCAACGCGATGATCCGCCGCTGCGACGTTCTGATGTATCAGGACAAGAGGACGAAGAAGGCAGCGATGCTGGCGGCGCCCGTGTGAGCGGGCGATACCGGAAGAATCGCCCGGGGCATCTGTATTGCTTGCACAGGCAAGCGCGGATGCTCCGGGCTATTTTAATGTCCTGACCGCGCAGGAGAGAGGCTCGGGAAGGCTGTTTCATTTTTCCGGAAAAAAAGCAGAAAAAGTTTTCGGAGAAATAATTTGCGAAAGAGTTCCCATGTTATACTGGTTTCAACAAGAACGAAAACGATTTCGAAAACATAGATAGAAAATCAGGGAGGACAACGAAATGATGAAGGCGACCGTAAAGAAGATGATCCTTACAGCAGCGATGGCAGCATTCATGGTAAGCGCATCGGCGATGGCAGAAGAAGACCTCATCATCGAGGAGTCCTTTGAAGCAGTAGAAGAGACAGCAGTAGAAGAAGCACAGGCAATCGAGATCGAGGTTCTCGGACTTGAGACGATCGCGACGGCAGAGGTTCCGGAAGAGGTAGCGCAGGCAGCAGAGACGGCCGAGACTGCGGACAATGCAGAGGCAGCCGAGACCGAGGCGAACGCAGCAGCAGAGGAGATCGAAGAGACCGAGGCGGCTGAGGCACAGAGCTTCATCTTCGAGAACGACGAAGTGATCATCAGCGCACAGGCAGCGGCAGAGCTTCCGGAGAACATCGAGATGCAGGTAAGAAAGCTCGAGGAAGGCAGCGAGGAGTACGAGGCAGCGAAGGCAGCGGCGGCAGCGAACAGCGAGGCAGGCGAGGATGCACAGTACAGCTTCTACGATGTGACCTTCACGGTAGACGGAAACGAAGTAGAGCTTGCAGACGGCAGCGTATACGTACAGGTAGAGTTCAAGACGGTGCAGATCAGCAGCGAGCAGACACAGGAGATCTTCCACATCGACGAGACGGGCGCAAACAACGTGACGGCAGAGACAGAGGAAGGCAGCAACATGAGTTCCGTGAGCTTCGCGATGTAATTGTGATAGATATCTGGCAGCGAACAGAGGGTGACAGAATGGAAAAGAAAGCGGCAGGAAAATTTGTGATCCAGATTGACCGTTGCGAGAACGCGACCTGGCAGGGCTCGATCCTCTGGACGGAGAAGAATATTACCCAGCAGTTTCGAAGCGCGTTAGAGCTGATCCGCCTGATTGACAGCGCGGTCACAGCCGGGGAGAAGAAAGCCTGAAGGCGAGAATAGAATATATGATCCAGCTTGCGGGATAGCAGGAGGCAGACAGATGGCGATGACGGACCATCTGTTTTTTATGCGCAGTTTTACGGGCTTTTTGCCACGGGTTGGGGCATAAGGAAGTTTTTAGTAGCGTACTTCCATCAGGCACAATCCCTGCGCGGGAGCAAGAAAGCCTGCAAGTGAACGTTGTTTTGCGGTGAGAAGATCCGGCATACTTTCCGGGGCGCGCTTTCCATAGCCGACCTCAAGCAAGGTTCCCGTGAGGATGCGCACCATATGATAGAGAAAACCGTCTCCGCGGTAGGTAAACACAAGCCGCGCGCCATGCCTTGCGATCTCGATGGATTCGATTGTACGAATCGTGGATTTTTTCATCTTCGGGTTGCCGCAGAAGCTGGCAAAATCATGTGTTCCTGTCAGGTATCCGGCGGCCCGGCGCATCTTTTCCATGTCCGGGGAGTGCTCCAGGATATAAACATATTTCCGGTCAAAAACCGGCTTCTGCGGGGCGTCGTAGCAGGTGTAGCGGTAGGTCTTTCCTGTCGCGTTGTACCGGCTGTGGAAACGCTCTGACACAGCCGTTACATCCTGCACGCAGATGTCGTCCGGAAGATAGCGGTTGAGGTAGTCGCGGAGGGCATTTTGCCATGAAGTGACCTGTGGATTCTGGTTTTCGATGGCATCGACATTTAAATGAACATTTGCTGTCATCGCCTGCGCGTGTACTCCGGCGTCAGTTCGCCCGGCGCCGATTACTTTTACAGGCTCTCCGGCCATTCGCGCAAGCACCTGCTCCAGCTTTCCCTGGATCGTCATATCGGCGTTCTGCTTGGCTTCCCAGCCGTGATAGCGCGTCCCGTCGTAGGAGATCGTCAGTCGGCAATTCTGTTTCATAACCGGTCCTTTCTGAAAATAATTTCGAACATGCATGCAGACTTCCTGTCCCATTATCATGTCCTGCATCCTTAATACGCATAATCTATTTTATCTGCTTCCAAGACACAAATCAACATAAAACATGCAGGTAGAGCAAACGAATCCGCAACTGGTGTAAAATTGGTGTAGTAAACACACAATACATTACATAGAAATAGTGTTTGTTTCTATATCCGTTTTGGGATATAATAATATGATATTGAGGTCGAAACTATATATTAGTTGCGCCCGATCCCTATAGTACCTTGAAAAATTCATATTTTGTAGT
>CANRDO010000037.1 GCA_947629385.1 uncultured Lachnospiraceae bacterium
ACATCCTGAAACAATCTTTTATGGATGGAAATATACTGCGCAGGAGAAAACACAAACGAATTTTCTGAAAGGATTTCCGCTATTCTGACAGCGACCTTATCCGCTTCCTCTGTTCGCTCCGGCCCATGCTGTTTATTCTCTTCATAATAATTTTCAATACGAAGCCTGGCTTCCTCAATACTGATATCTCCCTCGATATGATTCCGGGCAGTACTCAGGAGATATTCAGAAGGGCGCAGTTGATCCACATCCTGCAGTCCGATCGCCGTCTGCCATGCATAAATCTTATCTGCCCTACCCGGTTCCTCAGCCCTGAGATACTCGGCAAAAGGATCCGTATATTCATCTTCCATATGAATTTTTTTCTTATCCGTCATCAGATCCTCCTTCCTCATAATCTCCCGGCAAACAAATCATATCTGTTCTAAAGACCAGGCATCAATAGTCCTTTTACCCGAGCATCCCCTCCACAAGTCGGACACTGTGCGCGACCGCCTTCTTCTCGAAGGTCGGGTAATCCTCCGAGGCGCTGTCGTCGGCCTTGTCGGAGATCGCCCGAATGATCACAAAGGGAATTTCATTCAGGTACGCGGTCTGCGCAATCGCGGCGCCCTCCATCTCCGTACAGAAGCCATGGAACAGACCGCTGATGCGCTCCTTGACCGCCTTGTCCGCGACAAACTGATCTCCGCTGACCACACGCCCGCGGAACACCTTGATGTCGGGGTTCACCTTCTGACAGGTTTTCTCCGCCAGATCCGCAAGCTCCTTGTCCGCCTCGAACGAGAACACGTCCATCTGCGGGATCTGCCCCGGCTCGTAGCCAAAATTCACGGCGTCCATATCGTGGTGTACAACATCCGTCGAGATCACAATATCCCCGATATCGATGTCCGCGTTCAGCGAACCCGCGATCCCAGTGTTAATCACGGCATCCACCTGAAACTCATCGACCAGAATCTGCGTGCAGACGGCCGCGTTCACCTTGCCGACACCGCTGCGCACGACCACGACCTCCCGCCCGTTCAGAACACCCTCACAGAAATTCATCCCGGCCTTCTTTACCTCGCGCCGGATATCCATATCCTTTTTAAGCTGCTCTACCTCAATGTCCATTGCACCGATGATACCTGTCCTATTCATAACATTAAAGTCTCCTTCCAAAGTTGTCCCCACGTTCTTTCCTTTTCATGCTCTATATCAGCAGATCGTAGCTGGTCGTTCTCATTTACCTGATTCAGTTTCCTGCTCATTCTCTGCCGCCTGCGCCGCGGCGTTCGAGGTATCGTTAAATTTCTTCACCGCCTGCGGGATATCCGCTCCGTCCCCGATCTCCTGCAGCATATTCCACCACGCCGTGCGCGCGTCCGCCCAGCCGGGCGTCACCTGATAATAATCGCCGAGATACTGCGTGAAGACGCTGTATTCCTTCATCAGCACATCGTTCGCGTAAAGCTCCGGCATCTCGCGCACCGGCCAGTAGGTCGATGCCAAGACCGCCCTCGCGTATTTTTTGTCGTCCTCCGTGAAAAAGCGGATAAAGTCTTTCGCCGCCTTAATCTTCGCCTCGTCCTTGTCGTCAAAAATCCCGAAACCCCAGATCCCGGCCTGCAGGGTCGGTTTGCCATCGTCCGACGGAAAAGCCATCGGGAACATGTCAAAATCAAGCTCCGGATTGTTGACTGTCTGACTGATTTCCACCGAGACATTCCAGCAGAACGCCATCGCAAGCTCGCCTTTTACAAAGCGCGTGATCTCATCCGTGCCAAGCGCGCTCTCATCAAACGAAATGCCGTCCAGATCCTTCAGAAGCTGCAGCGCCTCGATGTTTTCCGGGCTGTCAAACACATACTTCGTGTGCTCTTCGTCCGCGAACGCACCTTCACAGAGGTTCGTCACGAGCGCCCGCGTTCCCTGGTCGCCGCCCTGTCCCGCGCAGTACACAATTCCCACTTCCTTCTGCCCGTAAGCCGTCAGCGCTTCCACCGCGTTCACAAAATCGTCCGTCGTCCAGGTACGGTTCTCCTCATCAATGTAAGAAAGAGCGCCCGCCTTCTCAAACAGATCCCGGTTGATCACCATGCAGTGCGTCGTCATGCACAGCGGGAACTCGTAGTATTCCCCGCCGCGGTACCGGCACGCGTTTCGGACAGGCTCATAGATTTCCCCGGCCGATTCCGATTCCCACAGATCGGAGAGATCCACCATCATACCTTTGTCGCCCCAGTCCGCCACCAGGCGCTCCGGCCCCTCCAGCACGAGATCCGGAAGCGTTCCGTCCGCCGCCGCCTGCGCGACCTTCTCGTCCCCGCTGGCATAGTCGAGATACTCCACCGAGACATGGTATTCCGGGTACTGCCTGTGAAACTCCGAGATCAGGTTGGAAACCACACTCTTGTTCCCCCAGTCACCGACCGGGTACGTCCACAGCGTAAGCTCCGTGACTTCCTGCTCCGTCTCCGTCTGCGCATCCGTCTGCGGCGTCTGCTGTTGTCTTCCGCACGCCGCGAGAGAAAGCGCCGTACATACGGCCAAAATAGAAATTCTGATTCGCTTCATTAATTTTCTCGCTTTCTTCTTTGTATTCGTGTTTAGTGCACAGCCCGGCAAAAGGGTCTTGCTGTGTCAGGGCAGATCATTGAGGGCCGCCGGTGCTTGGTGAGCGCAAGCGAGCTTATGCACCGCTGCGTGCCCGATTAAGCGCGAGCGGGTCTGCCCTGACATTGCAAGCCCGTGCAGGGCGTCCGGGTATCCAATATGTGAACTAAACACGAAGATATTTCCGCAACTGCCGCACAATCTCCTGCACATCGATCGGCTTCGCGACATGCGCGTTCATCCCGGCGTCCAGACACCTCTTGATATCATCGGAGAACGCGTCCGCGCTCTGCGCGATGATCGGAATCGTCTTCGCGTCCGCGCGGTCCAGCGCGCGGATCGCCATCGACGCCTCATAGCCGTTCATGACAGGCATACGGATATCCATCAAGATCGCCTCATAGTAGTCCGGCGGCGACTGCTCGAAGAGCTCCACGCACGCCTTTCCATTCTCCGCCCGGTCAAGCTGCAGACCAAATTCCGAGAGCAGCCCGTCCGCCACCTCCCAGTTCAGGTCGTTGTCCTCCGCAAAGATGATGTGATTTCCTTTGAACATCACATTTTCGGCTTCCCCGGATACAGAGAGAGGCTCGTCCGCCTCCTGCTTCGGCGCTTTTTCCAGGTCGAGCGTCACATGAAATTCCGTGCCCTTCCCCTGCTCGCTCGCGACCTCGATCGTCCCCTTCATCGCGTCCACGATATATTTCGTGATCGCCATGCCGAGGCCTGTGCCTTCTGTCTTCTGCACCCTCGCGCTGTCCTCGCGCGCGAAGGTTTCAAATACCCTCTTCCGGAATTCCTCGCTCATGCCGATCCCGTTGTCCCTGACACGGAAATGCGCCCGCACATACTCCGCCCCGAGCGGCGACTCCTCCTCGTAAAGCTCGAGCCCGACTGATCCGCCCTCCGGAGTAAACTTGACCGCATTGCCGAGCAGATTCATCAGCACCTGATTCAGCCGGACGCTGTCGCAGCGGACATACTCCGCTGAGATATCATGAATGCTGACGTCGAATTTCTGATCCTTCTGCTGGCTCTGCGACAGTATGATGTCGGCGGATCCCTGCGCGATCTCGCACAGAGAGGTCTGCTCCATGTTCAGGGACATCTTGCCGCTCTCGATCTTCGCCATATCGAGGATATCGTTGATCAGACCCAGCAGGTGCCTGCTGGACTGCGTGATCTTCTTCAGGCAGTTCTGTACCTGCCCCTTGTCGTCCGGGTTTGACAGCGCGAGCGCGGTCATGCCGACGATCCCGTTCATCGGCGTGCGGATATCGTGGCTCATGTTGGAGAGAAATTCACTCTTGGCCCGGTTCGCGTGCTCCGCGGCCTCCCGCGCCTCCTCCATCTTATCCATGTGCTGACGCAGCAGATGAAAATACCAGCCGAAAATGAGGAGCAGGATGATCACGATGATCACACAATTTCGGATCGCGGTCCTGGTCCACGTATTTCCGAGGTCGCCGATCGCCTTGTTCAGCTGCCCGTACGGCATAAACATCATGAGGTACCACTCCGTGTTCGGCAGACTCGTCGCGTACAGATAGCGCTGATCGTTCCCCAAAAGCGTAAACTGCGTCGAATAGCTCTCGTTCTTCGCCATCGCCGCGCGAAGCTCCTTCGTGTACTGCTCGACCGACTTTCCTCCAACGTCCGTGTACTTATTCTGAACGCGGGTGAAGTAATCGTCGTCATCCACCTCTTCGTCCCGGATGATAAAGCTTCCGTCCTTGCGGATGATAAAATAATAATCCGTCGACTCCTCCAGATTCAGCGCAAGCGTCTCGCTGATATAGCTGACCGGAAGTCCCGCGACCAGCCCGATGCACTCCTTGCCGTCCTCCATCGGGTACACGGCCGGAACTCCCATCAGCACAATCTCCTCGCCAAGAGAATCCGTCCCCATCGCAATCTTCTGCTCTCCGTCCAGCAGCGATTCCAGAAAATCGTCCGATTCGTCTATCTCCACATCTGTGCCGAAGAACATGTCAATCGTGCCGTCCGAAGCGCAAAGAGCCAGATGATCGAACCCCCTCGAGCGCGCGTGGTGCGTCAGCGTCACGCGCATGGACGTCGGATTCGTGATCGTGTCCGGCGGCACGGCGTCCACAAGGCCTGCTACCTGAGATAGCCTCAGATCCATGATCGTGTCGAAATGGCTGGCCGCCTGCCTGCTCATCCCGGACATATAGACCTCGCCGATCTCGCCGATCGTCTCCGCGCTCTTGCGGTTCATGCGAACCGTCTGCGTTGTGAAGACGATCACGCAGAGAATGATCACAAAAATAATACTGCCGATCAAAAGTCTGGGCACCTTGTGTTTCATCTTCCGCTGCCTCCTGTGACATCATTTCTATAGAAAGTTTATTACACCATACCTTTATTGTAAAGTTATTTTGAATAAAAATCCCCTTCGCGCCGCTTCAAAAGCAATCAGCAAACCAGTAAAAGTATTTTTAATAGTAAGCCTCCGGTTAATAGCAGGACAGCGCTACAAGAGTCTTGAAACTGTCCGGAAAAAGGATTATACTTGTGGGCAAGAGCGGTACTTTGTGCGGATGCACAGCAAAACATAGCATGGGAGGAATGAAATATGGTATACAAGCCAAAGGGAGTCTGCTCCATGGAGATCCATGTCGATCTGGATGGAGATGTGATCAAAAACGTGCAGTTTGTCGGCGGATGCTCCGGAAACACGCAGGGCGTCGCGCGCCTCGTGCAAGGAATGAAAGCCACCGATGCGATCGCGCGTCTCGAGGGGATCCACTGCGGTCCGCGTCCGACCTCCTGCCCGGATCAGCTTGCGCAGGCGCTCAAGCAGGCGATCGCGCAGTAAACAGATTTTCTACAGGGAAAAGCAGAACAGAGCATATAGACAACCGATTTCCGGTTTTCTATATGCTCTGTCGCTATTGTATTATCAAACATTTATTCTTCGATGACTTTTAATTATTTTTATTTAACTCACATTTTGTTATTTGCAGAAAAGAGGAGGCGATCAAGCAATGGGAGTTATGCTGCCCGGCGCTATGGAACTGCCACATGACGACATCATATTCAAGCTTGAGAAACTCGAAGAGACAAATATTGCCCTGACCAGAGAGAATACTGCTCTGACTAACGAGAATACTGCCCTAACTGACGAGAATGAAAAACTGAAAATCCGCATTGCGGAGCTTGAAGCTTCAAAATAATTTCATACGCAAAATCTGAATAAAAATAGATTCTTCTATTGTTCCCATCTCACCAGTAGATCGTGATGAGGCAAAATTCATCGTCGACATGATAGCGGTAATTCCAGGTCGTCACGCCGCTCAAGTCCATCAGATACTGCCCCGGCTCGTCCAGCATCCCGCCCTCAAACAGCCAGTATCGCGCGTCTTCGAGCGCTTCGCTGCTCCCGAACTTCATGACGATGCTGCTCTCCCCGTTCCACACAGAATTCATCAGCGCGCTGTGGATCGTGTCATAGTCAAAAAACTCATAGTAATATCCGTTCAATTTATAATAATCATATTTGTCCGAGGTGCAGGGCGGAAGCGGGATCGAATCGTCCGGCACATGCGTCTTGAACAGATCATACTCGGTGCAGCACAGATAGTTGTAGTTCGTCACATTCTCGCTGTTCTCCCCGTCCGCCTGTTCCGCGAACACCGGATCGCCCCATGTGACGTCCACGTAATAATACTCGCCGTCGATCCGCACCATGTTCCAGCCGTGATCGCCGCCGTCCTTCGTCTTGCCCGTGATATACGTACAGAAAAGGCCCATCCGGTGCAGGATATACTGGAACGCCTTCGCATAGCCGGCGCAGACGGAGGTATGATACAAAAGCGCGCTCTGAATATTCTGAGAATCCGCGCTGCCCGCCCGATACTCGACCGTGTCAATCAAATATTCGTAGACATATTTGATGCGCTCATAGTCAGACGCAATCGAAGGGATCCGGGCGATGCACTCGTCCGCCGCCACCTCCAGATTCTGCCGCATAGACGGTCGAGCCTCCGCAGGGACAGTCGTCTCAAGCTTATATCCGACCATGCGCCCTGAGAAGTCCGTCTCAATCTGTGCGCTTGCGCCGATCCAAAAGATTTCCGGATGATCCGCGAGTACCGCATAATAGACGTCCCAGAATTCATCGCCGCCGATCACCGCCATAAAATCTCCGGCGTCCTCTCCGCGCATGATATGGACGTAGATCTCCCGGTATGCCTCGTGATACTTTTCCGGAAGATTGTCATAATAATACTCTTCCACAGAGGAGACAAAGCCCTCCTCCAAAGCGGCGTTCTCCCAGCTCTCCAGACCACCGCCGGTCAAAGCATAGTGAGCCCTCTTGATCACGTCATAATTTGCGGCGCCAAGTATGAGAACCAGCGCCGCAACTCCGAGAAAGCCCCGCAGCACTGCCGAAAATCCGGATCTTTTCTTTTTTCTTTTTCTGTCGAAATCTATTGCTTTCCCACTCATTTATTCTCTTATATTCCTCAACGTTCCCACTTATCGCACAGCTCGTTGATCTGACGTGTGAATTTGTCCAGATCGGCGTTTGCGCCGCCCTCATTCTTTCGGATCACACCGAGGAGACGCTGCCCGGCTGCCAGCAGTCTCGCAAAGGTCTTCGTCACCTTCGCGGCCGCCTCTGTCTTCTGCGCCTTCTTCGTGCGGATCGGCTCCGCCTGCACGATAAATCTGCCGGCGGCCAGATCAAATTCTGTTCCGGAATACGGCGCGTACGCATCCAAACCTCTCTCGTTCTTCAGCCGCTCTGTGAACAGGTCGCAGACCGTATCCTCGCCGTGTACGACAAACACTTTCGACGGTTTTTCTTTAAAGGCTGTGATCCAGTTCATCAGGCCTTGATTGTCCGCATGCCCGCTAATACCGGGCAGCACGAGCACCTCGGCCTTTACCTCGATCTCCTCGCCGAAGAGCTTGACATGCTCCGCCCCGTCGACGAGCGCGCGCCCCAGCGTCCCGACCGCCTGATAACCGACAAAGAGGATCGTCGACTCCGGCCGCCACAGATTGTGCTTCAGATGGTGCTTGATACGGCCCGCGTCGCACATACCGCTTGCGGACAGGATCACCTTCGGCCGCATGTCCTCATTGATGCGCTTCGAATCGTCGCTCGTGATAGACGTCCTCAGGCCAGTGAAACCGATCGGATTGACGCCCTGTCGCAGAAGCTCCGTCGCCTCCTCGTCAAAATCACTCCACATGTGCTCGCGGAAAATATTCGTCGCCTCGTTCGCGAGCGGGCTGTCCACATATACCTCGAAATCGTCGTGCCCGTGCACCAGCTTCTCCTGCTTGATGTGTCGGATAAAGTAGAGCATCTCCTGTGTGCGGCCCACCGCGAAGGACGGCACGACCACATTGCCGCCACGGTCGAAGGTACGCTGGATGACCTCCGCGAGCGCCACTGCGTAATCCACCGGCGCGTCGTGGCTTCTGTCCCCGTACGTGGATTCCATCACGACGTAGTCCGCGCTCTCCGGATACTGCGGATCGCAGATCAGCGGCTGCCGCGTGTTTCCGATATCACCGGAAAACACAAGCTTCTTCTCGACGTCCTTCTCTTTGATCCAAACCTCAATCGAGGACGAACCAAGCAGATGACCTGCGTCGATAAAGCGCACGCGGATCCCCTCCGCGATCATGATCTCTTTCATATATTCGCAGCGCACAAAGCAGGCGAGCACGCCGACGGCGTCATCCATATCATACAGCGGCTCAACGAACTCCCGTCCGGCCCTCTTCGCCTTGCGGTTCTTCCACTCCGCCTCAAACATCTGGATGTGCGCGCTGTCACGCAGCATGATCTCGCACAGATCCGCTGTGCCGGTCGTAGCAAACACCTGACCGCCAAATCCATTCTTGTACAGAAGCGGCAACTTCCCCGAATGATCCATATGCGCATGGGTCAGGAGCACCATATCGATATCCGCGGGCTTGACCGGAAGCTCCGCATTTTCGTAGATATCCGGGCCCTGCTCCATCCCGCAGTCGATCAGTATTCTTTTCCCCGCCGCCTCCAGAAGAAAACAGCTGCCGGTGACCTCATGTGTCGCTCCCAAAAATGTAAGTTTCATAGTCTGCACCCCTTCCCATGCAATCTGTTAATGGTATGTACATTATACCTTTTTCTGTGCGGTTTGCACAGTATTTTTTATGAATTCTGATTCGGACTCGATTCTGATCCGAAAATCGAATCCGGAAGTCAAATTCGCTCTGCAAAAATAGAACCGCCACAGCCTGCAAAGAGGAATCTTCCTCCCCGCATACCGCAGCGGCTCTTAGTTGAAAAATCCTGCCTGCCCAGCCCAGACCTTACTATGCCTTCGTCTGTACCGGGCTGTTACGAAAAATCAATATCATCGATCTTTCACTGAGCGTATTTCAGGAGCCCCGAGCAGCAGATGCTCTCATTCTCCTTCAATATCACCGGTTTCCGGTCCCATCCGGCCCTACAGAGCTCGGCGACGATTTGATCGTCCAGCTCCTCCGTGCCGATCAGGTAATGGCGAAGCCCTTCTGCAGACACGTCCTGCTCCTCCGTCTGCAAGCTTTTCATGACAGCCAGTTGTGTCTGGGCCTGCCCAGCCGTCAGGCCAAGGAAGCGGATCATTCCACATTTTTCCTGCGCCTCTTTACACAGCTTACGACACGCAACTTCGTCCTCGTTTCCGCCAAAGATCAATGTCCCCGTTCCGAAGGCCGGTCTGCCGTCGCTGCCGCGATATCTGCACACGTCATAATCCTGATACAATGCACATCCAAGCGCACACCCGTAACCGTCAGGAGACGCTTCATTCTGACACGGCACCCCTTCTCTCATGGCCTTGACGCTCATCACGCAATCCTCAAACACATCGCCCTGCGCTTCGTCAGAAAGTCCATGCGCCAAAGCGACCGTGCCATCCGCAAAGGATCTGACCAGGAAATTCCAGCCTGCCATTTCCGTCTGATAGGTACCGTTCGCAAGCCTCACGATCTCTTTTACTCCTGTCAGCTCGTCCCACATCGCAGACTTTTCTTCCCCTACAAGCAGCGTGTCAATCTCCGTGTCCCGAAGTAATTCTTTCAAAACACAAAGCGTCTCCTTGTCCGCGCTTCCGAGAATCGCAAGATTCACATGTTTTGGAAACAAAAAAAGCCTGCGCCCAGACTTCGTCTGTTCTACATGCTTCTCCACTCTTCTCAGATACAGAAATGTACAAGTCTCTTCCTTCATGGTGTCCTGCAGCTCTCCAAAGTGCAGAAAACATTGTCCCGTCTCCCAGTACAAAAATCGAAAATACTTCATCTTCATAATGTGTTTCACCCCTTATTGCTCCGAAGATACCCCACAGCGGAAAACTCCCCTTCCGCTATGGCATCTTCCTCAACAAAAGACTTTCGGTATCTTCGCTTTGTTGCTTCGTATGTAGTTACTCATTCATTTCGCCGCTGTTTCCGGCGCGGCCTCCGTCCGCCTGAAGGCGGAGCCGATCATGTTTGGCCGGCTTTGCTGTGGTCTTGTTGTGTTCAGCCACCTGCTACAGCTAATGGCTTATAGCGGCAGGCAATTTTGCGGTAACACAACACGCACCAGTCACATTAGCTCACCCAGACGCCATTGGAACTGCTGGGCGTGGATTCGCTTGTGCCACCGTCGATGACTGCATGTGCTCCATACACGCGGTAATAATAACCGCCGGTGACCGAGTAAGTACCAGTGCTCGACACAATATTCGTGTTGTACTTGATCGTCGGTCCCATCGTCAGCACAGGCTCCCAACTTCCACCTTCCAGACGTTGCAGAAAAATCGCCACTTTGACTTTTTCTACCTTTCTGTAGGCAGCAGTACTTCCAGATATGCTTACGCGGCGTTTCCCCGCAATCGTGATGCCACCGGCCCCATAGCTCAGTAGACTTCCCCTCGCTTTCGGATAAACCGTCACCTCAGCAGACTCCTCATCCGTCAGCAAGGAACCGTCGACCACGGTTCCAAGTAGCTCGTCCGCCGCATATACCGGAAGCGACGTCAACGCCAGGCAGGCCACAAGCAGCATACCGACCGCCATTTGCTTCAATTTTCTCATTTCTCTCCCTCCTTTCTTTTCAGATTGTATAATTAATAACGTTCAATTTACAATAATGTGACGCAGTTCTACAAAATAAGAATAAATTTTGCTATTTTCTCCATTTCCCTAAGCGGAATCATCCCGTTCAACACATAGCGCCAGCCCCCATACTCAATCTCTGCAATATACGTTTCTTCTCCAATATCCTGATTTACCTCCCATATCTTTGCCTCAATATCGTCAAAATTATTGACAGTCTCCTGAAAAATGGCTTCATTGTCATATTTATAATAATAAGATCCCTCTTCATCTAAACTCGTAATCGTTACATAAAATAAAGTATCCCGATAGGAGTAAAACAAAGTCGCCAACACTTCATCTGTGATTTCATAGCCTTCAAATTTCATTCCCTTTGGAAGATACGCAAAATCAATTGATGGACTTCCAAGCTGTTCTCCGATTTTCTCCATCGCATCGATCTCCTCCTTGCTTTTGCTTCGTACACTTTCCACATCATCTGTATAATCTGTATTTACCTTGAATCCAAATTCCATCATCAGCCCATCCCACATCCGCTGCACCAGCCTCCGGTTCGCATCGCTCGTCATACTGACTCCAAAAACGATTGCAAGACAGGCCGCCGCCACACCGGCAATCTTGAAAATCTTCCTTCTGCGGCGACGTTTTCCCGCCTTCGCCTCCTTTTTCCGGGACAGCTCTCTACCAAGCGCGAGCGCCTTCCGATCCTCCTCCGGCAACTGCGCATAGAGCTTCTCCAGTGCCGCCTCGTCTGCCTGTGCATTCTCCGCGGATTTCGCCGCTGAAATGGCTTCCGCCTCTGAGTCAGGCTTCGCCACATCTTTTTCTTCTTCGGCACCGACATTGGACACTTTGTTTTCTCCGGCTACGGAGTCAGGTACTTTATCTTCCCCGATTCCGGCAGCACCTGGCACATCTTCCTCTTCCCACGCCCCGCGCGCCTTCAGCTCCTTGACAATCGACTGATACATCCCTTCCGGGGCCTTGACATCGGCCAGATCGGGGCGCTTGTTCAGCTCCTCCTCGAGCTCGTCCGCCTCTCGGATCAGACTCTCGCGCACATAGAGGTCCTGCTGCGGATCCTGCGTTTCTTCTTCGACTATCTGAAAAGACACGATCTTGTTGTCAGTTCCTGTCTTCTTGTTTTCTTCATTCATTGAATTCAAGTCCCTTCTTGACTTTTCCCGGATAAACGATAAACTGTAGATGATGCGTCTGCAAAGTAATTTCATTTCATAAGAATAACAGACGATAGATCTACCTAATATTTCAACCCGGAGGATCGTATGAAGCGAATCATTCTCACCGGCGGCGGCACAGCCGGCCACGTCACCCCGAATATTGCCCTGATCCCACGTTTGCGGGAGCTTGGCTACGAGATTCAATACATTGGTTCCTACGATGGAATCGAAAAAAAACTGATTGAAGAGCTTGGTATCCCATACTATGGGATCTCCTCTGGAAAGCTGCGCAGATACTTCGATCTCAAAAATTTCACGGATCCGTTTCGCGTCGCGAAGGGATTCCTGCAGGCCAAAAAGCTTCTGAAGCAGCTGCGCCCCGATATTATTTTTTCCAAGGGCGGCTTCGTGACAGTGCCTGTCGTGCAGGCAGCTAAGGGGCAAAAAATCCCCGTCGTCATCCACGAATCCGACATGACCCCGGGGCTGGCAAACCGCCTCGCGATCCCTGCCGCGTCCAAGGTGTGCTGCAATTTCCCCGAAACAGTCTCTCTGCTCCCTGAGGGCAAGGCTGTCCTGACAGGCTGCCCGATACGGCAGGAGCTTCGCAGCGGAAACAAACTTGCCGGTCTGAAATTCTGCGGCTTCACCGCCGACAAGCCGGTGCTGCTCGTCATCGGCGGCAGCCTAGGCTCCGTCGCTGTCAACAAAGCGATCCGTGGCATCCTTCCCACGCTCCTGAAGACCTTCCAGGTCGTCCATCTGTGCGGAAAGGGCAATCTCGACGAGACGCTTACGGGGACCTCTGGTTACGTGCAGTATGAATATATCCAGCAGGAGCTCGCGGACTTGTTCGCCCTCGCCGATCTTGTCGTGTCAAGGGCCGGAGCGAATGCGATCTGCGAACTGCTGGAACTGCGCAAGCCGAATATCCTGATTCCCCTGTCCGCCGCAGCCAGCCGAGGCGATCAGATTCTCAACGCAAAATCATTCCAGAAGCAAGGCTTCAGCATCATGCTAGAGGAAGAGCAGCTCACCCCGGAGCTTCTCATCGACAAAATCATGGAGCTGTATGAAAACCGTCAGACCTACATTACCGCGATGGAAAAGAGCAGCGCAAGCGACGCAGTCGACACGATCACGGCTCTCTTCGAAGAGCTCACACGTTAAATAAAAAATATTTGCGGATAGGCCTCCTTACCCTGCAGCGCGAAATGCCCTGAAGGATAAGGGGACATATCCGCAGCGGGGTATCATTCGTCTCTGAATTCGTCCCCAAACTTTTCTTTGATAAACATCCTTGCACGATACAGTCTTGCGCGCAAAACAGTCTCCGGAACATTAAGCTTGCCCGCCATCTCCGCATAGGACAAGCCTTCCACACAGCTCATGAAAAGCACTTCAAACCATTGCTGATTCGCCGCCTTCACTGTGCGCAGAACTCTGCCCATCAGATCGAGATTGTCGAGCCTGATCTCCGAAAGCTCCATCTCCCTGTCTACCGCAATATTTCCGATCGCTGACTCAGAGGTGTCCGTAACTACTTCTCTCTGTCTTGACGCTTTTCTGTAATGATCAACGATCGCGTTTTTCGTACACCTGATCAGCCATGCCTTGACCAGATCCTCCGCCACACTATCCATGTGCAGATAAAAGGAAATAAATACCTGTTGGCATATCTCCTCCGCGTCATGGTAGCTGCCAGTCTTATCCACACCAATTTTCATGATGAGATCACAATATCTCTTGAAGTATTCCTCAAATTTCTTGTCTTTCATTTTCTCTGTACCTGCTGTTTTATCTTTTGTAGTATCACTGTTCGTTAAAATAGATTGAGGATTTTCTCCTTGTCTGCATCTGTCAGCGTGCCCGGCTTCCATTTCACATTCACGGTATCGTCCGCGTAGCGCGGAATCAGATGCATATGGAAATGAAACACCGTCTGCCCGGCGGCCTCTCCGTTATTCTGAACCACGTTGAGTCCGTCCGCGTGCAAACCGTCCTTCAGTTTTCCTGAAATCTTTTTTGCCAGAACGAGTGCCTTCGCGGCTGTCTCATCCGGAAGCTCAAACAGGTTCGCGGCATGTGCCTTGGGGAGAATCAGCGCATGTCCCAGAGCTGCCGGGTTCAGATCGAGAATTACACGAAAGTCCTCGTCCTCATACAACGTCGCAGCCGGAATTTCTCCGTTTGCAATCTTGCAAAATATACAATTTTCAGCCATATTTTTCTCCTTCCGTTTTATTTGAGCAATCTACATACTTATTCATATTCTAAAAATATTGTCGAAAAATGTCAACTGATTCTCGTTGATTTTTACCCCTTGTAATGCTACACTTTGTATTATTTTCAGATAAAAGCTTTCTATTCAAACATGGGGTTTGCATATGCAAAATGATGAATATATATCCAGATTTTCACATGAACTGAGAAATCCTCTGACCCTGATCTACAGCTCTTTGCAGCTGCTCGAAAAGGAATGTCCCGAGGTCTGCAAATCTGACCTTTGGCCACAGATCCGAAAAGACATGCTTGACGTGATTCAATTATTGAAGGATATGTCCGCGCCCTTTCACCGGCTTCAGGCGGCGCCCTTGAATGTCGCGGAATTTCTGTCGGAGCTCTCTGCTTCTTTCGCGCCTTCCATGAAAATGCGTGGAATCTGTTTTTCCACTGAACTGCCGGATACTCTCTCCGGTCTCGTCCTCATAGCGGATAAACAAAAGCTTCGGCAGGCGATCATGAATCTGCTTCTCAATGCGGCCGATGCCGTCTCCCCGCGTGGCTCTCACGAAGACGTCGCCATCTCCGGGAAATCCGGAAGGATCCTTTTGTCTGCCGAAAGCGACGGCAAAACCGTATCGATCCATGTCCGAGACAACGGTCCCGGTATCCCGCAGAAATATCTCACCGATCTTTTTGAACCGTTTGTGACACACAAGAAAGACGGCACCGGGCTGGGACTTTGCGTCGCCCGAATTGTCGCAGAACAGCACGGAGGACAGCTTTTGGTAGACACGCGCGGCAACGATACGCCCGCGCATAAGAATGGCCATAAGAATAACGCTTCTTGCTCGACTTACACAGACTTCTGCCTGCTACTTCCGCTCAAAGCTGAACCAATACCAGACTGCTAGGCAATTATGAAAACTAACACGGATCAATCATACTTCGGGTTACTCCTTCACAGCCCGCAGACCGGCCATATTCTGACCTGCTTTTCGCAATCCACAGCTTAGCCGTATTCCGACTTCCTTTCACAGTCTGCGGCTTAGCCGTATTCCGGCTCTCCTTTTCCACCCCGAAAGCAGAGCACCAGCGCCAGTGCAAAGCCCGAAACGAGCCCTCCGATGTGCGCGCAGTTGTCCACACCACCTGCAGTCAAACCCTGCAACACGGAGAGCACCGCCATCAGGACCAGTCTGCGGCCGGAGTATTCTCCCAGGTTTCCTTTATTGCGAAGCACCAGCCAGATCAGCGCGCCGATCACCGCGAACACCGCACCTGACGCACCTGCGGACACCGCAAAATCCTGGGAGCGGAACGCGAACCATACAGACACGATATTTCCGATCAGGCCGCCGCCCAGATAGATCAGCAGATAGCGAAGCTTTCCAACACACTGCTCCAGCATATCACCCAGAAAAATCAGGACTAACATATTGTTAAAAATATGATCGATCCCGAAATGCAGGAACATAGACGTCACCAGCCGATAATATTCCCCTTCTTTGACAAGCGGGGCAAATTCTGCACCATGCTCCAGCATAAACCGTGTATCTTCTGTATCTCCCAAAATACTCAGCACAAGAAAGACGACGATGTTCGCCGCAACGATTATCAGATTCATCTTCTGTCTGGAACCGATAAAATCTCTGAGCTCCTGCATCCTTTTCTCCTCTGCTTCTGTCCGCCTGGCTTTTCTTTTACAGCATCGCTTTTCAGCCTGATTTTCGCGTTGACAGCCTTTACTATACTCCTTCCAGATTTTCCTTGCAAGCCCTTCATTGCAAGGATCTGATCTTTTCGTCGCAGCAGGGCGGTCTTTTCGTTGCAGCGAGCCGCTCCTTTCGCAGCCTCACGTCAGCAATTTTCAGATATGCTTTCAAGATATGCTTTCAGCCTGGTTTTATGTTGCATTTGCGCCGCGATTAGAGTATGATGCAGGAAGAAATGCCGCAAGGCCGATGATGGGGCCGAATGCGTCTCGAACGGACAACGGAAGCGGCAAAATGCAACAGAACGGAGAATCAGATTTTTATGAGTGATATCGCATACATCAGGCTGATCGAGGAGATCTCACTGAACGCATGGCCTTCCCATAAGATGGAACTGTACGACGGATGGCTGATCCGCTTTTCCCACAATTATACGCACCGCACCAACAGTGTAACACAGGTGGGCGCTTCTCTCATTCCCGTAGAGGAAAAAATCACATACTGCGAAGAGATTTACCGAAATTACCACACTCCGTCGATCTTCAAAATCAGTCCTCTGATCGATCCGGATTTCGACGGCCTTCTTGAAAAGAAGGGCTATGAGATTCAGCATACGACCGAGGTCATGACCATGGACTTTTGCGACTTTTGCCCTTACCCGGCTGTGTCTGCTGAGTACGAGTATTATGGGAGGAATTCCGGTCTTCCTTCTTTTGTGGTCTATCCGGGCGACGTGATCGTCCAGCTGCAGGACCGCATCACAGAGGAATGGATCCACGCTCTGTTCCGCTTAAACGGAACGACGAATCCCACGCTGCGCCGTATCGTCCCGTCCATGTTCAAGGCAATCCCCAAGGAGACGATTGTCGCAAGTATCGAGATTGACGGCCGCATGGTGGCCTCCGGCCTCGGCATCATGGATCGCGATCACGTCGGCCTGTATGCCGTCTATGTGGACGCCAGCTGCCGGCACAAGGGCTTTGCGAAGGGGATCTGTAGCACAATTCTTGCAGAGGCGCAAAAAAAAGGGATCTCACATGCGTATCTTCAGGTCGTGCAGGGAAATACCTTCGCTCGCCAGCTCTATCTTTCCCTTGGCTTCCGCGACCTGTACACTTACTGGTTCCGCGTGAAAGGTAACGCAGAATTGCCTGCGCCTCACGTAAGCTAGCGCAAGACAGCACGGTATCCGATTTCTGCGAACGAGATCTCATCCCCCTGAGCGAACTGACACTGCTCCTGAGGACGAAGTCTTCTCCCATTGCAGAAGGTACCGTTCCGGCTGTTCAGATCTTTTACATAACCGACGCCGTCATGGCATTCCAATCGAGCATGTCTTCTGCTGACGGTAGGAGAATCCAGAATCACATCGGATTCTCCTTTTATCTTTCCGACATATACGGGTGAGGAGCCGACATAGATATCCTGCCCAGAAATTCCTCCTGCGCTGCCGTGCGTGCAGACCAGCCAGATACCCGTTTGCCCCTGCTCCGGTACAAGGCATCTCGTCTCCTCGATCACCGACGTTTCCTCCGGTACCTCGTACATTTCCTCCTGAAGCATCCGGTATCTCTCATCGTCATCTTCCTCGACCCACCGATTCTCCTTTTTCCTCTCCCTTGAAGCTTTCCAAAATTTATTAATCAGCGCCTCCACCGAGACCAGCAAAAAGAAGAGTCCGCCCGCCTCCGTGGTTGTAAACACTCGAAAATAATATGCGACCTCTAAAAGCGCCAGCAAAAACAAGGTCGACAACAGGATGGCCGGATGGATGATCTGAAACAGCTTGTCCACCTTTCCCCGTGGATGTTTCTTTCTCTCGCGGTGTGTCACTTCATAGGATTCCCATATTTCCGTAGACGTCCCCATCGCCGTGGCCTCGGCAGATCTGCCTCCAAAATCGTACAGCTCCTGCGCTTCTACGCTGCTCTCCAGCCGTTCCGCCCTTTCCTGCCCCTCCTGTCTTTCCTCTCTCTCCAGAATTTCTTTTAACGTTCTCTGCAGGCTGAAATTCTCCTCCATTGCTCTCTGATAAAACCCATAGCCGAGCATAACCGCCTGCTGCTCCGTGTGATCCAGCTTTTTTAGAATGAATTCCGCAAGCAGAGTAATCGGATAGCTTCCCTCGCTTCCCGGAAGATAGCATAGCTGCACCTTGCGGCGATCCGGATCGACATAGAAGTACTCCGAATCAAAAACCAACTGCGCGGGATCCAACAGATATCTCTGCATCGATTCCAAAACATCACGAATTCCAGCCAGAAGGAAAAAAATATCTTCATAACTCATCTTCTTTTTCTCAAAAATGCTCTCCAGCGTCTGTCGCGAGGTGATCTCATAGTGAAGGTACAATATTCCATTTTTTCTGGCACTGTGAAACGGTAGCAGTCCTGAAATCTGATTCTGCTCCGCCATCTTGAGACGATAATCATCCCCCTCCGCCCCCGGTGCCTCCAGAATCAGATAATTGTTTTGTAAATCTCTTTTATATTCCGCGTTCAATGGTCTCCTCCGGTCAAAAGCTCCCCTGCCCCTTTTATTTTTCTTATTGTGCTCGCCGGATCCAAAATTCTGCAGGTCCATGTCTTTCGGATATTCAGCTCCCCTTCCGTCAGATATCTCGCCGCAAACCCCGGGATTGGATATTTTGCATTCCAGAGCACAGTCACCTCACGTTTTCCAAGCGCCGCGCTTCCATCCAGACTGTGGCTCCCAAGGAAGCGCTCAGCATTTATTCTCTCGACGACTCCCTGCATCGCTTCCTTCCTGTCCTTTTCCGTTGAAAAGCTGCTTCCCACAGATGCAGCTTCACAGACAATCGCTTGCAGTGTCGCTCGGTCATGAAGATAGAATGTACAGAGAATCAGAGCCGCAAGTACAAATATTGTCATCGAAACTACGACAGCCGCCTCCACCGTGTAGCTTCCTTTCAGATATTTTTTCTTCATCTTTCCACACCTCCAGAAGATATCAACAAATCTGAAGCACCACCATCTCTGCTACCCTGTAAGTTCGCACATACAGGCCACTGCACCGAGCAGCAAAAACGGGACAAACGGAATTTCCTTTTTCCGCCCTGCTCTGCGAAACACGAGAAGTCCGGCTGCCCACAGCCCTGACAAGAAAAAAGCGGTAAACAGAATCGTCAGACATGTCCACAGCCCGACTGACAACCCGCAGGCCACAACCAAAGCACTGTCCCCATACCCCAAACTCTGCCTGCTAATCCAGGATACCAGAAAGCAGAAAACGCCCGGAAGCAATCCCACAGTCAACTCTGCGAATGTAGCAGTATGCCCCACAATATGTCCCAGAATTGACAGCGCAATATATCCTCCTGCTGCCGCCTTGTATATTCTTTGATATCTCAAATCTGTGACGGAACAAAACAAAAGAACTATCCCTGTCAATATGTACTGATACATGCTCGCTCCTTCCATCGTTCCTCTCAAAAAATTTTCTCGTTTCCACCTAAACCTACTTATTTTTCCCGCACTTCGAGCATGCCCTCATATCGCCCAACTCTTCTCTCGACACCTGATGGACCGTCCGTTTCAGCCCGCCACACGATAAGGAACCGTGGTATCGATCTCCCTCACTCGTGACAAAGACCTTCCCGTCAACGGCCTCGCCGCCACATTTTTCGCAGCGATGATATTTTCCCCCGCTGTTATTTCGCAGATCTCCGAGATCCGACTCCTCCACCTCACGGATCGACAATTTCAAGTGTGTGCAGTTCGGATCGTCATGGTATACGCTGCCGGTCTCCGTCACATATACGTAGTCGCCCTCCGTCCCGTCGCCTTCCGCATCACCTTCCCCGCCAGATTCCCGACCTGTCCATGCCCTGACGCGAGCGCGCTGAAGAAAGAAATTTCCGGGCAGCTTCAGAAATCCAACTGGCGAACGTATCTGATACGTCAGCACAAGGTCAATTGTGTCGTCCTCCTGCAAAAAAGAAGAGAGCAAAAGATTGACCTTTTTCACCGCGGAGACGTCCTTCGTCTGTGTGAGCAGCCTATGCTTTGCATAAGTGGCAGACAGAGCGGTGACGGCAATTTCCGGTACTTTCTCCAGATCTCCGCCGAACCGCTCGGCATACGCCGCCGTTGCCATCATTTTTCCGGTCTCCGACAGAGAGGTTCCAAACCTGACCGCCGTCTCTATCGCGTTTCCATACTGCAGAGCTGTGATCATGGCAAACAAAAACAGCGGAAGCACGACCGCCGCCTCTACCGTCAGCGTCGCCCGAAGCGGAGCAAAAAAGAATGCTCTTATATTCCCGATTCCAGTATGCCGATAAGGGGGAGAGAACTTTACCTTTCTTCTAGATTTTTTCAGATAATAAGTACATGTGGACAATATGCATTTTATAGAATATAAGAACATTCTTTTTCACCTCGCTTTCCTCAAAGCTTTCATTCTTTCTGCCGCCAGTCCACCTTGAAATGCACCGATGGCTCTGACCGCCTCTTCCAGAAGTATCTCTCTGATGTCCCCGCTTCGGATCTCAGTATGCCATGCTGCTCTTCTGCTCGATCAGGACATCTCCCTGGGAGACCCGGAAAACTGCCCTCGAAAGACCTGCAAATACCGGATGACAATAAAAACTCGCTTTCACCTCAACCGCTACGATGCAATTTTCCGCCTTGAACTCAGGATCCTCCCCTTGAAGCTCCGCCTGAATCATGTCCAGCGCGCGCATCCGCTGGCTTTTGACCGAACCAAGGTTCATCAGCACTCTCAGGTAATCTGTATAGGACAGTCCTGTATCACTTCCTTTTGCCCCTTCGCGCAGCACTTCCGTGATCCTGCCCAAGTTCTCAAGGGAAAGCGACCACGTCGCCATGTCCTTAAAGATCGGAACCTTTCCCCCGTCCAGAAGTATCCTGACGTCGACAAGGCTCTCCCCATAGGACCAGGCAAGCATGAGCGCCTGATTCGTGGCCTCCGTGAGGATCGGAAGGCCGAAAATTCCTGTCAACGTGATTGCAAGTGCTCTCGTCTGCTGGTTGATTCCCGGATCCTGCTGACAATATAGATAATTCATCCCTTCCCGAAGCAGGAGCAAGCGATTCACGACATATTTTAGATTCTTCTCATCCGATTTCTGGCCTCCCAGTATATATTCAATCTGATAGTCGAGTACTTTTCCGGAGCTTCCGTCGGCATATCCCGGAAAATGAGACAAAAGATATTCCCGAAAGATCAGATCAGAGAGTAAACCGCTGTTTTTCTTTTCGACCGGAAGATTCCCTTTTCTCACTCTGTTTTTAGACGGAAAATTGCGCACGTTAATGGTTTTCTGCGAGATCGTCTTATCCCATGTGACAATCTCCAGCGTACTCCTTTTCCGAAGCTTCGCAATTTCCTCCAGAGGGTTGTTTTCCGGCTCCTTCGGCAATACGACGACCGTACCGGCCGCCTCAGCCTCAGACTCCATCGTCTGCAGCTTCTCCTGCTTGGTATTCTCTGCCTGGTCAACCTGGGTATTATTGTTCTTAAGGCTCTCTTCGTAATTTTGCTCCTGTTTTTTAATCTCATCGATATCCTTTGCGTACTCCATCAGCTTTTCTGCCGCTATTGCGACTGTATTCTCCTTCATGTACGCCACCGCCTGCTGATAAAAGGCTTCCCCTTGTCCGTCTGTCAGCAGCGCATACCTCGCAACACTGCTTTCCTCAAGCTCCAGCCTCCAGGGGTCAAAGCATCCCGCCGAAAAAAGATCCTTTCGAGGATTTGCATTGTAGGAAATATAATCCTGCAGCCGTTCGTTCGCTTTTTCAATCTGAAAGGAACCATTCCCAAAAGTTCCATTAAGGCTAAAAATATTGTACTTTTCCAATAAATCCTTTTCGAACTCACCCAGCAGTGAAAAACTTCCCATGCCTGTAATATTGGCGGCCTGTGCCCTTGCCCCCTGAATTCTGGCGGATTCCACGACTGCACAGATCAGGGAAAGGAACAATATACATGCCAGGCTCAAGAATACTGTAATTGAACCTTTATATCCGTGTCTGTCCATCGTACCTCCTTACACGCTGTCGCTTTGACTTACAATCTTTTTGAAAATACTGTTGACCAGACTGGTCAGCTGTTTTTTGAAGATCAGAACTAAACTGATCAATACGACGAGGATCAAAATGATTTCTACGACGCCGACTCCTTCTTCTTCGTCAATAAATGCTTTGAGATGCTCCAATGTCTTCCTCCTTTCTTTTGAACGATTGCTTTTGCACGAAAACCGGCAGATCGCTTTGCGCCCTGCACTCCTGCGATCCCACTGTTAAAAGGACAGAAAGGCCGGCACCATAAGGATGACAAGGACAATTCCGAGCATCAGCACCATCGGGAGCAGTAGTTTTGTTCCTGCCCGCTCTCCGATCTTCCTGGCATGGGCTTTCCTCTCATTCAGCGAAGCCTCCGCCTCCGTCTCAAGAAGCTCTGTCAGTCCCTTCGCGCCCTTTCTCAAATTCTGTGACAGCACAGAACCAAGACGGATATACTCAGGAAGCTCACAGCGTCTTCCGAAGCGCTCATAAGCCTGCCCTTCCGGAATACCACTCTGCATTTCGAAACATGCGCTGAGAATCTCCTCGTACGCATAATTCACCTGCTCTTTTCTGAGTTGCCCTCGAAGCTTTCCAGGGTTTGGCCGCAGCGCCCTGCTTCTTTGATATTCCTCCGCGATTCTGGAAAATGTACCCTTGATGCTCAGGCCGGCTCCGAGCAGCATTGTCATCTTCCACATCAAATCCGGATAGGAAAGCATCAACTGATTCCTCCTCGCCTCCGCCTTTTGGTGCACCTGGCTGTCCATTTCCAGATAAACGGCAAGGACAAGCACAAGCGTCAATGCGAGCACAGCTGGCACCGGATTGTCGGAAGTCTCATACCAGGTCAGCGTCTTTCCTTCCACAGTCGTCGGCAATCTCAGCTCTTGCTCGTGGCTCTCACTGGCATCCGCCAACTCTACCTGCTTCTGAATCGACTTGCGAAAACGCTCCTGCTCCGGCAAATCCGGCGGAAATACCTTCGCATATGCCATGTAAGAAGCCTCTTTGCCTCCACAGGTCAGCGTTCCCTGTATCTCCACAAGCGTCCCCGCCTCGTCTTCCACTTCCTTCAGACTTCCATCCTCTCCGATCACTCCGTATGGAATAGTCGTCCAGCTCGCCTGAACCGCTCCGTCTTCAAAACTCTCCGGAAAGTACAGATCGCTCTGCACGCGATCAAGAGATTCGTTTTCCCCCGGGAGCAGCTCATCCAACTCTTGAAGCGCACGGTCAAGAAGCTCCTGCTTTTCCTGGTCTGTGTACTTTCGCTCCTGCACCGTGATCTCCATCTGCTGCGCTTCATCTTCACCGTCCACCTGCACAGTCAGCTCTTCCTTTCTGTCTCCTTCCCCATAGCCCGGCCGCTCAAGAAGCTTTGTTCCGGCGTTATTCCTGCTGCCCATGTAAACTGCAAAGCTTACAAGTGTCAGCATGATGCCTGCCGTCATCACAGCCAGAGATGCGGAAATCTTCCTGACATAATAATTCCTGACAGCGGATTTCCCTTCCCGTGACAGTGATATCAGCTCCTGCTGCAGCCGTTGCTTTCCCTTTCCCGGCTGATCTAGCTTTAGCTGATCGACCAGAAACACACCCATTTTTTCAAATATGTTTTTCTTCCAAACTGCCATGTACGTATCCTATTCTCTTCCTCTGATCAGACCTCGATCTGTACGATGCTCCTGCCCCAAAAATACGCGGCGACATATACCGCAAAACATATTCCCATGACTACCGTACCGGTTACATTCCCGTACATTGCCGCGAGAAACTCCGGGGAGCTCAGCTTGATATACGCGAGGATCAGGATTGGAATCAGACTCATGATATTTTGTTCCATCATCTTTCCCGAAAGGCAGGTCTCAATCTCCTGCATGGTCTCCTGCTTCTGCCGGATACAGCAAGCCGTGTTTTTGATGATCGCCAGCAGATCTCCTCCTGAGCGCTTTGCGGTCAGAAATACATCTGCAAAGCTCTGAATGTCCTCGATTGCACTGCGTTTGCCGAAATCCAAAAACAGCTCTTCCATATTCCGATTCATCTCGATCTGCGCGTCCATAAAACGAAATTCGCGGACGATAAACGCATCCGGCTCATACATCTTTCGAAGCTCGCGCAATGCCTCTCTCAGGGAATTTTCTGCCGAATACCCAGCCTGCAAAGAGGCCGCGATCATCTGTATCCCATCTAGAAACTGCCGTGTCATCTCACGTGCGCGCTTCTTTTGGAGGGAATTTCTCTGCTCTGCAAGAAACAGGAACATCCCCGGCAAAAGAATCACAAATGCGATCCACGAACAGAAGAAAAGATAACTGATGCATCCATCCAGAAGCGCATATAAGGCCAAATATTTCACCAATTCTTTTCTCGAAAGCTGATACACCGCGTAGTCCGGAAGAGCGCTTTTTCCCTCATATCTCCCGGCAGCCTTTGGGGCACTCCCTCCTACAGCCGATACCCTGCTCTTTGCAGCTTTCCTCTTCTCTGGAGCCCCGCTCTTTGGCGGAGACTGCCTTTGATCACTCCGCATTCGTCTTCCCCTTCCTCCTCAAATTCATATAACACCTGTGTCTGAATCTCCCCTCTGTCGCTGTCAAATCCGAGAATCTCCAGAACCTGCAGCACCTTTCGGGTCTTGTCCCGCAGCCTTCCCAGATGCACGATCACATCGATCCCCGACGCAATCTGTCTACGCACAGCAGGAAGCGGAAGCTCCATCCCCATCAGCACCATCGTCTCTATCCTGGAAAGCATATCCTCCGGACTGTTCGCATGTCCGGTGCTGATCGAGCCATCATGCCCGGTATTCAATGCCTGCAGCAGATCAATTGCCTCACTTGAACGAATCTCTCCGATCAGGATTCGATCTGGACGCATCCTTAAGCTCGACTTGATCAGGTCGCGTATCGTGATCGCCTTTTCTCCCTCGGTGTTGGCATTCCTTGCCTCCATACGGACAAGATTCGCAACCCCCTGAATCTGAAGCTCTGCATTGTCCTCAATCGTGATCACCCGCTCGTCCTTCGGAATGTAATGCGAAAGCGCGTTCATAAAGGTGGTCTTTCCAGACCCCGTACCGCCTGAAATGAAAATGTTGTAGCCCGAGCAGACCAGCTTCTGCAGAAAGTCAACTACCTCCTGCGACACAGTTCCCCAGCGAATCAGCTGCTCCATCAGGATCGGATGATCCGGAAAACGCCGAATCGTAATGACCGGCCCGTTCAGTGCCACCGGCGGCATCACAATGTTGACACGAGCGCCGTTTTCGAGTCTTGCATCTACAATCGGCACCGATTCATTGACGATGCGATTGCACCTTCCGACGATCTGCTGCGCGATATCCTCCAGTCTCTCCTTCTCACAGAAACTCTTGTCCCACTGAAAGAGCCGGCCATCCTTCTCAATAAATATCCCGTCCGTCCCATTGACCATGATCTCTGTCACGCTGTCGTCGTCGATCAGCTCCTGCAAAATGTCCAGTCTTCGCACCGAATTAAATAATTCCCTACGCAACTCATTGCGCTCGGAAAGCCGGATATAAAAATGAACGCCACTCTCCAAAATCAGCTCGTCAATATTATGGTAGATTTCCTCATCACTGATCTCGTGGTATCCCTCAAGCTGCTCCATGAGCTTTTCCCTCAGATATGTAAATTTCTGCCCGTCCATTCTTCAAGGCTCCCCCTGTTCGCCGTATTGCTTCCTTTCTCAAAGCTCTTCCTCAATCAACATTTTCCGCACAAAATTCCCCATCTCGCCCCAGAGAAGCTGCTGTATGATATCCCCGTTTTCCTTCAGAAGCGGCTGCACCGGAAGCTTGAGTCGGTGTGTCTTCTCCAGAATGTCCTCCATATCCAGCATGCTAAGCAGCTTTTCGTACTGAGCAAGCTTCGCCTGGGAGACCACATCCTCCAGAACAGGAAGATAGATCCGGTCGCATTCCCGCAGCAGCTGAAACAATTCATCCACCTGCTCGCTCAGATCAAGGATCAAAACGTCATATTCCCCGTACACGCTAATCTCGTGCAGAAAATCCAGCCATTCCTTTCCGGAGACGTCTCTGAGATCCGCCGGCGAAAGTGCCGGAGGGATATAGTGCAGCTCGTGAAAGGTCTGTACAACTGAGTTCAATTTATAGATAAATCCGCCCTCCTTCTGTCTGGAAAAATAGATCAGGTCGGAAATATCCGTGCGATACTTTCTGCCAAACAATTCTTCAAATCCGGAAAACTCTTCAAAATTCAGATACAGAACGTGTTTGTTCTCCGAAAGGATCTCACCCAACGTCAAGGCGAACGAGGTCTTTCTGGCACGTCCTATCGGGGAATAGACTCCATAAATCTGTGTCTTGTGCGCGACATCCCCAAACACATAGGGCTGGGGATGAGATTCCGCGTAATATTCCAGCACCTCAGACAACAGCTGATCCGACGACTGATATTTGTACACAAAGGGATAGTCCTCCAGCTCAGGCAAGGCTTCTCCTTCGGACAACATAATGATGCGGTTGATCGGGAGATCCCGAATCTCACTGCACATAGCACGTGTCGAGATCAGCAAAACCTCAATCGGATTCTCGCGGGCATATGTCTGGAGACTCTCCACATTCGTGAACGCCTGCACCTCAAATGGCGTCGTCTTCTTTCCATTCAGATAGTCCATGAGACTGCACGCGTAGGACGCATCCAGATCGCAGACCGCAAATACACTCTTCTTCAAATGCTACCTCCTATCTGACAAAGTATTCCGAGCAAAATCGGGATAGAAAAGCTGAACCTCGCGCCTTCTTCGATCCCACTCATATATGGCCTCCATTTCCGGTCCTGCGCATATCGGCTGACATATTCTGCGAAATACATAAGCCTCGCTTCGATATTGTGGCGGCGCAGCATGATCGCCAACGAGATCAATCCTCCGAGAAAAATCGACCATTTCACACAGACAAAGCACCCGGAAGGCCCAAAAAATCCACCTGCCATGCATAATAGCTTGATGTCCCCTGCTCCGATCATGCGAAAATAGTAGAACGTGCCAAAGATCAGAATCGGAAGAACCACGCCGCCCAGATACAGAACGATACCCATAATTCCGTTTGTAAAAATCTGATACAGAATGCCACAGGCCAACCCCGCTGCGATGATTCCATTTGGAATCCTTTCTGAGCCAAGGTCAGACAGTACCGCCGCAACTGCAAGACATAGCAGCAAAATAACATGAATCTCAATCAACTCAGCAACATCCCTCCTTTTCTCTGCGCATGAATCCTCTGCCTACAGGCTCCTCTGCAAGCATATTAGCCTGCAGGGAACATCGCCTGAGCATCGCTCTTTCTCGCATGTACTCCTCATCCCGGAAAAATCGGCCGGAACCGGCCCTGATCCGCAAAGACCTTGCAGCTCTTCGTGCAAGGCTTTGTCTTTGGTGAAGATTCCTGAAAATCCTGAACCGGATTCTGAAAGGAATTCTAATCAACTGTCGGGAAAATGTACTTCTCCCGGAAAAAGTGTATCCTGCCGGAAGCATCCGCCCCTGACAGGATACATTATAACACGTTTCTGTGATTTGTAAAGTCTTTTTTGTGATATTTTTTATTTTTTTGAGATATATGATATGTTGTATGACTCATTGCTCAGTGAAAATCGATCACTGCACAGATATCAGCTGTTCTGCTCCATAAACTTCATATAGTTGACCACCATCATCGCGATCTTGAACGTCATCGCATCCTCGAAGACACGAATGTCCAGCCCGGTGCTCTTCTGCAGCTTCTCCAGCCGGTACACCAGCGTGTTTCTGTGAATATAAAGCTGCCTCGCTGTCTCGGATACATTGAGATTGTTGTCAAAAAATTTCCCAATCGTGGCAAGTGTCTCATCGTCGAAGGAATCCGG
Organism: uncultured Lachnospiraceae bacterium; assembly: GCA_947629385.1. Classification (GTDB taxonomy): domain Bacteria; phylum Bacillota; class Clostridia; order Lachnospirales; family Lachnospiraceae; genus Choladousia. The sequence continues at coordinate 27,777 of CANRDO010000037.1, forward strand.
CGTCTCCGCCGTGAATACCTCTTTCATAAACATCTCGCACAGCGGGAGCGGAAGCTGATAGATCAGCCGCCCGATGCCAAGCGTATTGTAGGCGATGACTGCTTTTTCCGTATAAAAGATTTTCCCCACGTCGAGCGCCATCCGCGCCTCCTTGTAGGAGCGTGACACCTGACGAATCTCATCGACAATCGTACCATAAGCAATCTTCACACTTGACATCGCCTCAGAATTCAGCATGTCGCGCAGCATATGAGCCGTTTTCTCGACCTCGTCATAGCCCTCATTCTCCTTCAGCTCCTGCACCAAAATAATGCTCTTCTCATCCACCGCGGTGATAAAATCCTTTGTCCTGCTGCCGAACAGCCCTTTGACAATCTCCATCGCAGCGTTGTCCTTCTCGTATTTTGTCTCGATCACATAGACGATCCGACGCACCTCCGTATCGATGTGCAGCTTCCGCGCCCGATTATAGATATCGATGGAGAGCAGATTGTCGAGAAGCAGATTCTGAATATAATTGTTCTTATCAAAGCGCTCCTTGTACGCTATAATCAGATTCTGAATCTGGCTGACCGCCACACGCCCCAGCATGTAGGCGTCCTTCGAGGCCCCCTGCGCAATCAACACAAACTCTATCTTCTTATCGTCAAACACCTTAAAAAAATGAGCCCCCTGTACGACCTGACTGTCGGCCGGCGATTCTGCAAACTGTATAATTGCACTCTCCTGCACATCCTCCTCCGAAAGCGTAGTCGCAACCAAATTGCCATGCACATCGGTCAGCGTAAAATCCACCCTCGTAATCGTATTTAACTCATCCAAAGTATTCTGTAATATCTGACTCGAAATCATGATCTCACATCCTTTTTCTTTTTCTGTGTCCTATCTCTGTTCTTTTTTGGTTCTCCCGGGCTGCCTGCATTTTCCTCGGCTTCCGCACTTTCCCGGTTCCTTCCTAAAAGCTGCCATTTGCTGATAATATTAAAATTATCATACTCGATTTTCTAAAATTTGACAATAAAAAAGTGCAGAAAAAACAAGGCATCCTCCGAGCTTATCGCATCGCCGCTGCCCTCAGAATTTCCGTTCAATTTGCACGGAAACCCCTAGCATGGCAGCGACAAAGCAGACGATAACTTCAGAAATGCCTTGCCTCTTTCTGTCAACTGCATCAATCTTAAATTGAAGATTCAAAAATCGCTTAGAACCGGAACACCGCGACTCCGTAAGGCGGCAGATCATACGCGAAGGAATACGCCCTCCCGTCGCATTCCTGCTTCTCTGCCTTATAGGTCTCCGGCTGCTCCTTGCCACTTCCTCCAAACTCGGCCGCGTCGCTGTTTAGGATCAATTTATACTGCTTGCGCTTCGGCACTCCGACACGGTAATCCGGGCGCGCCATCGGCGTGAAATTGATGACAAACAGAAGGTTGCTCTTGCCATCCTCCGAGTGCCGCACGAAGCTGAAAATGCTACGGAAGCAGTCATCGGCGTTGATCCACTCGAAGCCGCAGGGATTGCAGTCCGCCTGGTACATCGCGGGCGTCTTCGCGTACAGGTGCAGCAGCGCGCGCACGTAATTCTGCATCTGGCGGTGCTTCTCCTCGCC
>CANRDO010000038.1 GCA_947629385.1 uncultured Lachnospiraceae bacterium
CCGTCTGTTACCCATGCCCGCTTCCGGCGGGCTTTTTTCGTTCAGGATTTCTCCGTCAGGAGAAATTTCCTATTGTACAAAAAATGCGGCGCATAAGCGCCGCACCGCAAATCTATTTTTCACCGGAGAGCTCCTCCGCAGCGCCGTCTGGGCGCTCCTGAGGTTACTCTGCCTGCGCAAGCGCCTGCTCCAGATCGTCGATGATGTCCTTCACGTTCTCGATGCCGACGGAGAGCCGGATGAGCCCCGGCGAGATCCCGGCCTCGGCGAGCTGCTGATCCGTCATCTGGCGGTGCGTATGGCTCGCCGGATGCAGCACACAGGTCTTCGCGTCCGCGACGTGCGTCACGATCGACGCGAGCTTCAGAGAATCCATGAAGCGCACCGCCGGCTCCCTGCCGCCCTTGAGCTCAAACGAGATCACGCCGCAGGTGCCCTTCGGCATGTATTTCTGCGCGAGCGCATGGTATTTGTCCCCCGGAAGCCCGGCGAAATTCACCTTCGCGACCTTCTCGTGCGCGTTCAGGTACTCCGCGACCTTCTGCGCGTTGTAGCAATGGCGCTCCACGCGCAGCGGCAGCGTCTCAAGCCCATTGTTCAGCAGGAAACAATTCATCGGGGACGGGATCGCGCCAAGGTCGCGCATGAGCTGCGACGTCGCCTTCGTGATGTACGCCGCCTTCCCGAACTTCTTCGTATAAATAATCCCGTGGTAGGACTCGTCCGGCGTCGTGAGCCCCGGATACTTGTCCGCGTGCGCGTCCCAGTCGAAATTGCCGCTGTCCACGATCGCCCCGCCGACCTGCAACGCATGGCCGTCCATGTACTTCGTCGTCGAGTGCGTCACGATGTCCGCGCCCCACTCAAACGGACGGCAGTTCACCGGAGTCGCGAACGTGTTGTCCACGATCAGCGGTACGCCGTGCGCGTGCGCCAGCCGCGCCATCTTCTCGATATCCAGAACAACGAGCGCCGGGTTCGAGATGCTCTCCGCGAACACCGCCTTCGTGTTCGGCCGGAACGCCTTCTCGAGCGTCTCCTCATCCGCGTCCACGTCGACGAAGGTGCACTCGATGCCGAGCTTCTTCAGCGTGACGCCCAGCAGATTGAACGTCCCGCCGTAGATCGCGGAGCCGCAGATCACATGATCTCCCGCCTCGCAGATATTGAACACCGCGTAGAACGTGGCCGCCTGCCCGGACGCCGTGAGCATCGCCGCGACGCCGCCCTCCAGATCCGCGATCTTCGCCGCGACCGCGTCGTTCGTCGGGTTCTGCAGCCTCGTATAGAAATAGCCGTCGGCCTCCAGATCGAACAGCTTGCCCATCTGGTCGGTCGTGTCGTACTTGAACGTCGTGCTCTGGTAGATCGGAAGCTGTCTCGGCTCCCCGGTCTTCGGCTGCCAGCCGGACTGGATACACTTTGTTTCAATCTCGTAGTTGCTCATTGTAAAGTTCTCCCTCTGTCTTATTATTTACTACTTTCGTGTTTAATTCACATATTGGCTACCCGGACGCCCTGCAAGGGCTTGCAATGTCAGGGCAGACCCGCTCGCGCTTAATCGGGCACGCAGCAGTGCATAAGCTCGCTTGCGCTCACCAAGCACCGGCGGCCCTCAATGATCTGCCCTGACACAGCAAGTCCCTTCTGCAGGGCTGTACACTAGCACGAATTTCAACAGCACAGCACCGGCCGCCCGCAGCAGCACCCGCAGAACGCGTTCAGCATACACAGCCGCATGCACCAGTCGCCCTGCCCGGCCATCGGACTGCCGTAGGTCTCGCCCATCGTGCGGTACCACTGGCCGCCATTTTCAAGCTGCGTCAAAAACTGCTGGTACAACGCGTTGTCCGGCTCCATCGACACGGCTCTCTGCGCGTGCTCCTTCGCGAGCACATTGTTGCCCTGCCCGGCGTTCGCCATCGCGCTTAAGTAGAACCAGCGCGCGTTGTGCAGATTGATCTCCGAGAGCACATGCAGCGCCTCCGCAAAGTGTCGGCTCCGGATATAATTCTCGGCCGCCTGCATACGGACGTCCTCCTCGGACCAGTTCGCGTCCTGTCTGGCGTTTCCGCCGAAGCCCCCGAACCCTCCAAAACCGCCAAAACCACCGAAGCCTCCAAAATCTCCGGCACCTCCGTAACCGCCATAGCCACCGTAGCCTCTCGAACTGCCGGGGCCATAGCCGCCGTAGCTGCCGCCGCCCTCGCGCTCCTGCATGATCTGCTGGTACGCCTGCTGGATCTCCTTGAACTTCTCCTCAGCCTGCGCCTTGTTTGGATTGTTGATGTTCGCGTCCGGGTGATATTTTCTGCTGAGCGCACGGTAGGCCTTCTTGATCTCTTCCTCCGACGCGCTCTCCGGCACACCCAGTACCGTATATGGATTTTTCATGATTTTCTGTTTTCTCCTGCCGCCGCGCTGTTTCCGGCGAACCTTTCCTCACTCATCTCTTATCTGACTTTTACGCCCGTCCGCCGTCAGAACATTTTCCCATTCTTTTCCCCGGCAGACACTCTTTCTACCTTTTCACTACGGTTTCCCCGCTCTCCGGCTTCCTGTCCGGCTCGTTCTTCCGCTGTGCCTGCGCCCGCAGCGCCGCGTACTTGCACCAGACGCCGGAGTATAAAATATTGCGGATGATCTCCGCGTGCTCGATCACCGGCAGCCGCTCGAACGCGCGCGCCGCGTCCGCCATCATGTCGGTCAGGATCGCCTCGATCTCTTTCTCTCTGTCGGTTCCCCAGATGACGCCGTCCTGCGAGAACAGGTTGTAATTTCCGCGTTTCGCGTCCTTCTCCCGGTCTTCGAGCGCGTCCATCAGATAGATAAATTTTCCGAGATAAAAGCCCATTGTCCGGAGATCTTCCGCCCAGACATCCTCTTTCCAGACGAAGATCTCGGCAAGAAACTGCCCGGTCAGCCCGGCCACCGCGTCGATGTCGCGCAGGCCGTTCTGCTCCGCCTCGTGGAGCGCCCGGATATTCTCCTCCAGCGCCTTCGCCTGCCGCGGGTATGCCTCTGCCAGCTTCCGGTACGCCGGGTGCAGCCGCGCGGCAGCCGCGCGCCGGAGTGGTCTGCGCTCATCTTCCCAGTCGTCCTGCAGCTTCTGCCATGAGAGCAGGACGCACATATCCGCCGCGTAATCGACCGCTGCGTTCGACGACATCTGATGCCTGTGCGCCGGGTGCGGCACACAGCGACGCATCTCCTGCTTAGTCTGCGGCTCGTACAGCCCCGTCAGCAGCAAAGCGAGAAATGTCAGGTCATAGTTTAACATCATCTGAGCGGTACGTCCATACCTCAGATGCAAATTACGGCATAATCCGCAGTAAAAGCTGCGGTATGCCGTATATTCCTTTAGCTTGAGCTCCTGCTCATTCACATAGATATATCCGAACATCTGTCTCCGCTCTTCTTTTCTGGCTCATGCCTGTATCCGGCACGGAACGCTTAGCTCTTCTTCTCAAACTCATGCCTGCACTTCGGGCAGGTAATGCAGATCTTGCCTTTTCCACGCGGAATACGGATCTTCTGCCCGCAGGACGGGCATTTATAAATATGAAAGTCCCTGCTCTGCTCGATGCGGTATTTCCGCTTTCCAAACCAGCCGCGTACCTTCTGCGTCGCCTCGAGATATCGCCGGTTCTCCTCGCTGCGCTTCGCGTAGTTTTTCGAAAACATGCGAAAATAACAGACGCCCAGGATCACCAGGGAAAGCAGATACAAAGGCCTCCACCGCGTGAAAATGTTCAGGACCAGACAAACGATCACAACCACCAGCATAAATTTGGAAAGCTGGTCTGCGCCGTACCTCCCGGCCATAAATTCCATAAAACGCTTCTTCATAAAACCGCCCCGCCAATCTCCTGTTGATTCCCGTATCGCGCGCCCGGCCTCTTCCGCCCCGCGCGTACGGCCGGCCGTTCCTTTGTTTGACCGGAATGACCGTCCAATGCTGTGATGGTTCAAATTTACTGCGAACCAGGTCAAAAGTCAATGTCCGGGACTTCAAATTCAGAAAATTTTTATAATAATTCAGCTTCGGACCATTCTTATTGTTCCTCCGCGACAGGGAACCTCATCGTCACGCGAAACAGATCGTAATCCGCCGTGAGCTCAAACGTTCCGCCGTGCAGCTCAACCAGACTCTGAGCGATCGAAAGCCCCAGACCGCTGCCTTCGGTGCTCCTGCTCCTGTCGCCGCGCACAAAACGTCCGGCAAGCTCCTGCGCGTCCACGGCCAGCTTCTCGCGCGAGGTGTTCTGCAGCGAAAGAACTGCCTTTTTGTCCTCTGTGTACAGATCGATGTAGATGCGCGTGCCTTCCGCGGCGTACTTGTAGATATTTCCGAACAGATTCTCCAGGATCCTCCAGAGCTGCCTTCCGTCGGCCATGATGCAGACCGGCTCCTTCGGGAGATCCCACAGCGGAGTCAGGCCTCGCTCCTCGAAGCGGTCCTGAAACTCTCCGTACGCCTGCTGCAGCATGCTCTGCAGCTGCATCCGAACCATCTGGAGCTCGATATTTCCGGAGCTGATCTTACTCGCCTCCACCAGATCCTCGGTCAGCTGACGAAGCCGCTGCGATTTCTGATCCAGCACCTCAATGTAGCGCTGTACGCGCTCTCCCGGCAGATTCTCCCGCTTAAGCAGATCGACGTAATTCACGATCGACGTGAGCGGCGTCTTGATGTCGTGAGATACGTTCGTGATCAGCTCCGCCTTCAGACGCTCGTTGCGCACGATCGCGTCGACCGCCTTCTGCAGCCCGTCCCCCATCTCGTTGACAGCCTTCGCCATCTCGTAGGTTTCGCCCTGAAGCGCGGCCGTGTCGATCTTATAGGTGAGATCCCCCTTCGAAATCTGGTGAATTCCGTCGTAAACACTCTGTTTGCCCGCCATATCGCGCAGCAGATAGAGCAGCACCGCCATGTCGAGCACAAACACCATAAAAATACCGACCTTTCCGAACAAAAGGAAGGTAAAATTCAGTATGAAAAAGATCACGTAAAAAAACAGAAGCTGGCCGGACGCCGCGCGGGCCGCGGTAACCTTCTTCCAGGTGCGCACCAGCAAAAACCCTACGCTGTCCTTCCAGAGCGTCCGCGCCTTGATCCGCCTCGCGAGACTAAGCGCTCCGGCGAGAAAGGTCAGATATCCGCACATCGCCAGCGCGGAGACAAGCAGACGTTCTCTCCCCGACAATTCATCCAGACGGGTCGACACCCTCACAAACAGAAGCGAATACAACACCGCCAGCACCATAAGGATGCCCGCCGCCAGCTCGACCGGAAGCCGATCCGTTCTGGTCAGCGCCGCCGTCCCTCCTTTTTCGCTTCTGCCCGCGCCCAGCACGGACAGGACAAATCCCGCCGCCAGAAGCAGCACGCTCAGCACCACGCCGGTCATAGAGACCGCTATGATATTTTCCCGGCGCGCGAAAACATCCGCGTATGCGCGCAGTTCGTCCCGCACCGGATAACCCGTGTTCACCGCAAGATACACCTTTTCATTTGAACCGACGAAACGCTCTGCCATAAACCAGTCCGCAGCCTCGTCGTTCAGAAGGTTCTCCGGGTTCGTCGTCATGATGTTGAAGCTCCGCTCGCCTTCATACAGGCTGACAAAATCCGTTTCGCCGCGCACCTTCTTCAGCGCGGCCTCATAGCTGTCCTCCCCCGTATTCGTGTACAGGTCGCCGGTCGCCGTATTCTCCACACAGTAGCGCAGGTTGCTCGGAGCGCCTTGCGACCAGTCCTCCTTCTGCACGGTCGTATACTCCGCATACCGCGCATAGAGCTCCTCACAGACCTCATCCAGCCGGATGTACATATTCAGCACAAAATTTGCGGAATCCGAATACCATCTGGAGCACTCGGACAGAGAAATACCCGTGACCGGCAGGATCGTCTCCAGCTCCGCCGACTGCTCGTCGAGCCGTTCCCCGGCGTCACGACCGTTTTCACCCTGATGCTCTACAGCATCCCCGATCGCGTTGTGAAGCCGTTCACGGTCTCCGCTCTCCGCGAAGTCCAGCAGATCCCCCATCCGGTAAGTCGTATTCATATCCTGTACGGAGCTCGCCTCCACGCCATAAGACTGGATATCGATCCCCTTTTCCAGATCAACCGCTCCGTCCTTCTCAAACAGCTCGTCATTCTGCTGCCCGCGGATCTTATTCGTGATGATCTGATCCACCTGCCGGAAGAACAGATCCGTCTCCTCGTAATTTCTGGACATTTCCCGGAGACTGTAATTGCCCTCCGTCCAGAAACCGATATTCAGAAGGCTGAACGCCAGAACGCCCGCGAAGATCACCTGAAGAACGATCAGGATGAGCTTTATTCTTCTGTTATAGATGAGATTTCTCCCATTACCTTTTACCTGCATATGCTACCATCCGATCATTCGAACGAAACCGCCATGATACATAAAGCTCAGAGGTTCTCCACCTTGTATCCGATCCCCCAGATCACTTTCAGGTAGCGCGGATTTTTCGGATCGATCTCAATCTTCTCCCGAATGTGCCGGATGTGCACTGTCACCGTATTGTCCGCGCCGTACGCGTCCTCCTGCCAGATCTGCTCGTAGATCTGGTCGATGGAAAACACCTTGCCCTTGTTCTGCACGAGAAAGAGCAGGATGTTGTACTCGATCCTCGTCAGCTTCACGCGCTCGCCGTCCACCGTGACTTCCTTGCGGTCGTCGTTGATCACCAGGCCGCCCGTGCTGTAGATCCGCTCAGACTGCGGAGCCTCAGACGCCGAGCCGAAGCTCGTGTAGCGCCGGATCTGCGACTTCACCCGCGCGATCAGCTCAAGCGGATTGAACGGCTTCGCGACATAGTCGTCCGCGCCGAGGTTCAGTCCGAGGATCTTGTCCGTGTCCTGCGTCTTCGCCGAAAGCACGATGATCGGAATACTGCTGTCCTCACGGATCTTCATGATCGCGTGGATCCCGTCCAGCTTCGGCATCATAATGTCCAGGATCAGGAGGTGCACCTTCTCATTCTTCAGGATCTCCAGCGCCTGCTCCCCGTCGTACGCCTTGAGCACCTCGAAGCCCTCCTGCGCCAGATAGATCTCGATCGCGTCCACGATCTCCTTCTCATCATCACAAACCAGAATTCTGTACATATCCGCTCTCCCTCCAATTCTCCAGCCTGCGTCTTTCCCGCCTGCAAATATGGCTCCGCGCCGCCGCAGGCGAAATATCCGCTGCCGCAAAAACAGCTTCTGTACTGACCGCATGTCTGATCTCCCGTTCAGTATAACAGAAGCTGTTTAAATTCCTGCCAAGATATTATTAAGCTTTTCTTATTTTGCCTGGATCACGTGCATCATATTCGTCATAGCGCCCTTGCCCCTGACGATGTTCGTGGCCGGATCGCCCGCTGTGAAGACGACGAGGTCGCCGCTCTCCACGTAGCCCTCCCTGCGCACCACGTACATCGCGTGGGAGATGATGTGCTCCGTCGTGTCCTCCGTGTAGCCCTTGAGCGGGACCACGCCCCAGTAGATCTGCATCTTGCGCTGCGCCCAGTCGTTCGGCGTCACCGCATAGACCGGGATCTTCGGACGGAAATTCGACATCAGGCGCGCCGTCTGGCCGGACATCGTCGGAGTGACGATGCACTTCGCCTGCACGTTCGTCGCTGTGCGCACCGCCGCCACGCCCACCGCGCTCGACACGTTCGCGTCCCCGCGCAGGGAGCGGTAGTCCGGCATCGTCTCATAGTCCAGATAGCTCTCCGTGGACTCCGCGATCTGTACCATCATCTTCAGAGTCTCCACCGGATACTTGCCCATCGCGGTCTCGCCCGAGAGCATGATCGCGTCGGCGCCCTCGCGGATCGCGTTCGCGACGTCCGTCACCTCCGCCCTCGTCGGCCTCGGATTGCGGATCATGGAATCAAGCATCTGCGTCGCGATGATGACCGGCTTGTATTTGCGGTTGCATTTCCGGACGATCATCTTCTGCACATGCGGCACCTCGTACGCCGGGATTTCCACGCCCATGTCGCCCCTGGCGACCATGACGCCGTCCGCCGCGCTGATGATGCGGTCGATGTTCTCGATGCCCTCGCTGTTCTCGATCTTCGCGATGACGTCGATGTGCTCTGCGTTGAAATCCTTCAGGATGTTCTTGATCTCTCTGATCGCGTCGGCGTCGCGCACAAAGGACGCCGCGATGAAGTCGATCCCCTGCTGGATGCCGAAGATGATGTCCTCCCGGTCCTTCTCGGTGATCGCCGGGAGATTCACCTTCACGTTCGGGACGTTGACGCCCTTGCGCTGGCCGAGCTCGCCGCCGTTTAAGACCGTGCAGACGATCTCCGTCCCGCGGATCTCCTTCACCTCAAGCCCGATCAGGCCGTCGTCGATCAGGATGCGGTCGCCCGGCTTCACATCCTGCGCAAGCTGCGGATACGTCTGACTGACCCGCCGCTCGTCGCCCTCGATCGGCTCCGAGGTCAGGATAAACTCCGCGCCCTCCGTGAGCGTCACCTTGCCGCCGTTCGCGAGCAGACCCGTGCGGATCTCCGGTCCCTTCGTGTCGAGCAGGATCGCGATCGGCTTTTTGAGCTCCTCGCGCACGCTTTTGAGCTGGTCGAAGCGCTCCTTCTGCTCCTCGTGCGTCCCGTGCGAGAAATTGAACCGCGCGATATCCATTCCATTCTCCACAAGAGCCTTCAGTACCTCGCGGTCGTCCGCGTTCGGCCCCATCGTGCAGATGATCTTCGTCTTTTTCATGGATTCCCTCCGAATTCTGTTTTCTGTATCCGATCCTCCGGCAGTCTCGCGGCAAAGATCCGCCTCTGCCGGATCTTACTTATTTTCCCCCTCCAGCTCGATCTGGTCGCCGGACATCCGCAGGATGTCGCGGATCTCCTGAAGCGGCATCTCGAGGTACGCGGACAGCTCCTCCGCGGACACCTTGTGCTCCAGATCGCGCTCCAGATTCTTCACGGCCTCGTTCAGATGGTTCACGCGGCTGACGATGTGTCCGTCCGCCTCCCGTTTTTCGCGGCTGCTCGCGATCGTCCGCGCCATCGCCTCATTGATCGTGTTGAGAATGTGCGCGCTGCACGCCGCCGGACTGTCAAACTGACCCAGCGAATCCAGCGCCTCAAGCAGCCCGAGGTTTCCCTCCTGGATCAGATCCTCGAGCAGAACCTCCTCGCTCCCAAAATTCCCGGCCGCCTCGCAGATCAGCGGAAGATAGCTCTCGATCAGACGCGCCTTCGCCGCCTCGTCCCCGCGCATCAGGCGCCCGAGCAGCTCATGCTCGTCCTCGAACGACTCCTTTGCCAGCTCGAGCAGCCGGTGCAGATACCCCTCCAGGCCGCCGGCTTTTTCATCCGGTGCAGTATCATTGTCGACTCCATTCTCCGGCGCGGTACCGCTATTGGCTCTGTCCGATCCGGCGGCTTCCTCCTGCGCGCGACCCGTCCGGGCCTCTTTTATGCCCCGCTCCCGCTGCGCGCCGCCTGATACAACCTTTCCATCCTCTCGTTTCGGCTGTCCAGGGTTTTGGATGTATCCATCTTCGCCGGATTCCATCTGCCCGGCACTCTGCCCTGCCTGCCCGATCCGCTCCTCCGTCACACGGATATTTTGCCCGGCCAGATACTCGTAGATCAATTCAAAATGTTCCTCCGCAAGCGGCATCCCCGAGAGGATCTCCCGGATCTCTTCTTTCGAGATCCGGCCGCCGTACACGTCGGAGGCTTCTTTAATTTCACTCAGCATTTCCCGGAAAATAATTTTATTCTCCATATCTGCTCCCGTCCGTCATCCATCGTTCTATTCGTCCATAACTGAGACCGTTTTCCACCCGCACCCAGGCAGACCGGAAGCATAACCAGCATCCGGCACGTTTTCCTATCCGACACATGAGCGGCCGTCAGTCCTGCTCTTCCAGCGCCTCCAGCGCTTTCGCGAGCACCGGATCCTCCGGCTTCGCCGAAGCTCCTTCCTCGCCGGAATCCGGGTCTATGCCCTGCGTTCCCACAGCCGAGCCTCCGGAATTCCCGCTCCCGGACGCGCTTCCCTGCCCGTCCTCGACAACGATATCCGGCGTGATCCCGCTCCCGTCGATATTCCTTCCCTTCGGCGTGAAATACTCCTTTGTCGTCATCTTGAACGCGGAGCCGTCCGACAGGGTATACGTATCCTGCACCACGCCTTTTCCATACGTCTGCGTGCCGACCACCGGTCCGAGTCCGTAGTCCTGCACCGCGCCTGCGAAGATCTCTGAGGCGCTGGCTGAGCCTCCGTCGACCAGCACCGCGATTTCACAATTCACCAGCCGTTCCCTGTCGGAAGAGAATTCCTCTCTCTCCCCGTTCTTATCCTCCGTGTAAACGATCAGTCCCTCCGGCAGGATATCGTCAAGCATCGCTCTCACGGAATCCAGCAGTCCTCCGGGATTGTTCCTCAGATCGATGATCAGCTTCTCCATCCCCTGCCCGTCCAGCGTCTTGAGCGCCTCCCGGAACTGCCCGACCGCGCTGCCAGTGAAATCCGTGATCCGAACGTATCCGATCTGATTCTCCAGCATCTCGGATTCAACATAGGAAGGCTCCACCGTATCGCATTTCAGTTCAACGTCAAGCTCTCCGTTTCCTTCCCGCGATACCTTCATCGAAAAGGAATCCTCCTGAGCCTTGATCAGGTCCGTCACCTGAGACAGATCCAGCTCTTCCGCCGAAGTCCCATTCACCTCAAGGATCACGTCCCCTGCCGCAAGCCCGGCCTCCTCTGCCGGGCTCCCGCCATAGACCTCAAGGATATGGATCTCATGCGTCTGCGCGTCCTCCTCGATCGTGATCCCGATCCCGAAATACGTGCCCCGCGTCTCCTGCAGAACGGTGTCCAGCTCAGGCGGCGAATAGTAATTCGCGTATTTATCCTCAAGTCCGTAGGCAATTCCGAGAAAGAGATACTCAGACAGAGTATCGCTGTCCACATCCCTGAGGTAATTCTGCTCGATCAATCCCTGAATCTCGTCCAGCTTGGCCAGCGTACGGTAATCCGTCAGCACCTCCGCTCCGATATTTTCCGTCTCTACGCTTGGCTCTTCCTCCGGCCGCGCCTGTCCGGCCCGCTGCGCCGTTCTCCATCCGAGCAGAAAAACGCAGACACAGATCATAGCCGCGAGGAAACCTGTAAGAAAGCCAAAGCCAAATCTGCTTCCGGCATATCCATCCCCCATCTCCGGAGCCGCTTCGCCAGCTGTATTTTCTTCCTCACCACTCTCCGGAAGATTCTCCATTCAAAAGCCTCCTCATGCACGGATTCAGTATTCCGTGTTCTCCATGTACTTCATATATTTTACGACCATCAGCGAGATTTTAAACGTGATCGCGTCCTCAAACACACGCAGATCCAGACCCGTAGACTTCTGCAGCTTATCCAGACGGTAGACGAGAGTGTTCCTGTGGATGTAGAGCTGCCGCGACGTCTCGGAGACATTCAGGCTGTTCTCGAAAAATTTGTTGATCGTAGTCAGCGTCTCCTCGTCGAAATCATCCGGCGATTTCCCCTCGAACACCTCCCGGATAAACATCTTGCACAGAGGGATCGGAAGCTGGTAGATCAGGCGTCCGATACCGAGCGAGCTGTACGCGATCACCGAGCGGTCCGCGAAGAAGATCTTCCCGACGTTGAGCGCCATACGCGCCTCTTTGTACGAGCGCGACACCTCCTTGATCTCACCGACGATCGTGCCGTATGCGATCAGCGCTTCTTTCTTCTTCTCCTCGCCGAGCGACTCCAGGATCGTCTCAGCGACCTTATCCATCTCGGCGTAGCCCTCCTGCGGGGCAAGCTCCTTCACCACGATGATGCTCTTCTCGTCAACCGCCGTGATGAAATCTCCCGAGCGGGAGCCGAACAGGGAGCGCACATTCTCGAGCGAACTGTTTTCCTTTTCGTTGTCTATCTCCAGGATAAATACGACGCGGCGCGCCTCCGCGTCGATGTGAAGCTTCTTCGCGCGATTATAGATGTCCACCAGAAGCAGATTGTCCAGGAGCAGATTCTTGATAAAATTATCCTTATCAAACCGCTCCTTGTACGCCACAAGAAGATTCTGAATCTGAAAAGCAGCCATGCGCCCGACCATATGGACATCGTCGCTGTTGCCGTTCGCAAGCAGGACATACTCAAGCTGGTGATCGTCGAACACCTTGAAAAACTGACAGCCGGAAACTACCTGACTGTCCGCGGGCGAATCAGCAAAGCTCAGAACTGAACTGCGGAATTCCTCCGCCTCCGGAAAGGTCGTCGCCAGTAAGATCCCCTCTGTGTCAAGCACGCATAAATCCACCCTGCTGATCGTCTTTAATCCGTCCAATGTCGCCTGTAAAACCTGATTCGATATCACTTGTGCATCCTCCTTTTACCTTCTCGATCGCTTCACAGTCCCGGGACAGTCAAAATACACAAATCCCACCGCTTTTTGCGACTTGTGTCTATTTTAATATATATGCATAAAAAAATCAATCATAATTGTGAAAAGTGCACGAAAGCAATGAGCCGTGCCAGCCGGCGTCAAAAACAGATGCGGGAGCTTGCTCACAGGCATCTGCTTTTGGACGACGGATGATAGGGCGAATGCCCGTGACCGAGGAAAAACATAGTTTTTCCGAGGTGCACAGCTCATTGCTGCCAAAAAACAGCGCAAAAAAACAGGGGGCAAATTTGCCCCCTGCCAATATCTCGCATATATCGTTGTCCCGGAACGATCCCCGGGTTCCGTCCGAACCTTACACCTCGAAGAGCAGGTCGCCGTAGGACGGCATCGGCCACATATCCTTGTCGACGATCATCTCGAGCTTGTCGACCGGATCGCGCAGGTCTGCCATCGCCGCCATAACAACGTCGTGGAAGAATACCGCGCGGTCGCGGCCCTCCTCCATGCCTGCGGCCTGGTCCACCACATCGACCAGCTTCGCGAGCGCGACCTTCGTGTCGGAGAGCAGGGCGCTCGTCTCATTGAGCAGCTCTACCTGCACGGAAGCCTCCGCGCCGGCCGCGGTCACGGCGTTCACGGTATCCGCAAGGCTCTTCGTGTACTTGATGACCGCCGGGATGATCTGCTTGCTCGCAATGTCGATCATCGAGCGCGCCTCGATGTTGATGACCTTCGCGTAGTTCTCGTACTTGATCTCCACGCGGGACTCCAGCTCAGCCTTTGTGAACACGCCGAATTTCTCAAACAGCGCGATCGCCTTGTCGGTCACGAGCGTCGGGATCGCGTCCACCATCGACTTGATGTTCGGAAGCCCTCTGCGCTCAGCCTCTTCTACCCACTCGTCGGAGTAGCCGTTGCCGTTGAATACGATCCTCTGATGGTCACGCGCGTAGCGCTTGATGATATCGTGCAGCGCATCCTCAAAGTTGTCCGCCTTCTCGAGCTCGTCGCACGCCTCGCAGAACGCCTCGGCGACGATCGTGTTCAGCACGATGTTCGGGGAAGCGATGGAGTCGCGGGAGCCGACCATACGGAACTCAAATTTGTTTCCGGTGAAAGCGAACGGCGACGTCCTGTTGCGGTCGGTCGCGTCCTTCGCAAGGCTCGGCAGCGTCTTCACACCGGTCTCAAGCGTGCCGCCCTTGATCGAGTAGGTCGCGATACCGGTATTAATAAGCTGGGAGAGCACATCCTGAAGCTGTTCGCCGAGGAAGATCGAGACGATTGCAGGCGGCGCCTCGTTCGCGCCCAGTCTGTGATCGTTGCCCGGATCCGCCGCGGATTCGCGCAGCAGGTCTGCGTGTATGTCGACAGCCTTCAGGATACACACGAGCACCAGCAGGAACTGCATGTTCTCGTGCGGCGTTTTGCCCGGATCCAGAAGGTTGATCCCGTCGTCGGTCGTGATCGACCAGTTGTTGTGCTTACCGGAGCCGTTGACGCCCGCGAACGGCTTCTCATGGAGCAGGCACTTCATGCCGTGCTGGCAGGCCACTCTTTTCAGCGTCTGCATCACGATCTGGTTGTGGTCAACCGCGACGTTCGCCTCCGCGTAGATCGGAGCCAGCTCATGCTGCGCCGGAGCCACCTCGTTGTGCTGCGTCTTGGCGGTGACGCCGAGCTTCCACAGCTCCAGATTGACGTCCTTCATGAAGCCCGCGATCCTCTGGCGGATCGTGCCAAAGTAGTGATCATCCAGCTCCTGGCCCTTCGGCGGCATCGCGCCGAACAGCGTACGGCCCGTGAAGATCAGGTCCTTCCTCTGGAGGAACTTCTTCTCATCTACCAGGAAATACTCCTGCTCCGGTCCCACGGACGGAGTCACTCTCTTTGAAGTCGTATTTCCAAACAGTCTGAGGAGTCTCAGCGCCTGCGTGTTGATCGCTTCCATCGAGCGCAGCAGCGGAGTCTTCTGATCCAGCGCCTCGCCGGTGTAGGAGCAGAACGCGGTCGGGATACACAGGATCGCGCCCGCGGCGTCATGCCGCACAAACGCCGGAGACGTGCAGTCCCAGGCCGTGTAGCCTCTCGCCTCAAACGTCGCCCTCAGTCCGCCCGACGGGAACGAGGAAGCGTCCGGCTCACCCTTGATGAGCTCCTTACCGGAGAACTCCATCAGCACCGTCCCGTCCGGGTTCGGCGCCGTGATGAACGAATCGTGCTTCTCGGCCGTCACTCCGGTCAGAGGCTGGAACCAGTGCGTGTAATGCGTGGCGCCCTTCTCGATCGCCCAGTCCTTCATCGCCGCAGCGATCACGTCGGCCGTCGCCAGATCCAGCTCCGTGCCGTCCTCAATCGTCTTTCTCAGAGCCTTGTACGCCTTCTTCGGAAGACGCTCCTGCATCACTTTGTCACTGAAGACGTCCTCACCGAAGACATGTGCTACGTTGAAATACTCACTCATACTTATCTCCTCTTTTCCTTTACATACTCGTATGAAAGCCCGCGGATTGCTCTTGTATGGAGACCGGGCTTTTATACGGTAAAAAGGGCATTCCAACACAACATTATGTGGAACGCCCTTGTCACCTACTATTAAAATACTCTATCCGCCCGCAAAAATCAAGCAGATTTTATCCGGCAGAAACCGTTTTCCATATTTTTTACAAAAATATCTTCGAAAACAGCAGTCTGTTATTCATTCTGCTTATTATCAATCTCAATCATCCATGTCATTATTTCAACGTGTCTTTGGACTATCTGCTTGGTCGTACAGACAATTTCAAAATGAATCGTTAAAGCATTTTTCATCCATAATCATTTAAAGCTGGACGCAATAGACATATTGGGATATAATATGTCTATCAAGATGAATGGAGGAGATCCCATGCTTGCGTTGCAGGAAACAATCCGGCCATCGGCGGACCTGAGAAACCATTATAATGAAATTTCAAAACAATGCCGGGAAAATGGAGAAGTAGTCATCATCACAGTGAATGGAAGAGGCGATACTGTCTCACTCTCTTACGAAGAATACAAGAGGATGAAGACCCGCATCGAACTTCTGGAGATGCTTGCGGAATCAGACGATGATGTCAGACAAGGCAGAGTCGCGCCCATCAGCGAGACCTTTCAGGATTTGAGAAACATGTTACAGGAGGAGTCCATTTGAAATATCAGGTAATTCGCACCGAAACAGCAGATTCCCAAATCAGAAAAATCATTCTGTTTATCGCGGAAAAATTCGGTGCCGGAGTTGCTCTCGAAAGACTGGATGAACTGGAATCAAACATCCTTGCCCTCGGCGACAACCCGTGGCTCGGCACCGATCCGAAATATCCTGTGTTAAAGAGACAAAAATACAAAGTCCTGATCCTGGAAAAAGATCTGGTCTTCTATAAAGTCGATGATGTGAATCGACAGGTGATCATTCATGCGGTCATCGACCAGAGACAAGATTACCTGAACATCATCCGCGGGTTATAAAGAAAATCTGCTATTCCGCACGCTCCACATTCAGATACACCTCTTCTTCTGTGTGAAAACCGCTCGCGATAATCTCCTGATCGATGTTGTCCAGAGTGACCGCCACAGGATCGATGCTGTAATACGGCACATCATACGCCCCGTCGTCGATCGTGCCGAGCCCGTCCAGTCCCTTGCGGATGTCTGCGATCTCTTCCGGCAGATCTCCCTGCGCGATCCTGCCCTCCCCGAGCATCTTGTCATAGCCGAACACACAGGCGAACTCGGCCGCCCGCATCGCGAGCGTCTCCACCGGCTTGTAGACCGTCATGTACTGCGTTCCCTCGACGATTCTCTGGCAGGCCGACAGCTCCGCATCCTGCCCGACCAGCACAACCTTTCCGGCGAGACGGTTCTCCGCGAGCGCGCGAAACGCCTGGCTCGCCAGATCGTCGTTGCCGCACATGACGCCGACGATCTCATCGTCCGGTGTTTCAGCCAGACCTTCCTCTACCGCGTCGAACGCCAGCTCCGCCAGCCAGTTGTCACAGTATGCCGAATAGACGACATTCAGCCCGCTTCCCTCAATTCCTTCGAGAAAGCCCTTCTGGACCAGCGACACGTTGTGATCGGTCGGCGAGCCATAGATCGCGAAAACATCGCCCCCGTCCGGCAGAGCCTCCGTCATCGCGCGCGCCATCAGCGTTCCTACCATCTCGTTGTCGAACGAGATGTAGAGATCCGTGTCCGCGTTCATCACGAGTCTGTCGTAACAGATTACGCGGATTCCCTGTTTTCCGGCATCCTGGATCGCCTCCGAGAGCGCCTCGCCGTCCACCGCGATTACGACGATGACGTCCATGTCCTTCTGGATAAAGTAACGGATCTGCGAGATCTGCTCCTGCGCGTCCCCGTTCGCGACCTGCACGTTCACTTCAGCGCCCAGGCTCTGGGCCGTGGACACAAACATATCGCGATCCCTCAGCCAGCGTTCGATGACAAAGGAATCAAAGCTCAGACCGATCTGCACCTTTTCCTTCTTGTCCGTATTCTCACTCTGCCGCTCCTGCGTCTTGCGGCCGCAGCCGGCGGTCAGGCACAGCGCCAGTAATATTACGAGCGCCGCCGGAAACCGGCTGCATCGCTTTGCTCTTCGCCCGGAGGTCTCTCTTTCCTCTTTCATCTTCCATACCTCGCTTTGTACTCACTCGGCGTCATGTCCGTCTGCTTCTTGAAGATCCGGCTGAAGTAGTTCGGATCCGCGTACCCGCTCAATATGCTGACCTCCTTGATGCTCAGGGCAGGGTTCTCCAGCATCTCCTTTGCCTTCCCAATGCGCACGTTCGTCAGGTACTCGATAAAGTTCTCCCCGGCCTCCTCCTTGAAGAGCTTGCTGAAATAATAGGGGCTGATATTGACCTCGCGGGAAACCTCGTCCAAAGAAATATCATTGCTGTAGTGTTCCTGAATATAGGTCTTGGCCCGCTTCACGGCGGAATCCGACTGCTCCTCCTTCTGGTCGCGGATCGTACGGCAGATATCGGTCATCTTCTCGAGAAACCACTCCCGCAGCTCCTCGTATCCCGAAAAGGAAAGCGCCGTATCCAGATAATTCCTGCGGTAGCTGAATCCGTAATTGACGGCTCCGGACTCAAACGCGATCCGCTCAGCCCAGATAATGTATTCGAGCACCTTCAGGCGGATATTGTTCTGATCCTCCGGATAATGCTCCACCATCCACTCAAAGAAGATCTCCGACTGCTCTCTGACCCCGTCCGTATCACCCTGCTCCATCGCGTGAAAGATCCGGCTCTCGTTATCCTCCGGAAACGCCTCGTCATACATGCCGTTCTGCTGCAGATCGTCGATGTGAAGGACGCGGCTTAAGCTTCCGTTCAGAGCCCGGATCGCCTCCCGGTACGAGCGCTCCATCTCCGGCATGGGATGTGTCTTGCCGATGCCGATACGAAACCTTGCGTCCAGACGCTCCTCCAGACGGTTCACCAGCTCCCTCGTCCGCTCCAGCACCTGGATACGCTCCTCGTACGGCACGGAAGACTGTCTGTGCGGCACGACGACCGTGATGCGGTTCGACATGACCATGCCGACGATACACGGAAACGCCGCCTTCACGATCTCCCGGAACTCCGGATAAAAAGTCTGCGCCCGGACGTTCATCCCCACAGGGCTCACCAGCCTCCCGTTGTCGTAATCCGCGCCGAACTGGAACACCATCACATACCCGTAGTCTTCCTCAATGTCGAGAAGCTGACGGTAGTACCCGCCGTCCTGCGTCTCATTCTGAAACAAAATGCTGCTGACAAAGCTGTTTTCCACCACCGGGATGACCGTCTCCAGCTTCTCCTGGATCCGCAGGAGATCGCTGCGCTGCCTGCGCTTCTGGTCTACCTTCTGCGCCGCTTCCTCCGCCACCGCGATCATCGTGGCACGGCTGACCGGCTTCGTCAAATACTTCTCCACGCCCAGGTCGATCGCTTCCTTCGCGTAATCAAACTTGTCATAAGCGGAAATGATATAGAAAAGCGCGAACGCGTTGAATTTGCGGATCTCCCGCATGGCCTGGATGCCGTTGATCCCCGGCATGTGGATATCCATAAACACGACGTCCGGATGAAAAGCCGCCGCGACCTCGATCACCGCGCGGCCCGTCTTCGCGGTCTCCACCTCACAGCGGTCGCCAAAGCGTCCAATGATCTGGCTTTTCAAGGATTCCAGCATGATCCCCTCGTCATCCGCAATCAAAAACCGATACATTTTTTCTACCTCCCCGGCTGCTATTCACCGAATGATCCTTCCAACACCCCGGCGGCCGTCTTTCCATCCTGCCGCGCCTTTTCCGTCTCCTCAAGCGGCAATGTAATGTGCACCTGCGTGCCCTTTCCCTCTCCCCCGCTCTCGATCTGCAGCAAATTCTCACGGTTGTAATAAAGCCTGAGCCTGGAAAGCACGTTGACCACCGCGATCCCGGTTGAATGCGGGTTCTCCTCCCCGCCGCCGGTCTTGCCTTCCATCACTGCCTGTATCATCTCCTGCGACATTCCCTTTCCATTGTCGCTGACCGTAATCCGCAGCTCATCCCCCTCCCGGTGTACCGAAAGATGGATGCAGCCCTCCTCCATGCAGTCGTGGATCCCGTGCTGCACCGCGTTCTCCACGATCGGCTGCAGGATCATGCTCGGGATCGGGATGTCGTCAATCCCTTCATCCACATCCTTCGTGTATGTAATGTCCCCCGCGAAGCGGACGTTTAAGATGTAGATATAATTATCCACCGCCTCGATCTCCTCGCGGAGCGTGGCGTCGCTTCCCATCTTGCGCACATTGTAGCGGAAGAAATCCGCCATCTTTTCAAGAAACATCCCGGTCTTGTCCGCATCCTCCATCATCGCGAGCTGCGCCCCCGCGTTCAGGGAATTAAACAGAAAATGCGGGTTGATCTGCGCCTGCAGAAATCGGAGCTGAGCCTCCTTCAGATGCGCCTCCATCGAAAGCTCGCGCGCTTTCATCTGCGCTTCTTTTTCCATGCTGTCCCTCAGCTTGCCGATATTCTCACGGATGCTGACCACCATCTGGTTGAAGCTTCGCGTCACGACTCCGATTTCGTCCTCGGACACCACCGGAAGCTCCGGAATATCCAGGCTTCCCTGCGCCACCTCAGACGAGGCCGTGGACAACGCCAGCAGCGGTCGGATCATGTCCCGGATCAGGATCACAGCGACCGCGCTTCCCACGACAAACACGATCATGATGATGAAAAGGCTCACCTGCTCCAACACATCCATCGAGGACAGGAGCAGCTGGTAATTCTCGGAATTGCGGCGGAACTGAAGGTTGTTCAGCCGATAAATATAAGAATTGATATACTGATAGATCTGGCTCTCCTCCTCGTAATACTCCTTGTACCGCTCGACGTTCCGCCCTCGCTTTGCCTGCACGGTAAGGTCAGTCTGCTCCAGATAACTCTCCGACATGCTACGGATATTCTTTTCAAGGATCTTGATATCACTGTCGATATTTTTATCGTTCAGATCCTCCAGCCTCTCCCGATAGTCCTGCTCATAACGGTAATAATCTTCCAACGCCTGACTGCTCTTCGTACTCAGGTACTCGTACACAGTGCCCTGCACCTGATCCAGCATATCGGACAGCTCATTGATCGTCACGTTGCTCGAAAACACCGCGTCGATCCGCGCGACGGCCGAATGGATCTGCCCGAAGATAAAGAGATTCATTCCCACAACAAAAAGGAGTACAAGGAACATCACCGCACTCAGCTTCGTCTGCATGGAATTGACGCCCGGAAACCGGTTTTTTCCGCTCATTTGTCCTCCCTCTTTTTTCTGTCCCGTACTTTCGCCGGGCGGCTACGCCAGCCATACCCTCTCAACGTCCGTCTCAGCCGGCCGGACATGCCGCCAAGCCGTCGCTTTTGCGATTCTCCTGCGCCGCCGTCCGTTTCAGCCGGACGGACGTGCCGCCAAGCCGTCGCTGCAGAAATCATCCCTCCGCGAATGCGGCCGCGTTCTCCCGCGTGATCACGTTCAGATCCACACTGTAATAGCTGCTCGCGTGACCGAGGGAGAGATATTCGTCCAGCGCGTCCACGCTGTATCTCCCGATCTCCGCCATATCGAGGGCGATCGTGGCAGGCACGGTCCCGCGCGCTACCGCGTCCAGGATCGTGTCTGAGTAATAAAATCCGATGATATCTACATTTCCCACCTCGTTGTAATCGACCAGCGCCTGATATGCGCACTCTGTGATGACCTCATCCATACAGATCAAGACGTCCGGCAGTCCCTCTTCATCCATGAAGATATCGCGGACCACCTCCTCCGCGTTGAAATCCGAGGAGCTGTCCACGCTCTGAACCGAGATATCCACCGTCTGATCCTGCGCTTTTCTCTGCTCCACCGTCCGGGCCATATACGAGCTCACCAGCCCGGTGTCCACATCTCCGCCCTCGGAGTCCGCGAGAATCATGATCTCCGTCCGCCCCGGCTTCAAAAGCCCCAACACCTGCTCCGTGTATGCGTCGCCCATCTGATAACTGTTCAATCCCACAAAGCTGATCCTCCGGCTGGACGAATCATCCTCGAGCACCATGACGACCGGGATCCCGGCATCTGCGGCCTCCGCGATCAGCTCCTGCATTTCCCTGCTTCCATCCGGCCGCAAAATGATCCCGTCCACCTTCGACGCGATCGCGATCCGCAGGCAGTCCTCCTGCGTATACTCCGGATTGTCGTCCGGCTGCACCAGCTCCAGACAGGCGTCCGTCGCGGCGGCCTCTTGCACCGCGCTCTCGTAGATCGAATCCCAGAGCATGGAATTCCCGTCGTCCGCGATCAGCACGTAATGCCGTTCATACGCCCTGCTGTTGCGAAGCTCAGCAAGATCCACGCGCTCCATCATCTTCTGGAAATAGATCCAGATCCCGGAAAGAAGCAGCGCGCACCCGGCCAGTATAAAAAATATCGTCATCGTCGGTTTTTTCATGATCGTCTGCGCATCCCTTTGTCCAGTCTTATGGGAATCCCGTCCCCGGTTCAGGATTCTTTTTTACATTTCTTCTGCTACATCATTATATAATCTAATATACCACAAAAAAGGGCGCCGAAAACATTAATTTTGCAGCGCCCCGTTTGATTTATCAATATGTTCCGGCCATCTGCCGCAGCAGGAGCCTTCTTTAGCTCGACTTGCGGTTGGAGATCACGTCGAACACGACTGCCACCAGAAGCACAGCGCCCTTGACGATATACTGCCAGGAATCGCCGATGCCCATGATGGACATGCCCATGTTGATGACGCCGAGCAACAGAGCGCCGATCACCACGCCGCCGACGGTACCGACTCCGCCGTATGCGGAAGCGCCGCCGATGAAGCAGGAACCGATCGCGTCCATCTCGAACGACATACCGGTGTTGCCGTTCACGGAACCGACACGCGCCGCGCAGAGAAGACCTGCAAGACCTGCGAGAAGTCCCATGTTCGCGTACGCGACAAAGTAGATCTTGTTCGTGTCGATACCGGAAAGCTTCGTCGCCTTCTCATTGCCGCCGATCGCGTAGAAATAACGTCCAAACGCGGTCTTGGAGGTGATGAAGTTGTAGATCAGGCAGATCGCCACGACCCAGATCATCATAACCGGAATGCCCTTGTACTGGCTCAGCAGATAGCAGTACCAGAGAATGACCGCCGCGATGATGATCGCCTTGCCGAAATCGCCTACCGCGCTGTTCTGGCGGTAGCCCTTCTTTGCCTTATTCCTTCTGGAATTGATCGTGGAAAATACGACATAGATCGCCGCCACAACGCCCACAATGATCGCCGAATAGCTGACCGTGTCGTCGAGCCCCGGAATCTTCACATAGGAAGTGAACACATCCAGAAACGCCTTGTTCTGGATCGACACCGTCTTGTTGTCCAGCACCAGACGCCCGAAGCCGCGGAAAATAAACATGCCGGCCAGCGTCGTGATGAACGGCGGGATGCGGACATAGCCGATCCAGTATCCCTGCCAGACACCTACCGCAAGTCCGATGACCAGGCAGAGCAGAATGGTCAGGATGGGGTTGAGTCCCATATTGGTGACCAGCACAGCCGCCAGGCCGCCGACCAGACAGTTGACGGAACCCACGGACAGATCGATGTTACCGCCCGTCAGGATACAAAGCAGCATGCCGCAGGCAAGCACAAGCACGTAACCGTTCTGCAGAAGAAGGTTGGACATGTTCTGCGCATACAGCAATCTGCCGTCTGTCAAAAAGCTAAACAGAGCAAATACGATGACAAGAGCCAGCACCATCGTATATTTTGTAAGGAAATCTTTCACCTTTCCACTCATTTCTTTGTTTCTCCTTTCTCATTATGTCGATCACGGTCCGCGCCGTCACGCGTTCTGCATGATAAGGCTCATGATCTTCTCCTGCGTCGCTTCCTTTGCGTCAAGCTCGCCGGCCAGCCTGCCCTCGCTCATGACATAGATACGATCGCACATGCCGAGAAGCTCCGGCATCTCCGAAGAGATCATGATGACGGCTTTTCCGTTCGACACCATCTCATTGATCAGACAGTAGATGTCGTACTTCGCGCCAACGTCGATGCCGCGCGTCGGCTCATCGAGGATCAGGATCTCCGGCTCCGCGAACATCCACTTGCCGAGAAGCGCCTTCTGCTGGTTGCCGCCGGAAAGGTTACCGACATTCTGTTCATTGCTCGGCGTCTTCGTTCCCATATCCTTTGTGATCTGTTCCGCCTCGCTTATTTCCTTATCTACATCGATCACGCCCCTGTTGCACACCTTGGATATTCTCGCCAGCGTTGTGTTAAAGCGGATCGATTTGTCCAGGATCAGGCCGTTCGTCTTCCGGTCCTCGGTCACGTACGCGAGCCCATGCTGGATCGCCGCGCGGGGATCCTTCAGATCCGCCTTCTGTCCCTTGATATACAATTCTCCGGAAATTCCCGTACCGTAACTCTTGCCGAACACGGACATCGCAAGCTCCGTCCGGCCCGCGCCCTGCAGTCCGGAGAAACCGATCACCTCGCCCTTATGTACCTTGAAGGAGATGTGGTCGTCCACGATCTTCTCCGGGTAGAGCGGATGATGAACCGTCCATTCCTTCGCTTCCAGGAGAACCTCGTCGGAGACCTTATGCTCGCGGCTCGGATAACGGTCGTCCATAGAGCGGCCGACCATGCCTTTGATGATGCGGGCCTCGCTCAGATCATCCACGCCCTTCGTCAGCGTCTCGATCGTGCTGCCGTCGCGCAGGATCGTTACGCGGTCCGCGCAGTAGATGATCTCGTTTAATTTATGCGTAATGATAATGGATGTCAGACCGTTCTTCTTGAACTCTATCAGAAGGTCCAACAGCATTTTCGCGTCTTCGTCGTTTAAGGATGAAGTCGGCTCATCAAGGATCAGCAGCTTCACCTGTTTCGAGAACGCCTTCGCGATCTCCACGAGCTGCTGCTTACCGGTGCCGATATCCTTGATCAGAGTCTGCGCGGATTCGTGCAGGCCTACCTGAGCCATATGTTTTTCGGCCTCGCTGTATGTCTTATCCCAGTCGATGTAGCCGAGACTGTTCTTGATCTCATTTCCGAGGAACATGTTTTCCCCGATAGAAAGCAGCGGGATCAACGCAAGCTCCTGATGGATGATCACGATTCCCTCCGCCTCGCTGTCGCTGAGTTTCTTGAAATGGCATTCCTTTCCTTCATAGGTAACGGTGCCCGTGTAGCTCCCATATGGGTACTGACCGCTTAAGACGTTCATCAGAGTGGACTTGCCCGCGCCGTTCTCTCCGATCAGCGCATGGATCTCGCCTCTTTGAACCTCCAGGTTGACATTGTCCAGAGCCTTGACACCGGGGAACTCTTTTGTAATGTGTTCCATTACCAGAATATTATCTGCCAAGACGGTACCCCCTCTCTCAAAAACAAGGCGGGGCACTGCCCCGCCCGTCTGTAATGAATGATCCTCTTAAGGCTGCCGCTGTCAGCAGTTACTGCACTGCATAGTAGTAGCCGTCGTCGTGCTGCTCGTAGTAGCCCGGAGCTACCAGAACTTCCTCGATGTTGTCCGCCGTTACAACGTTCGGAACAAGCAGGAAGGACGGGCATACATGACCCGGTGTGGTCTCATAGGACTCAACATCATATGCGCAGTCGAACTCCCAGCCGGCGCTCTCGATGAAGGACTCGTCAACAGTCTCGCCAGCAAGAATAGCCTTCGCAACGTCCAGAGTAACGATCGCCTCGTTCGCCAGAGCCTTGTATACGGACATGGACTGCTTGCCGTCTACGATGTTCTTAAGGTTCGCTTCGTCAGCATCCTGGCCGGTGATGATAACCGTGTTGTCGCCCGCGTAGTCAGACTCGATCGCCTGGGTTACGCCCATAGCGGTGGAATCGTTGGAGCACAGAGCAACGTCAAGCTGCGTGCCGTCTGCATAGTAGGAACCAAGGATGTTCTGCATTCTCTCCATAGCGGTCTGCGTATCCCACTGAGCGGTAGCAACCGTATCGAAATCCGTCTGGCCGGAAACAACGTTCAGCGTGCCGGCATCGATGTAAGGTTTCAGCGTATCAAACGCGCCGTTGAAGAAGAAGCCTGCATTGTTGTCCGCCGGATCGCCCGCGGTGAACTCGATGTTGTAAACCTTGTCGCCCGCGTTCTCGAGATCCAGAGTGTCAACTACGTACTGGCCCTGAAGAACACCTACCGTATAGTTATCGAAAGATACGTAATAGGTGGAGCCGTCGTGCATGATCAGACGATCGTAAGCGATAACCGGAATGTTGGCCTCAACAGCCTCGTCCATAACCGTGTTCAGAGCCTGACCGTCGATTGCGGAGACAACCAGAAGATTTACGCCGTCAGAGATAAGGTTCTGGATATCGTTTACCTGCTTCTGCTGATCGTTGTCAGAGTATGTAAGCTCTACCTCGTAACCTGCTTCCTCGAACTGCTCCTTCAGGTAAGCGCCGTCACGATTCCAACGCTCCAGAGACTGTGTCGGCATCGAGATACCAACCTTCTCGCCCTCTGCGCTTGCCGGAACTGCCATCACCGTAGCAGCCATCAGTGCAGCCATAACTACTAAACTCTTTTTCATGTTCTACCTCCTGTTTTATTGATATGGTTTTATCACAGTCCTATACTGCGACTATGAACATCCTATCACGGAGGTAATCTGCAAAAAATGGAATGATTTTTGATCTGTCTGTCAATTTTTGTTTTGAAAAAGAAGAAGTGGTGACATCTGGATTATTTTGCGGAGGGTGTCACATTTTTGTGCTAGAAGAGGCAGGGTCTTACGCCCTGCCTCATCGTTTTGTAATCTGCTCTTTTTCCGTCCTACTTCACGGAAAACTTGTAGCCCGTCTTCGTATCGTACGGCTCTCCCGCCTTCAGAAGCGGCGAGGGGAAGCCCGCCTGATTGATCGCGTTCGGATAGAACTGCGACTCCAGACAGAAGCCGCTGCGCTTTCCGTAGGGAGCGCCGCCCTTGCCCGTCTGCGGCGTGATCGCGTTGCCCGCGTAAAACTGGACGCCGCAGCAGTCCGTGAATACTTCCATCGTGATCCCGCTCGTCTCACAGCGCGCTTCGGCGATCTTGCGGAACTCGCCCGCAGGTCCGTCGCAGACGAAATTGTGGTCGTAGCCGCCCACGAAATGCAGCTGCTCGCAGTCCGCGTTGATGTCCTGGCCAATCGGCTTCATCACGCGGAAATCGAACGGAGTGCCCTCCACCGGCGCAAGCTCCCCGGTCGGGATCGCCTGATGGTCGCGCACCGGCGTGTAGGCCTGCGCGCAAAGCTGCAAAAGCTGCCCCTCGATGATGCCGCTGTCGTGCCCCGCCAGATTGAAGTACGAATGGTTCGTCATATTCGCGACGGTGTCCGCATCGGACATACCTTCATAGTGCAGGATCACCTCGTTGTCGTCGGTCAGGGTATATGTCACCGCGATCTTAAAGTTCCCGGGATAACCCTGGTCCCCGTCCGGGCTCTCCAGCTCGAAGCGAATGCTGTTCTTCGCCTCGTCCACCGCGCCGACCGTCCACCTGCGCCGCTCATATCCGTCCGGGCCGCTGTGGAGATTGTTCTCGTTGTCGTTCACCGCCAGATGGTACTCTTTTCCGTTGATCGTGAATTTCGCCTTGTCGATGCGGTTCCCACTGCGCCCGATGACCGTCCCGAAGAAGCTGTCGTGATCCAGGTACTCCTGCGCCGTGTCATAGCCAAGCACGACGTCCAGAAGCTTTCCGGACTTGTCCGGCACGAGCAGATTCACGAGCGTCGCGCCCAGGTCCGTCACCGCCATCGTCACGTTATTCCGGTTCGTGAAGGAATAGAGCAATGCCTCCGAGCCATCTTTCGTGGTGCCAAATGATTGCTTTTTCATAGCTGTTCTCCCTGTATCTTACGCGAACGGATTCTCTGTCCTGTACGGTACGCTCGCCGGATGGTTGTAGCCAATCTCGTCCGGGCATACGCCGATGTACTTGAACACCTCGAACAGAGCCTTGCCGTGATGGCCGAACGCCACCGCGCCGTGATGCGGATAGTTGCCCTCGATCAGGACATGGCGATAGAAACGTCCCATCTCCGGGATCGCAAACACTCCGATGCCGCCGAAGGAGCAGGTCGCTACCGGAAGCACCTCGCCCTGCGCCACGTACGCGCGGAGAATGTTGTCCGCGGTGCTCTGCAGACGGAAGAACGTGATGTCGCCCGGGATGATGTCGCCCTCGAGCGTGCCGTTCGTCACCTCGATCGGAAGGCTTCTCGCCATGATCTTCTGGTACTTCATGCTGAAGCTCGTCAGCTTGGAGGAGCAGGTATTGCCGCAGTGGAAGCCCATGAAGGTATCCTTGTGCGTATAATTGAACTTGCCCTTGATGGACTGCTCGTACATGTCGTCCGGAACGGAGTTGTTGATGTCAAGCAGCGTCACGATGTCGTCGCTCACGCAGGTGCCGATGTACTCGGACAGCGCGCCGTAGATATCCACCTCGCAGGACACCGGGATGCCTCTGCCGGTCAGACGGCTGTTGACATAGCACGGAACGAAGCCGAACTGTGTCTGGAACGCCGGCCAGCACTTGCCCGCGATCGCCACATACTTGCGGTAGCCCTTGTGATCCTCGATCCAGTCGAGCAGCGTCAGCTCATACTGCGCGAGCTTTGCGAGAACCTCCGGCTTCTTGTTGCCGGCGCCGAGCTCGTTCTCCATATCCTTCACAACGTCCGGGATACGAGCGTCGCCCGCATGCTTGTTGAACGCCTCGAACAGGTCGAGCTCGGAGTTCTCCTCGATCTCCACGCCCAGATTGTAGAGCTGCTTGATCGGCGCGTTGCAGGCCAGGAAGTTCAGCGGACGCGGACCGAAGCTTATGATCTTCAGGTTCTTGAGGCCGACGATCGCGCGCGCGATCGGCACGAAGTCGTGGATCATGTCCGCGCACTCAGCCGCCGTGCCCACCGGATACTCCGGAATGTAAGCCTTGATGTTTCTCAGCTTCAGGTTGTAGCTCGCGTTGAGCATGCCGCAGTAAGCGTCGCCGCGGCCGTCGCTCAGATCGTTCTGGCTCTCCTCAGCCGCCGCGATGAACATCGCCGGGCCGTCAAAATGCTTCGCAAGAAGCGTCTCGGAGATCTCCGGACCGAAGTTGCCGAGGTAAACAACCAGAGCCTCGCAGCCCGCCGCCTTGACGTCCTCGAGCGCCTGCACCATGTGGATCTCGCTCTCCACGATACAGATCGGGCACTCGTAGATGTCAGCCTCGTCGTATTTCGCCTTGTAGGCGTCGATCAGGGCTTTTCTTCTGTTCACGGAGAGGGACTCCGGGAAGCAGTCGCGGCTCACGGCCACGATACCGATTTTTACTTTTGGAATGTTGTTCATTGCTTTATCCTCCTACATTAAATTTTTTTAATTTGAAACAGCTTTGCGCTGTTACGTACTGCTTTTACTTTAAGGAGATGTTCTCTCCCACCAGCCCAAGCGGCGAGCCCTCGGGAAGTCCTCCCTCCGGATGACCGATCAGCCACTTGTTCTTCGCGGTCAGGCGCGCGTCCTCTCCGCCCGCATGGTTTTTCTCAAGCGGCAGGTTCGTGTCTCTCGGGAGCACGACCGCCACGCGGAAGCCGCCGTCAGCGGCATTGCACGGCGCGTAGTGCAGCGTCGTCGCATACACCTCCACCGCAGTTCCCTTCGGAAGCAGGAAGCCCTCGACCTTCGACGTATCATAGGTGCCGTCGTCCGCAATGTCCTGCTGCCAGCCAACGAGCAGGATCGCGTCCGTCCCGGCCACATTGATCTCCGAGGAGCGGTGATACTCAAGCGCATTGAGCTTGTAGTTGTTGCCGTTGCAGAAGCCGATCTGGATCGGCAGCTCGCCGTAGGTCTTCGTCTTCAGCTCCTCGAACACCGGGAGCGCCTCCAGAAGCGCCGACGACGGCTCGTATACCGTGTCGTCCGCCGGGCAGGGCGTCTCGGCCAGCTTCTCCACGAGTCCCGTGAAATCCACGTTGTCGACGACGCGGCCGTACTTGCGAAACGCCGCATCCGTCACTTTCTTGATCTCCATAGTAAACCCTCCTTTATATAAAAATCTCTATTTTTTCTCAATGAATGATCTCAAACAGCGGCTTGCAGGTCGGGTAGATCTCCTTGAACTGCGCGTAGCGCGCCTCGTACTTCGCGACCAGCTCCGGCTCCGGCTCCACCGTGTCGATGAT
>CANRDO010000039.1 GCA_947629385.1 uncultured Lachnospiraceae bacterium
ATAAGGGCGTTTTTCTGGACGGTGTTCCTGACGATCGTGTGTACGTTTGTCTCGCTGCTGATGACGATGCTCTGCGCATACCCGCTGATCTTTGAGCACCTGAAGGGGCGCGGCGTCATCAATGTATTCATCATTATCACGATGTTTTTCAATGCGGGCACGATCCCGAACTACCTGCTGATGAAGCAGCTGGGACTTCTGAATACCGCGCTGGTGCTGATCATTCCGAGCTGTATGAGCGTGTACAACATGATCATCATGCGAAGCTTTTTCTACGGGATACCGGAGAGCCTGCGGGAGTCGGCGGAGATTGACGGGGCGAGCTATTTCCGCATTCTGGTGAGCATCTACATCCCGCTTTCCAAGCCGGTGTTTGCCACGCTTGCCCTGTTCTACGCGGTAGGCCGCTGGAACGGTTACTCCGACGCGCTGATGTACGTGACGGACAAGGCTCTGTATCCGCTGCAGCTGTTCCTGTACAACATCCTGAACTCGATCAACAGCGTGGAGATCGCGACGCAGGAGGGCTTCACGTCGCCGGGACTTTCCGAGGCGCTGAAGGCGGCGATCGTCATGTTCTCCACCGTCCCGATCCTGTGCATCTATCCGTGGCTGCAGAAGTACTTCATCCACGGAGTGACGATGGGAGCGGTGAAGGAGTGATAATATGGAATGACCGGATCCGGGCTGTGAGATCCGTTTATTCATACCTGTAAACCATTTTAAAGGAGGGATTTATGTTGAGAAGTAAGTTTTCAAAGAAGGCGATGGCTGTTCTTCTGGCAGCCGGCATGACGCTGCCGATGATGGCAGTGAACGTGAGCGCGGACGAGCTGACGGACGGCAAGTTCGCGGAGACGAAGCACATCACGGTTGAGGTGTACGACCGCGGCAACGACGGTGGTTCTGACCCCACGAACAACAAGTACACGAAGTACATCCAGGATCAGATGCTGGAGCGCTACAATGTGGAAGTAGAGTTTATCGCGGTTCCGCGCTGGACCGAGGTTGAGCAGATCAACAACCTGCTGGCGGCCGGCGACGCTCCGGATATCTGCGTGACATACGATTATCCGACGATCCAGACCTACGCGAACATGGGCGGCGTGCTGGATTTGGCCTCCTATGTAGACGACAATAAGGATATCCTGCCGAACCTTTGGGACTGGCTCGGAGAGACCAACCTCTACTGGGACAAGGATCCGGAATCAGGGACGATCTGGGCGATCGAGGCTAAGCTTGCGACGAGCAACCGCATCAATACCTTCGTCCGCAA
Source organism: uncultured Lachnospiraceae bacterium (assembly GCA_947629385.1). Taxonomy (GTDB): domain Bacteria; phylum Bacillota; class Clostridia; order Lachnospirales; family Lachnospiraceae; genus Choladousia. Next base: position 1,277 of record CANRDO010000039.1, read on the forward strand.
GGACTGGCTGGATAAGCTGGGACTGGCTGAGCCGACTACGAAGCAGGAGTTCGAGGACATGCTGATCGCGTTCCGCGACAATGCTGAGACGCTTCTCGGCGAGGACGCGGACAAGATGGTTCCATATTCGGTGAGCTACGACGTAGGCTGGAGAGCCGCTACACTGCTCGAGTCCTTCATCGATCCGGATATCTCCGACAAAGATTTCTACATCTACGGCTTTGACGACAGAAAGTTCACGGAGCCGGGCGTCAAGGAAGGCGTAAGACTTCTGAACAAGTGGTACAACGACGGCCTTATGTGGAAGGATTTCGCTCTGTACGGCAGCGGCGACACCACAGAGGACGACATGATGAAGGCTGGCTATGTAGGCGCGTTCACGCACAACTGGGATTATCCGTACCGCAACGGCGAGGACAGCATCCAGACCAACCTGCAGAGAATGGTCGGCGAGGACGCGACCTATGTCGTGATCGATCCGTTCGAGGACAGCAAGGGTACGCACACCAAGTTCGTTCCGGGTCCGATCGACCGCAAGATCTTCTTCCCGGCAACGAACGACGAGCCGCTGGCTTCCATGCTGTATCTGGATTTCATCAGCTCTCCGGAAGTGATCGAGTACTTGCAGATCGGCGACGAGGGCGTTACGCATAACGTACTCGAGGACGGCGCGGTGGAAGTGATCGCTGCTACCGGCGACGACATCCAGAACTCCGGCTTCAACATCGACTACACGATCACCTGCAACGGCCTGAAGCTCGTTGACGAGGAGCAGACGCTGAAGTCCACGGCTCACAGCTATGCGGGCATCGATCCGGCTCAGGTTGAGCATGCGAACGAAGTAGCGAATACCGACCTGCATGTGGGCAAGAACGTAAACGTCGGCACGATCGAGGCGGAAGAGGGCCAGGGCCCGGCGCTTTCCGAGAAGAAAGACGTCGTATTCGACAACGCAGTGATCGCTCCTTCGGAGGAGTTCGACAGCGTATGGGATGCCGGTATGGAAGATTACTTAAGCTCCGGCGGACAGGCGATCATCGACGAGCGCACCGAGAAGTTCGAGGCTACCTTCGGCGATGTTGACATGCTTCCGTAAGAGTGTTTCAGACGGGCAGACGTCCGTTTAAAAACTGCAGTTAATACGAATGAAAATCCCCGGAGCGGTTTTCTCCGGGGGTTTTCTATTTTCACTTTCTATTTGCTGATATGAGAAAGGAAAAAGATTGACGTATACGTAAATTTCCTGCATAATTGATTGATAGAATTCTGACCGGCAGGAAGATTTTATGAAAGCAGGAGAGCGGAATGATTTTTGATACACATGCGCACTATGATGATGAGGCGTTCGAAGAAGACCGGGAGGAACTGCTCGCGCAGATGGAGCCGGCCGGGATCGGCGGGATCGTGAATGTCGGCGCGTCCCTGCAGGGCGTTCGGGCGAGCCGGGAGCTGGCAGAGCGGCATCCGTTTGTATGGGCGGCGGTCGGCGTGCATCCGGACGAGGTCGGTTCGCTGAACGAGGAGACGCTGCATTGGCTGTATGAGCTCTGCCGGAAGCCGAAAACCGTGGCGGTCGGTGAGATCGGGCTGGACTATTACTGGGACAAGGAGTCGCACGAGGTCCAGAAGCAGTGGTTCATCCGGCAGCTTCAGATGGCGAAGGAGACCGGGCTTCCGGTCAACATCCACAGCCGCGAGGCCGCACAGGACACCTTTGACATCATGAAGGAGCACCACGCCGGGACGACGGGCGGCATCATTCACTGCTTTTCTTCGTCGGCACAGATGGCGCTGGAATATGTGAAGCTCGGGTATTACATCGGGATCGGCGGCGTCGTGACATTCAAAAATGCGCGCGTCATGAAGGAAGTGGCCGCGGCGGTGCCGCTGGATCGCATCGTCGTGGAGACGGATTGTCCGTATCTGGCGCCCGCGCCGAACCGGGGCAAACGCAATTCATCCCTGTACCTGCCGCTGGTCATCGAGGAGATCGCCCGCATCCGGGGCGTGAGCGCGCAGGAAGTCGAGGACGCGACGTGGGAGAACGCGCACAAAGTGTACGGATGCCCGACGATTTAAAGCACTGGAAGCGAGTAAGGCAGGAGAAGAGTACATCCCCCTGGAAACAAAAGAAGCACAGATTTAGACCAGAGAAACGGAGATTATATGGACAAGCTTTCCAACCCGCAGAAGACAATTGAGGTGATCCGGAAGCACGGCTTCGACTTCCAGAAAAAGTTTGGTCAGAATTTTCTGATCGATCCGCACGTGCTGGACAAGATCATTGCGGCGGCTGAGATCACGAAGGATGATTTCGTACTGGAGATCGGGCCGGGCATCGGGACGATGACGCAGGCTCTGGCTGAGGCTGCGCGCGAGGTGACGGCGGTCGAGATCGACCGCAAGCTGATCCCGATCTTGCAGGAGACGCTGGCGGATTACACCAACGTCACGATCCTCAATCAGGACGTGCTGAAGACGGACATTGCGGCGATCGCGCGGGAGAAGAACGGCGGGCAGCCGATCAAGGTGGTCGCGAACCTGCCGTACTATATCACGACGCCGATCATCATGGGTCTGCTTGAGAGCCAGGTGCCGGTGGACAACATCACGGTGATGGTGCAGAAGGAGGTCGCGCAGCGGATGCAGGCGGAGCCGGGGACGAAGGATTACGGGGCGCTTTCGCTTGCGGTACAGTACTACGCGCAGCCGTATCTGGCGGCGAACGTCCCGCCGAACTGCTTCATCCCGCGCCCGAACGTCGGAAGCGCGGTGATCCGGCTGACACGGTATCCCAAGCCGCCGGTGCAGGTGAAGGACGAGCGGCTGATGTTCGCGCTGATCCGGGCGTCGTTCAACCAGAGGCGCAAGACGCTGCTGAACGGACTGAAAAATGCGCCGGAGCTCTCGCTCGGCCGAGAGGAGATCCTGCGGGCATTTGAGCAGACCGGGCTTTCGGAGAACGTGCGCGGCGAGACTCTGACGCTTGCGCAGTTCGCGGCGCTTTCCGATGCGCTGGGACAATGACGGAGGTGTTTTATGATTCGTGAGGAGCATTTTCACTTTACAACAGAAGGCGGCATGATTGAAAACCATGGGATGTGCTGGATCCCGGAGGGCAAGGCGCGGGCCGTTGTGCAGATCCTGCACGGGATGTCGGAGCATATCGAGCGCTATCGCGCGTTTGCGGAGTATCTGGCAGGAAAAGGGATTCTGGTGGTGGGACACGACCACCTCGGTCACGGTAAAACCGCGGCGTCTGAGGAAGATTACGGATATTTTGCCGAGGAGGACGGCAACCGGATCATGATTCAGAACATTCGCCGGGTGTATCAGCTGGTGAAGGAGCGTTGCCCAGATGCTCCATATGTATTGTTCGGGCACAGCATGGGTTCGTTTCTCGCCAGACAGTATCTGTGCGAGCATGGGGCAGGACTTGACGGCGCGGTGATCTGCGGAACCGGAGACCAGCCGATGGCCGCGGTGCGGATGGGAATGATGATCAGCAGGGTGGAGGCGAAGCTTTTCGGCTGGAGGCACAGAAGCCGTCTGCTGCGTTTTCTGACATTCGGCAGCTACAATGCGAAATTCAAGCCGCAGCGCACGGACTGCGACTGGCTGTGCAGGGATGAGGCGGTCGTCGACGCGTATATTCAGGATACGATGTGTGGATTCGCGTTTACGGTGAATGGGTATTACAATATGTTTCTCGGAATTTCCAAAATTCTTCGCGACGAAAACCTGCGGCAGATGCCCAAGAAGCTGCCGGTGCTGTTCATTGCCGGCGAGGAGGATCCGGTCGGAAATTTCGGAAAGGGCGTGCGAAGCGTAGCGCGAAAATTCCAAAAGCTTGGGATGGAGCGTGTGGAGTGCAGGCTGTATCCGAAGGATCGGCATGAGATCCTGAACGAGCTGGACAAGGAGCAGGTGTACGAGGACGTCTTTTCGTGGATGGAGAAAAGCGGGCTGCTGAGGTGAGGATTGCATCTTCCATTTATCGGCTGTTTGCCTGATAGAATATAGGGAACGCCGAGTGCAACGTACGTATCATAAGAACAAGAATAAAGGGAATGCCGAATGCGGCGTACATATCATAAAAACAAAAAGGATCAAAGGAGGCAGATCATATGAGCAAGAAGAAACAGAAGCTGAGTGTTGGGAGACTGGTGGTGGCAGCAGGTGTCGGCGCGGCGTTGGGGCCGGTCATTATTCCGAAATTCGAGCCGTACGTGCTGGCCTGGAAGAAAAGGATCCAGTTCGGCCGTTCCGACCGGAAGCGGGACGAGGGTCTTCAGACACCGGCTGACATCACACGTATAGACGATCTGAAATACGGAGAGCACAGGCTGCAGACAATGGACATTTACTACCCGAAGGGAACGGAGGGAATTCTGCCGACGATCGTCAGCATCCACGGCGGCGGCTATGTCTACGGAGATAAGGGCGTGTATCAGTATTACTGCATGAACCTCGCGCAGCGCGGATTCACGGTTGTCAATTTCTCCTACCGGATCGCTCCCGAGAGCCGCTATCCGGCGCAGATCGAGGACACGAACACGGTGATGCGCTATGTCTGCGCGCATGCGGAGAAATACCACATTGACACGGAGAATATTTTCTTTGTGGGCGATTCCGCCGGAGGGCATCTGAACGCCCAGTACAGCGCGGCGGTGACGAATCCGGAGTATGCGGCGCTTCTCGGTCTGGATATCCCGGAATTCACGCTGCGGGCGACCGCGCTCAATTGCGGCGTCTATGACATGAACGAGCTTGGCGAGGAGCTGATGGTGTGCTATGCCGGAAAGGACTATCAGCAGTTCGCAAAGCAGCAGGACATTCTCGGGCATATCACAGCAGAATTTCCGCCGGCTTTTGTCATGAGTTCGACCGGAGATTTTCTGCTGAAGTGCGCGCAGCCGATGGCGGATCTTCTGACAGAGAAGGGAGTCGAGGCGGAGCTGCACATCTACGGCGACGAGGAGACGAAGCCGGGGCATGTATTCCACTGCGACGTCCGCAGCGAGTATGCGAAGAAGTGCAACGATGAGGAGTGCGAGTTTTTCCGGAGGCATAGGAAGGCCGAGTGATCCGCGCTGAGTAAGGAGGGAAAGAAAATGCCTGCATTATCCATGTTTTTTGGGATTATAGTACGCATGGATAGCAATTCATGAAGAAGAACTACAGGCGAACTGGAAGCTATTAAGTGCCGGAGACGGTTATTTTAAAATAGATCCGTTGCGCTAAGTGTCTTGGAGGAGTTAGATATGCTGCGACCAACTGCAATTCAAGCAGAAGCGATTTGCGAATATCAGATACTTGTATCTTTTGATAATGGAGAAAAAAAGCGTTTTAACGTTGAACCATATATCAAAGGTGAGTGGTATGGCAAGTTGCGGGCTTTCGAGTATTTTAAACGTGTCACTACAGATGGATTTACAGTTGTGTGGCCCGATGGACAAGATATATGTCCGGATGAATTGTATACTCTGAGTGAACCGATATCATAATGTGTTCTATTTTAATCCATAATGGTGTAAATAGAAACATTTTTACAAACGAAAAAATGTAGAGAAAGACATTAATATCGACATATAGACCCTCATACGCTATAACTTTATTATAGAATCATAGCGTATGGGGCCGTGCTTTATTGCTCAATTCTATTTAATCTCTTCCGCTGTCTGATCCAGTGGCAGCACCGCCGCCTTCTCAAAGCCATTCTCCATATCGAATGTGATCACGAACGCGTCGCCCGCGAGATAGAAGCCGTCCCCGATGTAGAGGCCGCGCAGATTGTTGTACTCGGCCGCGTTCGAGAAGCCGTCTGCGAAGAAGTCGTAGAGCAGCTCGCGGGTGAAGCCGGTCTCAGCGTCGTAGGAGAAGAGCAGGTAGCGGTCGTCGCAGAAGAAGCCGAAGAGATTCTTTTCCGGCGAGACCATGATCGCCTTGTAGTCCTCGATCGCCGGGCACCAGGTGACGCCGGGGATCGTGTAGCGGCTTACTTCCTGCACGTCGGTCGGATCGGAGATATCGAACATCGAGAGCTTCAGCCCGCTCGTGATACCGGTCTCCTCGTCCGCCTCGTAGCCGATGCCGAGCAGCAGGTTCTCGCCGTAAAAATGCAGGTAGGAGGAGAAGCCGTCAATCTTCAGTTCGCCCAGGATCTTCGGGTTCGCCGGGTCGGAGAGGTCGACGGAGAACAGCGGGTCGGTCTGGCGGAAGGTGACGAAATATCCGGTGTCGCCGAAGAAGCGGGCGGAGCGGATCGTCTCGCCCTCCGCGAGATCGCCGATGTAGCCGACGGTCTGCAGCTTTTCGTCCAGCACATACAGCGCGTTGTGCTCGATCCAGTTATCCTCATAGTAGGTGTTCAGAAGATCCCCGACGAACTCTCGCACACCGCTGAAGGCGTCGCCTTCGTAGGTGGTGACAACGCGGAGCATCCCGTTATATTCGTTCAGCGAGAAGGAATCGTTGAGAGTGCCCTTGACGACGCCCGCGGCTGTTCCGGTGATCGTGCCGTCTTCATAGTGGAATTTGACAAGCTCTGTGGTAGAAGTTGAGTAGCTGCCATTGTAATGTTCGTTGGCGATGTAAATGTTTTCCGGGCTGACATAGTAGTCCGTAGCGCCGGAGACAAGGATCTTGCTGTCGATCGTCGTATCCGGTGCCTTCGTGTCCATCGAGGAGATCACGAGGTAGGAGCTGTCGTGAAGCTTTTTCGGCACATAGAAATCATCCGCGGGAAGCTGTGTTTTATTGATCCTCGGGACGATCGCGCTCTCGTCGTAGGTCTCTCCGATCGTCGGGCGGTAGCAGGTGAAAAGGTAAATATAGGAGCCGTTTTTGCGGGAATCCTCGTAGGAGCCGTCCTGAGCGACCGTGCCGACAAGCGCCGGATGTTCCCGATCGCTGACGTCGTAGGTGTAGATCTTCGTCTCGCGCCCGTAGTTGGTGTAGTAGATATCTCCCTCGGCCTCAAGTGTATTCGCGTAGCAGCTTGTGATGACGCTTAAAGTGTCGCCGTCCAGATACATCTCATGGATCATGATGTCGCTGTAGGGTCTCATCTGTCCGGATTCGCCCACATACAGTTCATGGGTCGTGACGTCGTCCGCAGGTCTGAAGTCCTCATCCTGTGCCGTCTGTTCCGATGTCGGTGCCGGGGCGCCGAGTACGGTGACGCTGATCAGGGTCGGATCCCTAAGATCTGCGCTCAAGATCGCGAGAGAACCGTCCTGCCGCAGGATGTAGAGATATTTGCCGTCCGTCTTCACGATGTCAGCTTCATCGACGCCCTTCTCCTGTACGTTCGTATCGGAATAATCCGATGCGCCGTCCTCCGCGACAACGGGAGCGGGGGCTGCGGGGGAATTGACTGCCGCGCCGTCCGCGTCCATCTCGACGGACTGCGCCGATTCCATCGCTATGTCTCCCATACCGCCCATAAGGTTGACAGAGCCTGTGTCCATTGCGTCCATGGTCTTCATGTCGTAGCTGCGGTACAGGCCGTTCGGTCCGAACTGCTCGCTCAGGGTGTCGTAGACCTCCTCATAGCTGGAGGCGTAGGTGAGGGCCTCGGTGAGAGGGGCGGCCTTTGCGTTATCCATGGCTGATCCGGCACCGGCTTGTACTGTGTCAGAGTTGTCCTGTGCTGCGTCGGTCTGTGCTGAATTTGCGTCGGTTTGCGCTGCATTGGTATCGGCTTGCATGTCGTCATCGGTCTGCATTGTGCCAGCGTCAGCCTGCACCGTAGCTGCGTCAGCTTTCGGAACTGCTGCGTCTTCCGTATTCTCAGCAGAAATATCCTCTGTGGTGAGTTCCACCACAGCCTTGCCGGCATTCTGCGCGGCGTTATCCTGCCCGGAGAGCTCGCTCTTTCTGAGACGTTCCGACCGGGAGAAGACGAGGAAGGCGAGCGCGAATACGGCCGCGACGCTTCCGAACTGCGCGATACGGCGGTAGCGTTTCTTTCTTGCCGCGAGAGCGACGACCTTTTCGTTATCCGTGGCTTGTGCCGTACCGACCGGCGTAGTTGCTGCATCCGGTTTGGCTGCGGCCTGACCGGTCAGGCTTTGCCCTGTGGCCTGCGTTGGGCTTTCCGGTTGATCTTGTGTATTCTGACTTTCCTTGGCCTGCTCTTTCAGCATCCGCTCGATCGCATCCGGCTGCAGGGAAGCGGGCGGGGTAAGGCTCTCGGCGTCATCTTTTATTTTCTGAAGGATTTCCTTTTCGTTCATGGCAATCTCCTTTCGTCTGCTTAACAAAACTGAGAGTGGTTCAGACCCGGCATACGGGAAAGCCGAGACGGGACCGGCTGAGTTTCAGGCGAGCTGCTCCGCCAGCTTTTTCAGCGCGCGGCTCTGTCTGGAACGCACGGTGTTCGGATTCATCTGAAGCTGGTCGCCGATCTCCTGGCTGGAATACCCGGCAAACACGCTCATAGAGAGGATCAGCCGATCCTCCTGCGGGAGTGTGTCAAACGCGCGCCGCACGTCGGCCTGTTCGCTGAGGTCCGTTTCCGGTGCGCTGATTTCATCATCCAGTTCTCCGGGCGCCTGTATGTACTGGCGGATACGCCGGCTGCACTTGGCGCTCAGGATGCGGAAGATCCATGAGCGGAACGCTCCTGCCTCGCGCAGCCCCCTGATCTGAGCAAACGCGTCGACCACCGTTTCGCTGACGGCATCCTCCGCGTCCTGCATGTGGCGCAGAGTGTAGACCGCGAAGCGGTAGAGATCCTTGTAGACCGATTCGTACAGCAGGGCAAAGGCGTGCGCATCGCCTGCCTGCGCCTGTCGGATAAGTTCGTTTGTCGGGTTCATAGCTCGCTCCTTTCTGCGTGGTTCTGTATAATAAGTGTCGCTTCAGGACAGGATTGTTGCATCGAGTCAGGAAAAATTTGAAAAAAGTTTTTTCCATCTCAAGTATAAACATATTCGCAAGAGGCTGACAAGCAGTTTCGGCGCGTTCCTCCACAAAAAGGTTAATCTTTTCTTAAACGCTTTTCGATGCCTCTTTTTAGCCTTGCGCGATGGGAAAAATAAGGATATAATATTCGCGAAAGCAATGAGCCGCGCCAGAAGGAAACGAACCAGACGCGGGAGCTTGCTCACAAGCGCCTGGTTCGTTGACGGATGATAGGGCGAAGCAATCGCTCTCTGAAAGAGGGCGATGCCGCCCCGGCGAGGGGCCCGCGAGCACGGAAAAGCTTTGCTTTTTCGTGCTCGGCACGGCTCAGACTGATGAGCGCGGCTCAGACATACAAAAAGGAGACGAAAGACATGGAATTTACTACGGTTAGAGAGCTGTATCGCGACAGCGGGAAATATACAGGAAAAGAGATCACGGTCGGCGGCTGGGTGCGCAGCGTCCGCGATTCGAAGACGTTTGGCTTCCTCGTTCTGCACGACGGCACCTTTTTTGAGACGCTGCAGGTCGTCTACTCGGACGGGCTGGAAAATTTCGCGGAGATCTCGAAGTTGAACGTTGGCGCGGCAGTTGTTGTGAAGGGCACGCTGGTGGCTACGCCGGACGCGAAGCAGCCGTTTGAGATACAGGCCTCCTCGGTGAAGGTGGAGGGCGCGTCTACGCCGGACTACCCGATGCAGAAGAAGCGCCACTCGATGGAGTATCTGAGGACGGTCCCGCATCTGCGTCCGCGGACGAACACGTTCCAGGCGGTGTTCCGCGTGCGTTCCCTGATCGCTTACGCGATCCACAAATTTTTCCAGGAGCGGGATTTCGTGTATGTGCATACCCCGCTGATCACGGGAAGCGACTGCGAGGGCGCGGGCGAGATGTTCCAGGTGACGACGCTCGACCTGGATAATCTTCCGAAAAACGATAAGGGCGAGATCGATTACACGCAGGATTTCTTTGGAAAGATGACGAACCTGACGGTCAGTGGCCAGCTCGACGTCGAGGCGTTCGCGCAGGCGTTTCGCAATGTCTACACCTTCGGGCCGACATTCCGCGCGGAGAATTCGAACACGGCGCGCCACGCGGCGGAGTTCTGGATGATCGAGCCGGAGATCGCGTTCGCGGACCTGAAGGACGATATGATCCTTGCCGAGGATATGATCAAATATATCATCCGCTACGTGCTGGAGCATGCTCCGGAGGAGATGAAGTTTTTCAATTCCTTTATTGACAAGGGGCTGCTTGAGCGCCTGAACCATGTGCTGAATTCCGAGTTCGGCCATGTGACGTACACTGAGGCGGTCGAGATCCTTGAGAAGAACAACGACAAATTTGAGTACAAGGTCTCTTGGGGCTGCGATCTTCAGACGGAGCATGAGCGCTATCTGACGGAGCAGGTGTTCAAAAAGCCGCTCTTCGTGACGGACTATCCGAAGGAGATCAAGGCCTTCTATATGAAGCAGAACGACGACGGGAAGACGGTCGCCGCGATGGACTGCCTGGTGCCGGGGATCGGCGAGATCATCGGCGGCAGCCAGAGGGAGGATGATTTCGACAAGCTGCAGCAGAGGATCAAGGAGCTCGGCATGCGCGAGGAGGACTATCGCTATTATATGGATCTGCGCAGGTACGGCACGACGCATCACGCGGGCTTCGGGCTTGGCTTCGAGCGCTGCGTCATGTATCTGACCGGCATCTCGAATATCCGGGACGTGATCCCGTATCCGCGTACTGTCGGAAGCCTGCAATGAAGCGAATCAAGCGAGCCAGGTGCGACGGATTCATGCATGCATGAATCCGGTAGGATTTGGCGAGCGAACGTATGAGCACGGAGCGAAGCGGAGTGCGAAGACGTTAGCGCGAAGCGCAGATTTGCGACACACTCTAATAGGTCGTAATGGGGGAGAGTAATAAAAGGAGGTATTTATGGCAGGAAAAGAAAAAAGAAAAAAGACATTCGGTGACTTTCTGACTACGTTGCTGATGGTGGTGGCGCTCGGCGTGTTTGTCTTTGCCGGGTACACATTGTACGGCTTCTACAAGGAATACAAAAAGAGTGCGGACGAATATGACAACCTTGAGGGAAGCTATGCGGTGGAGGATCAGACGGAGGACTTCGACGCGCTCGAGGACGACGAGGTGCTGAAGAGCTTCCAGAGCATCGAGGAGGCCGAGGAACAGAGCGGAGATGCTTTTGCCGGGCATGAGACGGCGACTGTCGTTGAGAACGGCAGGACGGTCACGCTTCCTGTGATGGCGAACCCGATTGATTTTGACGCGCTGTTGGCCCTCAATGAAGACATTGTCGGCTGGCTGAGGATCCGTGCGCTGGACATCTCGTACCCGGTTGTGCAGGGAGAGGACAATGATTTCTATCTTCACCGCACATTTGAAAAGACGGACAATTTCGCAGGCTGCCTTTTCCTCAACTATGTGAACAAGCCGGATCTGACCGATCAGAATTCTATCATATACGGGCACAATATGAAGGATCTCTCCATGTTCGGCAAGCTGAAGAAATTCCGCGAGGAGGGAACATATGAGAAGAGCAAGTTCTTCTGGATCTTTACTCCGGATTTCATCTACCAGTATCGTATTTTCGCGGCTACCGTCGTGAACAAGACAGGACTTACATATCAGACGTCCTTTAGTGACGAGCAGTTTGACGAATTCATCAATTACGCGTTTGAGCATTCAGAGATCGAGGCCAGTGAGGTGGATGTCACGAAGGAGGACCGCATCGTGACACTCTCAACCTGTACCGGCGACGACGCGACGCGCTTTGCCGTGATGGGCAAGCTGGCGCAGGTGTACGTCTCGAAATAGCAGACAGTCCGGGATTGTTCGACGAAAGCCGGCGAGGTTTGTGAGGAATTTTTGAGTGCAGAGAGGAGTTGAGCAGGCATGGAGGATGCTGTAAAAAAACTGCAGGAGATCGTGGATAACACGGACAATATTGTTTTTTTCGGAGGCGCAGGCGTGTCTACCGAGAGTGGGATCCCGGATTTCAGGAGCGTGGACGGGCTGTACCATATGAAGTACGACTATCCGCCGGAGACGATCCTGAGCCATACATTTTTCATGCGGAACACAAAAGAATTCTATCGTTTTTACCGTGACAAGATGCTCTGCCTCGACAAGGGTCCGAACGCGGCGCATAAAAAGCTCGCCGAGATGGAGCAGAAGGGCAAGCTGAAGGCGGTTGTGACACAGAATATCGACGGGCTGCATCAGATGGCGGGCAGCAGGACGGTGCTCGAGCTTCACGGAAGCGTGCACAGGAATTATTGCCAGAAGTGCGGGAAGAGCTATGACGCCTTCTACATGCTGAACTATGAGGGAGATATCCCGAAATGCGAGTGCGGCGGGGTGATCAAGCCGGACGTCGTGCTCTATGAGGAGGGTCTGGATCAGAATACGATCCAGGAGTCCGTCTACTACATTTCCCATGCCGATGTGCTGATCATCGGCGGTACTTCGCTGGCAGTGTATCCGGCGGCCGGACTGATCGATTATTTCAAGGGCAGCCATCTCGTCGTGATCAACAAGTCGGCGACGCCGCGCGACAAATACGCGGATCTGCTCATCCAGGACAGCATCGGGGCGGTGCTCGGCGCCATTCAGCTGTAATGTCGGCGTGCTGTGAAAGGTGCTGTCTGGCAGAATGCTTGGAGGATGCCGGGGTGTCGGCTTGCAAAACGGAGGCGTTGCGCATATGGATTATGAGGTAGGCCAGATCGTCAAATTAAAGAAAAAGCATCCGTGCGGGAGCCAGGAATGGGAGATCCTGCGCGTCGGCGCGGATTTCAGACTGAAGTGCGCAGGCTGCGGTCATCAGATCATGATCGCCCGTAAGCTTGTGGAGAAAAATACGAGAGGGCTCCGGCCCGGAGAGCCAAAGTGAAAAAGCTTCGAGGAGGAAAAACTGTGGTGAGGAGAAGGAAAAAATGCGAAAGGTACTGAAAAGATCGTATCAGGTTTTGTTTCTTTTGCTGTTTTGCGTGGTCGTGGTGAGAGCAGCCATGTCAATGTTCGAACAGTCAAAGGCGGCCACGGTGGTTCTTCTTCCGTTTCTGGCGTTCGTCTTCCTGTATCTGCCGGGTAAGCTGGCGGCCAGGGAGATTCCTTATAAAAAGCACTGGATCGTGATCCAGTGCATTTCAGTTTTGGTAATGCTGACGGAGATGTGCGTGATGGAGCTGAAGCTGTCCTGGGACTGGATCTATGTGATCCGGGCGGCATACCAGAACGCACTGGGGCTTGACGCCAGCGAAAATTTTCGCTATTTTGCGTCGTATTCGAATAATCGCTTCTGGCTGGCCTGCCTGATCTATTTCTTTAAGGTCGTGCACAAGATTTTCCCATTCCTGACAGAGCTGCGGCAGTATAAATGGGTCTCCATGCTTCTGAGCGGCTTCATGACACAGGCGACACTCTGGCTGATCTACCAGACGGCCAGGGAATTGTTCAGTGAGAAAAAAGCGTTCCTGACAGGACTTCTGGCGATGCTGTTTCTTCCGTTCTACCTGTATGCCAAGCACGCGTATACGGATGTGCCGGCGATGTTCTGCACAGCTATCATCCTGTTTTCTTATGCAAAGCTAAAGCGTGGTCAGGATGGAAAGCGGCGGATTTTCTTTCTGGTCTTAATAGGGCTTGCGGCCGGATTCGGCTTCAAGGTGAAGGCTACTGTGGCGATTCCGCTGATCGCGATCTTCATAGAAGAACTCCTCACCACCAGAAAAGCAGGGCGGTTCCTTTCCGGGATCCTGATCGTCGGGGCGATGGTAGCGCTGATGGTCTTTTGCGCGAACTTCCTCACCAGGAGGGCGGTCGTCATCAGCGATGAGATGGTGGATCGCTATGAATTCCCGGTTACCCATTGGATCATGATGGGGCTTCGGGGCAATGGAGGATATAATCTGAAGGACGTAGAGCGCACGATGAACTGTGAGACCTATGCAAAGCGCGTGGAGATGAACATGAGGGTGATCCGGAAACGCTTGAAGCGTATGGGGCCTGCAGGTCTTCTGGAGCATATCTTTTTCGACAAGATGGATTATACGTGGGGCAGGAGTTGTCTGGCGGGCGATTATTACGGGACGAAGCATCCCTTTGTGGCGTCGATTCTGTGGCATTTCCTGTCCGTGGAGGGAAAGGGCCATTGGGTCACCATTATTTTTACCTGGCCATATTACATACTGATCCTGCTTGGCATTCTTGCTTCTGCGTTTAAGGCGCTGAGGAAAAAAGCGGCGGAGGCTTCCGTCTTTGACATGGGGAGACTGACGATTTTGGGTCTTACACTTTTTCTGTTTATCTGGGAATGCAACAGCCGCTATCTGCTCTGTATCGCCCCGATCATGATCGTGTGCTCCGCACAGGGGCTCTTTGAGATTGAAGCACAGACGCGCAGACTGTTGGGAAAGGTCAGAAAAAATGCTTGAATTTGACAAAAGTCTGTGTTAATATATCTAGCTGTGATATATTATTTCCTTGCTCCTTTCGTAGAAAAGGGGCCAGAGACCATAAGGAGGTGCAAGCAGCATGAACAAGTATGAACTAGCAGTAGTTGTCAACGCAAAGCTCGAAGACGAAGACAGAGCCGCGGTGATCGAGAAGGTGAAGGAGCACATTACTCGTTTCGGCGGAACTGTCACGGAAGTAGAGGAGTGGGGCAAGAAGAGACTCGCTTACGAGATTCAGAAGATGCGTGAAGGCTTTTACTACTTTGTTCGCTTCGAGGCTGATGCTACATGCCCGGCAGAAGTTGAGAGACGTGTCCGGATCATGGAAGATGTCATCAGATATTTGTGCGTTAGACAGGATGCATAAATAGAAAAGAGGAGATACGATGAACAAAGTTATTTTGATGGGACGCTTGACAAGAGATCCTGAGGTGCGGTATTCCGCAGGTGAGAATTCAACGGCTGTTGCCAGGTACACGCTGGCGGTTGATCGCAGATTTCGCCGCGATGGCAGCGACCAGACGGCAGATTTTATCGGCTGTGTCGCATTTGGCAGAAGCGCCGAGTTTGCGGAGAAGTATCTTCATCAGGGGACAAAGATCTGCGTGACTGGCCGAATCCAGACAGGCAGCTATACCAACCGCGAGGGTCAGAAGGTCTATACGACCGATGTGGTGGTTGAAGATCAGGAGTTTGCGGAGAGCAAGGCGGCGTCGTCCGGCGGAGGTGGCGGTATGGCTTATCAGCCGCAGCAGACGCAGGCAGCATACGCGAATCCGGAGCCGGGCAAGGCTTCTCCGGCGGATGGGTTCATGAATATCCCGGATGGGATCGATGAAGAGCTTCCGTTTAACTAATTAAGATCGGCGGTCTGCGCAGGCCGCGCGAGATTCAGAGATTGTGCGTAAAAGGAGGAATTACAATGGCATTCAGCAAAGATAGAGCGGACGCTCCGATGAAGAGAAGAAATGGCATCCGCAGAAGAAAGAAAGTCTGCGTGTTCTGCGGTAAAGAGAACAACGAGATCGATTACAAGGATGTAAATAAGCTCAAGAGATACGTGTCGGAGAGGGGCAAGATCCTTCCGAGAAGAATCACCGGCAATTGCGCAAAGCATCAGCGCGCGTTGACCGTAGCGATCAAGAGAGCTCGTCACGTTGCGCTTATGCCGTACGTTGCGGAGTGAGTGGTAGGTAGAGAGTGCGAACAAAAGGCCTTTAAATGCTGAGAAATACAGTATTTAAGGGCTTTTTTTGCGCATATTTTTTACCTGATATTCGTCTTGTTATTGCCGGATGAATAGAGTATAATATAAAAGAATAGTTCTTGCTTTTGCATGTTAAAATCGTGCAAATATTCGAGAACACAATATAGAGAGAAAAATTATGCAAGCAAAAATCAGACATTCCATTCTTGTTTTTATCGCATTCCTGTTCTCATTGTTTTTACTACTCGGCTATCGGGCAGAGGCCGCTTCCGTAAAAATCAAGCTGAATAAATCTTCTGTTACCCTTTATACCAATGGTACAAAAACCGTCAAATTAAAGGCGGCTGTCACCGGCAGCAAGGGAAAAGTCAAATGGCGCAGCAGTAATAAGAAAGTCGCCACAGTCAGTTCCTCTGGCAAGGTCACGGCTAAAAAGGCTGGTAAGACTACCATTACTGCCAAGTTTGGCGGGAAAACCTCAAAATGTAAGATCACAGTGAAGGACCCTGCGAAAAAGCTGAAAATTGCTGTAGCGTACAGTGCCTCTGGGGATGCGAATGCCGCAAGAGTGGCGCTGCAACGCGCGGGAGCAGTCGTGGACATTGTCTGGAACTGCGATGTAAAGGATTACGATGGTCTGGTGATTCCCGGAGGGACGGATATCGACCCGGCACGGTACAAAACGAAAAACATGGGGAGCGTTGGGATCAATAGAAGCTTAGACAGTCTGCAATTTGCGTTGATGAAAAAGTTTGTGAAAGCCGAGAAACCCGTTTTTGGTATTTGCAGGGGATTACAGCTGATTAATGTATATTTTGGGGGTACATTGAAACAGAATATTCCCCATCACCGCGGCCTGTACCATGCCACCACAATTGTAAAGAAGTCTCGGCTGGAGAAATTATATGGACATTCGCTGCGCGTGATAAGCTATCATCATCAGGCGGCAGACAAAATCGGGGCTGGCCTTAAGGTGACGCAGCGCGCGTCTGATAAGAATGTAGAGGGGCTGGAGCATGAAACGCTCCCGGTGCTCGGTGTGCAATGGCATCCAGAATATATGGGCAGCACCGGGCAGATTGTGCTGAAGGATTTTCTCAAGACATGCAAACGGTACCGAGACCAGTAAGAATATATCATTTAAGAGACTGCCTGGGGCAGTCTTTTTTACACAGGAAATGTTGCATTTTCGCTACAAAAAATCACAAAAAACTATTGATTAATCACTTAAATTGTGTTATCATTCAAATAACATCTGAAAACCAACGGCATTCGCCGACCATTCCCAGTTTCAGTTTTTTGATGAAGAAGAAATATAAGTAAAGGAGTGTCTATGAAAAATTTAAAAGGATTGAAGAGAGCAGGCGCGCTTTGTCTCGCCTGTATGGTTTTGATTCTGTTTTCTATGAGTGCGTATCTGCAGGCCAGAGAGAGTGACCTGTCAGATGTTATTGTGGCGGAGAGCTCCGGGTCTTCCGCTGAATCTGAGACAGCGCAGGAGGAACAGAAGGGCATGGAAAATAAGGCTGTGGAATCAGAAAAGCAGACGGAGGTTTCAGGCGACGACTTGGGATCAGAGAGTCAGACGGAAATTTCAGGAGAAAGTGAAGATTCAAAGAGCCAGACGGAAATACCGGAAGAAAACGAAAATGCAGGTCTTTTGCCGGATACGGAAGAAGAGTCAACAGAAGGCCGGACAGAGCCTGCATCGGGACAGGAGGAAGAAAGCGATACAGGGCCTGCACTGGGACAGGAAGAAGAAAGCGATACAGAGCCTGCATCGGGACAGGAAAAAGAAAGCGATACAGAGCCTGCATCGGGACAGGAGGAAGCGAGCGATATAGGACTTGCACCCGCGCAGGAGGAAGAGAGCGATGCGGAGCTCATGTTTGGACAGGAGAGGGAAAGTGATGCAGGGCTCACACTTGAGGATGTGTTGGAGGACGCACAAGAGCAGAACATCGATTTTCTTGGCTTGGCGCCTGGTGAGTCGTTGACATTTTATGCATCGCCTGAACAGGAGAACGGGATCATGACAATGGCGGTGACGGCGGTCACTGTGACAAAATCTGCCGTCCCGTACCAGTACTCAGATTACGGGTATGGAAATCTTCACACATACAAATACACGGTATCGTTTAACGATATCACCGCTACTGCGTACTGCATCCAGCCGACCAATGTTGCGCCGGGCAGCAGCAAATCCTATAAGATCACAAAGCTAAAAGGGGCAAAGGCGCTTGCGAAGGTCTGCTATTACGGGACGAAAGCTGCAGGAAAAGAAGGCTTTTTCGCGGATATGCATCCGGATTTTTCGGAGGGACAGAAATTTGTGATCACTCACATTGCCGCTTCCTACGCGAATGGAAGCCCTGACGCTTTCACGGGCGCGACCGGGCTCGCGCGATCTCTTGCGATGGAGCTGTATGAATACTGTATGATGCAGCCGGATATCCCGGAAACAGATATGAGCCTGTCTGCCACGAAGGTGACGGCTTACGTTGACAAAGAGGATCCTCAGAGGCAGAGGACCAAAGAGATCAGATTTGAGGCAGATCAGCTGCAGACGATCACGCTTAAGCTGCCTTCCGGCGTTGTGCTGCACAATCTGTCGACGGGAGACAAAAGTGCCGCCGGGGCAAAAGTGACGATAGAAGGTGGAACCAGATTTTATCTGTCGGCACCACTGAAGCAGGCAGTCGATGTCGGAGCGTCCTGGTCGTCTACCATGAAGGGAAGTGTCACGAAGGATTATTCTGCATATAAGATCACTACGGGAGCTTCCCAGCAGGACCTTGCCCTGGTATTCGGAGACGGTATAGAGGAAGAGCAAAGCGTCAGTCTTTCCGTGAGCTGGCTTGAACCAATTCACATCAGTATTTACAAGAGTGACAGAGAGACAGGGAAAGGATTGAAGGGCGCGCTGTTCGCAGTGTTTACGGATAAGGACTGCAACCACCTGTTTATGGAGCTTCCGGAGACGGATGCGGCGGGAATGTCTTCTGCGGATCTGATCCCGACGCAGGACGTTTTGTATCTGAGCGAGATCGTTCCGCCGCGGGGTTATGTGTACGACCCGCAGGTATACACGATAAAAACAAGCGAAAAGGAGAGCACATTCACTTACAGGATAACAAATGACAGTGTTCGGGCAAGGATCCGGCTGATCAAAAAGGACGCTCAGACAGGCGTGCCGCAGGGAGACGCGGTGCTGGAGCATGCAGTCTATGGAGTGTATGCCCGCGCGGATATCGTGCATCCGGATGGTTCGAGCGGCGTGTTATTTCGGGCTGGGCAGCAGGTGGCGACAGTCACGACGGATGCAGAGGGGAAGGCCTCGGTCGATAATCTATATCCGGGAAAATATTATGTCAAAGAGATCAGTCCGTCGAACGGTTACCTGCTCGATGAAAAGGAATATGATCTTTCGTTCGAGAATCCGGATGGCACTGAAGCGGTGATCGAAAAGGAATGCGTCTCGGCTGAGACTGTGATCCGTCAACCGTTCCAGCTCATCAAGATCGCCGGGAATGGGAAGTCGGACACGGATCTTCTGAAAGGGGCAGGCTTTTCCGCCTGGCTTGCGAGCTCGCTGAAAAAGGAGCAAGACGGTTCCTATGATTTTACGTCAGCATCGCCGGTCGTGCTGGGGAAAAACGGCGAGACGGAGATCTATACGGACGAGAACGGGTATGCGGTCTCGATCCCGCTGCCCTTTGGCACTTATATTGTGCGAGAGACGACGGTTCCGGCAGGCTTTTCGCCGGTGGCCGATTTTGAGGTGAGGATTACGCAGAACAGCCCGGACAAGCCTCAGGCGTGGAGGGTTTTGCAGGACAAGGAATTTGAGGCAAAGCTTAGGATCGTCAAGAAGGATGATGAGACACAGAGGAATGTTCTGAAGGAAAACACGGAGTTCCGGGTATACAATATGGATACCGGGGAATATGTGGAACAGGTGACAGAATATCCGAAGAAAGTAAAGCACACATCCTACTTCACGGACGAGGAGGGAAGTCTGACCCTGCCTCAGGGTCTGCCTCGCGGGCACTATCGGATCGAGGAAGTCACGGCTCCGGATGGATATACGGCCGGCGAAAATACGCTGGAGGTGACCGTGGACGGAAACGTGGCGTACCGGATGGACGACAGCTCCGGAGATTTTCTGGTAGAGGCGATTGCGGCGAATCATCCGGTCAAGGGACAGCTTAAGATCATCAAAAAAGGACAGGTCCTGCAGAGCTACGAGAAGGATTTTATCTATGAGGAGCGGCCGCTTTCCGGCGCATCTTATGAGGTGTACGCGGCGGAGAATATCTACACGGCAGATAATCAAAGAGATGAGACAGGAGAACGAATCCTGGAGTACGCCGAGGGAGCTTTCGTCGGCCTGGTGACTACGGGAGAAAACGGCGAGGGCAGCCTGGAGGATCTGCCTCTTGGGAGATATCGGATTGTAGAGAAGACTGCTCCGGAAGGATATGTGCGCAGCGATGAAGAGCAGTATGTAGAGTTTGTCTACGTGGACCAGGACACGCCGGTTGTGGTAGAGCGCGTGGAGTTTGTGAATGAACTACAGAAGGCGTCCGTCACTATTGTCAAGAAAAACGCAGAAAATGGGGCATTCCTTTCCGGAGCGGAGTTTGGTCTCTATGCGAAAGAGGATCTGATACAGGATGGGGAGACGATCGTAGAAGCCGGCACGCTGCTGGCGACAGCGGTGACGGGAGAAGACGGAGAAGCCGTGTTTGATCTGGGGCTTCCGTTTGGAACGTACTATGTCAGAGAGCTTCAGGCGCCGGAAGGATTCCTTCTCACGGAGGAGATTGTGGATCTCACATTCTCATATGAAGGTCAGGGGACGGCGACGGTTTCGCTTGAAGCGGTGTTGGAGAACGAGCCGACGACGGTAAAGGTGACAAAGTCGGATATTACGACGGGCGTACAACTCGATGGAGCTTCGCTGAGCGTGCTGGATAAAGAGGGCAATGTGATCGATGCCTGGGTCTCTAAACGAGATGCTCCGCATTTTATCAGTGGTCTGCATATTGGGGAGACTTATCGACTTCGCGAGGAGTTTGCGCCTTATGGCTACCTCCGTGCGGAGGAAGTAGAATTTACTGTGTCGGACAGCGGGGAGATTCAGGAGGTCAAGATGGAGGATGGTGTGCCGGTCGGTCGCATCGTCATCAGCAAGACAGGTGAGCTTGTGAATTCTGTCACCTGGGGTGAGATGGTAGCAGGAACGCTGGAGGCCGTTTTCGGTTATGTCTCTGGTTCTCTGAAAGAGGTTGTATTCGAGGTGCATGCGGCGGAGGACATCAAGGCGGCTGACGGTGTGAGCGCCGACTATTACAAGAAGGACGACCTGGTGGCAACGATTACCACAGATGCGCTCGGATACGCTAAGACGGATGATCTCCCGCTCGGAAGGTACTATGTGGTCGAGAAGAAAACGGCGGAGGGCTATGTGCTGGACGAAGAGCGAAGGGAGATCGATCTGAGCTATCGGGATCAGGATACCCCTGTCGTGCTCTACGATGAAAAATGGCAGAATAGCCGTCAGGCAGTGACAGTGACGGTGCTGAAGAAGGAGAAAGGTACAGGACAAAAGCTGTCCGGAGCCGTCTTTGCCCTCTGCGCCGGGGAGGATATTGCCGGAGCGGACGGAGAAATACTTATGGAAAAGGATACGGTGATCGAGCAGAAGGAGACTGGGGAAGACGGACGACTCAGCTTTTTGGCAGATCTTCCGTTCGGAGGTACATACTACGTCAAGGAAGTAAAGGCGCCGGCCGGGTATGTGAGGACAGACAAGACAAAACGTTTTACCTTCTCGGATACAGGGGAGAATACAGAACAGCTGGTCTATGATTTCACGTTCACGAATCGTCCAACCAGGGTCGAGGTATCCAAGACGGATATTACAACAGGGGCGGAGCTGCCGGGAGCCCATCTTCAGGTGAAGGACAAAAACGGCGATATTGTGGACAGCTGGACGTCCGGGACAAGCCCGCATATGATCCGGGGACTGGAGGCAGGAAAGACCTACACGCTGCGAGAGGAGATCGCGCCGGAGGGATACCTGGTCGCAGAGGAGATCGAATTCAAGGTAAAAAATACAGGAAAGATACAAACGGTTGTGATGAAAGACGCGAGGGAGCCGGAGAAAAAGCCGGACAGTGCTCCGAAGACGGGCGACGACACGAAGCTTATGCCCTGGCTGGTAATGCTGGCTGTGTCGGCGTGCACGGCAGTCTGCGTGGGCCTCGCAAGACGGCGCTGTCTGCCGCGGAAGAAACGATGATTTTGCCGCGACGCTTTGCATGAGGTGTCGCGCGCAAAAGAAAAGACTTTTCTATACCGGCAGAATATGCTATACTTTATTTCAATGGGAATCTGTCAGTAGGGCTTAACATGTACCCATATTTTGTGGAGACAGCTATGAAAGAGGACAAGATTAGAAATAAAGTTCATTTGAAATACAGCGGCAAGCTGATGCGGCACTGGTACTGGTGCGTACTTCTGCCGCTTCTGCTGCTTGGGCTGACAGCAGCCGTGTTGTATGTGGATACACTTGCAGGCTGCATTGTCGGCGGCTTTACCGCGGTGATATTGCTGACGGTGGTGGTTCTGGATCTGTATTACAGGCCCCGTGTACTGGCGGAGCTGGTGGATTTCGCGAACCAGTACCACAGTGTCGAGCACGAGCTGCTTGTGAAGTCTGCAGTTCCACAGGGGCTGCTTCAGGCGGACGGCCGAATTCTCTGGATGAATAATGTGCTGCTGGAGCTTGCCGGCAAGAAGACGGCTGGCCGCAGAAGTATCTCAGCTTTGTTTCCGCAGATCGGACCGGGAGATTTTCCGACGAAAGAAGAGGAAAGCCAGATCGAGATCAGTCACAATGACAGGACATACAGCGTCCGGTTGGATCGGATTCAGTTAGATGAGATGATACGGGAGCTCCCAGGGGTTGAAGCTGCGACGGATGAATGCTATGTCGTGGCGATGTATCTTTTTGACATCACAGAGCTGAACGCACTTAAGAAGGAAAACTTCGAGCAGAAGCCAATCGTCGGCCTGCTCTACATGGACAATTATGACGAGGCGGTAGACAGTGTCGAGGATGTCAGACGTTCGATGCTGGAGGCCCTGATCGACCGAAGGATCACGAAGTATGTCTCCGCCATGGGCGGTCTGATCAAGAAGCTTGAGAAGGATAAATATCTGCTCGTGATGAGCCGAAAAGGGCTTTCCGGGATGGAGGAGGATCGGTTCTCCGTCCTCGAGGACGTGAAGTCGGTAAATATCGGAAATCCCATCAGCATGACGATCAGTATCGGTATCGGGCTAAACAATTCAGACTATACGCAGAATTATGAAGCTGCGCGCGGGGCGATGGAGATGGCTCTGGCCCGTGGCGGCGACCAGGTGGTGGTTAAGGATCGCGAGAAGTTGTCGTTCTTCGGCGGCAAGACGCAGCGCGCGGAGCGCAATACGCGTGTGCGGGCCAGAGTGAAGGCACAGGCTCTTCGCGAGCTGATCAATACGAAGGATCGTATTGTCGTAATGGGACACAAGATTACGGATATTGACTCTCTCGGCGCGAGCGTCGGTGTGTGCAGGGCAGCGCAGGAGGCAGGCAAGCCCGCGCACATCGTTCTCGGCGATATCAACAGCGCGATTCGTCCCTGGGTGGCGGCGCTGCAGGGAGAGGGCCATGAGGAAAAGCTGTTTTTGACGCATGAGCAGGCGATTGAGATGACCAACCAGAATACTGTGGTGGTTGTCGTCGACACGAACCGTCCGGCGATGGTAGAGTGCGAAGAGCTGCTTTATCTGACGCGGACAATCGTCGTGCTGGATCATCACAGGCAGGGAACCGAGAAGATTGAGAATGCCTCTTTGTCCTATATTGAGCCGTCCTCGTCGTCGGCATGTGAGATGATTGCGGAGATCCTTCAGTATTACGATGAAGGCATACGACTGAAGCCGGTCGAGGCGGACAGCATCTACGCAGGTATCATTGTTGACACGAACAATTTCGTGGCGAAGACGGGAATGCGCACCTTTGAGGCGGCCGCTTTCCTGAGGAGGAACGGCGCTGATATGACGCGCGTGCGCAAGTATTTCCGGAACGATATAGAGACCTACAAGGCGCGCGCAGAGGCGGTGCGACATGCGGAGGCATTCATGGGCTGCTATGCGATCAGTGTCTGCCCGAGCGAAGGGCTTGAGAGCCCGACGGTGATCGGGGCGCAGGCTGCGAACGAGCTGTTGAATATCGTTGGGGTCAAGGCCTCCTTCGTGTTGACGGAGTTTGACCAGAAGATCTATATCAGCGCTCGCGCAATCGATGAGGTGAACGTGCAGATTATCATGGAGCGACTAGGCGGTGGCGGACATATGGACATTGCCGGCGCGCAGCTTGACAATGTAAGCATTGAGGAAGCTCGCACAAAATTGAAGGAAGTTCTTACACAGATGACAAAAGAAGGAGCGATTTAGTTATGAAGGTTATTTTGCTGCAGGATGTGAAAGCCCTCGGGAAGAAGGGCGATGTTGTGGAGGTCAGCGAGGGGTACGCTCGCAATATGTTGCTCAAGAAGGGCATGGGAAAGGAAGCTACGAGCGGAAATATGAACGATCTGAAGCTGCAAAAGGCGAATGCGGAGAAGATCGCGAAGGAGACGCAGGAGGCGGCTGAGGCCTTGGGCAAGGAGCTCAAAGGCAAGGAAGTCAAGGTAGCTGTGAAGGCTGGAGACGGCGGGCGCGTATTTGGTTCCGTGTCCTCGAAGGAGATCGCGGAGGAAATCAAAAAGCAGCTTGGGCGCGAGGTTGATAAGAAGAAAATCCTTCTGGACAGCCCGATCAAGACGCTGGGCGTGACTGAGGTTTCTATCAAGCTGCACCCGAAGGTGACGACAGAGATCAAGGTGAATGTCGCCGCGCTGTAGGAAACAGCAAGGGCAATGAGTCTGGAAGGAGCCGGAAGGCTGGAGAAATACACGGCTGTCGTAGGGCTGTCTGAATACAGAAGATAAGCGGAAAGGAGAGATATTGTGGAAGAGTCGATGCTCAAGCGGGTCATGCCGCACAGCGTGGAGGCAGAGCAGTCCGTGATCGGAGCCATGATCATGGATCGGGATGCGGTCATAGTGGCGACGGAAATGCTGACTGCGGAAGATTTCTATCAGAAACAGTATGGAATCCTTTTCGAGGCGATGTCTGAGCTCTACCATGAAGATATGCCGGTCGATCTGGTCACTCTCCAGAATCGGCTGAAGGCGAAGGATGTTCCGCCGGAGATCAGCAGCATGGAATTTGCCGGAGATCTGATCACTGCGGTTCCGACCTCCGCCAATGTAAAGTATTATGCGCAGATTGTTGCTGAGAAGGCTATGCTTCGCCGGCTGATCCGGACGAACGAAGAGATCGCGTCTGCGTGCTACGAGGACAAAGACAACATAGACGATATCATGGAGAAAACGGAAAAGAAAATTTTCCAGGTCCTTCAACGAGGTACGTCAGATGAGTTCACTCCGATCAAGGAGATCGTGCTGAATGCCCTGGACAAGATTGAGGCGGCGAGCCGGGCAAAGGGAAATGTGACCGGTCTGGCGACCGGATTTATCGATCTGGATTACAAGACTTCCGGTTTTCAGCCGTCAGATCTGATCCTCATCGCGGCGCGTCCGTCCATGGGAAAGACGGCGTTTGCCTTGAACATTGCAGAGTATATGGCGTTTCGAAACAATCTGACCGTTGCACTTTTCAGCCTTGAGATGTCGAAGGAGCAGCTG
The DNA here is from genome assembly GCA_947629385.1 of uncultured Lachnospiraceae bacterium. Taxonomy (GTDB): domain Bacteria; phylum Bacillota; class Clostridia; order Lachnospirales; family Lachnospiraceae; genus Choladousia. The sequence goes on from CANRDO010000039.1 coordinate 26,677, forward strand.
GTCAATCGTCTGTTTTCGTTGGAGTCCCGCGTGGATTCGCAGATCCTGCGGACAGGCAATTTGAGCGACAGCGACTGGACCAGCCTGATTGAAGCTGCAGGTACAATCGGACGCTCCAACATGATCATCGACGACACGCCAGGCATTTCGGTTCAGGAGCTTCGAAGCAGGTGCAGAAAATATAAACTAGAGCATAATCTTGATATCATTATTATTGACTATCTTCAGCTCATGCAGGGAAGTCGGCGCTCCGAGTCGAGACAGCAGGAGATTTCGGATATCTCCCGTTCGCTGAAGGAGATCGCCCGAGAGCTTCAGATTCCGGTGGTTGCGCTTTCGCAGCTTTCCCGCGCGGTGGAGCAGAGGCCGGATCACCGCCCGATGCTGTCGGATTTGAGAGAGTCCGGCGCGATTGAGCAGGATGCGGATGTCGTGATGTTCTTGTATCGCGACGATTATTACAATCCGGATACGGAGAAGAAGGATATTGCGGAGGTCAACATTGCCAAACAGAGGAACGGCCCAATCGGCACGATCGAGCTCGCATGGCTGCCGCGTTTTACAAAATTTGCAAATTTGAAAAAATAAGCGGTTCTTTTTTGCCGCGCTCCGCCATATATTTAGTAGGGGAGCATGTAGAACTGACTCGACCTTGAGGGTTCGGGTGTTGGACATGCTGTCGGGGCAGGCGCAGCAGATAAGGGGAGAATCGCATGGAAGAGAAAGAATATTCAGTCTCGGAGGCAGTGCGGCTCATAGGTGTTGAGTCGCACGTTTTGCGTTATTGGGAGGAGGAGCTCTCGCTAAAGATTCATCGCAACGCGCAGGGTCACAGGCTCTACAGCGAGGAGAATATTGATACGTTTCGGCAGGTCAAAGAGCTGAAGGAAAAAGGACTGCAGCTCAAGGCGATCCGTCTTCTGCTGGATGGGCAGGGGCATCTGGATTTCAGTGTGAGGACACAGGAGAGTGAATTTGCAGCGCAGCTTAAGGAGCTTGCCAGGGAGAGGCAGACAGGTCGGCCGGAGGGTGCGGCGAGAAAGCCGGACAGCACAGCGAGCGGGACAGACGGCGTGAGCACAGTGAATGAGGCAGGCAGCGCAGCGGACGAGCCCGAGATCCTTCGCGCGGAGATTGTTTCTGTGGGCGAGCCAGAGCCGGTACAGCAGTTTGAACAGATCCTGCGCCGTCTGATGGAAGAGGTGGTCTCAGAGCAAAACGAAAGGCTGGAGGAGTCGATCACGATGCGGCTCAAGGATGAGCTGGAAGAATTTTATCAGCAATATGAGCAGATTGCGCGCGAGGCAGCCGTGGCGCTGGAAACAGATGCGAAGCGCGGCGGGATACTGGGACGTGTGCTGCGAAGACTGTTTCGCAGGGAGTGACACAAATAACAAGGACTGCAACAGACCAATTCACCCAACGGGTTGAACCGATCCGCGCAGTCCTTCCGTGCCGGAAATTCCGGCGTACTGTGTGCTGTCGCTATGTAAGCAGATGATTTATTCTGCGGAGATAGCGCCTGTCGGGCAGGCAGCTTCGCATGTGCCGCATTCAAGACAGACATCAGCGTCGATTACGTACTTTCCATCGCCCTCAGAGATCGCGTCTGCCGGGCATTCGCCTGCGCATGTGCCGCAAGCTACGCATTCGTCAGAAATTACATATGCCATAGTCGAATCCTCCTTATTAGAATACGAATTATAGATCCCTCGTGGAATCTCTGTCTTATTCTAATACAAATCTGCGAAATACACAAGCAGAAATATTTGATTTTGTGATGTATTTCTGTGGAAACACTGGCAATCGCCAGAAACATTGGTAATCGCCAGAGTTCCGCCTTGCATAATGTCCGGAAACGTATTATAATGTGGCGTGAGGGTTTCCGGCCCGGCTCGGATGACAGAAAGCATACGGCTCATCCGAAGGATTACAGAAGTGGACGAAGGAGGGATACAAGGTGGCGGTGAAGATCACTAAGGATATGACAATCGGAGAGATTCTTCAGGTAAATCAGGGGCTTGCCCCGGTTCTCATGGCAGGCGGGATGCATTGCGTAGGATGCCCGTCCTCCCAGATGGAGACGTTGGAAGAGGCGGCGATGGTACACGGGATCGAGTTGGACGTGCTGCTTGCCAGGCTGAACGCGTTTTTGGAAGCACTGGAGAAATAGACATCTGGTTAAGAAGGGACTGCTTCGGCAGTCCTTTTTTGTTTATTTTAACAAAATCAAAAATCTCGTTAGGCAAAATATCGAAAAATTATTTCGCCTGTGAGAAAATATAAGCGAAATGCTTCCTTGACGAATGAATAAACTCGTGCCATAATGTCAAAAATTAAACACATTGGAATCAAGCACATAATCTGAAAGGCAGGAAATAGTCTGCAAATAAAAAGTCAAGCAGAAATTTGTGAACTTTGAAAATTTTATACAGGTTGAAAAAAGGTATCA
>CANRDO010000040.1 GCA_947629385.1 uncultured Lachnospiraceae bacterium
CTCGTGACCTCCATCGGCGCGTGCATGTTCAGCACCGCGACGCCGCTGTCGATGACCTCCATCCCGTACAGCGCGGAGATATATGCGATCGTGCCTCCGCCGCCGACGTCCACCTTGCCGAGCTCCGCCGTCTGGAACGCCACGCCGTGCTTGTCGAGCATCGCGCGGACCGCCGCCACATACTCCGCGTTCGCGTCGTTGCTGCCGCTCTTGCCGCGCGCGCCGGTGTACTTGTTGAACACGAGACCCTTGCCGAAATACGCGCTGTTGCGCTTATCATAGTAAACCGCATACAGCGGATCGTAAGCCGCGCTCACATCCGACGAGAGCATGCGGCACGAGCTCAAGGCTCTGCGCAGGCCAAGCTCGCTGTACATCCCGGTAAGCTCCATGAGCTCCGCGACGGTGTTCTCGAAGAATCTCGACTGCATGCCGGTCGCGCCGACGCTTCCGATCTCCTCTTTGTCCACGAGCAGGCAGCAGCAGGTGTACGCCTGTGTCTGCGTGTCGAGCTGCGCCGCCAGCGAGGTGTACGCGCAGACACGGTCATCCTGCCCGTATGCCATGATCATACTGCGGTCGAGCCCACAGTCCCTCGCCTTGTCCGCCGGAACGATCTCAAGCTCCGCAGAGAGAAAATCCTCCTCTTCCATGCCGTATTTCTCCTTGAGGATCGCAAGGATGTTGGCTTTCACGGCCTCCTTCTGAGCCTTCTTATCCGCAGTGTTCCCATCCGCGTCTTCGGGAGTCTCCTGCTGAGCTTCCTTCGATTTTCCCTCAGCCGCGCCATCCTTCATCTGCGCCGGACGGCTGCCGATCAGGATATCAAGATTCTCGCCTGCGATGAAAATGTTCGCTTTCTTGCTCATCTGCTTGCCCGCAAGATGGATCAGCAGATCCGAGACGAGCACGACCGGGTCGTCCTCCTTCTCTCCGACGCAGACGTCGACCACCGAGCCGTCCTTTTTCACGACGACGCCGTGGATCGCCAGCGGGATCGTCACCCACTGGTATTTCTTCACGCCGCCGTAGTAATGCGTGTCCAGATAAGCCAGGCCTGTGTCTTCGTACAACGGGTTCTGCTTGATATCCAGGCGCGGGGAATCGATATGCGCCCCGAGGATGCGCATGCCCTCCTCAAGCGGCTTCTCGCCGATATGAAACAGCGCCATCATCTTGCCCATGTACGTCGCGTAAACCTTGTCGCCGGCAGAGAGCTTCTTTCCGGCGCTCCTCGCCTTTTCCATACCGACATAACCCTGCGCTTCGGCGAGCTTCACCGCTTCCTTCACACACTCCCGCTCCGTCTTCCCCGCATTCAGAAATTCCTTGTAAGCGTCGGTGAGCGTTTTCAGCTCCGAAAGCTGCGCCTCGCTGTAGCCCGTCCATGCATTTTTCCGTTCCATACTGCTTCGCTCCTTTTGTAAAATGAATTTTGTAAAATATTCAAATCGCGCTTTTTCCTTTAAATATATGCTTCAATTCGGAAGATATCTTTATAATATGATATACTCAGCAGATCTCCGCGCCGGAAGGCATCGGACGCTCCGGCGTCACCAGAGACAGCTTGCCGTCCGCGTCCTCAGCGCACAGCAGCATGCCCTCGGACTTTACGCCCGCGAGCGTGGCAGGCTTCAGATTCGTCAGCACCATGACCTTCTTGCCGACCATCTCCTCGGCCGTGTAATGGGCCTTGATACCGGACACGATCTGGCGCACCTGACTGCCGATCTTTACCTGAGAGCAGAGCAGCTTGCGCGACTTCGGAACCTCCTCGCAGGCGATGATCTCGCCCACCTGGAACTGCAGCTTCGCGAAATCGTCGTATGTGATCTCCGCTTTCGGCTCCAGATCGATCGCGGAGTCCGCCGCGCCTTCCCCGGCATCTGCATCTGCACCTGCCTCCGTCGCTGATTCCACTCCTGCGGTACCACAGCCGCACGCTTTGCCGTCCGCGCCGCTCTTCGCGGCTTCCTCTGCCGCATTCTGCGCAGCCTGCGCCTTCGCGATCTCCTCCGCCTTCGCCAGCACTTCCTTCAGGTCGAGACGCGCGAAGAGAATCTCCGGCTTCTCCGTCACCTTCGTGCCGGACTCGTACAGTCCATACTGCGCCATCTCGTCGAGCGAGCGCTTTCTCGCGTTCAGCTGTGAGAGGATCTTCGCGGAGGTCTCCGGCATGAAAGCTTCCAGCAGCGCCGCGCCGATCGAAATGCACTCGGTCAGGTTGTAGAGCACGGTCGCGAGGCGGTCCTGCTTTGACTCGTCCTTCGCGAGCGCCCACGGCATCGTCTCGTCGATGTATTTGTTGCAGCGCTTGAACAGCGTAAAGATCTCGGTGATCGCGTCCGCGACGCGCAGGTCGTCCATCTTCTTGCTCACGGTACCCGGCACCGCCAGCGCCAGCGCCTTCAGCTCCTCGTCCACCGGCTCTGCCGCGCCGCGGTTCTCCACCACGCCGCCAAAATATTTGTTCGTCATCGAGATCGTGCGGTTCACGAGGTTGCCGAGCGTGTTCGCGAGGTCGGAATTCACGCGCTCCACCATCAGCTCCCAGGAGATCACGCCGTCATTGTCAAACGGCATCTCGTGCAGCACAAAATAACGCACGGCGTCCACGCCAAACACGTCCACCAGGTCGTCCGCGTAGAGCACGTTGCCCTTCGACTTGCTCATCTTGCCGTCGCCCTGTAAGAGCCACGGATGCCCGAACACCTGCTTCGGCAGCGGCAGCCCGAGCGCCATCAGGAAGATCGGCCAGTAGATCGTGTGGAAGCGGATGATGTCCTTACCGATCAGGTGCAGGTCGGCCGGCCAGTTCTTCTTGAACTGCTCCGTGCTCTCTCCGTCGCAGTCGTAGCCGATACCGGTGATGTAGTTCGACAGCGCGTCCAGCCAGACATAGACAACGTGCTTCTCGTCGAAGGTCACCGGGATGCCCCACTTGAACGAGGTGCGGGACACGCAGAGATCCTGCAGACCCGGGAGCAGGAAATTGTTCATCATCTCATTTTTGCGCGACACCGGCTGAATAAACTCCGGATGCGTATTGATGTGCTCGATCAGGCGGTCGGCATACTTGCTCATCTTGAAGAAGTACGCCTCCTCCTTCGCCGGCTTCACCTCGCGCCCGCAGTCCGGACATTTGCCGTCCACGAGCTGGGACTCGGTCCAGAAGGACTCGCAGGGCGTACAGTACAGCCCCTCGTACGCACCCTTGTAGATGTCTCCCTGCTCATAGAATTTCTTAAACATTTTCTGGATCTGACGCTCGTGATCCGCGTCGGTCGTTCGGATGAATTTGTCGTAGGACGTGTTCATCAGATCCCAGATGCGCCGGATCTCGCCTGCCACATTGTCCACGAATTCCTTCGGCGTGACGCCCGCCTCGGCGGCCTTCAGCTCGATCTTCTGCCCGTGCTCGTCGGTGCCGGTCTGGAAAAATACGTCGTAGCCCTGCTCTCTGCGGAAACGCGCGATGCTGTCCGCCAGCACGATCTCGTAGGTGTTGCCGATGTGCGGCTTGCCCGAGGTGTAGGCGATCGCCGTCGTCATGTAATATTTCGGTTTGCTCATTTTTCTCGTCCTCCTTTTACGTTCTCCCTTGATCCATTTTCCCTTACTCGCCGCGCATCCCGCATGCTGCAATCCGAAAAGACCAGCCTCATATTGATGGCAGTCAATCTCCACGCGCGGATCAGCGCACAAAAAAACTCATCTTCCCTGTACAAGAAGACGAGCATGCCCGTGTTACCACTTCTCTTCGCCTGCGCCTCACGACACAGGCCTCTGCGGGTACTGATGCCATACCACAATACCCTGCCGCTGTAACAGGCGGACCTGTCGCAGCCTAAAGGCAAACCGCCGCTCGGCTGCACCCCTCGGAAGCCATCTTCGGCCCGCATTTCCGCTCTCCCTCTCACCGCCGGGAAATTCTCTGTAACGTTCCTGCGCGCTTACTCTTTTCGTCATTGGGTTTTTCTGGTTTTTAAGTTATCACAGCTCTTTTTTTCTGTCAAGCCAGACCGCCTGAATTTTTGTCCGTATTTTTCTTTTCGTCACAGCCTTCCTCCCGAAAACATCTGCGATGCATCAATCTGCAGGGCATGTTCCTGTCCCACCCGTCATAAACTGTCTTTAAGAGAATGTCCCGGAGCAATTTTCCATGTTCAATCAACAATCTACGCCATTTTCCCATACAAGGCGGTCACCAGAGAAAGAGACCGCCCGCAGCATGCGGCAGGCTTCATCGGCTGCCCGCACAGGACGAACGGCGGAGCAGAACGCCGCGGCGGAGAAAACCGGACAGTTCGCCGGAAAGCTTTCACGCTTCCTCATCCCGGCGATGGCGGCAATCCTGTTCATCCTGCTTGCCAGGATCTGCTACGTCCATTCCTTCCCGGCCTTCCTGTTCTCCGAAGACCGGAAATTCGAACGCTTCACCGACAAGGTTTTCCGCGAGGAACTGAACGGCAACACGCTCAACCGGCACTATATGGTTGCCGATCCCGCGAATTTCAAGCTCGACACGAAACAGGTAACGCTCGGGAACGCCAGTCTCGGCGCGCGAAAAAAGGCCTGCGCGGCAGCGGAGAATTATCTGGATAAACTGGAGACCTTTGATTACGAGAAGCTCTCTGAAAAGCATCGGCTCACTTACGATCTTTTTCAGGATTGTCTGAAAACCGAGCTCGAAGGCGCCGACTGGCTGCTCTACGACGAACCGCTCGGACCGACGCTCGGCATACAGGCGCAGCTCCCGGTGCTGCTCGCAGAGTACAGCTTCCGGACCAAAGGAGACATCGAAGATTACCTGACGCTGCTGTCGCAGATCCCGGACTACTTTTCTTCCGTCCTTGCCTTCGAGCAGGCAAAATCGGAGGAAGGCCTTTTCATGAGCAGCGAGTGCGCGTCCGATGTCGTGAAACAATGCCGGGAATTTATCGAGGAACCCGATTCCAACTACCTGATCGGGATCTTCAATGAGAAGATCGACGCCGTGAAAAATCTGACCGCGGACGAGAAGATCGCCTACAAGAGTCGCAATCAGTCGATCCTGAGCGGATACGTGATCCCGGCCTATGAAACCATGATAAACGCGCTCGAAAAGTTTTCCGGAAGCGGTACGAACACGCAGGGGCTTTGCTATTACCCGGAGGGAAAAGAGTATTACCGCTGGCTTGTAAAGAGCACGGTCGGCGACGACCGCCCAATCGAAGAGATCGAAGAAGCCGTCAAGGTGCAGATGGTGAAGGATTTCACAGCGATCCAAGAGCTGATGAAGCGAACCGGAACCGCAGAGAACGGCTCCGCAGACGCCAGCGAAAGCGGTGATGGAAACAGCAGTGAGAGCAACGCCGAAAGCGGCAACGAAAGCGCCAACGCATTCGAAAATACCGGCGGCGAACCCGAAGCGGCATCCACGGTTGAGGCATGGAGTGATTCCGTGACAGCCATGTCCGGGCAAAATAAGATTTTCGAAAAAACAAGCGAGGCGCTAGACTCACTGGTTCTCGGAACTGCCGGCAAAGACGCAAGCTCAGAAAAAGGTGCTGAAAGCGGCTCCGAAAACAGCTCCGGAAAACCCTCCGCGATGCTCGACGAACTGCGGGAGAAGATCACCGCAGACTTCCCATTGCTTCCGAACGTGTCCTGCACCGTCAAATACGTGCACGAATCCCTGCAGGACTACCTAAGCCCGGCCTTCTACCTGTCGCCCACGATCGACGACTACACACACAATGTCATTTACATCAACCCGGCAAGCAACTACAGCGATCTCGAGCTTTTTACAACGCTTGCGCACGAAGGCTATCCGGGGCATCTGTACCAGTCCGTCTACTTCAACGCGCAGGAACCGGAGCTTTTGCGAAATCTGCTCGACGTCGGCGGCTACACGGAGGGCTGGGCCACCTACGTCGAGATGTACGCCTATTCCCTGTGGGAGGACGATCCTGTACTCGCGGCGCTGTCCCAGCGAAACCGTTCGTTCACGCTCGGCCTCGCGTCCCTGCTCGATATCGGCATCCACTACCGAGGATATTCGCTCGATCAGGTCAAAGCCTTTCTGGAGCAGCTCGGCTTCGGAAACAGCACGGCGGAATCGCTTTACCGCACAATACTGGAGGCCCCGGCCAACTATCTGCAGTATTATGTGGGCTACCTGAATTTCTGCTCTCTGCGTGACGAGCTAAAGCAGGCTCAGGGCGAGCGCTTCTCCCTGAAGGAATTTCACCGCCTCGTGCTCGAAAACGGTCCCGCGCCGTTCTACATCCTGCGGAAGCGGCTTGTTCATAGTTAACGCGCAGCCCAGCAAAAGGAGACACCTATGCAGTTCATTTTATATTTGTCCCGATTTATGGTCCCGTTCCTGATCTTCTATGTCATCGGGTATGGCCTGCTCGCGAAGGTGCCGGTCTACGACAGCTTCATCCGCGGTGCGCGCGAAGGACTCGAAACTGTCGTAAAGATCGTGCCGACGCTGATCGGACTGATGGTCGCCGCGGGCGTACTGCGTGCTTCCGGCTTTCTGGATCTGCTGGCGTCTCTGCTCGAGCGGGCGGCTTCCGGAAGCCCGTTTCCGGCAGCGCTCATTCCGCTTGCCCTGCTCCGCATGTTTTCATCGAGCGCGGCGACCGGCCTTTTGCTGGACGTCTACAAGGAATATGGTCCCGACTCCTCTGTCGGGCTGATCGCTTCCCTGATGATGTGCTGCACCGAGACGATCTTTTATACAATGAGCCTCTATTTCATGACCGCGGGCATCAAAAAAACGCGCCACACTCTTGGTGGCGCGCTGCTCGCTACGTTCGCAGGGCTTGCCGCCTGCGTCGTGCTTGCCGGGATGATGGGCTGACCGATGATACCGATACCGACACCGATCCCGCTCTCTCCCATGCAAAAATGCTTAAAATAGTACCCTTCTCTGTATCTGATGAGAGACATAATAGCCGCCGGCTCCGTAGATTCCTCTGGCCCATCCTGCATACTGTGCCTCTGGATCATAGTAGGCGCCGTTGATCTGCACCCATGCATGCCGCGTCAAGCCGTCCGCGGCTCCATCTCTGGATCCACTCACCCTGCCGCAGACAATGTAGGGCGAATATCCAACTTCCTTCGCAAGCGCGGCAAAGGCACATGCGAAGCTGTAGCAATTGCCCCAGTGGTTGTTAAACATATGAAGCGCTGTCTCCCTCTGCCAACCGCTCTGGTTCAGATTCGGGTAGCGCGAGCCGTAAGAGAACCGGCCACTCACCACGTAGTTCCAGCACGCCCTCAGCTTCTGGCTCTTCGACATTTTGCTGTTCGTGATGGAGGAGAGAATGCTCATCGTCTTGATCTTCAGGCGTGCGGTAGTCGTGTTCTCCGCCTCTCCGGTCTTTGAAAGCTTGATGCCCCCATATGTTCTGTTCTGATAGATCAATCCCGTCTTCGGATCCGCGTAATACAGCTTGCCTCCCACGACACACCAGCCCGTGATCGCACACCCCTTCTTGTCGACATAGTATTTCCTGATCCCGATTGTCACGATACGGCTCTTTTTTCCCGTCTGCAGCTGCCCCTTCCTGTTGAACACGTACAGCTTTCCTTTTATCTTGACACTATAGGTCTTGGCTTTTCCGTTCTTCCCAAAATAATAGGAACGACCGTCGATTTTTTTCCATTTGCTTTTCAGCTTTTTGCCGTTTTTCTGGTAATAATAATAGCTGCCCTTGATCTCGACAAGACCGCGTTTTTTCTGCGCAGTTTTTTCTGATTCCGTCTGTGTCCCGGTGCTCCCAGCTTCTGTGGAGGGCGTCTGGGCTCCGGTGCCCCCGGCCTCCGTGGAAGGCGTCTGGGTGCCGGTGCTTCCCGTTCCCGCGCCCGTCGCAGGCGTCGTCTCCGACTTGGGCGGATCCTGCCGAGCAGCTGCATTCACACCGACGATCGTCGTCTTTCCCTTCTTGTCCGTAAAAAGCTGCACCATAAAGCCGGAATAATACAGAACACTGTCCTTTCCATCGCCGTAGCAGCTATCCGGATAATCCTCCCGGCTGAGCGGATCTCCGACCAGCTTTTTCAGCAGCGCAAGCAGCGTCGTTGTCTTCTGTCCCGTCTTCGCCGCGGCGCGCAGCTTCTTCGTCGTGGAAGACTTATACGCGCCATCCTTGGTGCTGAACATATAAAACTCGTCCTTGATCACATAAAGGCCCTTCACCATACGGCCCTTATTGTCAAAGCCATAGCTCTTTCCTGATATCTTATAAACCTTCGGGATCACAATGCTGCCCGATTTCTTTCCGGTAATCGCTGCCCCGGTCTTATCGAAATAGTATTTGTCCTTCCCGACCGTCTTCCATTTATTTTTAATTTTCTTTCCCTTCACATAGAAATAAATCTTGCCCTTTTCTGTCTTGAGCCCTTCCTTGGCAGCCGCCTTTGCCATAGCTGGGCCAATCCCCGGCATCGACGCCATCTGAGAGAAGCCAAGGCACAACAGCAACAGCAATAATATCCGTTTGCATTTTCTCATCTCAATCACCTACCGTGTTTTTAGCATTACACATAAACATACTCCATAAGCCACTGCGGATATCTTACCACAGATTTCCTCTCAAGCCAACAGAAATTTAAACGCAAAAAATTTATCCGGAAATTTAGCAATTGCGGTACCTGTATATTTATGATAAGATGTTGTTGCGAATCAGTCCGGCGCGCCTGACGCACGGATCCGGCAAGCAATCGGAGGAGAATATTATGAAGAGAGTAGCGATCGTCACAGACAGCAACAGCGGCATCACCAGAGCCCTCGGCGATGAGCTCGGCATCTATGTCCTGCCAATGCCGTTTTATATCAATGAAGAACTGTACTATGAGGATATCACCCTGACGCAGGAGGAGTTCTACGAACATCTGAAAAACGATTCCAACATATCTACCTCCATGCCCTCGCTCAACGATGTAACGGAGCTATGGGATAAGCTTCTGAAGGATTACGAGGAGATCGTACATATCCCGATGTCGAGTGGACTGAGCGGATCCTGCAACGCCGCTCAGGCGCTCGCGCAAGACTACGAGGGAAAGGTGTTTGTCGTGGATAACCGCCGTATTTCCATCACCCAGAAGCAGTGCGCCATCGACGCAAAGGCGCTCGCGGACGCCGGCTGGGGCGGAGCTGAGATCGCAAAGTATCTGGAGGATACAGCCGCGGACTCCAGCATCTATATTACCTTGAATACCTTGTACTATCTGAAAAAAGGCGGTCGTATCACGCCCGCCGCGGCCGCGCTTGGCACATTGCTGCGCTTAAAGCCGGTGCTCCAGATCCAGGGCGACAAGCTGGACGCCTACGCGAAAAGCCGCACGATGAAGGCGGCGCGCACCACGATGCTCGAAGCGATCCACAAAGATATCACGGAGCGCTTCCACTCGCCCGCGGACGGCTCCGAATTCAATATCATGCTCGCCTACTCCGGTACGGACCTTACCGAGGTCAATTCCTGGAAGGAGGAGGTGCTGACTCACTATCCGGACCATGCGCCGATGATGTGCGATCCGCTGTCGCTGAGCGTATCCTGCCACATCGGGGACGGATCAATCGCGATCGCAATCACAAAGAAGCTCCCGGAGGAGCTTCTTCACAGATATCAGTAGAGCTTTTTTGCAGATACGAACAGAACTATTACAGTTCTACGTCCGCGGTTCCCTTAAGCTCTCCTTCTAGCTTGAAATATTTTTTCGCCGTGCCGGATTTCTGCATGTACCAGTTTATCTTTTTTCCGTTCACCTTCCGCGTCGAGTAGCAGGCCGCGTTTGTGTCGAACGTATACCATTTTCCGCTGATCTTGACCTCGACCCACGCGTGGTTCTGCCAGGTGTTCTTGTTGAACGCGTTGCTCTGTCCCCAGCAGATGCGAACCGGATAGCCGGTGGCCCGCTTCGCAAGAAAAGCAAAGGTGGCTGCGTAATGATAGCAGCTTCCTTTTTTGTTGGTGAGCATCTGCTTCGCGTATGTATACTCCCAGCCCTTCGGACAGTCAAAGCCACGCTCTGCCCGCAGATAGCCGAATTTCGATTTATTTGAAACATAGTTAAACAGCAGCTTCAGCGCATTCTTTTTGCTTGTTCCTGTCTTTACTCCGGCCTTCTTGATAGCGCTGTCCATTTTCTTGAGCAGATTTGCATTGATCGACTTGGTCTTTTTCGACTGAAGAACGCCCTGGGAATCGAAATAGTAGGATTTATTTTTCACCGAATACCAGCCGGTTTTGCGCACGCCGTCGGCCCCGAAATAATATTTCTTTCCCTTGATCGTCTTCATGCAATTGACGTACTTCTTGCCGGCCTTGTAATAATAGCAGTATCCTCCTGCCTCTTTAACCCAGCCCGTCTTTGCTTTGGAAGAGGCCGCGGATACTTTTACCGTATTCATGCCGCTCTGAACCGGTCCCAGGCAGAGGCAGACAGCCAGCAATAGAAATATGATTTTTTTAACAAATTGTTTCATCTCTGCATCTCCTTGTTATATGTTTGTAAGAATTATAACATGTTTTAAAGTAAATGCAAGCAACAATAAAAAACGCCATACAAGGCACGTTTTTCGTCACTGTTCAGACCAGGCCGAAGCACTTGCTGCTGAGGCCGTAAGAAAGTGACTCAAGAGGCAGTTTGGGCTTCGCGAAGCGAATTTGCATGCCCAAACTGCTCGTTGCTGGTCACGGAGTGAACAGTAACCGTTTCCCTGTCCCCGCGCGCTCTTGTATGGCGTAAAGTCTTGTATGGTGAGAAATTACAGGATCCTGCGCTCTCCGTCGATCTCCGCGTAGATCGGGATCGCCGACAGATTCCGCACCTGCGTGCCGTCCGCGCTGAACAGCAGCCCGCGCGCCGCGTTTATATAATCGACGTAGTCGATGTTCGTCGTGTACCAGACATCGTCCCGGCCGCTCATCTTCTCGCAGAACGCCTCCATCTTATCCCAGGTGTTCTCACGGTCGAACTCGAAGCTGTGTCCCCACACGTAGAAGAGCGAGAGCCTGCTGAATCCGGGCGTGTTCAGGAAGCGGTCCGACAGCTCGCCAAACGCGTCGTTGTGATGGCAGCTCGGCCTCCATCGGATGAACTCCTCCGGCACCCGGAAATTCCCGAGCGAGTCCACGGTTCTGCAGTACGCGAAGCCAAGCGTCTTCAGGGTATTGACCACCCTCGCGTCATACTCTCCGTACGCATAGGAACAGCCGCGGATGATCCGCCCCGTGCACGCTTCGAGCGTCAGACGGTCCTGGTAGAATTCCTGCACGAGCCGCTCCTGCGCCAGATGTGTCGGGAACTCGTGCAGTACGCCGTGGCACGCGATCTCGTGTCCCTCGAACAGCGCCGCGATCTCCTCTTTTTTCAGAAAGCCTTCAGTATCCAACGTCCCGGAATTTAAATGGAACGTCGCCTTCAATCCGAAACGGTTGAAGATCTCCACCAGCCTGCGGTCAAAGATCTGGCCGTCGTCGTAGCTGAAGGTCAGCGCCTTGTTCTTAAACTCCGGATAGCACAGTCTAAAGCTCATAGCACACCTCCACCGGCGCGTGGCCCGTCAGCTCCCGGCTTCTCTCATCCGGCTGGCTGCAGCCCGCGTAAAATGCGAATTTCCGGCCGTCCACCTTGCGGCAGCCCGCCTCGTCTACTATAGTGAACGCCTGCCCCGGGATCTCCACCGACACGGTCTTCGTCTCCCCGGCTTCCACGCGCACGCGCTGAAACGCGCAGAGCGACGGATGGAGCGGCGCAAATTCCGAGTCGAGGCATTTGACATAGATCTGAACCACATCCTCGGTCGGGACGCTGCCAGCGTTTTCTATTATAATATTCATATTTATCGACTGTGGCGCACATACGTCTCTTGCATTGCCTGCCGCGCTGTTCTGGCATTCTGCCTCACCGCTGCCCGACGATGCTGCATCACAACTCTGCGCCTCTGATTTGCTGCTGCCCGACACGAACTGCGCGTCCTTCACGTACACATCTCCGTAGGTGAGACCATAGCCGAACGGATACTGCGCCTTCTCTGTCATATAACGGTACGTCCTGCCCTGCATCGAATAATCCTCGAAATCGGGCAGCTCCTCGAGCGTCTCATAGAACGTGACCGGAAGCTTGCCGGACGGCGAGACGTCCCCGAACAAAAGCTCCGCCACGGCTTCGCCGCCCTGCGCGCCCGGATACCAGACCTGCAGCACCGCCCCGAACTGCTCTGAGGCGCGGCCCAGATCTACATCGCTGCCCGTCATCACGCAGAGCACAGTCGGCGTGCCCGTCGAGGCGACCGCGTCCATAAGGTCGCGCTGCACCTGCGGGAGCTGAAGATCCGGCTTGTCCCCGGATGCATAGCTGTTACCCGTATCGCCTTCCTCGCCCTCGAGCGTCTCGTCCAGGCCAACGCACAGGATCACCACATCACTGTGCGAGGCGACGATCTTCGCCTCGGAGATGCGGTCTCCGGCGAAGGCCAGATTCTCCGTGCGGTCTTTGAAGAGCTCGCAGCCCGGCGTCGTCAGCACGCGCACGTCGTCGCCGAGATAATCCTGCAGCCCCTCCTGCACCGTCACATAGCGGGAAGCCGTGCCGTGGTAGTTGCCCACCAGAGCCGCGCGGCTGTCCGCATTCGGTCCGATGACGCCCACGGTCTTCAGTTTGTTCTTCTTAAGCGGCAGGATGCCGTCGTTCTTCAGCAATACCACACTCTCGAGCGCGGCCTTCTTCGCCAGCGCCAGATGCTCCTTCGACTCGACCTCCTCATAGGGGATCGCGTCGTACTCACTGCCATCGAACAGGCCGAGCATGTAGCGCGTCGTGAACAGGCGCACGGCAGATTCCGTGATCGTCTCCTCGGTGACGAGCCCGTTCTTATATGCGTTCAGGATATGAAGGTATGTATTTCCGCAGTTCAGGTCGCAGCCGTTGTTGATCGCCAGCGCCGCAGACTCCTTCGCCGACGAGGTTACCATATGATGCTCGTGGAAATCGCGGATCGCCCAGCAGTCCGAGACGAAGTGTCCCTTGAAGCCCCACTCGCCGCGCAGCTTCTTCTGCAGCGACGGGCTTCCGCAGCACGGCTCGCCGTTCGTGCGGTTGTACGCGCCCATCACGGCCTCCACGTCCGCCTCCTCAACAAGCGCCTGGAACGCCGGCAGGTAGGTCTCTCCCATGTCCTTCGGCGTCGCCTTCGCGTCGAACTCGTGGCGGACGCCCTCCGGCCCCGAGTGCACCGCGAAATGCTTCGCGCAAGCCGCGGCCTTCATCGTCTCTCCATCCCCCTGCAGGCCCTTCACAAAAGCCACGCCAAGACAGCTCGTCAGGTACGGATCCTCCCCGTAGGTCTCATGCCCGCGCCCCCAGCGGGGATCGCGAAAGATATTGACGTTCGGGGACCAGAAGGTCAGTCCCTTGTAGATGTCGCGGTCCTCCTGCTCGGAGTACGCGTTGTACTTGGCGCGCCCCTCCGTCGCGATCACGTCCGCGATCTCGCCCACAAGCTCGGTGTCGAACGTCGCCCCAACGCCGATCGCCTGCGGGAACACCGTCGCCTGTCCTGCCCTGGCCACGCCGTGCAGACCCTCGTTCCACCAATTGTACGCGGGAACGCCGAGCCTCTTAATCGCCGGCGCGTCGTACCGCAGCTGACTCGCCTTCTCCTCCAGCGTCATCTGCGCGACAAGCGCTTCTGCCTTTTTTCTCGCCTCTTCTCTTTTCATATCCGTCTCCTTGTCATATTTGTATTATGATATTGAGTGCTTTCAGACTGATTATACTATAGCAAAACCCGTTTGTCATTTCTTTTAAATCCTTATTTTATTTTTTATTGAAATTATGAAAAGGCGATCTCTTACGAATGCCTTGACACGCGAAAATGCGTATGCTATATTACGGGCAAAAAGGGGACAGCCACCCACAAGAGGGAGGATTTACACATGCGAAGATTCGAAGGATTTCAACGGGGCGTCAATCTGGGCGGATGGATCTCCCAGTGCGTCAGCCGCAGCAAAGAGCATTTTGACACATTCATCACGAAAAAGGATATTGAGCAGATCGCGGGCTGGGGGCTCGACCATGTGCGCCTGCCGATCGACTATGACGTCGTCATGAACGAGGACGACACGTTTATCGAGGACGGCTTCGCGCTTATCGACAGCTGCATCGCCTGGTGCCGGGAGTGCGGTCTGCACATCATTCTCGATGTACATAAGGCGAAGGGCTACATGTTCGACAAACAGGCTGTGCCGGATCCGGACGCCTTTTTCCTCAGCAGCGAGCTGCAGGACAGCTTCATCCATCTGTGGAAGGAGCTCGCGCGCCGCTATGGCAAGGACTCGGACATCGCCGCGTTCGAGCTTCTCAACGAGATCGTCAACCCGGCTATGGCAAAGATCTGGAACGGGATCGCACGGCGCGCAGTCGAGGCGATCCGCGGCATCGCGCCGGATACCTGCATCCTGATCGGCGGCGTCTGCTATAACAGTGTCGCAAACGTACCGGATCTCGACGCTCCCTATGACGACAAGATCGTCTACAACTTCCACTGCTACGCACCGCTCATGTTCACGCATCAGAACGCTCACTGGATCGAGGATATGCCGAAGGATTTCCATACCGGCTACCCGCAGACGGCCACCGAATTCCGCATCATCGGGAACAAGGTTGAACAGGCCCGCGTGGATGCGGTCAGCGGAGATTTTATCGACCCGGAGGATTCCGGCGCGGTCATTTTCGAGAAGATGTTCGCGGTTGCGATCGAGTACGCCGACAAGATGAATGTCCCGCTCTACTGCGGCGAGTACGGCGTAATCGACCAGGCGCCTCTTCCGGACACGGTCCGCTGGTTCGACGATATCCATTCCGTGTTTGAGAAGTTCGGCATCGGCCGGGCGGTCTGGAATTATAAGAATAAAGATTTTGGGCTTGTGGATGAGCACTACGCGCCGATAAGAGAAGAACTGGTGAAGAGGTTATAAGGGCATTCGCTTCTAATTTATGAGCCGTGCCAAGCTCGAAAAGCCTTCGGCTTTCCGAGCTCGCGGGCATTCGCCCTATCATCCAAAGAAAAAACAGACGCATGTGAGCTAGCTCACGCGTCTGTTTTTTCTTCGTCTGGCACGGCTCATTGCTTACGCGTAAAAAAACACCGTCCCCGGTGCTCATTCGTCATCGAAAACAGTGCTTTAGTGCGCGATCAGGGGCTCGAACCCTGGACACCCTGATTAAGAGTCAGGTGCTCTACCAACTGAGCTAATCGCGCGTTCCTTATGAACAAATGCTATTATAATACAAGGTTTCACAAATTGCAATCCACATTTTATACTTTTTTCATTTTTAAATTCGCGATTTTTTATGTTTTTTTCACAATTTTAAGGCTTGATTCAAAGTCTGAAATCCTCTATACTGAATCATAACTGATGTAGACAGCAGCGCGTCAGGTACCCTGAAGTGCTGTAAACAGAAGCCCCAAAGGACAGGCGATCAAATCACCTGGCAAAGAAAGATACCCGCCATGAATAAAAAATCAGTACCCCAAAAGCATAACCCTGTAAAGCCTGCCGAATCTGACGTATCTCTGCCCCCGCAGGATCAGGAAAGCTTTGCGAAAGCCGCACAGGCCTCCGCCGCGTCTGATCCCTCCCGGAAGAAGCAGCGCTTCATCAAAAACAATCAGTATTTCACGATCTGTATTTACGCCGGCGTTATGGTGCTGATCGCCGCGATCATCTTCAAGTGCATCATTGACATCGATAAGACCAAGGCGTGGCTCCGGCAGGTCATCGGTATGTTGTCGCCCTTTATTCTGGGCGCGCTGCTCGCCTATGTGCTCAATCCGATGGTGCGTATGTTTTCCCGCTGGATCGACAGGCTCTGCGATCGTCTGAAATTCAAACATTTCAAGCTGAAGCGCGGGGTGCGCACAGTGCTTGCGATCTTGATCACATACATTATCGTGATTGGCTTCGTCGTGCTCACGCTGTTGTACGTATTTCCGGAAATCGCCAAGAACATCGTGGATTTCGTTAATTATCTCCCGACGGCCTACAATACTGTGCTGGACCTTCTGGCCCGCCTGCAGAAGCGTTTCCCGAATCTTGAGATCAGCATGATCCGGGATTATCTGTCTAATGCGATGCCGGAGCTGGCCTCCTACCTGCAGAATTTCGCGACCAACATGGTGCCCGCGCTCTACACGATCTCAATGTCGATCGTCGACTGGGTCGTCAATCTCTTCGTCACTCTGATCGTATCGATCTACATGCTGTACGACAAGCATCGGATCATGCATGCGGCCTGGCGCCTGATCTACGCGTTTCTCCCGAAGAAACACATTCCGGCGTGTCAGGAGATCCTGGCTGAATGCAACCGCCTGTTCAGCAGCTTTGTCGTCGGCAAATTTATCGACTCGCTGATCATCGGGATCCTGTGCTTCATATTGATGACGATCCTTCGGCTGCCGTATACGCTCCTGATCAGTATCGCCATCGGCGTCACAAACATGATCCCGTACTTCGGCCCGTTCATCGGCGCGATCCCGGGCATCCTGATCATATTGTTCATCAGTCCTCTGCAGGCGTTTATCTTCACGATCATGATCCTCTGCCTGCAGCAGTTCGACGGGCTGATCCTCGGCCCGAAGATCATTGGCAATTCCACGGGTATGAAGCCCCTGTGGATCATTTTCGCGATCACGATCGGCGGACATCTCGCCGGGCTCATCGGCATGTTTCTTGGCGTCCCGGTTGTGGCGATCCTCAGCTACCTCTTCGACCTTTATCTCGCGCACCGGCTTTCCAGGAGAAACATTTCCGACGAGATGGTCGAAAGCGCACTGCAAAAAATGGAGCTGGACGACTGAGTCCGGCTCCTTGTTTTTTATGCGCTTTCGCTGTTCTCCCTATTGCATTTGTCTCGTCGCTTATTGAGATTTCCACTATTCCTCTGTTTACATTTGTCTCATCATACCTGCTTACTATGTCTTACCTGCTCATGCTTACCTGCATTTGTTTCTGTCGCTTTTCCTGTGTCCCGCATTTTCCAGCAGCTTCCGCACTTCCTCGAGCGAGCATGATATCTGCAATACCTTCCTGTGTATATCCGGCCGGTCGTACGCGAGCCGGTACAGCTTTTTCTGAATTCCACCTCTTCGCATAGTAACTCCCACAAGATCGCTGTCGCCACTATACTATGCACAAATTCCCCGGCCGCAACATATTTATCCCGCAGCCGCATCACATTCTGCTCCCTCTGCTCAACACTACCTTGCAGATTGGATTTCCCTGCGAGGAAAACCGCTCCTCGTACTCGGTCATGATGTTTCCCTGCATCATCTGATCGTCGTGGTGCAGGTCAAACGTGCACTGCTGCACTGTCCATCCGGCTGCCTCCGCCTCCGCGAGGGCGAATTCAAACAACGTCCGATTATCCGTCTTGAATTCCACGCACCCGCCCGGCACAAGAACACGGTCATAGCGCGCCAGAAATTCCCGGCTCGGCAGACGGCGCTTCGCGTGGCGGTCCTTCGGCCACGGGTCGGAGAAATTCAGATAGATCCCGGCGATCTCGCCCTCGCCGAACACATCGGTCAGTTCCTCGGCCTCCATGCGCAGGAACAGCAGATTCGTCAGCTGCGGGTTCTCGCTCCTTTTCTCCAGCGCGCGCAGCAGCACGCTTGAATACTTCTCGATCCCCACGTAATTGCGATCCGGATGCCGCAGCGCCAGCTCCGTGATGAATCGTCCTTTGCCCATGCCAATCTCCAGATACAGGGGGCTGTCGTTCCCGAACACCTCGCCCCAGCACCCCTTCTTTTCGTGCATCACGTCCTCATGTACCACGTATTCGCTCGCGGCGATCGCCTCCCGCGATCCCGGGATATTTCTTAATCTCATATCTCTCTCCTCATTGATATGGCCGCGCCGTCTTCAGACTCCATGTAAGGTCGCACACTCTTCTCGGTTTTGTCCCGGCAATATGGCCATGTCGTTCTTTGATCCTTGCTGTCCGCCAATCCTGCTGCGCTTCATTCAGGCCGCAGATATCTGCAGATATTTTAAGCGATATTTCCCGCAAGGTCAACCGGCTCTGCCGCCTCTGCCCACACAAACCCCACACAAAGTATTATTTCGTCCGCATAAGCAGATTATTTTAAATATTTACCAACTAAAAAGGCTGCCAGACGGCAGCCCTGAATTTATTCCTCTTCCTCTTCTTCTCTTTGTCCCTTTTCCGTCTTCCGGAACACTGCAACCATCAGCATCGCGATCACATAGCCCGGATAGGCCAGCCCATACAGCCCCCAAAGCCAGAAGAAATAATCCGACAGCAATGTCAGCGCCAGCGGAAACAGCATGATAACCACCATGCACAAGCTTCTCGGGAAAAACGCAAAGGAAAGCAGGAACGCGTTTTTCACTGTCTGTCTGAGACCGTTTTCATATCTTGCAAGCAGCGCAAAAATATAATTGCTGACCATCACCGTCAGAAACAGAATGGCGACAATGAGTACGAGGGATACCTTTTTCACTACGCCATAGCCGTCCAGAATCCCCTGCCTGAGGAGATAAAGGTTGTACAGGTACACGAACATGATCCCCAGATCGCAGAGCCACACCTTTGTGGCACTTTTGAAATTCTCACGGAACGCCCGGAAAAAGCCTCTGGTGAGCGCGCCCTGATCATCCTCCGCCATCCGCAGCAGCAGATAATACATCGCGGAAAATGACGCGCCCGCCGTAACGACGGGCAGCGCACACAGCAAGGTCAGAATATTGACCCATATCAAGTCAACCAGTTTCCCGACAGTGCGGAAAAAAATGTTGTCCATACTAAACAGATGATCCATTGAACATATCCCCTGTTTCTGTTATCCCTTGACGCCACCCAGCGCTACGCCGGCGATAATGTACTTCGACAACAAGAAGTAGACAATGAACAACGGAAGCACCGTCAGAGTCAGACCCATGTAAATCGAGCCGTACTCCGTCTTGTAGATATCGCCCTTCAGCAGGCTGACCATAATCGGCATCGTGTATTTCTCCTGTCTCGTCAGAAGGATCAACGGCAAGAACAGGTTGTTCCACGAACTCACGAACGAAAAGATTGCCTGTGTCGCAATGGCCGGCTTCATGATCGGCAGCACGATGTGGTTGAAGGTGTAGAACTCCCTCGAACCGTCGATCCTCGCAGAAGCGACAATGTCCAGCGGAAGAGCCGAAAGCATGAACTGTCTCATGAAAAAGACCATGGTCGGCGCTGCGATCGAAGGAAGGATCAGCGCCAGGAAATTATTCGTCATATGAATCTGATACATGAACTGGTAGAAACCGATGCTCATCACCTGCGCCGGGATCATCATGATCGCCATGATAAAGGTGAAGAAAGGCTGCCTCAGCTTCCAGGTATACACGACAACCGCGTAAGCCGTCAATGTAGAGAAGTACACCGCGCAAGCTGTCGAACCGGTCGAGATAATCATCGAGTTCAGGAAGCCCCTGAGCGGATTAAAGCTCTTGCCGGTCAGAATCTGGAAATTGTTCAGCAGATGCGAAGACGGGATCAGCGAGATCGCGTGCTGCTGAATCTCAGTCGTGCTTCTCGTCGCGTTGATCACCATGATGAGGAACGGCATAATGCTGAGTATGGTAAGGATGCCGCAAATAATATAGACAATCGTCAAAAAACCCTTTGAAGCCTTCTTGTTCGTCATTACGCCATCCCCCTCTCTTCCAGTTTTCTCTTCTTCTTCAGTTCCTTCGCAACCTTCTTCAGCTGCTTACGCTCACGGACCTCATAGCGATCCTGCATCAGGAAGAAAACGACAGCAGAGAGAACACAGATGATCAGGAACATGATAACGCTTGCGGCCGACGCACGGTTGTACAGGTAACTGCCGCTGAACGCCTGATTGTAAATAAATACGCTCGCTGTGAGAGTCGCGTTGTTCGGTCCGCTCTTCGTGACAAGGAGCTGCGGGATATCGAACATCTGCAGACCACCGATCAGGCTGGTCACCAGCGTATAGATCAGGATCGTTCTCAGGTTCGGCATCGTGATATAGAAGAACTTTTGCCAACCGCTCGCTCCATCGATCTCTGCAGCCTCGAACCACTCCGGGCTCATGCCCAGAATACCGGAGATCAGCACGATCATTGTGTAGCCATACCACATCCAGAACTGGATGAACGCGACGACGCCTCTCGCAATCCACTTATTCCGGAAGAACTCAATCGGTCCGTCGGACAGATGCAGCGAAGCGAACAAGTCGTTCATCGGGCCCATCGGATATCCGAACAACGCACCGAACAGGATTGCCACCGTAGCCGCCGTAATAATATTCGGCATATAAAATACGACCTTGAAGAAGCCCTGTCCCTTTACCTTAAAGAGCGTCCCCGAGAACCACGCTGCCAGCACCAGCGCAAGCAAAATCTGCGGGATGAAGTTCATGCCCCACATCAGGAACGTATTTCCGAGAGCCGTGCGGAACGTCGGCGTATTTATGATCGTCTGGAAATTCTGCAGCGGATTCTCTAAAAAATGAAAATTTACTGCCCCTATGCCCTTGAAATCCGTGAAACCCAGCAGAACCGTAAAGATCACCGGGTACAGCGTAAACAGGCAAAAAGCAATAACAAACGGAATACTGAAAATATATCCGTATTTCGCGTATGATAGCTTTTTCCTTTTCATACTCATCCTCCAAAAAGTCGATACAGTAAAATGGGGAGACGATCCCTTGCCAAGACCGTCTCCCCTGTAATTTCTAAGACTTACTCAACAATTACGTCCAGGTTGTCAGCAACGTTCTGCTTGAATGCAGCAATTGCGTCTTCCTTGGAAAGGTTGCCGGCCGTGTACTCACGAACCGCATCTCTCCAGTACTGGTTGATCGTCTCATCATACTGTGTGCAGTTCTTGCCGTTTGCGAACGCGTTCGCCGGAACGAATACATCGAACATGTTCTGTCCGCCGAGGAAGTCAACCTCGCCGTTGGACATAGCCATAACCGTACCGGAAGCTACGCAGTCCTTCGTACCCTGCTCACCGTCAACCATGGTGCCGTTTGCCCAGTAATACTGAAGACCTGTCTCAGAGCAGTCAAGCGTGATCCAGTCGATGATCTGCTTCACAGCGTCAACCTTCTGAGTATCCTTGTTCGCAAGAAGCCATGTGCCGCCCCAGAAGAAACCGATCGGGGATTCGCAGACAGCCCAGTCGCCGTATGTGCCTTCGCCAACAGCCTCGCCGCCGCAGTTCGGAGCCATCGTGTAGTTGATCAGCCATGCCGGTCCGAAGAAACCGAAGATACCCTTCGCGCCCTCGCCCTTCATGTCAGCAAACCATGCATCCTGCCAGTCCTGCGTATCGTTGTGATAATCGTTCTCTTTGAGCTGCATGGACAGATCCATGAAAGCTTCTCTCTTCGGGTCGATGTTCAGCTTGCCGTCTACGATCCAGCCCGTGTCGGAGCTGTTCTCAACTGCGTGCCAGAGATCGCCGTCACCGGATACGATGCCGTAGCCCTTTGCCTTCAGCTCCTCAGCCGCTGCAAAGAACTGATCCCAGCTGCCGCTGCCGCCGCCGATCTTAGCAGAGATCTCTGCCGGATCGTCAGTTCCCCATACGTCCTGAGCGATGGAACGACGATAGATGAAAGCGCCGCCCGTAGCCTGATAGCCAAGTCCTACAACCTTGCCATCCGGGTTGGTTCCGATATCTACGCTGTACTGCGCGATGTCAGCAGCCTCGAGCTCAGCAGCAACATCGATGCCAAGATCTTCGTAAGGCATAGCATAGCCAGCAGCATCGCCCTGCGTATACTTCAGAACGAAAGCAGCCTCTGCACAGTAGATATCCGGAGCGTCTTCGCCGCCTGCCGCCAGAGCCTGGTCAAGAGCCGGCTGGTAAGCGCCGTCTGTGGTAGCGATGATAGTCGAATTGATCGTGATGCCGCAATCCGGATGTGTATCAATGTATTTCTGGATCATATTCGGAACCTCGTCCGTGAACGCATATACATTGAGCACGGTCTCTTCTGCCATAGCAACGCTGCCTGTGCCTGCGCACATGGTCACTGCCATAGCAAGACCAAGTGCAGTTGCGATGAGTTTCTTTTTCATGTACTTTACCTCCATTTTTTTGATAAGTTCATTATATCAGCCCTTTTTATGCAAAGATACAAGATAATTGCCCTATCGATATAATATTCTTGCTATTTCACATAAAAATAATATAATTCTATTTGATTATATTTGCAATTCTTGCTATAATAACAACTGTAAACCGCAATTTTTTCAAATAGTTACCAATTAAGAGGTATTATTATGTACACAGATCACTTTGTAAGCCTGCATGAAAATGTAGAATTTCCTGAGAACCCGCACATCGCTGTGCATCTGAATGACGAGACCCGGAATTTTCCTACACACTGGCACACTCCTATGGAGATCCTGATGCCCATCGACAATACATACACTGCCTTCATTAATAATAAGGAATACATCCTTCAGCCATATGACATCCTGTTCGTCGCACCGAATGTACATCATTCCTATGTCGCCCCGGAATCCGGGCAGCGCTATTTCATTCTGGCGGACATGTCCGTGCTGTCGAACATTTTGGACTTTCAGGAAATTCTTTCCTATATCAATCCGACCGCGCTTTTCACTGCAGAAGAGTCCTCTGACGTCTATCTGCCGCTTAAGTCCCTGTTTCTGGAAATCTGCGACATTTATCTTGGACATGAGAATATATATGCTTCTGCGCCATCCTCTGAATCTGACGCTGTACAGACCCGCTCTGTCAGCCTCACCGAATCCCTCATCTACTCGAGGCTGCTCGAGATGCTGGCGCTGATCGTCCGGAGCCGGGATCATTCCCAGCGCATCGGATTCTCCTCCGGGAAACAGCAGGACTACATCAATCAGTTTGTCATCATCTGCAACTATATCGATACGCACTGCACCGAGAACCTCTCTCTGGACGGCGCGGCAGAAATGTCCGGCTTCAGCAAATATCACTTTGCGAGGCTGTTCAAAGAGTTCACAAATGAATCCTTCTACAAATATGTCAACAAGAAGAGAATCCAGTACTCCGAACAGCTGCTGCTCCACCAGAAGATGTCCGTCACTGAAGTCGCGCTTTCCTCGGGCTTCTCGAACACTTCATCCTTCATCCGCATGTTCAAGCTGATCAACGGCTGCACGCCACGTGAATTTCGCAAGAACCGCGCTGGCTGAGATGTTCCGTGGCAAAACCGGCGTCAGTCGACGATCTCGAAGGCCAGAAAATCACCCGGCTGGATCGGTATCCGGCATGTCCACTCCTGCTTCGCCTGCCTCGGATAGAGAGGACTCTCCTTCTGAAGCGAAATCGTGCGTTTGCCGTCCAGCGTCCGGATGGCGGCGGCTTCTTTCAGAAGATGCAGCGTCACGGTCTCCGGAGTGCTGCCCTCTCCGGCGTAGCAATACAGGACAAAGGTATTGTTGTCATACAGGAAGAGCGAGACATTCCTGGCGCTGAGGAACATGTCGTTCGCGCACAGAACGCGGCGGAACTCGTCCGTCACCGGCACGGGAAGGTCGGACAGCGCCGCAAACATGTCAGGCACCGCCAGCGTGTACAGCGTTCCGCTTCCGTATGTATCCTGCAGCAGCAGGGAACTGTGATAATCGTCGGAGCCCGCGTTCACATAGGACCACGACGCGTTATTTCCGAACTGCAGCTCGGGGAATACGATGGTGGTATCCTCCTTGTAATAGCCGCAGGGGTCGTCCGTCACCTGATACCGGTCTGCCAGAAGCTGCCTGCCACTGAAACGGACGGTGGAGAACTTCTCCCACTGCTCGGGAGGCAGCACTGCCACAAAGCCGGTAGTGACGACCGCCGTCTTGCCGGACAGCAGGTAGTGCTCCAGCTTCTCCAAAATGGCTTCGTCTCTCGCCGCGGCCCTGGTGAGCAGGATGAGATCCGCATCCTCCGGGAAATCCGGCACCGGCTCCAGCGGGATGCCGAGCATGCCCAGGTGATCCTCCAGATGGTTCTCTCCGCAGGATGCAAAAGGCAGATACACAGGTATACCGACAGGCTTGCCGGCCTTTTCCAGGATCCGGTCAATCTTTGTCAGCTGTATGCCAAGCGGCGTCACGAGCTTGTTCTCGAAGAGATCGCCCCACTGGAACAGCGTGATCTCCTGCGGACGGGAGAGCGCCGTGAGGTATCCCTGCTCCAGATAACAGTCGATCGGCCAGCACTGGTACGTGTCGAACCAGCCGCCTCGGTTCCTTCCCGGCGCCACGTTCTCCATGTAGCGCATCAGCGAGTAGCTGAGATAGCGCGGCAAATGCTGATCCGTAAGGGCCGTGTTGCGCGTCTCGGTCCCGGTGTAGATGTAATCGAACATTTCCCGCTGTCTCTCCGGATAGTAGCCCGTCTCGTGGTAGGACTCCCTCCAGTTCGGATATTTGATCGTGACGCGGACGTTCGGATTTTTCTTTCTCGCCGGCTCAAGGATCAGGTTTTTGGAGACCTCCTCCATCTTCGCGGCGCGGAACTCCTCCCAGCTCATATTGCCCTTCTCGCGGATGCAGTCCTCACAACGGCAAGCCGTGAAGAAGAAATCATCCAGGATAAATTCGTCAAACAGCTCGGCCGTGTACTCGACCACTCTCTTCAGGCGATCTCTCATCTCTGGATTTGAATAGCAGAAGGTATGTAGAAGCCGATGACGCTTCCGATCCTCCGGAGTCAAATCCGGGGTCACTGTGGTAATGCCGCCGGCGACCTCCACGCCATGCTGCTGGAAAAATTTGATCAGCATTTCCATGTGATCGCGCTCCACGTAAGCCTCGCCGCGGTAAGTCTCCAGATAGACCTTATCGACCCCCACATATTTCTCCAGATACGCCCATTCCGCTTCCAGGCGCTCTTCTGTCAGACGGGAAAGTGTCTGTGCCGTACAGTAAACTCCCAGCTTAAAATGATTGAAGTGTCCCATCGTATGCTCCTTTCGAAGTAAAGTATTGTATGATTGGAAAATAGTATGTCTGATTGCGGTTTCATTATAGCAAATCCGCAGTTGACTGTCTATACTGGAATTGCACAATTAATCCGCAAAATAGACAAAATGATAAGGGCTCCGGCATACGCCGAAGCCCCATATCTGAAAAATCTTTTTTCCTTGTTCCGAAAGGATTACTTGGTAGCCTTCCAGTTCTCGTACTGAGTGGTGAACTCAGCCAGGATATCCTGATAGCCTGCGCCATCAAGAGCAGCCTGGTAATCCTGGATCGTGGTCTCAACGTCAGCAGACGGGATGCCACCGTTCTCAAGGATGAAGCCGTACTCTTCGAATACGCTCTGGCATGCGCTGAACTGAGCCGCAACCGGAGTCTTGTCGAAACGGAAGCCTGCTGCACAGGAAGTCTCAGCACCGCCGTTGAAATCCTTGTACAGATCAGCCTTGTTATCCGGCTCAGAGGTAAGCGGAGTAACGATCGTAGCGGAAGCAGACTCCCACATGGAGTGGTTGTAGTTCGTTCCAAGACCTTCCTGAACGTCTGCGCTCTGCTCAACATGACCATCTACATAGATGAAGTCCTCGCCCTCGATACCGAAGGTGTACATATCAGCAAGCTTGCTGTCCGTGTACAGAAGACCCATGAAATCGATACAAGCCTGAGCCTGCTCGTCCGTGCTGTTCGCGGTAACCGCGTAGCAGGAACCAAGAGCAGATGTAGAATGTGCCCATCTCTTGGTAGCCGGAGTCATAACAACTTCCTGGCCATAACGAGAGTTAGCCTCTGCGTTTACAGGGATATCTGTCCACCAGGAGAAGCCCCAGTCCTTAGACTGTGTCGTGGTGTCGGTGGTAACCTTGGTCACATCATCCTCAGAGATGTAGCCTTCCTCAGCCCACTTCGCCATCAACTGGCAGAACTCTTTGTACTCATCCGTCAGGATCGTGTCAACAACCGTGTCGCTCTCTCTGTCAACTGCTACCCAGTTCGCGGTAGAGTCAGCCGTGAAGAAATCGAAGCTGTCGATGTACCATCTGTAGAACATAGCGGTCTTCTGGGTCAGATACGGATACTTCAGACCTTCAGTCACGCAGTCAGCCAGCATCGGCTCGATGTCAGCCAGCTTCGTAACGGTGGAAAGATCCCAGCCGTACTTGTCAACCAGATCCTTACGAGCCATGATATCATAGCCCTCTACGTTGTCCTTGTATACCGGAATGAAGTAGTTCTTTCCGTCATACTTGGTAGCTTCCCACTGGCTCGCATCCATGGAATCATAGAGCGGAGTGCCCGGAAGAAGATCGGTGATGTCTTTCACTGCGTTGTTCGGAACCAGATCGTTGGTGCCGACAGTGCCCTGCCAGGAAGCGGTCCACAGAAGGTTTACTTCGTTGTTCGCCAGAGCCAGGTTCGCCTTATCTCCGTACTCACCGGAAGCGATATCGGTCAGGTTGATCTGAACGTTGATCTTATCCTTGATGTACTCGTTGATGGCGTCCTGAACCTTCTTTGTCTGGTCCGTATTCACGGTGCCAAGGTTGAAGCAGGCTCTCATCAGGTTAATGGTTACAGGTTCTTCAGCACTTGCAATCATGCTGGGGCTCACGGTTGCCGTCATTGCGCCGGCAAGCACCAGAGCCAGGAGTTTTTTCACTCTCATTTTAAAGGATCCTCCTTTTAGTGTATTTATTTCTAATCCTCCACACTATTGTGTCAGATCGAAATCAGATTGAAAACTGTATCAGCCCTTCACGGAACCGACCGTAAGGCCTTTGACGAAGTACTTCTGGAAGAACGGGTACACGATCATGATCGGTCCGATTACGACCAGCACCGTCGCCATCGTCGAGGAGTACTGCGGAATGTTGCCGCCCATGGCCGCTCTCGCGGACGCAGGCACGTTGGAGTTGTTCAGCAGGAACTCGATGCTCTTCTGAATGTTGACCAGAAGGAGCTGCAGCGGCTTCTTATTATTGCTCGTGATATACAGCAAGGCGTTCTGCCAGTCGTTCCAGTACGCGGTAGCCATCATGAAACCAACGGCTGCCAACGAGGGCTTCAGAAGCGGCAGAGTGATCTGGAAGAACGTGCGGTACTCGCCCGCGCCATCGATCTTGGCTGCCTCCATCAGCTCGCTCGGGATACTGTTCACTATGTAGGTCCGGAGAATGATCACGTTCATCGTGGACACGCAGAGCGGCAGGATCAGAAGCCACAGGCTGTCCTTCAGATGATAATAGGATGTGAACACGATGTATCCGGAAAGCGTACCGCCGTTGAACAGCATCGGGATCAACAGGAACACGGACAGGAATCTGGAAAGCTTGAAATCCTTGCGGCTGATGGAATAAGCAAACATACTCATCACCAGCAGTCCGAGCGCTGTGCCCGCCACTGTGATAAAGATCGTCACACCGTAGGACACCAGCAGCTGCTGCCCGTAGCGCAGCACAGAATTCATACCTGCCATAGACCACTTCTCCGGGAAGAAGCTAAATCCATTCGCATTGATGGACGCCTCATCCGTAAAGGCAGCTATAATTACCAGCACAACCGGCAGCGCGCAGAACAGCGTGTAAAGCAAAAGACAAAATCCTAATATAACCTGACCAATTCCCTTTTTCTCTCTCCTGGACGGAGCAAGATCAGCCACATTTCCTTTTTTCTTACTCATCTCTCAGCTCTCCTTCCGTCAGAATAACGCATTTTCCGGTGCGATCTTGCGAACCATGCCGTTTGCGAACAGCATGAGCAGCAGACCTACAACGGACTGGAACAAGCTGGTAGCCGCCACGAATCCGAAGTTCGAATTCTTAAAGATGGCATTCAGCACGTAAGAGTCGATAACCTGCGTGGTGGAGTACAGCGTACCGCTGTTTCTCGTAACCTGATAGAAAAGACCTGTGTCGGAACGCATCACGCTACCTACGGAGAGCAGGAGCATAACCGTGATCATCGGAATCAGAGCCGGAACCGTAATATGTATGATCCTCTGCCACTTGTTCGCGCCGTCGATCTCGGCAGCCTCATAGAGCTCTGTATCGATACCGGCCAGCACGGACATATAAAGAACGGAACCATAACCCACGCTGTTCCAGATCTTGACGACGGTCAGGATCAGCGGCCAGTAGCCTGCCTGGGAATAGAAGCGGATGTTCATGCCCAGCGTATTGTTCAGAATACCGGTATCTGTGCTGATGAACGCGTATACGATGAACTGAACCGCGGCGTAGGAGATGAAGACCGGGATGATCATCAGCGTCTGCATCGTCTTGGCTACTCTCTTGAATACGAACTGATCGATCGCGATTGCCAGCACCACATTTAAAAAAGTACCGACAGCGGTGAAGATCACGTAGTACATCAACGTGTTCGTAGTCATGTTGATGAAGATATTCTTAGATGTGATCAGGAACTTGAAATTATCCAGGCCGGCCCAGGGGCTTCCCCAGATACCCTTCGAGTAGTCGAAGCTCTTGAATGCCATCACAAGGCCTGCCATAGGCACATACATGATGAAAAACAAGATCAGGAAGACCGGCAGCGCCATGATGACATGGGCTCTGTGCTTCCATGTGTTTTTCAGAAAAGCTTTCATAACATTCCCTCCTTGTACGCCTTCCGCCTCCGGCGTGTAACGGATGCTTACCGCCAAAAGCCGCAACTATAGCGATTTCTTTACGAAATCGTTTAATTATATTAAATATACATCAAATTGCGCAATACTTCAATATAGAATTTGAGTTTTTTATACATTTTGACATATTTCACAATTATTGCTCTGGAAGAACATAAAAATTGCTTTTCCTGAATCAGTTTTCTCTTATTTTTCGGGCGTTTTCTGTTTTGTGCAATTTTCCCATGAATCCACGCCTGTGTATTCTACGACAGACCCGTCTTTGGTAGTTAGCGCCATATTTTTTGGAAGCAAAACCAACATATATCTCTTACAAATGCCCATATATTCG
>CANRDO010000041.1 GCA_947629385.1 uncultured Lachnospiraceae bacterium
TCAAATCGCTGCAAGCCGCTTAGATTCGGCGGTTGCAGCGATTTTCTCCCTATACAACTGTTAAAGACCGGATTATACTATAACGTCATCACTATTTCAATGAATCACATCATGAAATTGACTCCAAATCTAAGCAAGACTCCGAGTGAAATACCTAAAAGAATTTTTAGAAACTTTCATTCTCGCCCAAGTACTCAGCCTAAAGCATCTGCATCATCTGCAACGTGAGCCAAATCTAGTCTCATATTATAGATATAACAGAAAAAAGCATGACTTGACGTAATCATGCTCCCTTCTCACTGTATCGCGGCTAAACTGCCATTTTGATTTATCATAAAGGTGTCATAAATTGCGGTTCTAAAATCCTAGAGAATCACGAGTTTACACACAAACCTAAGAAGCGTGAAACTATCTTTCCAGCATTTTCACGAAATTGTTCCGCGTTTCCTCCTGCCGGTTCAGGTTTTCCAGCTTATCGAGGAAGCGCCCGGATATCCATGCCTTGTTGCTGCCGTAATAGTAATTCGCAAGCTTGCGGAACTTCTCCGGGTACAGCATGCGCACATAGAGCAGCCTGCGCTCGTCCGCCGAGAGCGTCCGCACCTGCGAATAATGGTCGAGCATGCGCATTCCCAGCTTCGCGTTCCAGTTGTGCTTCTCGAGGATCTTCCGCATGAAACGATAGAGATCGTTGATCTGCAGGTCGAAGCGGCAGCACTCGAAATTTGTCGTCGCGATGTCGTAGCCCGTCATCAGAATATGGTGGTGGTTGTAATCGCCGTGGCACACGCTTCCCCGGTTGTTTTCGAGCAGCGCCGCCGTTCTCGGCTCCATGGCCGCAAGCTCCTGCTCCGCCTGCTGCGCCTGCTCGAAGTACCCGGAATAATAGTCTAAGAACAAGCGCTCGAACTCACATTTCGTATTCTTTTTGCGCATAAACGAGCGAACCTTCTTCAGCTCCGCGTTCTGCGCCCGGATCTCCGCAAGCGGCTCCTGCGCGGTAAAGCTCTGGCGGAACTCAGAACCGGCGTCCAGCCGCATCAGTCTGTGCAGCTTCGCCAGATTGCACACGGCCGAGAGAATCTCACTCTCGTTCGTCGTGTCACATTCCCGTCCCGTATACCACTCTTTGACGACATATTTATTGTCCTCCCAGTCCCGGGAGATCAGAGCGCCCTCCCTGTTCGGGATAATGATATCCACTTTCTCATATCCGCCGCTGCGGATCTTTTCCATCACACAATTCTGGAACAGCGCCTTGTTCTCAGATCCGCCGTAATCGCTCAGGATCCGCAGCCCCTGCGTCGTCTCGCAGATATAGGAACCTCTGCCCCGCCTGGTGAGCGTGATCTCCAGATCATATTGTTCCAGTACCTTCAAAGCTCTGTCGTTCATACCGTTCCCCCATTTCTGCGGCAGTCATCGGCCACGTTCTTTCTATCTTATGAATGGGGGAATGAAAATAGTACGCGGGGTTTGCGCAAAAAAAGGGACTGTCATGATTGTGACAATCCCCCTCTGCCGCAGTGTGTTTTCGTCGATTTCCGCTTTCGGACTCTCTCAGAAAAGCATCTCCTTCGAATTCTTCGTGTTCCAATAATAAAGCTTTCCGCTGGTATTCTTTCGTTTCCCGACCTTTTTCACGGTCACCACATATACATAATACTTCTTTTTTGATGAAAACTTTTTCCCCCTGAATTTGGCGATTGTCGCGGAAGACGCGTTCTTGCCGACGGTCTTCACCTTCTTATAGCCCTTTTTCGGACTGGTTGAGACGTAAATCTCATATCCGGTCGCGCCGGAAACCTTTGCCCATTTCACCGCAAGCTTGTTTTTGGAGACTTTCGCGGACTTCACGCGCGGCTGCGTGAAGCAATAGCATTTATCTGACCAGCCGCCGTAATACTTTTTCCCGCAGACCGTCGAAAAAGCCCGCAGCTGAACCGTATAGACTGTAGTGTTGGATATCTTGTTTATGATCAGATAATCCGTCAGCCCGCCGCTCAGCGTTTTCGCGGCGAACTTCTTCCCGCTGCTCTTTTTTACCTGATATTCATATCCGTCCACTCCCGTCTGACGCTTCCATTCCACCCAGAAGGACTTCGCGTAATAATACCACTGCGTCTGGCGCACATTCTCGACCTTGCCAGGCAGCGTCCTCAGATCATACTCCGATGCCGCCGTGTAGGTATCGATCCCTCCGTTGTATGACGTTTCATCATATTTGATATTGACATAATACTCTGTTCCCGGCTGAAGCCCGGTGATCGTCGCAGATCTGGCCGACGCCGGCAGGTCCTGCACGCATTTGGCGCTCAAAGAATCTGCGCCGACATAGACGTGATAGGCGAGCGCGTCTTCCTCCGGCTCCCAGCTCACCGTGATCGAATCCGCGCTCGGGTTCGACTGCGTCAGGCCGTACGCCGACACTCCCGCCGGGGCGGCTGCGAGACCGGCAAATAACGCCAGAAAACATGCTGTCGTCAAGTTCCTTAACCATTTTTTCATCGCTGTTATCCTCCTGTGATCTTTCTGTTTCCGGAAAGCCTGCAGCACAGGACTCCCGGATAAAACGACGGTTTCTCTTTGCAGAAAGATAATAGCGAAATCCTTTTATACTTTCAACGGCTTCGGGCGATTCGGTCAGGTATCTTGCGTATCCGGCGGATCAGATATGTGCCCGGCGTATTCATCCAGCTTCTTTTTCGCCTCGTCGATCCTGCCCTGCTCAAGGTATGAGCGCACCGCCAGCACAAAGTTTTTTACATCGTGGACATTTCTGTTCGCGGCCTGCACGCTGTCCCTGAGCTCCTCATAGCTTTTGACCTGCATACGGTAGCGTTTTTCCATCTCGTCGAGCCGCTTCCAGTATTCGCGAAGCTTCGCCTGCCGGTTGCCAAGGTAAAACACGGCAACAATGGCCGCGCTCATCAGCAGCATGGAAGCGATCGCCAGAATATTTCCCCTGACCGAATAGACGTCAAGTGTCGCGCGCAGAAAGAATCCCATGTGGAACATGATAAACACAAAAACGATCAGCAGGGACGCCGAGTAGCCGCCATCCCCGGGCGTCCGGTCCTTTCTCGTACAGAACAGAAGGAAACGCACAAGCAGAAGATACAGCAGCTTGCTCGCGAAGACGTTCGCGGCGTACACAGCCACCGAATCCGCGATAAGGTCCATGCTGATCCCTAAAATCGTGACCGTGAGGACCATCGTCGCGACCTCGGCGATATCCCCCAGCACGGAGATCACCAGCACCGTATAAATGCGCCTCGGAATGCTGCACTCGTAGCAGCAGGTGAGC
Source organism: uncultured Lachnospiraceae bacterium (assembly GCA_947629385.1). Classification (GTDB taxonomy): domain Bacteria; phylum Bacillota; class Clostridia; order Lachnospirales; family Lachnospiraceae; genus Choladousia. Next base: position 3,308 of record CANRDO010000041.1, read on the forward strand.
AGAATGATCCAGAGCGCCATGAACACTGCCCTGACCGGAGTCGACGCCACGAGAAAGGAACCTGCCAGACAGAACAGATACGCCGCGCAGCGAACAGCCCATACCTGAAAGCGGCTCCAGCTTTTCTCCGGAAGAACCGCTTCACAGTAGATACAGGAGATTCCGACCGAACCCAGGCAGCCGAAGAGCTCTGTTATGATCCGCGCTATATTCATATCACACCTCCCTGGAGGGCTTCATCCGCCTTTTCCCGTTCCCGTTTCACTCTGCTTCTCGTTTCACTCTGCTTCTCGTTCCGCCCGGTCTCTCATTTCACTCTGCTTCTCGTTTTTCCCGCTTACACTCCGGCAGGAACACGCTTAGCTCAAAATAGCCGCCGCGCTTTTCGATCTCCAGGCTGCCGCCGTATTTTTCGCAGATCGCCCGCATATTCCCGATGCCGAAGCCGTGAGCGAGCGGATCGTCCTTCCGGCTTCGGAACAAATCCGTTTTCGTGCAGACGACGGTGCCATTTCTGCATTTCAGCCCTGTCGCCTCGGTGCCACTTTCGTATTTCGACCTTGCTTCGCCGGCACCCTTTCCGTATTTCGGCTCTGCCGCCATCTTATTCCGCACAAAGATCGAGAGACCGCCCGCGCCCGGCAGCACGCGCACCTCGATCGAGCGCTCTTCGGGATCGGCGATGCGCATGCTCTCCTCGATCGCATTGTCGAGCGCGTTCCCGAGCAGGATGCACAGGTCGATCTCGTCGATGGGCAGATTCCCGCCCAGCACCACCGAGACATGCCTGTCCGGACAGAACGCTTCCATTTCTTTCTTCTTGGCATCGATCAGCGCGTCCACCGTCAGCGAGCCCGACGAGCCGCCGGATGTCCGCGCAAGATTCTCACTGTACTCGTCCAGCCTCTTTTTCGCCTCGTCCACCCGTCCCTGCTCGAGATCGGAACTGACCGCCCGCACGAAACTCTTCACGTCGTGGACATTTCTTCCCGCCGCACGCGCGTTGTCTCGCAGGTTCTCATAATTTCTGACCTGCAGGCTGTAACGGTTTTCCATCTCGTCCAGCCGGTTCCTGTATTCCCGAAACCTCGTCTGGCGATTGTTGAGAATAAACACGGCGATCATAGCGCCGGCCATCAGCAGCATGGAGACCACCGCCAGGATATTTCTCCCGACCGAGTAGACCTCAAGCGTCGCCTGAAGGAAAAACGCCATGTGGAACAAGATAAACAAAGCGACCACCAGCAGCGCGGCCGAGTAGCTGTTATCCTTTCTCTCCCGGTTTCTTTTCGCAAAGATCAAAATGACCCTCACCAGCAAAAGACCAATCAGCTTGCTCGCAAAGACGTTCACGCTGTAAAGGAAGTCCGAGTCACGAACCGCATTGATATCAATTCCCAGAAGCGTGACTGTCGTGACTCCCGTCAACACCTCGGCAATATTTGAGACCACGCAGACAATCAGCGCTGAGTAGACGCGCTTCAGGAAAGGACATTCATAGCAGTACGTAAGCAGAATGATCCAGCACACCGCAAGCAGCATCCTCAACGGGAGCAACTCCACGAAGAACGTGTCCGCCAGACAGATCGCATACGCCGCGCAGCGGATCACCCACACGCGGGCGCTGCGGATCGCCCACACGCGGGCGCTGCCGAATTTGCCCGGAAGGAACGCCTCGCAGTAGACATACGCAATATAGACGCTCATCATACAGCCGAACAGATTCGCTATGATTCGCATAAGATTCATGGCTGATTCTCCATTGTGTTTGTAAAGCCGTGCCACTCTCGAAAAGTCTCCGACGGCTGGCACGGCTCATTGATTTCGCGAAAGGTAAATGTTCAGATCCGCCAGAAACGCTTTGTACATACGGCGGCTGACAAACTTCTTCTCCCCGTTGTCCAGCTCCACCTGCGTCGGCTCCAGCTTCCGCACATGACCGAGGTTCACGAGGATCCCCTGCTCCGCTTTCGAGAAGCCGTACCCGGAAAGCTGCCGCTCTGCTTCTTTGAGCGCTCCGTTGTACAGATACTCCCGATCCGCCGTCTTCACCACGAGATGCCTGTCCCTCGTCTCGATACAGAAAATATCGGAGCACTTAAGCAGAACCTTCTCATGCCCGTGGCTGACCTCAAAGGTCCGGTTCCTGCGCTGCACCGCGTTCGCCGCGCGCTCAAACTCGTAACGGAAGTCCTCAAATTCTATGGGCTTGAACATATACTGGAACGCGTTCACGTAAAACGCTTCCTTGACATACTGGCTGTGCGCGGTCGTAAAAATGATCAGCGGTCCGCTGCCGCCCTCGCTGATCTGCTTCGCCGCGTCGATCCCGGTCATGCTCCCCATCTCGATGTCCAGAAAAACAAGGTCAAAACACTCGCCCGCCCTGCACTTTTCCAGCAGTTCCTCCGCGTTTGTGGTGAGGAAACGCTCCGTCTGATATCCGCTCAGCCGGTCAAGATATCCGCCGATTTTCTCCAGACACTCCTTTTCGTCGTCCACTACCGCAATTCTGATCACCTTTGTACCACCTTTTCCCTTTTTCTACGCTTTCCGCCTTCGTCCCTCAAGAAATCCCGGCAGAGCCGCCATTCCCGCCTCGGTGACCGGCTTTACCCATTTGCCGGAGTACAGATGAATCTGCATCAGCACGTAGCGGATCGGCTCGTCGATGTAACAGCACAGAAAGATCGCCCAGTACGGCAGGTGCAGGACAAAACCGGAAAGCAGTACGCACGGCAGCACCAGCACATACATAAAGACAATCTCCAGCACAGTCCCGTAGACCGCGTCCCCGGCCGCGCGATAGGTGTCGTTCTGGATCCAGTTGCCCATGCGGATCACGGAAGCGGCGCCGTAGATGACGAGCAGCCACACTCCGGCCTCATAGGACGCGCCCGACAGACTCATCCTCGTCAGGATCGGCCGGTGTACGGCAAACAGCGCGAGGTTCGCCGCCAGGATCACGCCGCTGCACAGATAGACGAGCCGTTTCGCCCGCGCGTACGCCGTGTCCAGTTCCCCGGCGCCCACGCATTTCCCAACCAGCACCGAGGCCGCGTTGGAAAAGCCCGCGAAGAATCCGATGATCAGCCCCTCCAGCGTGCGGAACACCGCTACCGCCGCGATCACGTGCTCCGGCTGCCGTCCCAGTGTGACGTTGATCGCCATATTTCCGATCCCCACCAGAATCTCGTTGCAGAGGATCGGAAAGCATTTCGCGAAAAAGTTTTTCAGATGCTCCCTGCTCCAGCGGAAATGACCGCGCACCCGGAACAGGTACGGGTAGCCGCTCTTCCACGCGAGCAGGTAGATCGACAGCACGTTCACGGCCGCCGCGCAGGTGGTCGCCAGGGCCGCGCCGCGGATCCCCATCGCCGGAGCGCCCAGATGTCCGTAGATAAACACCCAGTTCAGTATAAGATTTGTGGCGACGGACGCGATCGAGGCGACCATCGGAATGCGCACGCGCTCGGTCGAACGCAGCAGGCAGCTCATCGCCATCGAAAACACCTGCATCACATAGGCAAAGCCCACAATGCGCAGGTAAGAAGCGCCGATCTCCTGAATCGCCGTCTTGTCCGTATAAATCTTCATGACGAGCCCCGGCGTGAAGACCGCCAGGCAGCCGAAGACCAGCGCCACCGTCATCATGCACACCCAGGTCATTCCGTAGGAGCGCTCGATCCCGTCATCCTCAGAGGATCCCCAATATTGTGAGATAAACAGCATTCCGCCGCCGACAAAGCCCCAGTATCCCGAAAACATCAGCGAGGAAAACTGCGCGCACAGCCCGAGCGCTCCCACCGACAATTCTCCCAGCGGGGCAACCATCATCGTGTCGACCATGCTGGCCGTCGTCGTGAGCAGATTCTGAAACGCGATCGGAAGCGCGATCGCCGCGAGATTTTTCAGAAAAGAGCCCCACGGGAAGCGGGGACTGCATTCTTTTGCATCCATATCTCTGATCTCCGTATATCCGCATTTGATTTTCTGAGTATAACAAAAACAAATTTCGTTTTCAAGCATTGGATTCAAGCGGTTTTGCTCTTTACATTTGCGCGGAAATGCTTTATGATTTTTCCATAAATATAACTACTATCCACACACACAGGAGAAAAAACATGAGCGATCCGAAAGTATATTCTTTACATATGGGAAAGGCAAAATGCGCCGTGGACCTGGGCGACGGCTCCGAGCGCGGCGAATACGTGAACCAGGACTATATCCTGAACAAGCTGGGCAGGCCCCACCGCAGCATCACTCTGATGTACTGCTACTATCCGCTGGACGAGGGCTGGCCGCAGCGCGCCAGCATCGCGCACGCAAGTCCCGGCGTCTCGTTCGCGTGGGACTATCCCTACGACGATTACTTCCCCTACCTGGGCGGCCCTGGCGGAAACACCGAGGGCGAGCCGTTCAACTTCATGCGCGACGTGCGCCGTCACGGGCAGGACGTCACGCTCACCCTGACGATCGACCCGCATGTGACGGACGACCACCTGATCGCCATCGCAAATGACCTGCGCCCGTTCGGACGCCTGATGCTGCGCATCAACCACGAGTGCACCGGCGACTGGTTCTGCTATACCAAGCGCTGTACTTATAAAGAGATCGGCGAATTCTACAGCCGCTTCCACAAGATCATCAAGGAATATGCGCCGAACGTGCAGACGATCCTCTGCACCGGCGGCGTAGACGAGGGACAGACCCGGATTGAAAAGGAAGAAGATTTCGCGCAGGCAGTGCGCGACACAGACATCTGGTCGATCGACAAATACTTTGCCCTGCACTGGGGCTGGCCGTACGATGTGGCCGAGCGCGGCGGAACTTCGCACAGCCGCAGCCGGATCCGCGACGTCTTTGATTATACAAAGCGCAGCTACGAGCGCTTCCGTGAGCTCTGCGGCGGCAAGGCGAAGCCGATGGTGATGAGCGAGATGAACGCGGACGGAGACGTGACCGGACCCTACGACCAAGCGGCAATGGTGCAGGAATTCTGTGATATCCTGCGCAGCAAAGAGGAAGATACATCCTGGTTCAGCGGCTTCTCCACCTATCAGTTCCGCGACCGCGGCAGGCTCGGACTCGAGATTGAGGACCCGAACAACCCGGAGGTCGGGATCGAGCAGCCCCTGCTGAAGACCTACAAGAAAATCATTCACGACGACTACTTCTGCCCGTCCATGACGGTCGGCGGGGAAGTCTCGTTCCCTGCCACCCTGCGCTGGGGTGGCGCGGAGGACGCGGACGGTCTGGCGATCCCGCTGCACCTCGAGAAAAACCCGCATTTCTGCGAACTGATCTTCGAGGACGACTCCAATCTGATGATCGAGCTGAACGGCAGATGGTTCTACAAATCACCGAAGGCAAAGACCATCGACCTGATGAGCGCGTTCTTCGAGAAGCCTCTTGCCGGCGCGTGCGACCTTACCTTGAAGCTGTTCGCGCCGCCCGCCTCCGGTGAGAACGACCTGAGCATCGCAGACGGCCTGGTGAACAGCTACGCTACGATTGAAAAGCTGCCGAAGATCCGCATTCTCTATGAGCCGGTGGAACTATGATATACTCTCTTATCGTTTCCACTTATCGGTAGGACTCACCGGACAATTTAACGATTCATACTATCCACCAGCTCTGCCGGCTTCACGGTCAGCTCCACCCAGGACGGCACAAACCCGCTTTTGACCGCGTTCCTCGCAGAGGGAATGTTCGACCACGCGCAGCAGTAAAACGGCACTTTTTCTCTCTTTAATATCTCGATCGCGAGATTGCCGGTAAGCACCGACGCGATGCCCTGCCTCCGATATTCCGGCAGCACGTCCACGCCGATCTGCCACATGGAATCGCAGTCCGCGGAACAGCCCGCGAACCCGACGAGCTTTTCCCCGTCGTACGCCCCAACGCCCAGAACATCCAGCGCCTTTCGTCTCTCGCACAGCGCGTTGCTCCACTGCGGGAGATAAAGGCCCTCAAAATCCCGCGGGCCCAGAAGCCTCAGCTCATACCCGCATTCCCGCTCCATGAGCCTGTCCACGTCCGGCAGAAAATATTCCGCCATAAAGCACACCTTCTGACCCGACGCCTGCATCCGCTCATTCAGCCAATGCAGATTCGGCGTCTCAAAACAGTGATACCAGGAAAATTTTCTTATGTATTCCTCTACGATCTCCCGGTACTCCTCTTTCACCGAAGCGACAATGTTGTTCCCATACGACACCAGATTGCAGGCGATCGGCTCCTGATAATAGGCTCTCGCCTTCGCCCCGAGCTTCGCCTCTACGACCACATGCCCGCTCTTTTGAAAATCCTCCGGCGCGCAGTTGATATCGATGGCGGACTGCCGCATCGCAGCCGCCAAGATCTCTTTGTTTGTCATTAAAAATTCTCACACCCCACAATTCTATCATATATTTGCAGCGTCCCACCCATGTTTCAAATCTGTGCCCCATTTCGGTCGATTAGAATCATACATCGCTCCCTTACAGATATTCCGGCAGTTTCCTCACCGCCGGACAGATGGCCGCGGCTCCCGCCGTCTCCAGCTCTTTCCGGCTTCCGTAGCCGTACAAAACGCCGACGCACGGCAGGCCGTTTTGCCTGGCTCCGATCACGTCGTGCTCACGGTCGCCGACCATGACCATCTCTTTCACATGCTCCGCGCCGACCTCTTCGATCACGCAGGCGATCACCTGCTCTTTGCGGTTGAGCTTCTCGTCCATCGAGGCGCCGCGGATCAGCTCGAAATACTGCGTCAGATTGAAATGCTCCAGAATCCTTTTTGCGAAGGCTTCCGGCTTCGAGGTCGCCACGAACAGATGCTTTCCCCTCGCGCGAAGCTTTTCAAGCACCTCCGGAATCCCTTCGTAGACACGGTTCTCCGCCCAGCCCTTCGGCTCAAAATACTCGCGGTACAACGGCACCATCCCCCGGGCCTCTTCCTCCGACATCCCATAATATTTCATAAAGGAATCCATGAGGGGCGGCCCGACAAAGGCGCTCAGCTTCGCCCGGTCGTGCTCCTCAATTCCCCTCTTCTTCAGCGCATAAATAACAGAATTGACAATCCCCTCCGCGGAGTCCGTCAGGGTGCCGTCGAGGTCAAACAAAATGTACTGATACATATGTGATGCTCCTCCTGATTAAAACTGAAATACAACTCCGGCCACCGCCGCGACGAGAAACCAGACCGCCGGGTGCAGCTTCTGCAGCTTCTTCCACTGCAGCAGCGCAAAGATGATCACGCACAGGATGCAGCCCTTGTACTGCGGGATCAGCTTTCCAGCCTCCTCCGTGAACAGAGTTACACGGATCATGTTGATGACCGCGGCCGCGATCAGCGCCGTCACCGCCGGACGGATCCCCCGAAACACCGCCTGCACAGTTCGATTCTCCTGAAAACCGTCCAGGAACTTTGCGATGATGATGATCACGACAACACTGGGAAACACGATCGCCAGTGTGGACACAATGCCGCCGAACATTCCCAGCGTATGAAAGCCTGCGTAAGTCGCCATGTTCAGCCCGATCGGTCCCGGCGTACTCTCGCTGATCGCGATCATGCTCGAAAGCTCCTGCATCGTGAACCAGGGATATTTCTCCGCCATATCCATCAAAAACGGAATCGTCGCCGGTCCGCCGCCGATCGCGAACAAACCGGTCTTGAAAAATTCAAAGATCAGCAGAAGCGCCTGACTCATGCCGCAACACCTCCCGTCATTCTGTCAATGATCACCCCGGCCACCGCCGCGATCACAATGATCAGCACAGTCGGGATCGGCGTGAGAAACGCAAGCAAAAATGCTGCCGCGCAGATTGCCACGCAGATCTTATCCGGATGGAGCCTGCCCTCCTGATCTTTTCGGGTAAGGCTCTTCTTCGCAAGCGTGTAGATCGTGTTGAGCATCAGAGCACAGACGCCGCCGCGAATGCCCATGATCGCATGCTGTACGATGGCATAGCTCATCATCGCCTCGAGGAACATCGCGACCACCGTGATGATCAGAATAGACGGCGTCGCCATCCCGAGCGTCGCGACAATGCCGCCAAGCACGCCTTTTCTCTTGTAGCCGACGAAGGTCGCCGTGTTCACCGCGATGATGCCAGGCGTACACTGTCCGATCGCGTAGCAGTCCAGAAGCACGTCCTCCGTGATCCAGTGCCGCTTCTCCACAAGCTCGTATTTGAGCATCGGAAGCATCGTCAGGCCGCCGCCGAACGTCAGGATCCCGATGCGAAAAAACGCTGCGTACAGATTCCAAAATTCAACCATTTTTTTCTTCCTTTCGCGGAAAATTCCGCCGTTATTCTAAATCTTATCGCCTCGGCATCCGGAAATTTGGGTCCGAGCGCCTCCGCAAACTTCATATCAGTTTTTCTGACAATTCTCCTCGTGCACCGACTGCCGGTTGATCTTCGACGCCAGCACTCCTGCGCCGAAACCGTTGTCGATGTTCACGATGCTGACGCCGCTCGCACAGGAATTCAGCATCGCGAGCAGAGCCGCCAGTCCGCCGAAGCTCGCCCCGTAGCCCACGCTCGTCGGCACCCCGACGACCGGGCACGCGACCAGCCCGCCGATCACACTCACCAGCGCCCCTTCCATGCCCGCCACGGCGATCACCGCGTTGGCGTCCTCGAACACCGGAAGCCGGTTCAGCAGGCGATGAATGCCCGCCACGCCGACATCATAGACGCGCTCCACATAATTCCCGAACAGCTCTGCCGTAACTGCAGCCTCCTCCGCAACCGGAAGATCGCTCGTCCCGGCCGCCACCACGACGATCTTGCCCCGTTTTTCAGTCTCCTGCCGGTTCACGATCCCGATCCGCGCGACCTCGTCGTACAGAAATTCCCTGTCCGCCACAGACTGATCCGCTTTCTCCGACACAAGTCCTTGTCTTACCTGCTCCGCCTTCTCCGGATCCAGCCTCGTGATCAGAATATTCGCGATCCCGCGATCCCTCATCGCCGACGCGATGCCGACGATCTGCTCCGCTGTCTTTCCGGCTCCGTAGATCACCTCCGGCATGCCCTGACGAACGCTGCGATTCAGGTCGATGTCCGCGTAATTGCCCACCTGAAGTTCCATAATGTCCTTTTCTTCCATCTATGAGTCACCTCACTTCGACCTTCATCCGTTTCCGTGCTTCGTGAACTATCGCCGCAACGGGCTAAGCGCTGACTTCTGAAACGCCACGCGCGGCTCCCCGTTCTCCAGATAAATGCGCCCACATTTCACGAAACCGTTCTTCTCGAGCACATGCTGCATCACCGCATTGTCGTCGTGCGTGTCGATACGCAGATTGCCGCATTGAGTAAACGCCCACTGCAGGCACTGCGCGCCCGCGCCTTTCACCCGGCCCGCCGAAGCGATCCGGTGGACGACGCCGTAGGGCTCGTCGTTTTGCCAGCTTCCGCCCTCGATCACATGATAAGTCGGGTCGTCGCCAACGCGGAACAGAAAAACCGCCTCGATCTGCCCGTCCGCCTCCGCCACGTAGCTGACGCCCTGCCGGATATCCCCACGGATCAGCTCCTCCGATGGATAAGCATTGTCGCCCCACTGGTGCGGATTCCCGGTCTGCGCCATAAATGCGCGGGCATGCGCATAGATTTCCATGATCTCCACGAGATCACTCTCCGTCGCTTTCCGAATCTTCAAATTATAATTCTCCTTTTTCTTTTTCTTCTTTTCCTTTGCAATGCCGCATTCCTGTCCTTTTGTCCGGATCTTTCCTGCGTATTTCTTCCTGCTCAGTCCAGCTTCATGATCATCTCGAGCACACGTCTCGCGCACTGTGCCACGTCCTCCCGGGTGAGCTCGCCCTTCTTCAGAGCCTCCATCACCTGCTTGGGATACCCGCAGCCCATCTTCACGTCGTTGCCCGCCAGGATCTCCTTCGGCTGCGACGCGAGATTCCACCAGTCGGTTGTGATCATGCCTTTGAATCCCCACTCTTCGCGCAGGATCCCGGTCAAAAGCTCCCTGTACTCCGAAGCGCGGTGCCCGTTGACAATGTTGTAGGAGGACATGACCGTCCATGGATCAGACTCGCGCACCATGATCTCAAAGCCCTTCAGATAGATCTCCCTCAGCGCCCGCTCCGACACGCGCGAGTCACTGTTTCTTCGGTTCGTCTCCTTGTTGTTGCAGGCAAAATGCTTCGCGCTCGCCGCGATCTTCTGCGACTGGATACCGCGCACGAGCGCCGCTCCCATCTTCCCGGCGATCAGCGGATCTTCCGAGTAATACTCAAAATTTCTTCCGCAGAGCGGGCTGCGGTGAATGTTCATCCCCGGCGTGAGCCAGATCCCGATATTGTTCTCCTTCGCCTCAAGCGCGCCCGCCCGGCCTACGCACTCGACGAGCTCCTCGTCCCAGGTGCAGGCGAGCAGCGTCGCGCACGGAAACGCAGTCGTGTTCACGCCGCACTCCGGATTGATGCGCACTCCGGCAGGACCGTCCTCCGTCATCACATTCGGAACCCCGTACTGCGGCAGGTTGCCCATGCCGAAGGTATTCGCCACGCCGGTATTTGGCTGGCCGCAGAGCAGACGCACCAGCTGTTCGTCCGTCAGCTGCTCCATGAATTCGTCCAGAGTCGCCTTTTTGTCGCAGACGTCCTCCAGCATGATCGGCGGTTCCGGCATTTTGTCGACGGAGAAGCCGAGCACATGCCCCGGCGCCGCGATCGTCTCCGGCGTGTAGGCAGTCTTGTCCACGCTGCGATCCAGATCCGGCTGGAGCTCCGGATGTGTTTCAAGAGCCTCATAGCTTCCGTCCGGGCGAAGGCGCTTCGTCAGCATGGTCGGGGCGCATTTGCTCCCGGTCTTCTCCACGACCACATCCCCTGCGAGCTCATAGACAAACGGCTGACGCACGGCGTCGCGCACATTGGCGCCAATGTAGAATTCGTATGTTCCTTTCTCCAGCACCCAGGCGCCCTTCTCGATCGCTCCGCAATCGTCGTAGGATGCAAGCGCTCTTACCTTCAGGGTAAGACGCAGGGTCTGCGACTCGCCCGGCTGCAAAAGCCTCGTCTTCGCAAACGCCTTCAGCTCTCTCGCCGGCTTCCCGAGCCTGCCGCCGGGCGCGCCCACGTAGAGCTGCACGACTTCCTTTCCGGCCGTCTTTCCCATATTTGTCACAAAAACATCCGCCTGTATCTGCTCTTCCGTGACAGAGGAGCGGATATATTCCACCTCGAAATCCGTATAGGAAAGCCCATAGCCGAACGGGTAATTCACCTTCTCCGCAGCCTGCGGGATCGTCTCAAAATAGCGGTAGCCCACGTAGACGTCCTCCGTGTATTCCACGTAATCCGGCGACTCATGGAAGCCGGCGGACGACGGATAATCCTCCAGCCGCGCCGCGAACGTGTCGACCAGCCTGCCGGACGGATTGACGTCTCCCACGAGAATGTCCGCCGCGGCAAGACCGCCCTCCATGCCGCCCTGCCATGCCATGAGCGCGCCTTCGATCCTCTCGTTATCCTTGAACCAGAGCGTGTCCACCATACCGCCGACATTCAATACGACCACGACGTGCGCGAAGCTTTTCTGCACCTGCTCGATCATCCTCTGCTCGGCAGCCGACAGATAAAAATCGCCTTTCTCGAAAATCTCCTGCGAGCGGCGGACGATCTCCCCGATATAACCCATTCCGGGCAGCGCGCCTGTGCCAGTCACCGCGCGATCCCAGTCCTCGCCGGAGAAACGGCAGACCGTGACGACCGCCGTATCTGTAAACGCGGCCGCACGGCGCAGGAGATCCTCCGGCAGCTCCGGCTCAACCGTCATGCCCGGCACAGCGCCCTGCTCATACTGTCTGCGCACTTCCTTCTCATAGAACTCCCCGAGCTCCGCAAACAGCGCGACCTTACCCTCCTGCTCCTTGATGCGCAGGCCGTCCAGCAGGCTTCTTTTGTATGCCACGGTCACCTCGCCGCTTCCGCCGCCGCCCTTCACATAATCCGTACAGCCCTTGCCGAATACGGCCAGTTTTTCTCCGAAAGAAAAAGGCAGGACGTGATTCTCATTCTTCAAAAGAACCATGCCCTCCGTCGCCGCCTTCCTCGACAGCGCAATGTGCTCCTCGCTTCCGGTCACTCTCCGGCCATCCTCCCCCAGGGGAAGTACGGGCTGGTAAAGAAATCTTGCCCATCTCCTCATGACGATTCCTCCGTGTAATTTATTTGATAAAATTGATTTTCACAGTTCCTCTTTACTATATTATAAGTCGCGGGAATCTGCAAGAAAAAAGATGCCGCGAAACACGGCATCTTTTTTCTGCAGTCTTTCTGTCTTATTTCATGTTGTCCACCGCCGCGCGCTCCGCCGGAAGCACCGCCTTGTACGCCTCGATGTAGGCGTCGAAGCCTGCCACGTCCGCCGGATCCGGCTGCATCTCCACGCCGGCGTCGCCCGCGAAGACCTTCGCGTTCAGGAAATCCTCGAGCGTCTCTCCCTCGCCCTTGTTCACAAGGTAGGACGCGAGCAGCGCGATGCCCCACGCTCCGCCCTCGCCCGCAGTCTCCATCACGGATACCGGGGAATTCATCGCCGCCGCGAGGATGCTCTGGCCGACGCCCTTCGTCTTGAACAGTCCGCCGTGGCCCATGATCTTGTCGATCTTGATGTCCTCCGCCTTGAGCAGGATGTCGAGACCGATCTTCAGCGTGGCCAGCGATGCGTACAGGTTCGTGCGCATAAAGTTCGCGAGATTGAATTTGCTGTCCGGCTTGCGCACAAACAGCGGACGTCCCTCCTCGAGATCGGTGATCGGCTCGCCCGAGAAGTAATTGTACGCGAGCAGACCGCCGCAGTCCTTGTCTCCCTCGAGAGCCTTGTTGTAAAGCGTGCCGAACAGCTTGTTCATATCGACCTTGATGCCGAAGGTTTCGGAAAACTCCCGGAACAGGCCGACCCAGGCGTTCAGATCGGAGGTGCAGTTGTTGCAGTGCACCATCGCCACAAGGTCGCCGCTCGGCGTTGTCACCATGTCGATCTCCGGATACGCTTTGGACAGATCCTTCTCCAGCACGATCATCGCAAACACGGACGTGCCCGCGGAGACGTTGCCTGTGCGCACCGCCACGCTGTTCGTCGCCGCCATGCCGGTGCCGGCGTCGCCCTCCGGCGGACAGATCGGAATGCCGGCCTTGAGCTTGCCGGACACGTCGAGCTTCTTCGCTCCCTCCTCGGTCAGCGTGCCCGCGTCCTGGCCTGCCAGCAGCACCTTCGGCAGGATCTCTTCCAGCTTCCACGGATAGCCCTTCGGTGCCACGAGCTCGTCAAACTTCGCGATCATGGTCTTATTGTAATCTCTCGTCTCAATATCGATCGGGAACATGCCGGCCGCGTCGCCGACGCCGATCACCTTCTGCCCCGTCATCTGCCAGTGGATATAGCCGGCCAGCGTCGTGAAGAAGGTGATATCCTTCACATGCTCCTCGCCGTTTAAGATCGCCTGATACAGATGCGCGATGCTCCACCTCTGCGGAATGTTGTAATTGAACAGATCAAACAGCTCCGCGGAAGCCTGTCCCGTGATCGTGTTCCTCCATGTGCGGAACGGCACCAGCAGCTCATCGTCCTTGTTGAACGCCATGTAACCGTGCATCATCGCGCTGAAGCCGATCCCGGCAAGATTCTCGACGTCAACGCCGTACTGCTTCTTCACGTCCGCGAGCATATCCGCGTAGCAGTCCTGCAGGCCTTTCCAGATCGCGTCGAGACTGTAGGTCCAGATCCCGTTCACCAGCTGGTTCTCCCACTCGTGGCTGCCGGACGCGATCGGGGCGTTGTTGTCATCGATCAAAACTGCCTTGATCCTCGTCGAGCCAAACTCGATGCCGAGCACGGCCTTTCCGCTTGCAATCACACTTTTGGCTTTGTTTCCATCTACACTCATCGTTTTAACCCTCCCATTCTTTTTCTGTCGGACTATATTCTATCTGTCGTTTAGTATACCATTATTTGGCGCTTTATGCTACAGATTCTTTATTCAAAAAGTACGATTTATTTTGCTGTTTATGCCCGGGCGCGATACCTGCCGGCATTCACCCGTTCTGTCTTGTCCGGCAGCCGTTCACTCCGTTCCGTCCGATCGCCCGAGCGTCCGCCGCCCCAGCCGCAGCTCCTCGAGAAAACCACGCAGCGGCTCGTCCAGCTCGTCGAACAGCCGGTGCTTCGTGCCGGACGATTTCTGCAGATAATCCCTGCGGATCTCCTGATTCGCGAGCTCGACTTCCTCATGCAGATCGTCCGCCGACATCCGCGACGCGCCCGCGCCCAGGATGATGATCTGCTCCAGCGCGTCGGAGGTCGCCACCGTCACATGGTACTTCCTGCCGATAACGCGCGCCGTCTTCTCGATATACTGATCCGCGGTCTCGGCCTCCTTCGTGTAGACGATGTGGATGTTGTGATACTTCAGCACCTCGCCGCGTCCGCCCTCGACCTTGTACGCGTCAAAGACCAGGATAATATGCATACCGCGGCAGCCCTGATAGTTGCTGAGGATATCCGCGAGCCTGCCCCTGGCGCCCTCGATCGTCTCCTGCGCGAGCGCCTTCAGCTCATCCCAGGCGAAAATGATGTTGTAGCCGTCCACGAGCAGATATTCGTCCACAGGCTCCTGCTTCTGGGGCTTCGCGTTCCCCGGCGCCTCCACGCGTCGGCTCTTTGCGTAATGTCTGCGCTCCTGCGAGGCCGTCCCGTAGGTGCGGGTGAAAATCTCCTCAAGCTCCTTGTCGTCTGCATAGCTGCCTGCGGACTGCCCAAAACTGCCTTCAAAAGCATCCGGATTTTGCCCCGCTTCGCGCGCTTCCGCTCCCGGCTTCCACCCGCTCTCCACATGCATATAATCCTGCACATACTCCCAGCTCACGACATACCCCGCGCCGTGCGCACAGAACACAGAACCTGTCGGGTTGTCCAGATCCGCCTCGGAATCATAACCGACCGCGTCGATGACCTCCTGCGCGTTGTGGCACTCCTCGTACCCCTTCAGCGTGCAGGAAAGCCTGCCCCTGCCCTTCGTATACGCCAGCAGCTCTGTCTGATAGCCCCACATCTCGGATACAGGGGCCTGTCCGCTGAGCATCGCCATCTCCCCATCGATCTCCGGCGGGGCAAAGCTCCCACTCATCCTCTGGATATCGTTCATCGCGCGGCCAACCGATTCGGACGGCAGCTCAAGCCGGAACGCGTAGACCGGCTCCAGCAGCACGCTCTCGGCGCATTTCAGCCCGTGCCGCACCGCCCGGTAGGTCGCCTGGCGGAAATCCCCGCCCTCCGTGTGCTTCAGGTGCGCCCTGCCCGTCAGCAGCGTGATCCTCATGTCCGTGATCTCGGAGCCCGTGAGCACGCCGCGATGCTGCTTTTCCTCCAGATGCGTCAGGATCAGACGCTGCCAGTTGCGGTCGAGCACATCCTCGCTGCACCGGCTCTCAAACTGCAGGCCGCTCCCGCGCTCGCCGGGCTCCAGCAGCAGATGCACCTCCGCGTAATGGCGCAGAGGCTCATAGTGTCCCATACCCTCCACCGCTGTGCGGATCGTCTCCTTGTACACGATATTTCCCTGTCCGAACTCCACCCATATCCCGAAGCGCTCCCGTATCATGCTTTTCAGTACCTCGGTCTGCACCTCTCCCATCAGATGGGCATGAATCTCGCCAAGCTGCGCGTTCCACACCAGGTGGAGCTGGGGCTCCTCCTCCTCGAGTTCCCTCAGCTTCAGGAAGGTGTGGTGGACGTCGCAGTCCGGGGGCAGCTCGAGCCGGTAGGACAGCACAGGCTCCAGGATCGGAAGCCCGGCCTCCATCTCAGCCCCGAGTCCCTCCCCTGCGTAAGTATATTCCAGACCTGTCACCGCGCAGACTATTCCGGCCTCCGCCTCCTGAACCGCCCGGAAGCCGCTTCCGGAGTAGATCCGGATCTGATCCGCCTTCTGCTCCCATTCTTCTCCGGAATCTCTGCTGCGTCCTTTAAGCGGCGCCTTCACACGCAGCTGTCCGCCCGTGATCTTCATGTGCGTCAGCCGGTTTCCCTGCGCGTCCCGCGTGATCTTAAACACACGAGCCCCGAACTGGCGCGGATACACAGAGTTTACGCTGAAGGTCCGGATCCCGTCCAAAAGCTCCCGCACGCCCTCCAGCCTGAGGGCCGAGCCGAAATAACAGGGAAACACCCTGCGCGCGGCGATCGCGTCCGCGATCTCCCCCACGCTCAGCGCTCCGTTTTCCATATAGGAATCCAGCAGAGCCTCGTCGCACATCGCGAGCGTCTCCCAGAATTCCTCCGGAACTGTATTGCCCGCATTATTCGAAGCACCCCGTATACCGTCTGCACGATCTGAAGCATCCTTTGAACCGCCCGCGCCGTCCGAATTCCCCGTCCACGTATTCAGCGGGCCGAAATCAACACAACGGCTGTCGAGACGGTTCTCCAGCTCCGCCAGAAGCGCCGCCTGATCCGTTCCCTCCTGATCCATCTTATTGATAAACAAAAACGCCGGGATCTCATATCGTTCCAGCAGCCTCCAGAGCGTTTCCGTGTGCCCCTGCACGCCGTCCGCCCCGCTGATCACAAGGACCGCATAGTCCAGAACCTGCAGCGTCCGCTCCATCTCCGCCGAAAAGTCCACATGCCCCGGCGTATCCAGCAGCGTCACTGAAAGATCTCCGAGCGTCAG
Organism: uncultured Lachnospiraceae bacterium; assembly: GCA_947629385.1. Classification (GTDB taxonomy): domain Bacteria; phylum Bacillota; class Clostridia; order Lachnospirales; family Lachnospiraceae; genus Choladousia. The sequence continues at coordinate 20,007 of CANRDO010000041.1, forward strand.
CTCCGCCTGCTTTGAAAAGATCGTGATGCCGCGCGTCCGCTCGAGCTCATAATTATCCAGAAACGCGTCCTGATGATCTACCCTCCCGAGCGTCCGAATGCTCCCGGACAGATACAAGATCCCTTCCGAAAGCGTCGTTTTCCCGGCGTCGACGTGGGCGAGAATGCCCAGACAGATATGTTTTTCACCTGTTTTCTTCCATTGATCTTCCATGCCAGCCTCACCGTTTCCATTCGCTTTGCGAACCTTCGCAGATTTTTGCGATATTTATATTACTTATCTTACAAAATTACTGTACATTTGTCCATATCTGTCCTATAATAACATAGATATAGAATATTTTTTATATTTATCAAATATTCTTTTGAAACTTATCAAAGGATGTGGTATAATAAAAGTGTGCATTGGCATACAGGCACATTTTTCGAAAACCGTCAACCCGGATCGACGATCTGTTATCGGATTGTTTTACAAATTATATAGGAGTTACCAATGCAAAATCCAAGCAAAACTGCCAATTCCAAATCCCATTTTCTACCGATGGGCATTTTTCTGGTCTTTATATTCATTATCACTGTTGTCTTTCTCATCTGTACGTTTCGTGACGTTGAGAAAAATACGCGGAACACGCTCAACAGCAACATCGACCATCAGGCTCAGAACTTCCGGAATATCATCAACCAGCATTTTCAGTACATAGAGGGCATCGCCGCGTATATCGGCGCACAGGAGGAGATCACATCCGAGAAAAGCCTTGAGCTGCTCGCCACCATGTCAGAGAACAGCACCATGAACCGTATGGTGATCATCGCCCCGGACGGCACGGGCTATTATCTGGACGGCAGCCAATGGCCGGTCGATTCCTATGATTTTTTTCAGAAGGCACTGGGCGGCGAGCGCGCGTTCAGCAAGCCTGTTGCAAGCAATCTGGACGGCGAGCTCTGCATCGTTCTCGCGGCTCCGATCCTCCGGGACGGCGAAGTGGTCGGCGTGCTGGGCGGATCATGTAAGCTCTCCACTCTGGCCGACATGCTTCTGGAAGACGATTATTCCGGCTCGGGCGTTGTCCTGATCACAGATTCGGACGGATCCGTGATCGCATACGTCTCCGACGAGACGACGTCGGAGCTGGTCACTTACAAGACCAACTTTTTCAATCAGTTATACAATATCAAGATGGGAAGGGCAAAGCCGCGCACGGAAGTGATATCGGATCTCAAATCTCAGGGGCGCGCGCTTACATCCATAACCTATCGGAAGAGAAAATACTATATGGCATACCAGCCGCTCGACATCAACGAATGGATGCTCTGCTATATCACACCGAGATCCGTTGCGCGCGGCCCGTACAATTTCATTACACGCTACGGAGTCATCTTATGTGTGACTCTGGTTCTCGGCATGTCCGCTCTGCTGCTGAACGTCCTTCTCTCGACGAACCGCACGCAGACAGAGCTCCTGGAGATGGGTCAGAGCGACCTGCTGACCGGCATGCTCAATAAAAAGAGTACTGAGGAAATGATCCAGCAGTGGCTGGACAGCGAGCAGCGCATCGGGCTTCAGGCCTTCGTGATGATCGATATCGACCATTTCAAGGAGGTTAATGACACCTTCGGGCACGCCGTAGGCGATGAGATCCTGCGCGGAGTCAGTAATATCATCCGCCAGGAATTCCGTGAGGGAGATATCCTCGGCCGTCTCGGCGGCGATGAGTTCTGTATTCTGATGAAGAATATCGTCTCAGATACAAACGCGATCGCCAAGGTAAGAAAACTTCACGAGAGTATTCGCACTCACACATTCAAGGATATGGGTGAGAACGGTCACGTCACCTGCAGTATCGGCGTATCCTATGCGCCGATGTACGGTAATTCCTTCGAAGAGCTGTACCACACCGCCGATGAGGCACTCTATAAGACCAAGAAGGGCGGCCGTGACGGGTTCAATATTTATGACGGAAAGAAATAAATAACGTTCAGATTACTGCGAATGCAAGAGATGAACCTCGAAAATCCTTCGGATTTCCTCGGTCGTCTCTTGCATTCCAATAGAACTACAAATTTCCAATAATATCTGCGATGACCTGAGATGAACCTCGAAAATCCTCCGGATTTCCTCGGTCATCTCAGTCATCCAATGATGACACGGATATGCAAAAAGAGCATCTTGCAAGTAAACTTGCAGATGCTCTTTTGACATATCCTATCATCGCAGATATAACTATCTCTTTGAAAACTGCGGCGCTCTTCTTGCTGCCTTGAGACCGTATTTCTTACGCTCTTTCATTCTCGGGTCACGGGTGAGGTAACCTGCGGATTTGAGCGTCGGCCTGTAGTCGTTGTCCGCCTGAAGCAGCGCTCTCGCAATACCGTGACGGATCGCGCCGGCCTGACCGGTCGTCCCGCCGCCGTGTACGTTCACGAGGACATCGAACTTATCTGTGGTCTCTGTCGCCGCAAGCGGCTGACGTACAATCAGCTTCAGCGTCTCCAGTCCGAAATATTCATCGATGTCTCTTTTATTGATCGTGATCTTGCCTGTTCCCGGCATCAGATACACTCTGGCAATTGATTTTTTTCTTCTTCCTGTTCCATAAAATCTTCCGTTAGCCAATGTCTTTTACCTCCTTTTAAAATGTCAGCGTTTCCGGCTTCTGCGCCTGCTGCTTGTGATCCGGTCCGGCATATACATAGAGCTTTCTGTACATCTCTCTGCCGAGCGGTCCCTTCGGGAGCATTCCCTTTACAGCGTGCTCAATAACTCTCTCCGGCTTCTTCGCCAACATCTCACGCAGCGTGGTCTCTTTCATACCGCCTACGTACTCAGAATGATGATAATAGATCTTCTGATCCAGCTTCTTGCCGGTCACCTTGATCTTATCCGCGTTTACGATGATCACATAATCGCCTGTATCAAGATGAGGGGTAAAGGTTGGCTTGTTTTTCCCTCTCAGAACGCTCGCGACTCCTGCTGCCAGGCGGCCAAGCGTCATATCAGCTGCGTCCACCACGTACCATTTTCTCTCAATCGTCGCCGGACTTGCCATAAATGTTTTCATTGGTCTTCCTCCTTGTAATCGTTCACATGCTCCAGGCTGGCAGAGGCTTAATTCCGTCCTCCCGGCGACCTTCCTCGCGGAAGATCCTTTTTGACGGAGTTCCGAAGACTGCTTTGCTGATCGCTCCGGGCGTCCCGCCGTTTGTTGTTATGGTAAAATGTCCGACCGGGGCTATGGTCCGAACATTTATACGCAAGTAAAAGCGCAGTTATCCTGAAATAACTGACGACACGTTGAATATTATAGTACACCATACCGGGCGTGTCAATCCCTTTTTACCTGATTTTTCCGGCCTTTACATTAATTTTAACGCAGATTTTTCAAGATAATTTCATGCGTTTATTTGTCTATTTGTTAACCGGCTTCAGGCAGATATTCAGCTCGTCAAGCTGCTTCTGCTCCACCGTCGACGGAGCTCCCATCATAATGTCCTGCGCGTTCTTGTTCATCGGGAAGGCGATGACTTCACGGATCGACTCCTCGCCGGAGAGCAGCATCACCATGCGGTCGATGCCCGGAGCGATGCCGGCGTGTGGCGGCGCGCCGTAAGTAAACGCGGTATACATGGCCGGGAACTTCGCCTTCACCTCGTCCTCGCCCAGTCCCACGAGCTCAAACGCCTTGATCATGATCTCCGGATCGTGATTTCGGACCGCACCGGACGAAAGCTCAATGCCATTGCAGACAAGATCGTACTGATCCGCAAGGATGTCGAGCGGATCGATCTCGCCGCGCTCCGCTTTCATAAGCACATCCAGCCCTCCCGCCGGCATCGAGAACGGGTTGTGGCAGAATTCGAGCTCTCCTGACTCCTCTCCGATCTCGTACATCGGGAAATCCACGACCCAGCAGAATTCGTATCGCTCTTTATCCATATGTCCCTCGCAGGCCTCTCCGAGCTTCCGGATCGCGACGCCCGCAGCCTTCTGCGCCATGCCGAGCTTACCTGCAGACAAAATAACCAGCGTGTTCGGCTTCAAGGCAAGCTTTTCTGTCACCGCAGTAACTTTGCCCGCGTCCGCGTTGATAAACTTCGCGATACCTCCGGCGATCGCGCCGCTCTCATCCGTCTTAAACCAATATACCTTGCTGCCCGCCTGCACCTCAATGTCCGCGCAGATCTGGTCGATCGCCTTTCTCGTAAGTTTGCAGTCAGAGACCGGAACAGCCTTGATCACATTGCCGTCGAACGGGCCGAAACCGATATCGCCCAGAAGCCCTGTCACATCGGTCACCCGCAGATCGATCCGCAGATCCGGCTTGTCGCTCCCGTATTCCTCCATCGCCTGAGAATACGGGATCCGCACGAACGGCGTCTGCGAGGTCTTATCATACGCGCCGTATTTCGCAAATACAGGAGGAAGTACCTTCTCGATCACGGCAAATACATCTTCCTTCGCCGCGAACGCCATCTCCATATCCAGCTGATAGAATTCTCCCGGCGAACGGTCTCCGCGCGCGTCCTCATCACGGAAGCAGGGTGCGATCTGGAAATAGCGGTCGAAGCCGGACGCCATCAGGATCTGCTTGAACTGCTGCGGCGCCTGCGGCAGCGCGTAAAACTTTCCGGGATGCTTTCTGGCCGGGACCAGATAGTCTCTGGCGCCCTCCGGCGAGGAAGCCGTCAGGATCGGCGTCGTGATCTCGAGGAAGCCCTGCTCCGTCATCGCGTTTCTCAGCGCGGACACTACATTGCAACGCAGGACGATATTATTCTTCACGGCCGGATTTCTCAGATCAAGATAACGGTACTTCAGGCGCAGAGCCTCGTCCGCATTCCGCGAATGATTGATCTCAAACGGCAGCTCCTGATGTCTGCAGCGCCCCAGCACCCTGATCTCCTGCGGCACCACCTCGATCTCGCCGGTGGGGATCTTGTTGTTTACATTGCTTCTCTCCCGCACCGTGCCCGTCACTGAGATCGTCGACTCCTTGTTCAGCGCCTTGACCGCCGCCATCATCTCCTCGGTCTCAACAACGACCTGTGTGATCCCGTAATAATCACGCAGGACAACGAAGGCCAGATTGCCTCCGACCTCGCGCACATTCTCCATCCAGCCGGCGATCGTCACTGTCTGCCCGGCGTTTTCTTTCCTGAGTTCCCCACAATTGTGTGTTCTGTATTGAGACATTTTTCACATGGCTCCCTTTTCCGTTATTTGATCCCGCGTATTCTACCCCGGAATCCCGGGTTATTTTATCAAATTTCATTTTGGATGTCTATATCAAATTCGTGTTTAATTCACATATTGGCTACCCGGACGCCCTGCACGGGCTTGCAATGTCAGGGCAGACCCGCTCGCGCTTAATCGGGCACGCAGCGGTGCATAAGCTCGCTTACGCTCACCAAGCACCGGCGGCCCTCAATGATCTGCCCTGACACAGCAAGTCCCTTCTGCAGGGCTGTGCACTAAACACGAAGTTCGATCTTCCGCCCCGTATGCTGATAGCGGTAATAGCGCACCCCGGCCGCGTCAAGCATGCGCCTCGACGCGGTGGCTGCCGATCCGTCATGATACTTGTCATCGTCATACACGATTGTCTTAATTCCGGCCTGGATGATCGCCTTTGCGCACTCATTGCACGGGAACAGCGACACGTAGAGCTTGGCCCCTTCCAGGCTGCCACCCCGGTAATTCAGGATCGCATTCAGCTCACTGTGCACCACGTACGGGTACTTGCAGTCCAACTCGTCGCCCTCGCGCGCCCACGGAAATTCGTCGTCCGAGCATCCCGCCGGGAAGCCGTTGTAACCCATCGACAAAATCTTGTTGTCACTGCTCACGATGCAGGCGCCCACCTGCGAGTTCGGGTCCTTCGACCGCATACCGGCAAGCTTTGCAACGCTCATAAAATACTCATCCCACGAAATATAATCCTTGCGTTTATCTGACATGATTGTGACCTCCTTTGTGATTCCGCGTTATATGTTTCAAAAGTGCCTCACAGCCCTCGAGAATCTCCCGATACGCCGTCTCAAAATCCCCTGTATACCAAGGATCATCAATGTCCCGAGGCCTGTCAGAGAAATCAAGCAGTCGACTCACCTTCTTCTCTGGATCGTCCCCGAGAATTCGCATCATATTACGCAGGTTGAACTGCTCCATCCCCACCAGATAATCATACTTCTGATAATCACGGCGCTCCATCCTGCGAGCCGTCTTGCCCTCGCAAGACAAGCCGTGCTCCGCCAGTTTCCGTCTCGCAGGCGGGTACACCGGATTTCCGATCTCCTCCAGGCTTGTCGCTGCGGACGCGATATAAAACTGATCCTCCAGTCCCTGCTGCCGCACCAGATCTTTCATAATGAATTCCGCCATCGGCGAGCGACAGATATTGCCGTGGCAGATGAAAAGTATTTTTATCATCGTTTTATATCCCTTCATAAGCCTGTAAACCTTGATTTTTCAAGGGTTTTGGCGGTTTACTCTGATTTTGGTTTTTGCCCTAATTTTGCATAAATCTTCATAAATCTACGCAAATTTACGGGCAAATGGTGTAGTAATTGGTGTAGTAAACTTCTTAATTTTTAACCTGATTTTCTCTGTTTCCTCTGCGCTCCATCATCTTTAAAATCAATGATTTTCGCCATCTGCTCCGCCGCCCTGTCAAAACTCGCATGAGTATAAACATTCAGCGTAACGCCTACATCGGAATGTCCCATAACGTACTGCAAGGTTTTAATATCCATGCCCGCATTTGCCATGTTCGTACAGAACGTGTGCCGGAATACATGAGGCGTAATGTGAGGAAGCGGCTTGTCGGGATAAAGTTTCTTATATTTCTTCATCGCCCAACGCATCTCATTCTCGATATGCAGCGCCACCTTTGGCTTATCGTCCTTGTCCAACAGGAGAAAACCGCTGTATCCGTCAATCACCGTTTCCGTCTTTAGCCGCTTTCGGCGGGCAAAAATATTTTTCAGACTTTGACAGACTTCCTCTGTCATCGGAATGAAACGACAGCCGCACTCCGTCTTTGTCTTTTCCACATAATATTTTCCGCCCCGCTCTCGGACAAGCTGCTTGTCAACACGGATTTTCCGGTTTATGAAATCAAGATCGCTTTTCGTCAAGCCGCAAAATTCGCTGACACGCATCCCCGTTCCCAGAAGTACAACAAACTCATCATAATACTTTGCGTAGGTTTTGTCCTTACGGATAAAGTCCATCCAAAGCGTCTGCTGTTCCTCCGTCATGGCAATCCGCTTTTGTGAATCATTGGGCACAACATCGACCAGTTTGAAATCAAAAGGATTCCTGCGGATAATATCCTCGTTGTATGCCATCTGAAACGCCGGCTTGATAACACCCCTGACACTTGTGATCGTGCTGTATCCTTTCCCGTCATTGTGCAGCTTCATGATCCACTGCTGGGCATCGGACACTTTAATATCCTTTATCTGCCTGTACCCAAAATCTTCTTTTTTGATCAGGTTCAGCACAAAACTGTACCCGACTTTGGTATTGTAGCGCACTCCCTGTTTCAGACTGATATAGCGCTCCAAAAGGGCAATCACGGTAATCTTTCCTGCGGCATAGTCAATCCCGTCATCAAGCTGCCTTTGGATCTCCTTTTCTTTCTCCCGAAGTTCTTTCAGATCGGAAGAATAAATGGTCTGCCGTTTCCCTCTGACATCTGTGTAGCGATATTGATAAATCAGGTCTTTTCTTTGGCTCTCTCCTGTCTTTAAGATTCGTCCTTTATGGTCTTTTCGTTTCTCAGACATTTTTCAAACTCCTTTCCGTAATGGAAAGAGCCTTGATATGACTCATTTATTGTACCATATCAGGGCTGGTTTTTCATCCTATCTTTGACAAAAATTTAGGAATGCGTTATCTTTCTTCCTCATTACCCGCAAATTACGAAATTGCGCTTTCCGTTTCC
>CANRDO010000042.1 GCA_947629385.1 uncultured Lachnospiraceae bacterium
CCTACAGAACCGTTCTGCTTGGAGGTAAGGTTTCCGTTGTAGCCGTCCGTAAGCGGCACGCCCAGCTCGTTCGCAACCTCAAATTTGAAACGATCCATTGCACCCTTTGCTTCCGGTACTGCTGTTGTGTTAGATGTTGACATTTAAAACGCCTCCTTTGTTTACATTTTCTGTTTTATCTGTCGCTTTATTGTTCAGCAGCTTTTTTTGCTGCACTTCTAGTATATGCAGCTGAGTTTCTTATAAACTGGTAATTCTTTCAAATCACGTTCTTGTCATTTTTTCTAAAAAAAATATAAAACTGATTGCTTTTTTAGAAATTTTTGCTATACTATATTTGTGAAAATTTACTTGAAAGGTGAAAGAGATGAATATAGGACTAATCGCACACAACAGCAAAAAGGTTTTGATGGAGAATTTTTGTCTCGCTTACAAGTATATTTTATCGAAACATGATCTTTATGCCACCGGTATTACCGGGAGAAGGATCGAGGATATCACGAATCTGAAGGTTTATAAATTCCTGCCCGGCAGTGTAGGCGGAGACAAACAGTTTATTGATATGATTGAGCGGAACAGCATGGACATGGTGATTTTCTTCTACAATCCGCTGATGACCAGCCCGAATGCTCCGGATATTTTTGCGATCTCCCGCTGTTGCGACCAGTACAATATCCCGATTGCGACAAATATCGCCACGGCTGAGTCCCTGGTGCTGGGGCTTGCCCGCGGAGACATGGACTGGAGGCTGAATATTCGATCAAAGGATTTCTAAAAAATCGACTAAAAAAGGGTGCTGCCATCGCGCAACACCCTTTTGCTTTGCTTAAACTTAGATATTGAGGCTGCCGGTCTCCTCGCCGTTGATCACATAGTATACAGCGTTCTCTTCCGGCTTGAGATACAGATCAATCGACTGCAGCTCGCCGACTTTCCTCTTCAGCTGCTTGGTCCAGACATCCTTGACGCTCTTTACCACGTCGTCCTTATTGATCTCCTTGCCAAGATACTGAAGATATATTGTCTCTTTTACCGCAGACTTTTTGGCAGCTGTCTTCTTAATCGCCGTTTTCTTGATCGCAGTCTTCTTCTCTGTCGCCTTAGCGGTCTCCTTCTTTGCCTCCGGCTTCGCGGTTTCCTTCTTCACCTCTGCAACCTTCTCTTCGGTCTTTGCAGGGGTAGTCGCTTCCGTTACTGTCTTTTTGGTTCTCATAATTTCCTCCTCAAAAAATTGAAAGTGTATCATCTATCTGTGCTGAAATCTAGCATAACACAGACATTATGTTCTACCATTTGCATCATATCTCATTATTGCGCATATTGCAAGCCATAATTTAACAAAATTTATGACAAAACAGCAGAAATTGTTGGTTATATGTACAAAATAGCCCTTTACGACGGTTCCATCGTAACATTCAGCCCCAATTTTCGCAGCGTGTTCAGATCCACCTTGGACAGCCGCGAGGAGCAGTGAAGCTGGCAGCCGCGCAGGCGTCCAAGCGCTTCCAGAGCTTTTCCTGCGTCTTTGTTTTCCGAAGCACTGATCGAGAGCGCGATCAATGTCTCATCCGTGTGCAGGCGCGGATTCCGGCTGCCGAAATACTGCGTCTTCAGCGTCTGGATCGGGACGAGCGCCTTGTGGGAAATCAGCGGAAGCTCATGCTCGATCCCGGCGACAACCTTCAGCGTATTCAGAAGCACGGCAGAGCAAGGGCCGAGAAGCTGTGAAGTCTTCCCTGTGACCACCTGTCCGTCGTCGAGCTCGATGGCCGCGCAGGGAACCTGCTGTACCGCAGCGCGTTCGTTTGCAGCTAGGGCGCAGGGGCGATCCTTCCATGTGATTGAGAGCTGCTGCATCAAAAATTCAATCTTCGCCAGCTCATCCTCCGTGGCTACCATGTCAGCCTTGCGGATCATCGACTCATAATAACGCCGGATGATCTCCTGACGTGACGCTTCACAGCATAGCTCGTCGTCCGCGATACAGTGGCCTGCCATATTGACACCCATATCCGTCGGAGACTTGTACGGGCTCGCACCGTAAATCCGCTCAAAGATCGCACTCAGCACCGGAAAGATCTCGATGTCGCGGTTGTAATTCACCGTGGAGATCCCGTATGCGCTCAGGTGGAAAGGATCGATCATGTTGACGTCCTTCAGATCCGCCGTAGCCGCCTCATAGGCCAGGTTGACCGGATGGGACAGCGGAAGATTCCAAATCGGAAAGGTCTCAAACTTTGCGTAGCCGGCGCGGATGCCGCGCTTGTGCTCATGGTAAAGCTGGGAAAGACAGGTCGCCATCTTGCCGCTGCCCGGCCCCGGTGCGGTCACGACCACGAGCGGCCGTGTCGTCTTCACATAGTCGTTGCGCCCATAGCCCTCATCGCTGACAATCAGTGCAACATTCTTTGGATAACCCTCAATCAGATAATGGCAGTAGACGGCGATGCCTTGCTTTTCCAGCCGGCTGCGAAATGCATCTGCAAGCGTCTGCCCGCTATAGTGCGTCAGCACAACGCTCCCCACATACAGCCCGTGGCTGCGGTAGACCTCAATCAGCCGCAGGACATCGAGATCGTAGGTGATGCCAAGGTCAGCGCGCACCTTGTTCTTCTCAATATCTTCCGCGTTGATGACGATCAGAATCTCTGCCTGGGAGGAAAGCTGAAGCAGCATCTGAAGCTTACTTGACGGCTCGAATCCCGGCAGAACACGGGACGCATGATAGTCGTCAAACAGCTTCCCTCCAAATTCCAGGTAAAGCTTGTTGTCAAACATGCCGATGCGCTCTTTGATTTTCTCAGACTGCATGCTGAGGTATTTCTGATTATCAAATCCTTTTCTCATTGCCGCTCTCCTGTCTGTGCTCTTGTCTATGCTTTTATCTTCGCTTTTTATACCTTTATCTTCGTTTCTTTCTGGGTCTTTCTGCGCTTCAATTTATATTTCCTTTTGCAGCTTCCGTTCAGGCGTCCCTAGAGATTCAGCTGATCACTCTGCTGTCGCACGAGATGCTCATAATGATTCCTGAGATCCTCGTGCTCCGGCAATGCAAGCTCCGGATCCTTTTTCAAAAGCGCTCCGACAGCTTCATTGGCTTTTTGGAGCACCTCTGCGTCAGAATAAATATCCGCGAGAACAAAGTCAAGCATGCCGCTTTGTCGCACGCCGAAAAGATCTCCGGGGCCGCGCAGCTGCATATCCCGGTTGGCGATCTCAAAGCCATCGTTTGATTTGCACAAAATATCAAGGCGCTGCCTGATCTGCTTTCCATCCAGCGTGTGCATAAAAATACAGTAGGACTGCGCGTCCCCTCGTCCCACGCGGCCGCGCAGCTGGTGAAGCTGCGCCAGACCGAAGCGCTCGGAATTTTCGATCAGCATGACTGTTGCATTCGGCACGTTGACGCCGACCTCTACGACGGTTGTCGAGACGAGCACCTGGATCTCGTTTTTCAGGAAACGTTCCATAATCTCATTCTTCTCGGACGGCTTCATCTTCCCGTGCAGATACTCGACTACAACTCCCGGGGGAAGGACATCGCGCAGCTTTTCTGTATATTCAACGACATTCTCCGTCTCCTCTGAGACCTCGCTCTCCTCCACCATCGGGCAGATTACGTAAGCCTGATGGCCTTTCTCCACTTCCTTCCAGATCTGCTCGTAGGATTTCCCACGGAATTTTGTGTCCACGACACAGCTTTTCACCGGCAATCGATTTGCCGGCATCTCATCGATCACTGAGATATCCAGATCACCATAGAGAATCACGGCGAGCGTCCGCGGAATCGGCGTCGCGCTCATGACAATCGTGTGAGGCGCATCTCCCTTCTGTGCCAGCATCTCACGCTGCCTGACACCGAAGCGGTGTTGCTCGTCTGTGATGACAAGCGCGAGATTTTTATATGTCACCTTCTGCTGAATCAGCGCGTGCGTGCCGACGACAATTGAGGCCTCACCGGATTCGATCTTCTCATATGCCTCGCGCTTCTGCCGGGCTGTCATAGAGCCGGTCAAAAGCACGACTTCCAGCGGAAATCCATTTTCACGGATCAGTCCTGTCAGCGATTCATAGTGCTGGCGGGCCAGTACCTCGGTCGGCGCCATCAAGGCTCCCTGATACCCTTCTTCCGCCACGCTCAAAAGCGCAAGGATCGCCACGATCGTCTTTCCGGAGCCCACATCTCCCTGAATCAGCCGCGCCATCACCGTATTTCCCTGCAATTCCCGCTCAATCTCGGTCCAAACCTTTTTCTGCGCGTTTGTAAGCTCGTACGGGAGGCTTTGAAGCAGCTTTTCCGCCATCCTCGACGGGTGAATCTGATGGCTGCTCTGCGCAACCTCTCGCCTCGACTTCAGGAAACGCAGCTGCAATAGGAAGAAAAAGAATTCGTCAAATACGAGTCTTCGCCTTGCCAGCATCAAAGCGTGCTCATTCTCCGGAAAATGGATTTGTGTCGCCGCAAAATTGTACTCCGCAAGCTGGTACGTCTCCCTGATTTCCCGTGGCATATACTCCCGCAAAAGGCTCTTCGCCATGACTACCTGGCGAACCGCCTTCTGTATCATGTTGCCTGTCAGGCCCTTGACAAGCGGATAGACCGGGAGCAGCGCATCCTCCATCCTGACATATTGCTCTACGCGAAAAACAGCAGGCTGCTCGATGAGCAGCCGCTGTCCTCTCATTTTCACTCTTCCCCGAAACACATAGGGAATCCCGGCCCGGATCGCGTTCTTAAGATACGGCATATTGAACCAGGTCAGCGCAAGCAGGTCGCTTCCGTCGCTGCACATCGCAGTGGAAATAGAAAGTCCACGCACATGCCGCGTAGCGATCGAATCGGTCAGCTGCGCCTCGACAGCGGCCACCTCACCCTCTGTCAGAGTGCGAATTGCAACCGGCTTCTCAAAACGCTCGTAAGCGCGCGGATAGTATCCGAGCAGCTCGCTCAGATTCCCGATCCCTGCCTTCGCAAATGTCAGTCTCGTCTTTTCACCAACGCCCTTGAGAACGTCGAGAGAAGATTCCAGATCCATAGTAACCCCCATGCCTGCACACAGTAGTTATTCAGCCGAAATGATGTAATAGTAGATCGGCTGACCGCCGTAGTTGAGCTCCACGTCACACTCCGGATACTTCTCCTCGATTTTATCTCTGAGCACGGAAGCCTCGTCCTCGCTGATGTCCTCGCCATAATAAATACTGATCAGCTCGGTCTCCTCATCCACCATCAGCGCGACGGTCTCCTCCGCCACCGGAAGGATATCCTTGCCGACTGCGAGAATCGAGTGATCTCCGACCCCCATGATGTCGCCAGCCTGAATCGTCTTGTCATCGATATGTGTATCGCGCACCGCATAGGTGAGCTGACCGGTCTTTACGCGGGCGATCTCCTCCTCCATCACTGTGGCGTTCTCCTCCGGGGATTTCTCCGGCACAAAATTAATCACGGCCGTGATCCCCTGCGGCACCGTCTTTGTCGGCACAACGATGATATTCTTATCCTCAGTCAGATCTCGCGCCTGGTTCGCCGCGAGGATAATGTTTTTATTGTTCGGCAGGATGAAAATATTCTTCGCATTTACCTTCTCAATCGCGTTCAGCATATCCTCTGTACTTGGATTCATGGTCTGTCCGCCCTCGATCAGATAGTCCACGCCGAGATCCCGAAAGATATCTGCAATCCCTTCCCCGATCGACACGGAGATGAAGCCCGTCTCCTTGAGTTCTGCAGGAGCCGCCTGCGTCTCCTGCCGGCTTTCCTCGGCAGATGCTGTCTCAGCCGCCTGGCGCTCTGCCTCACGTATCACCTTCTCATGGTGCTCCTCGCGCATATTATCAATCTTCATGCTCGTCAGAGAGCCATAGGTGAGCGCGCGCTGGATTGCAAGGCCCGGATCGTTCGTGTGCACATGCACCTTCACAATCCCATCGTCCGAGACAACCACGATCGAATCTCCGATTGATTCGAGAAATGCCTTGAAGTCGAGCTCTGTCTCATGCGTATATTCCTTCTCCAGCATAATGATAAATTCTGTACAATATCCGAATCGGATATCTGCCTCGACCGGCTCTGCCTTCGCACTCGCGACGCTCGCCGCGCTCCCGCTCCCGGCCTGAAGATCCAGCTCGTAGTCGGTCTCCCTGCCAAGATACGCGTCAAACGCGCCCTTGAGCACCTGTACAAGCCCCTGTCCGCCGGAGTCTACCACGCCTGCCTCCTTGAGAACCGGAAGCATCTCCGGGGTCTTTTCCAGAACCTCCTCCGCGCGCGCAATGACGTCCGTGATCAGAGCCTCCATCTCAATGTCCGGATTCTCCTCCAAAAGCTCAACCGCGCGGTCTGCCGCGCCCTTCGCCACCGTAAGAATCGTGCCCTCCTTCGGCTTCATAACCGCCTTGTATGCAGTCTCCACCGCCTTCTGAAAGGATGCCGCGAGCACAGCAGTATTGATCTCCTTCTCACTGCGGATCACCTTCGTGAAGCCCCTCAAAAGCTGAGACAGGATGACGCCCGAATTACCTCTCGCCCCACGCAGGGAACCAGAGGATACCGCCTTCGCGAACGTATCCATCGAAAGCTCCTCAAGCGCAGCGACCTCCTTCGCAGCGGACATGATCGTGAGCGTCATGTTGGTACCGGTATCTCCGTCCGGCACAGGGAACACGTTCAGCTCATTGATCCATTCCTTTTTCGATTCCAGGTTCTTCGCTCCGGCCAGAAACATTCTGGCACACATCGAAGCATCTATCGTATTTGTACTCAATGGTAGCTCCTCCTTAATCAATGACTCTCACGCCTTCGACATACATGTTGATCTTCTCGACCTCCATGCCGGTGAATTCCTCCACCCGATATTTCACATTGCCGAAAAGATTGTCCGCAACCGCGGATATACTCACACCATAGGATACGATCACATGGAAATCGATTGTGATCCGGTTGTCCTCGATCTTCACGCTTAAGCCCCGCTCTAAGCTATCGCGGCGCAGCAGACGAACCAGTCCGTCCTTCACATTGACAATCGCCATACCGACGATTCCGAAGCATTCGACCGCAACACTCCCAGCATAGGTCGCGATCACGTTCGGATCGATCACGATCGCGCCAAGCTCATTACTCATACGACCTTTCATAAATAGAGACCTCCATCTATTGTGAAATGAATTACAACCCTATGTATACTTCACGCATATTCTACCAGAAAACATGCCCGTTGCAAAGACACATTTTCACATTTTTTATATTTTTCTCATTTTCTGCTTGCAAATTATTTATGCATCTGTTAAAATCAAACTGCTGTGAGTCTGTGAGAGAAGGCAGACTTAATACTATTCCAAGGAGGTGCGGTCATGGCGAAATGTGCGATTTGTGATAAAGCTGTTCACTTTGGGAACAATGTGAGCCATTCTCATAGAAGGAGCAACAAGATCTGGAAGGCCAACGTCAAACACGTGAAAGTGAAGGTCAACGGCGCTGCCAAGAGAATGTATGTATGTACTTCTTGTCTGAGATCTGGCAAGGTTGAGAGGGCATAATCCCGACGAAATCACAGGGAGCCGCTACAATAGGTAGCGGCTCTTTTCTTATTCGCAACTACAAAGCTCATAGAAACAGGTTGTACCCGAGCAAAAGGAAAAATAAGATCAACAACATGCTGATCAGAATATTGCTGATAAACAGCTCAGCCACCATGCCGACAGCGATCCAGAACATCGTATAACCTACCAGTTTGCGCATCGGATGTCCTTCATCCCTTTACGGCCGCCGATCTCCCTGTAGAGCAGACGGCCGGTCTTTTACTCTATTGTATGCACCACACACGGATTTAGAATGTCTCGTGCATAAGAAGGAGTCAGCTTCAGAATACGGACTCACCATCTGCCGCGTCGTGAATTGCCTGTTCCACCTCCGGGTCGTCCTCTGGCTTCGTCTTTCCCGAGCCTCTACCAGCAGCAAACTTGTTGACAAAATCCGGAACCATGTCAAGAATCTTCGTCACGCTGTCCTGATTCTTCACGTTGACTAACTTCGTCGTGCCATTCTGGATCACCAGGACCGCGCTCGGGGAAATCTTTCCTCCCATACCGCCTCCGCCGTTGTTCTTGCGATCCTCCTGCTTTGCGGAAGCGCCGACACCGAACATTACATCAACCAGCGGCAGAATGATCGTATCGCCGACCGTGATCGCATCGCCGACTACCGTTTTCGTCGTGATAAAGTTGTCCATTCCCTTAAATAAGGACTCTACTGTGCTCTGAAAATTGTCCGCCATGTCATGAATCTCCTTTCTTTCTCAGCTTGTTTATCATCCTTCTAAGCTTTTTATCTCTAAATCCGCGCCAAAGTACACGAAGGACGTGTAGAACTCGGATATGTCCAGAACAAACGAGCTCTGTCTCAAACACAGTCTCGTTGAACACAGGCTCAACGGAAAAACGATCTGCACGCGCTGGCAGCAAAATATAAATCAGTCCCGTGAGCTGACCCGTCGTGGCCGGATTGTCCATCCCGAACCGAAGGTAACCCTTGATCCTGCGCGGCTTGTAGTGTGCGATCAGAAATACCAGATATCCGATCAGACCGCCAAACACCTCCCGCGCTTCGTATTCCTCCAGAAACTCCAAGAGCTCTCCCGGCTTGTGCAGCAGCTCGATCCCTTTTCGTCCCAGATCCGCCACACGCTGCCTCATACCGCCAAGCTTATGCAGGAATCGTCGAAGGCTCTCTGTGATCTGCTTTATTTTATCACAGATACGCGTGCATTGAAACCTAATTTTTTGCCAAATGCTCGTCACAGGCTCTTCCCGCTCCGGATCTGTCGAATCTGTTGGATCTGTTGAATCTGCGGGATCTGTTGACTCTGCCGGATCTGCTGGCTCTGTCAAATCGGTATCCTCATCTTCCTGGCACTTTTGCGGAATCTCTGCCTGCTCCAGTGCCTCCTCCTGCTCAGTCTCCTGATTCTCCCGTCGGCTGTTTGACCTTCGCTCCTTCTTCTTCGTCCGCCCCTGCTTGTCCTCATCCTGGCCGTCCTCCGGCCGAAACAGTGGAAGCCGTATCCCAAACAGCCGAATGGCTATCCTGCGCTCCTGCGAGGCGCCTACAGTCACCGCTGCGTAGACAATATGCAGCAGCCAGCTCGCCTTCAAAGAAAACGCATAGCGCTCCTTTGGCTGTACCCTTGCACTCAGAGTGTATCTGACCGGCACAAAAACGATCGCAAGCAGTCCTGCCAGCAAAAGCAGGAGTATAACTCCCAGGAATATGCCGATGATTTTTAGTATACCCAAAATGATATGTAGCATATTCTCCCTGTCGACCTCTCTGTCCTCATTCCTGATAATCAGTTATCTTCTCTTCAAAATATTCCCGCAGGTCCGCTCCGTCTGTCTCGCGATACACATCCTCCGCAATCCTTCGGACAAGCTCAAATGCTTCCGCTCTGCCATAGCCAAGTCCAACAATCATCGGAAGCCTGGCACGAATATGTGGAAAGTTTAGATTCCACGCCGGGACAATCTCGAGCTGATTGGCTTCACCAGACGGCAAGGTCAGAAGATATACGTTAACTGGAGTTTTCCCCGATTCGATCTTTTGAATCAGTTTTTCTTTTTTCTCCCGGGCTGATTTTCCGAGATAGAGCTTAGGATACCAGTTCATGAGCCTTCCCTCCTGCGCCCTGCCCTTACATGGCCACCAGAAAGCCGCGTGGCTCTCTCCCGCCGTCGAAAAACGGACGCATACAAAAGCGCCGAGACCCCGCAGGCGGCGAAATCCCGGCATCCTCTGATCTAAAAGTATTTTCTGCTTCCCCAGAGATTGTTTTTCTTGAGATTCAAATATTCATTGTACGCTTTCTCCAAAATCATCTTCTCGTTGGCAAATTTGAGAAGGTGGTACGCTTCATGATATTTGTAATACCCTGAGTCAATAAAATACTCCTCTCGCTGCGGCTTGCTGTAATAGCTGTCTGCCATCATCAGATACCAGTGTACATCCTTCGCGACCGTATCCTCCGGCACGCTGAACGTGTATTGGCTCTTTCCGATGTACTTTATAATGGAAGCCGTGACACCGGTCTCCTCACGCACCTCGCGGGCGGCGGTATCCTTGAACTCCTCGCCTTCCTCTACTGTTCCCTTGGGCAGAACCCAGCCTTCGTACTTGTTCTTGTAGCTTTTGTATAAAACAAGTATCTTTCCTCTGAATATCACCACACCGCCACAGCTTGTTGCCTCGATCATTGCAATCCCTCCTGTCTGCGTTGTGCCACAAATGACTGCAAACAGTATAACTCTTTTTCAAAGATCATGCAACCTGAAATCATTTTATTCGTCTTAATTGCCGTAAATGCTGTAATATGCCTGGAAAACCTGCGACGCGATCGGCACCGCTGTCTGGCTTCCCGTCCCGCCATTCTCTGCGATCACTGCGACGACAAGGTCCGGATCCTCCACATCCGAAAACCCGACAAACCACGAATGCGTACCCTCCACTCCGCCGCTTACATATTCCGCCGATCCGGTCTTCCCGGCCGCGGTAAAATTGTACCAGCCAAGCTCCGTCGCCGTCCCACTTAAGACTGTCTCCTGCATATATTCCTTGAGAATGCGGGCCTCCTCCACCGTCATCAGTCGCTTGTACCTGGATGGTCTCGTCGAGGACACCAGATCACCGTCAAAGGTCTGGACATGATCGATGCAGTACGGCTTCATCAGTATTCCGTCATTCGCGACTGTCGCTGCGATCATCGCCATATGCAGCGGCGTCATCAATGTCTCACCCTGCCCGATTGCCGTCGTCATCTGCTCTCCATAGGAGGCGTCTCGATTCAGATTGAACTGGGACGTGCTGTGCGGCAGCGTCACCGGAAGCGAGCGATTAAACAAAAACTCCTCACACAGCGAAATAAAGTCTTCATTGTCAAGCTCCATTCCGATGCTGGCAAAGGCTGTATTGCAGGAATGCGAGAACGCCCCCTTAAGATCCTCCTGGCCGTGCACGGTGTTGTTGTAGCAGTTGATCGTGACATCGTTCACCGTGACCTGGGAGATACAGTCATACTGAAAATTCTGGAATTCTCCTGGTTTCTGTCGCATGTAGGCCAGCGTCGTCAAAATCTTGAACGTAGATCCGGGCGGGTAGAGTCCCTGGGTCGCACGGTTCAAAAGGACGCTGCTCGTGTTGTCCGTCACCAGGCTCTCCCACACCTCGCCGATCGTATTCGGATCAAAGTCCGGCTTCGACACCATCGCGAGAATCTTCCCCGTATCCGGCTCCAGCGCAACGACTGCCCCATTGTAGGAGCCGAGCGCATCATACGCCACACTCTGAAGATTCGCATTCAGTGTCACCACGACCGAATCTCCCCGTGTCTTGGTCTCCTCCTCGTCCTCCTGTCTGGAGAGTGCCGAGACATGGGAGGAAAGCAGCTCCTTGTTGCAGGCAGCCTCCAGACCGGACTGCCCGTTTGTCGAATATCCGATGATATGGGCAAACTTGTTCGCAAACGGATAGACCCGAACCTCTTCCCCGTTCTCGTTCACATCCGTCTGCGCAAGCACACTTCCATCGGCGGACAAAATCGATCCGCGGATGTATTTATCCATGTTTGCGATGTCTTTTGTGTTGTAGACACTGGAATTCAAATCCTTTACCTTCCAGACATTGATATAGACAAGATATCCGATCATCATCAGGAAGAGAAAGACAAAGGTATAGGTGACGATCCCGAGCTCTGTGTTGCGTCCGCTCCCCGCAACCGGTTCGGGCTCGTTTTCGAAGTAGACCTCCTTCACGCGCACCGGTATCCTGCTACCTTCTGCGCGTCTTTTGGTCGCTTCCCTCGTCCCTGTACGCTTCCGCTCCGGGATCCGCTCCGTCGTCCGAGTAGTATTCGTACCTCGGTCCGAAGTATCCGTTCTGCCCATAGTATCCGTTCTCCTCTTCACCCCATCCGCCGTATCCTTCGCTGTCGTACCTCGCCCTCCGCGTCTCGGCGTATCCGTCGTCCTCATAGTATTCCTCCTGCGCTCCGGTATAATTGCCCTCTCCGTAATACTGCCCGTAGGGAGCTTGCGTCCCGCCTCCATAATACGGTGTACCGGAAGCATTCTCCTGCATCTGAGGCGTTCTCTCGTAATGCGGCGGTTGTGCCTCCCGCATTTTCTTCTCCGCCCTGCTCTCTTCATCGCGCTGAAGCATATACAAGCCCTGCACAATCGCAAACATAATCAACGTGCTCAGCATTGAGCTTCCCCCGTAGCTGACGAGCGGCAGTGTCACGCCGGTCAGCGGAATCAGCTTGATTCCTCCGCCCACCGTCAGAAAAGTCTGCACCGCGTAGGTCGTCCCGAGCCCGACCGCCACCAGGCGATAGTAACGATTTGTCAGCTGCATCGCGATATTGACAAACATGATAAAACAGCTCATGCACACCAGGATCAGACAGATTCCGAAAATACAACCGAGCTCCTCACAGATCGCAGAGAACATCATATCCTGCGCTGCGAAAGGAATCGCCCCTGGAGAACCCTGGCATAGCCCGGTGCCAAACCAGCCTCCGGCCCCAATCGCAAACAGCGACTGCCCGATCTGATACCCGTCCCCCTGATAGTCTTTAAACGGATCCTTCCATGCCTCCACACGCACGCGCACATGAGAAAACAGGAAATAAGCTCCGACAGCTGCCAGAGAACCGGAAAGAACGCCGGCCAATACGTAAAACGGATTTCTCGTCGCCACGAACAGCATCACGAGATATGTGACAAAGAAAATCAGCGCGCTTCCAAGATCCTTGGAAATCACCAAGATCAATACATGGGCAGCCGCAAGTCCCGTGGCGATCACGATACGCCGGAAATCCCGTGCATGAGTCAACAACCCCGCAATCGCAAAGACAAAAATAATCTTCACAAACTCAGACGGCTGGACGGAAATCCCGCCCAGCTCGAACGAGAGCTTCGCGCCATAGGTCACACGCGCCGCAATCGCAACAAGCCCGAGCAAACCTATGCCGAGCAGCGTGTAAGCCCAGTACATTCGCGTGATGAAGCGCAGCTTCCGTATAAGCACCGGGATCAGCAGAGCGACAACCGATGAGATCACAGCGATCTTGAACTGCTTGACACTCTGCTCATAGGAAAGCCGTGTGATCATAATAAAGCCAATGCAGGTCAGCATGCACATATTGTTGATCAGAAGCCGCGAGGCCTTTCGGTAAAGATTTCCAAACAGGACAAGAACAGCCGCGAGATACAAAACCTGCGCTCCATAAAACAGCAAAACCGTCGTCTCCGTCAGCTCGAGATACAGCACTGTGAACGCCACAAAATGCATAAAAAACATCAGCATATTCTGGCGCAGGAACAGATATCCCTTCGCCTCTTCATCCTTCAGCCGAAATACCGTAAAGCACTGCAGCGTGTACAGCGCCATCAGCAGCAGGATCAGATATTTGGAAATCTGAATGATCAGGTTTATCATTATCTTATTCTACTCCTCTTCTGAAGTGTCCTCTTGTCGTCCTCTCGAACATAGACGCCTCCGCCGACTCCTCTTCGGTCAAAATGTCTGCACAGGCCCTTAACACATGCGCCGTCTCCGCTTTCGACTCGACTGTGAAGGAAAGCCTGACATACTCCGGCGCTAGCCGTGCAAGCTCCGCCCGACATCCGCACAGCATCAGCGGCAGGCTGTTGTAGATCGTATTATAGCAGAACGGACAGCGATTCAAGACTGGGAAGCATGCATTCTTCCGATCTCTGAGGTATGTGATCTTCGGAATCTTCGTACATCGGTCCGTATTTTTCACAACACACTGTGCAGACTGCATCAACGCCTGATATCCATACACATTCAGCTCCGCCGGATTTGTATCCAGGGCCAGAAGCTCCCGGAAATTCAGCTCTGCCGGAAGTGTGAACCGCTCTACGCCATGCCTGCGCAGAAATCCGACCGCCCGTGAATTGTACGCATACAAGTCGTCATCCGACGCGAGGACAGCAGACAAGCCATTCTCCCGTACATAGTCACGAAAAAAAGCAAGCTCGTCGACTGTATGGAGAAGGAAACCGTCCATCTCGCGCATCACAGTCTGCATCAAATCTCCCGTCAGAAACGCACGTTCCCGTTCACGCAACACTCCTGGACAGCTCAGGAAACAGCGCCAGCCCCTGTCCTTTGCCCTCCGGACAAGCTGACCAGCCCTTTGCTCCAGGTCTTCCATTCCCCCGAAGATCAGACTGTCCAGATAGACCGTATTGATCTTGATATCTTTCAATTCAAACAGCGCTTCAAGCTGCGCTTCCGTCGTCACCAGAACGTTTGTCTGGAAACCGTCTGCCTGCACCCGCTGTCCGCCAGCGTGGGGCCTTTCCGTGTCCCCGGCAGTCTCCCGGCTCGCATCTATCCCCGGACCAGCATCTTTCGTTCTTCTCTGCTTTGCCAGAATCTCCTCCCGCAACAGAGACAATCCTTCGCGCCTCAGTTCATTCAATTTCGCGACCGGTATGAAAAGACCATCCGCCAGAGCTATGTCCAGTCTCTCAAACACAAAGGGCGTGCCCCCGGTCTTTGTCATCTGCCGGTGCACCGTATCTACATCGGTCGACTGATTCCTGGCGGGCTCTGCGATCTCGAGCGAACACGAAGCCTGGACTCCTCTGCACCTAAGACTCAGCACTGCCGGTCCGTCTGTCGGCACATGAAGGCTTCCGCTCACCTTCTCCTGTATTTCCTTATCCAGATACTCCGTCCTGATTCGCTCCAGAAGGCCTGCGTTCTTCGTTCGCCAGAGCACCCCGTCCTTCGGCTGCCATCCCTTGACAGGCGGAACGTGCAGCGCTCCCGCCTTCTTCACGCTCTCCCCGAGCGTGATCTCCCTGCCAGGTGCAAGCTCAATCACATCGCCCTTGCCGAGCGCCGCGAGCGCCGTGTATTTCGGTCTTTCGCCCCTTTCGACACTGACCCTGATCGCCTCCGTCCCCTGGTGGTTCGGGCGGTTCATCGACATCATTTTCCTGCCGTTGTGTGCGCGATAATATCCCTCAGAAAAACCACCGCGATTATACAGATCAAGCAGGATATTGCGATCCTCATCCTCCACACGATACTTCTCTCGTCCAAACTCCCGATACAGATCAATGTATTTCCGGTACACGCTCACAACGCCTGCCGTATACTCCGGGCGCTTCATCCGCCCCTCGATCTTGAGCGATGCGATCCCGGCATCCAGAAGCTCAGGCAGAAGATCCAGCGCACACATATCCTTCATGGAGAGGAGAAATGCCGCCTCAGTCCGCACATTCCGCGCTTCTGACGCTTTCTGTTTCTCTCGAAGCCTTCGAACGGCGTCCTCCCCCGACAGATCCCGCGCGTCGCAGACCCGATATGGGAGCCTGCAAGGCTGTGCGCAGCGTCCGCGGTTGCCGCTTCTGCCCCCGAGCAGGCTGCTAAACAGACACTTCCCGGAATAGGAATAGCACATCGCACCGTGAATAAACGTCTCCACCTCAACCCCGGCCTCTTCTATGATCGCGCGAAGCTCCATCAGGGACAGCTCCCGCGCCGCTACAACGCGCGTGATGCCCTGATCTCTCAGCAGGCGAGCTCCTTCCGGGCCGGTGACCGTCATCTGTGTACTCGCATGTACGGGCAATCCCGGAAAAACCTCCTGCACAAAGCGCATCACGCCGAAGTCCTGCACGATCACCCCGTCCATACCGTTCTCATAGAAAGGCCGCAGATACGGATCGAGCATGGTCTCAAGCTCGCGCTCCTTCAGCAGCGTATTGACGGTAAGATACAGCTTTCTCCCGTGAAGATGACAGTATTCCAAGCCATGGATCAGCTGTTCCTCCTCCGGATTATCTGCATACGCCCGCGCCCCGAACAGTCGGCCTCCCACATACACGGCGTCTGCACCGGCATTTACTGCAGCGATGATGCTTTCATATGAGCCAGCCGGCGCAAGCAGTTCCCACATAATGTCTCCTTTTCATCTGCCATCTCAGCACGGCAGCCGTATTTTCCTTCAGAAAGCTTCGTCCCTACATTCACATAAAAAACAGACTGCAGGCGTCCCTATCACTTTCTTATTTCAGAAAGTATATGCGAAGCGCTGCAGCCAGGTGTTCACTATCTCGATTTCTGATTCTGAAGCTTTGTCTCCATCTGAATATTTTCCTTCTGGAGTCGCGCGTTCTTCTCCTCAAGCGCCGCGGCGTCCTTTCCGGCATTTTCCAGCTTGATCTGTGCTGTGATCAACTCATGCTTAAAATCGTAGATCTCTTTATCCTTCTGGGAAAGCTCCTGCTCCAGCTCCTCTACTCTTTTCTTCATTTTGAAATAGTCGTCCGCAACATTCAGATCGAGAAGGATCCCCCGAAGCTCCGGGGACATTCTCTGATATCCGTCCAGATTCCTGCACTCTGAGATCCGCCCGTTCAGATATGTGGCAACGCGCTGCAGGTACTCCTCGCTCTCATAGCCGCTGAGCGTGTAGATCTTCCCTGCGATTATCACCTGTGTTTTGGTCTTGGATGACATGGTTAGCCTTCCTTTCATTTGTCCTAAAACAATTATAAGCAAATTTGAAAAAAATACAACTATTTCTTCGCGTCGACACGGCTTCTGCCGAGATGCTCGTACGCATGATCTGTCACCACACGTCCCTTCGGCGTCCGGTTCAGGAAACCGTTCTTCAGAAGATACGGCTCATGGACATCCTCGATCGTACCGGAATCCTCTCCGATTGCTGCCGAGAGGGTGTCAAGGCCCACCGGACCGCCCCCGAATTTGTCGATCATCAGCTCAAGGATTGCCCGGTCAATATGATCGAGTCCAAAGCGATCCACCTCGAGAAGATCAAGCGCCTCCGCAGCGACGGCGGCAGAGATCCTGCCGTCATAGCGCACCTGCGCGTAATCGCGCACGCGCTTGAGCATGCGGTTCGCAAGTCTCGGGGTTCCTCTGGAGCGCCGGGCGATCTCGAGCGCCCCGCGATTGTCAATCTCCACGTCAAGCACTTTTGCGGACCGAAGCACGATCGTCTGAAGCTCTTTTTCCGAATAATACTCCAAATGATTCACCACGCCAAAACGATCACGAAGAGGTGCGGAGAGCATGCCAGCCCTCGTGGTCGCTCCGATCAGGGTGAAACGCGGCAGGTCAAGGCGAATGGAGCGGGCGGCGGCGCCCTTTCCGATCATGATATCAATCGCAAAATCCTCCATCGCCGGGTACAACACCTCCTCCACCTGCCGGTTCAGGCGATGGATCTCATCGATGAACAGGATATCGCCCTCCTGAAGATTATTCAGGATCGCCGCCATCTCCCCCGGCTTCTCGATCGCCGGCCCGGAGGTGATCTTGATATTCACGTCCATCTCATTGGCAATGATGCAGGCAAGCGTCGTCTTGCCAAGTCCCGGCGGGCCATAGAACAGCACATGATCCAGCGCATCCTGTCGCTGCTTTGCCGCGTCGATAAAAATGCGAAGCGTATCCTTTGCCTTCTCCTGACCGATATACTCCTGCAAAAGCTGCGGGCGCAGACCCGGGTCCAGACGGATATCTTCTTCCGTCGTGTCCGTCGTTATGATTCTTTTCGCCATATTGTCTCCCTGTAACTGTACCTTTCTGCTCCGTCTGATCTCACATGGATGTGATCACCCTGAGCGCCTGCTTCAGAATGGCCTCCGTATCCATATCCTCTGTGGTCTCGACGCCGCGCACAGCCCTCAGAGCATCACTGCCCGAATAGCCAAGCGCCGTCAGGGCCTGCACAGCCTCGGATTTTGCGTCGTCGAGCGGCGTCCCCGCAGCTTCCTCGCTGTGCGCGAGCTTCTTCTCAAACGCATCCTCAAGGCTCAGCTTGTCCTTCAGCTCAAGAATCAGCTTCTTCGCCGTCTTCCCGCCAATCCCCGGCGCCCTGGAAATTGTCTTCACGTCGTCCGAAAGTACGGCAAAGCGAATGTCATCTGCATCAAGAACAGAGAGAATCCCCAATCCCGCCTTCGGCCCGACTCCACTCACAGTCAGCAGCAGACGAAACATCTCCAGATCGTCCTCATCCAGAAAACCGAACAGCTGCATCGCATCCTCGCGAACGCTCAGATAAGTGTACAAAATGATCTCTTCCCCGCGTCCCGGCATACAGGAAGCATCGCGGGAATTGATAAAAGCCTGAAATCCGACTCCGTTCACCTCGATAACTATGCGCGTCTGCGTGACTGCGGCAACGGTTCCCCTCAAATATGCAATCATCCTTCTCCTCCGAAAATGACATAAACACAAAGCTCAATATACAATTGCGTCCGGCCCCGTCTCATCCGCAGTCCCGTCTCCAACGATCTGTACCGTGACGCGGTTGGGAAGGCAGGTGATCATAGCCCCCATGGCTGAAATTTTCCCTTGCTTGATGCAAATGCGATCCGGACAGTCCGCAGAAGTCATCAGAGCACAGCCGTCTCTGATGGAAAGATGATTGCCGGAGCCGATATCGACCTCCCGATCCTCTCCCAGCGCATAGCTTCCGACCAGCTCTCCGTCCTGCTTTATCTCGACATACGAACCTTCTTTTTTCAGAAAGGCTCTTCCGCCAAGCCATAGCACACAGACAGCAAGCACGATCAGAGCCAAAACCACATCTGCTTTTTTCATAGGATCACCTTTAGCATTCTAGCATAAAAAAAGGATAAAATCAACCATACGTTCGATCTTATCCTTATTAGCGCATCCTTTATGTATCAGCTCGCTTTGTTTCGCTTTGTTTAAAACTAGTCCTTTAATGCCTACCGGTCAATGTATCCGGCGCAAGCTTATCTCCAGCTGGAAAAGAATACATGGTTTCCGATCTGAAGGTACGCGGAGGACAATCCTTCACTGCGGTAGCCTCCCGGGCTCAGGAAATACAAATGCGGAAAACTGACCTTTTTCCCGTTTACATTTATCTTGACCGTCTTGCCGGCCGCGATGCGCGCGCGCTTCTTCAGCACAGCCTTCGCCGCGGTTTTGCACTCTTCATTCACGATGGACGGAGTCTTGTACACCCTGTCCAGCGCAGAATTCCATACCGGGCTGAACTGGCCCTTCTGGTAAACCACCTCGCGCACCGTCGAAGCCGGAAACGTCTTGCTGTAGACGCGGTTCAGAATAATATACCCAACCGCCAGCTTCCCGGCATACGGCTGATTGCCCGCCTCACAGTATATGATGTATGACAAAAGCGTCTCGTCGTCCACAACCGGGTGAGAATAATACTCCGACTGAACACTCACACCGCTGCCCGGCGCGGGTACAATGTTCTCGGCTCCCTTCCCCGAAGCGTCAAAATACCAGCGTTTTCCTTTTATGGTGATTAATCTGTTGGCAACCTTCTTGCGCGTCTTCGGATCAAAATAATAATATGTGCCTGAAATCTTGTGCAGACCCGAATAAGAAATTCCGTTCTTTCCGAGATATCTCGAACCTTTCCAGCAAGAGGAAAGGCGCTGTCCCTTTGCATCCAGGTAACACTTGTAGCCTGAGAGCCATTTGCTTTTGACCATCACGCCGTTTTTGTCAAAATAGTAAAACTGATCGTCCAGACAGAGCCAGCTGTTTTTCATCATCCTTCCGTTTTCCGGAAAAAGATAATAGGTCTTTTTCTTAAACGTACACTTGCCAGTCTTCATGACAGCATCCGCACCAAACAGATACTTATATTTCCCTATCGTATAAATTCCTTTTTTGTATAAGGCTCCGTCCTTTCCGGCATAATAGCGGAATTCTCCGTCCGTAATCCATCTTTTCTTCTGAAGCTTCCCGTTCAAGGGCGAAAAATAATACCACTTTGAATCTATTTTCTGTTTTCCTGTCAAACGAATCCCGTTCGCGTCCACATAATATTTCTTCTTGATCCACTGACTACGTGCAAGCGTTCCGTCCGCGTCTTTGTAAGAGTATGTACCGTCCCCGTTTTTCACCCAAGCG
Source organism: uncultured Lachnospiraceae bacterium (assembly GCA_947629385.1). GTDB lineage: Bacteria > Bacillota > Clostridia > Lachnospirales > Lachnospiraceae > Choladousia. The sequence continues at coordinate 19,979 of CANRDO010000042.1, forward strand.
GCATGCGCCTGCAACGAAAAGCCAAAACTCAGCATAAGCAGCAATATACACATGGGCAAAAAGAATTTTCTATTTTTGTTCTGTGAAAGCATACTTATCCCCTTCGTAATCTAATAATTCCATAACATTTCTGCAATATTTATTTCATATTATATGGCACATTTTAACATTTGTCAAACAAATTTGGACGCAAAAAGCAACAAATTCTTCCATGTAAGGAAAAATTTGTTGCCCGATGTAACGAAACAGCTCAGATAATGATGCAGACGAGCCTTCCTCTGGAGTCATTTACAATACGCCGCATTGTATCCTGAAGCTTTTGCTGACTTTCGTCACTGATCGCAGTGAGCTTGGCGCGGATACCCTCCTCCACCATCTGTCCGATCGACTTTCCGAATATCAATGTGTTCCATGCACCTTCCTCCGCCGACTCGTTTTCATGCATGTAAGCGATCAGATCCTGCGCCTGACTCTCACTGCCGACAATCGGCGCAATCTCCGTCTCTATCTCCGCACGGATCAGGTGTACCGACGGCGATGTTGCCCGAATTTTCACCCCATATTTGTTCCCCTGGCGGATGATTACAGGTTCATCCATATGAATTTCCCCGCGCTGCGGTGTGATGATCCCATATCCGGTCTGTCGCACTTCAGACATCGCTGTCGCAACCGCCTCATATTCCTTTTTGAGCTTTGCCATCTCCCGCACAATCGAGATCAGCTGGTATTCGCTGCTGATATCCGCTCCGGTCATTTCGCTGAGGATCTCGTAGTACAGCGGATCCTGCATGACGACGGAAACCTCCGCATTTCCACTCGACAGATCTACATTTTCGACCTTCGCTCGTTTTATGTATTTGCTCTCCAGCGCAAAACTGTCTTTATAGATATCTCGGATCGTGTGCAGTTCCTGCATAGACTTCCGGACTGCGCCAAAAAGATCCTGCTTGAGCCAGTGCGTGTTCTCCAATGTCTCCGTCCACCTGGGAATCTGAAAGACAATGCGTGTAAGAGGAAACTCATAGAGAAACTGTTCAAACACATGCTGTATCTCATTCGCTCCGATCTGTTCGCAGTTCAGAATCATGCAGCTCGCCCCATAGGTGCGCTCAATATATTCCTTCGTCACCCTGGCTTCCTCGCCGTACGGTCTGGCAGAATTCACGATCACGAGAAACGGCTTTCCGATCTGCTGAAGCCGGGTGATCGCCTCCCTTTCGGCCTCCAGAAAGCTCTCCCTCGGAAGCTCTCCAAAGCTCCCGTCCGTCGTCAGCACGATCCCTACCGTCGCATGATCCGAGATGACCTTCTGGGTTCCCATCCCTGCGGCTTCCTGAAAGCTCAGCTGCTGCTCCTGCCACGGAGTTTTCACCATGCGAGGGACGCCGCCCTCCTCCGTCCCCTCCGCTCCCGGCACAAGAAAGCCAACGCAGTCCACCAGGCGTACGCGCATCTTCGTATCGTCGCCCACCTCGATCCGGGCCGCCTCCCTCGGGATGAATTTCGGTTCCACCGTCGTGACCGTCCTGCCCGACGCGCTCGCCGGCATCTCATCCTGTGTTCTCGCGCGCTCCTGCTCATCCAGCTCCGGCAAAACCAAATGCTCTACAAACTTCCTCACGAATGTGGATTTCCCTGTCCGCACAGGGCCTACGACGCCAACATATATCTCGCCGCCTGTCCTCATCTGAATATCCTTGTATAAGTCAAATTTTTCCATGACCAGACCCCCTGCATATACTACTTCAATATATGAGGAGGGATATTCCGATAGAACTTTGATTTTTCTTTCTCAGGCACTTTCGAATTGTTAATTCTCCCGCGCAAAATGCTGGTAGTCCACCGGGTTCTCCCATTCTCCGCCCCAGTCAAAGTCGTACTTCGCAAAAATATTATAGCAGATATCACCCGCACAGATGACATGCGGATCACCGCTGGTTCGGTCAATATACGGCGTCGCGTTCTCATGGGCCCAGTGCCATTCTCCGTCCCGGTACAGGATGTACGGGTTCTGCTGCGGATTGATATCGATCGCGCGGCCTAAGGCATGATTCGAGAGCTTTCCGCCGCCCGTTGCCTCCCGGTAATTGAACGCCGAGGAATTATTCTCCTCTATGGAAGCCGTGTCAGTCTCAGTCGCATCCCCAGTCCAGTAATTGTCCACCAGGTACATTGACTGAATCTCATATTCCGCGTCAAACAGCTCCCGAAAGATCGCGAGCACATCGTCCGCCACGTCCTCGTTCACGATCAGCTCCCCGACCTGGATCTCATGCTCAAAATTGTAATGCAGAAGCTTCAGGTAACGCAGCTCCTCCAGAGCGATATCGTCGTTTTCGCGGTAGGATTTTCCGTTGATCCGCTCGTAGACTTCATCGCCCTCCTCGATCGGATACCGCATAAAATAGGACTCCTCCTGACCGCGCACCTGCTCCTTATCGACGATGTCTCCCGGCACAAACGCCGCAATTTTGTCCTCATAGGTCGTGTTATCCTTCTTTTCCATAGCGCTCACCTCCAAAGAAAATAGGATCAGAACACAAAAGAAACTGACGATAAAACCGCTCACCTTCGCCATAAAGGTCCGTGTGTAATTTAACTCTTTTCTTCGCCTGCGCAGTGCCGCGCCGAATGTTTTCGCATCTGTGATCATCATGATGAGTCAGCCTCCATCTGCCCCTTTCCCTGTCAATTGCGCCGTACGGCTGTATTTCCAAAATATATTACAAAAATTCGCCGTACGGCTATATTATATGAGCCGCACGGCGAAGTCAAGCTATAATTCGCTATACTGTATCTTATACTCCGGCCTTTTTCGTGGCCGCCGTTCACTGCATGAACTGTATTTTAGCAGCACTTTGCAGCAGCTGTCGTTCACTCCGTGAACAACAGTGCAGTTTGGGCATGCATATTCGCTTCGCGAAGCCCAAACTGCCTCCTGAATCATGTCTTAGGCATCCGCGCAGCCAGTGTGCGCGGATGCCATCAGCAGCACTTTGCAGCAGCTTCCACTACATGGCTCACAAGGACGGAGGTCGTCACACTGCCAACTCCGCCCGGTACCGGCGTGATCGCGTCCACGATCGGCTCCACCGCCGCGTAATCCACATCGCCGCAGAGCTTGCCCTCCGCGTTGACGTTGATGCCTACGTCGATGACGATCTGGCCCGGCTTCACATACTCAGCGCCAACCACGCCCGCGCGGCCCGCGGCCACGATGATGATGTCCGCCTCGCGCGCCACGGACGGCATATCCACCGTCTTTGTATGGCAGATGGTGACGGTCGCGTTCTTCTTGACCAGCATCATTGCCGCCGGCTTGCCTACCACGAGGCTGCGGCCGATCACAACTGCCTTCTTGCCCGTGCAGTCGATGCCGTAGTGATCGAGGATCTCCATGCAGGCCTGCGGCGTGCACGGTGGATAACCGATCGCCTTGCCCGTGAAGACGCCGGACATAGAACCATCGGTCATGCAGTCCACGTCCTTCGCCGGATCCAGCGCGTTCTCGATCACGCTCTGATCCAGATGCTTCGGAAGCGGACGGAACAACAGAACGCCGTGAATCTTGTCGTTCTTGTTCACCTCGTCGATCACCTTCAGAAGCTCCTCCTGCGACACGTCCGCCGGAAGAAGGATCTTCTCACATGCGACGCCGAGCGTCTCGCAGCGTTTGGTCGCGCCTCTCTCATAAGAGATGTCGCTCTCGTTCTCGCCGACACGGATGATCCCAAGCGTCGGCTTGACGCCCTTTGCCTCGATCTCAGCCACCTTCGCCTTGATCCTCTCGTTCAGGGCAGCCGTAACTTCTTTTCCAAGTAACTGTTTTGCCATTTTGTGCTCCTTTCCATACTATGTCCCAGCCTAACAGATCATACCGCCGATTTCCCGGCGTTCTCTGTTCTGCCAAACTTTTTTCGGCCGTTTTACTTCAGACGTCCAAGTACGCTGTCAAAGATCGCGTCCGCCTTCGCGGTGTAATCTGCCAGCATCTTGTCGCACTTTGCGTTAAGCTGCGCCGCGAGCTCCTTGTCCGCCATGGATTTTGTATTGATGTAAACGTTCAGGCTGGCGCCCTTTAATGCCGCCTTGCAGAACGCCGCGCCGACGCCCGCGTCGCTGATCGCGAGCGTGGAGCCTTTCTCCGCGAACACCGCGATAATGTCAATCGCCTCGCAACACTTCTCCATGATCTCCATCGGCACGGAGCAGGCGTCCTTCAGCACGATTGCCATCACGCGCGCCTTCTCAGCCTTCTCCTCCTCGGTCTCGCGCGGCATGCCGTATGCCTTGGAGAGCGGCTCGAACACTTCCGCGTCGCGCTCAATCAGGCGCAGGAGTTCCGCCTGCAGCTTGTCGCATTTCGCCTTCAGCTCATACATCTCCGCCTCAACGTCCGCGTATTTCTTCTTGCCGACCGTCAGGCTGCCCACCATATTGCCGAGCGCGGTTCCCACCGCGCCTACCAGCGCCGACGCGCCGCCACCGCCCGGTACCGGAGCCTTGGAAGCGAGCACTTCCACAAATTCGTTACATGGAACGGTTGAAAATCCCATTGTACTATACCTCCCGTATTTCTGAAAATTCACCGTCGGTCTGCCATGATCCATTGTTCAACTGATTTCTCGGACATGTGTGCAGCAAGATCATAGCAGCCCCGACAGTTTTTGCTGTTTTAAAGATTAGAACAGGCCCGAGATCTTGCCGGTCTCGTCCACGTCGATGCGCTCCGCCGCCGGTACCTTCGGAAGTCCCGGCATCGTCATGATCTCGCCCGTAAGCGCCACGATGAACCCTGCGCC